>NZ_CALFBQ010000042.1 GCF_937951745.1 uncultured Chloroflexus sp.
AACAGCACGACAATGGTCTGCCAATCAACATCTCTGACCGGCTGCTGCTGCACATCGGCGCCAGCGCTGCGGAGCGCAGTTACAAGGGCCTCACGTTCGTCAGGTGAGCATTCAAGCGTAAAGTTGAGATCGCGGTTCATAAGCATTTTTACCTAGCGTGAACGTAGGACGATTGTAGCATACGGCAATGTGAGGGGCAAGGATGCAGAGGCAATATTCTGTTAAAAGAAGCTACGGCTCTACTGTTTCTACGCCCTTACGCTCTTACACCCATCACACAAACGCCGACATGCCGGTAATCGCCCGCCCAACGATCAGCGTATTCATCTCGTGGGTGCCTTCGTAGGAATAGAGTGCTTCGGCGTCGGCAAAGTACCGTGCGACTTCGTGTTCGAGCAGAATGCCGTTACCGCCAAACACAGCGCGAGCCAACGCCACCGTTTCCCGCATCTTTTCGCCACAAAAAACCTTCGCGAGCGAGGCGTGCTCGTGGCTGATCGTCCCATTGCGCGCTGCAATCTGGCTCATACGCAGGCACATCGTCTGCATCGCCGTCACATTCGCCAGCATCTGCACCAGACTGTTCTGCACCAACTGAAAACCGCCAATGGGCCGTCCGAATTGCATACGTTGCTGAGCGTATGCCAACGCCTTCTCATACGCCCCCATCGCCACTCCGGTCATCGCCCACGCAACCGCGGCGCGGGTGATCGCCAGTTGGCGGGCGATGCTGCGGAAGCCGCCCACATTCGGCAGCCGGTTGGTTTCAGGCACGCGGCAATTGACCAGCCGGATGTTAGCGTTCTGCACTGTGCGCAGGGCGATCTTGCCTTCCAGCCGTTCAACCTCGTAGCCCGGCGTGCCACGCTCGACAATGAAGCCTTGCACTTGGTTGTTGGATACGTCGCGCGCCCAGATAATGTTGAGATCGGCGATCGGCGCATTTCCGCTCCACTTCTTGGCGCCGTTGATCACCCAGTGACCGCGCTCAAAGCGGGCGGTAGTAGTGAGACCGGCGGCGGTCGCCGAGCCGACATCGGGTTCGGTCAGCGCCCACGAACCAATCAACTCAAAGCGCTGCATCGGCGGCAACCAACGCTGCTTCTGTTCGTCCGAACCAAAGAGGTCAATTGACCCCATACACAAGCCCCAATGCACGCCAAAAAAGGTGTAGATCGAAGGATCGACCCGCGCAAGCTCCATACAAGCCACGCCGGTCAACACCGGGCCGAGCGCGTCGATAGCGTAAGGCCGGGTGCCGAAAGTTTCAGCGACGAGGCGGGCAAAACTCGGCACAATCTCGTGTGGAAACTCGCCGCGCTCCCAGTAGCCGTTGGCCAGCGGGCGAATTTTCTCTTCCATATATGAGCGGATCTTCTGCTGGATCACCCGCTCTTCGGGCGAGAGTTCACCCAAAATATCGAAGAAATCGCTATTGATCGGCGGCACGCGCTTAGGCCGCCGTTTGGCGGTAATACTTTTTAGCAAGAGACCAATCTCTTGCGGAGTAACGCCGCGTAAGGCGCGAAAGGTGTCAACAAGCGGGAGATTCACCTGCTGCATGATGCGGGTGAGGCTGGCCGGAAGAGATACGAGCGCCATAAATGCCTCCTGTTCAACATTGAGCGACGGGCAACCCCATTGTTGCCGGATATGACTTCGAGCAGGGAAAAGAATGACGCAATGCGTCACAACCAGTGTAACACACCGTGACCTAAGTGTCAATGAACATGGGACAGACACAGCAGGGGCGCAGGAGGGGCGCAGTATGCTGCTCCCCCTACCCCCGGCCCCTCCCCCACACGGGGGAGGGGGGATGGTCTCCTGTAGAGCGGCATTCATTCCGCTCCCAACAACCTGCTCGGGGCGACAGAGACCCCCCCGGTTCCACAAAGGCGAACCACCGGTTTGCCCCTACCATGTCCGCACATTCATGGTGGGCGAAATGAATTCGCTCTACGGTGAGTGTGCGCAGTGTCTCGTAAGGCGGAATGTCTTCCGCTCATATCAATCCACTGTGAGTGCGCTACGCCCGCCCCTCCCTCGTGGGTGACGGCCCCCCACGAGGGGGTTCCCTGCACCACAGCCGCACCGCTCCTACCGGCCTGCCCTTCATCTTCCATGCCAAAACGGTTGACGGTCGCCGCCACAATCGTCTACAATAGCGCGAGGAAGAGGTTTGTTGCGTCAAATTGTTGGTCGGGCGAGGGTACCACTCATTCGCAAGAGATTTCATTCGCACACGCACTCTTTGCATTACGGATAGCAGTACCCAACCCTCTACCGTTGAGAATATAGGCGCCATACTATGCAAAAACTGACCGCCGCGCAGATTCGCGAAACATTTATTTCGTTCTTTAAGCGTCATGGCCATACCCACGTGCCTAGCTCGTCGCTAGTCGTTGCCGATGATCCGACATTACTATTCGCTAATTCGGGTATGGTGCAGTTTAAAGATGTCTTTCTAGGGCGTGAGCAACGTCCGTATACCCGTGCCGTCACGGCGCAGAAGTGTTTGCGCGTCAGCGGCAAGCATAACGATCTCGAAGAGGTTGGCCCCTCGCCACGCCACCATACCTTTTTTGAGATGTTGGGCAACTTTTCCTTCGGTGACTATTTCAAGGCCGAGGCCATCCGGCTAGCGTGGAAGTTGTTAACCGAAGAATTTCAGTTGCCGGTAGAGCGGCTGTGGTTTACGGTCTTCGCCGGCGATGACGAAGTGCCGCCTGATGATGAGGCTGCCGAGTTGTGGATCGCACAAGGAGCCGATCCGTCGCGGGTGTTGCGTTTTGGTCGTAAAGACAACTTCTGGGTGATGGGCGATACCGGCCCCTGCGGCCCCTGCTCGGAAATTACGATGTACATTGGCGATGACTTAAGCCAGATGCGCGCCGAGGGGGTAAACTCCGACGATCCCAATTACGTCGAAATCTGGAATAACGTGTTTATGCAGTACGACCGCGCCACGATGCAGCCGCTGCCGCGCCCTTCGGTTGATACCGGCATGGGGCTTGAGCGGATGGCGATGGTGATGCAGGGGGTGCATAGCACGTATGAAACCGATCTGTTCGTAGCGATTATCAATCGGATTATCAGCACACGCGGCAGCGACGAGGCCCACTATCAGGCCCACCGCAGCGCCTACCGCGCGATTGCCGATCATGCGCGGGCGATTGCATTTTTAATCGCCGATGGCGTGCTGCCGGGCAATCTGGGCCGAGCCTATGTGCTGCGCCGGATTTTGCGTCGCGCTGCCTATCAGGGCCGCACAATCGGGTTTGAGCGTCCGTTCCTCGCTGAAGTCATCACAGCGGTGATCGAGCAGATGGGTGAGGCCTACCCCGAACTGCGTAAGCGGCGCGAGTTTATCCTCAGCGCCGCCGATCAGGAAGAGCGCCAGTTCTTGCGCACGCTCAGCGGTGGTATTACCCGGCTGAATGCGGTAATCGAGCAGGTACGCGCTCGCGGTGAGACGGTGATTCCCGGTAACGATGCGTTTGTGTTGAAAGACACCTACGGCTTCCCGCTCGATCTGACCCAAAAGATTGCTGCCGAGCAGGGGTTGGCGGTTGATGAAGCTGGCTACGAGGCGGCGATGGCCGAGCAACGCGCTCGTTCACGCGCAGCAGCGGCCAGTAAGCGCGGTAGTGAAGCTGAGCTGTGGGCCGAGTTGGATTTGCCCAATTCCCACTTCACTGGTTACGAGCGGCTGAGCGACCGGGCGACGGTGATCGGGATGCTGGCTGATGGCGATGCGCTGACCACTGCGCACGCTGGACGGCAGGTGCAGATTGTGCTCGATACCACGCCGTTTTACGCCGAAAGTGGCGGTCAGGTCGGCGATACAGGTTTGCTGGTTGGGCCTGAAGGATCGGTGCGCGTGGAAGACACTCGCCGCCCGCTGCCCGGTCTGATCGTTCATTATGGCCGGGTGGTTGATGGCACAATCAGCGTGGGCGATCAGGTGCAAGCAACAGTCGATATGGTGCGGCGGGCCGATATTCAGCGCAACCACACCGCCACCCACATGCTCCAGCGCGCGTTGCGCGATGTGCTTGGCGAGCATGCGGCGCAGGCCGGCTCGCTCGTCGCGCCGGATCGGTTGCGCTTCGACTTTACCCACACGAAGCCGGTTGACCCCGAAGAGTTGCGCGAGGTTGAGCGACGGCTGAATGCATGGGTACGGGCTGACGCTGCCGTGCGCTGGGAGATTACCGGCTATCAGGATGCGATGGCACGCGGCGCAATTGCCCTGTTTGGCGAGAAGTATGGTGACACGGTACGGATGGTGACCATCGAGCGCGGTAACGGGTTCGATAACGGTGAGTATGCTTCACGCGATAGCCTTGAGTTGTGCGGCGGCACCCACGTCAATCGTACCGGCGAGATCGGGTTTGTTCGTCTGGTCAGCGAGGGAAGTATCGGCAGCGGTATTCGCCGCGTCGAGGCGCTGACTGGGCGCGGCGCTGAGGTGTGGGTGGAAGAGCAGGCGCAAGTGCTGCGCGATCTGGCGGTGCGAATTAATGCCCAACCTTCCCAGTTGGCCGAGCGGATCGAAGCTTTGTTGGCCGAGAACCGACAGCGCCGGCAAGAGCTGGAAGCGCTGCGTAGCAAGCTGGCGCGTGAACAGCTCGACACGTTGTTGAACCGGATACAGACGATTTCCGGCGTACCACTGCTCGCTGCCGAGGTCGAGGCCGATACCGTCGAGCGATTGCGCGAGATGGGCGAGTATCTGCGTGACAAGCTGGGCAGCGCGGTGATTGTGCTCGGCGCGCAGATTAACGGCAAGCCGCAATTGTTGGCCATGGTGACCGCCGATCTTGTCCGGCGCGGGTTAAACGCGGTGCAACTGGTCAAGCCGCTGGCGGCGATCGTCGGTGGCGGCGGCGGCGGCAAGCCTGAAGTTGCCCAAGCCGGCGGGCGCAATCCCAACCAGTTAGCTGCGGCGATCAACGCCGCTGCCGGTGTGCTAGCCGAACAGGCGGGGTGAGGGGAATAGCCACAAAGACACACAAAAAGCATGACAAATTTCAATAATTTTTGTGAGTGTTTTTACATAGCCATTCTCCCCGTTCACGGGGAGGGGTAAAGGGTCACAGAGCGGCATAGTCATAAAAACCTGCAAACAAGCGCCAAAAAGATGTTCATTTTGTGCCTTTTGTCGCTTTTCATGGCTATTCTCCACCCTCCCCCGTTGGGGGAGGGGCTGCGGGTAAGGGCCATATGCCAGTCGGAGTAAGGACGAACGTGCGAGCATCGAGCCGAATAGCCACAAAAAGACGCAAAAATAGTCTATTTTTGTGCCTTTTGTCGTTTTTCGTGGCTATTCTCCACCCTCCCCTAGCGGGAGAGCAGAGGTGAGAGCCAAGAAGTGCTGTTTCGCGCCCTGACTACATGTTCATAAACCATCTCGCGTGGTAGACTAATACCGTGAGTGATAGAATAACGTTGACGCATTGCCGCAGCGTCCCTCTTCCTGAACGCGGGGAAAGGGGCCGGGGGTGAGGGGCTATGATCACCGACGAGACAGCGATTGTCCTTGCGCTACCCGATGATACCGCCGAGTCGCTCATGGCGCGGGTACGAGCCACCCATGCCGCCAACGTGCAGATCTTGGCCCCCGAAGGCGCCAGCTTCCTCCAGCGCGTCGCCGGCACCGATGCACTGCGCGAATTGGCGACGGCTGCCGGTATTGCCCTCACGATCATTAGCTCCGACCCGGCCATCCTCAAAGCGGCCCGCCAGAGCCGGCTGACCACGATCGAAGTCACCGGCGCGCACGTGCAAGCACCGGTGCCTCCCCCGCCACCTGCCAGCGAAGACCTGCCGGCTGAAGATCTCGAATTTCTGGCCGCACTCGATGAACTAGCCGGTACTGGTGCCATTGACGATCTAGAGCTGTTTGAAACCGCGAAACCGGCGCCGGCCGAAACCCGTCCGATTGCAGCACCGGCAACACGGCCTATTCCAACAACAACCAGCGGCACGGCAACGCCGCCAGCCCAAGCGATGGGTGACGATGACCTAGAGTTCTTCGACGCGCTTGACGATCTGGCTGCCGCCTTCGAGCAAGAGCGTACCGGTCCACCACCGCCGCCAATCCCGTCAGCCCGTGAGGCATCGCGCCAACCACCACGGGTGCGGCCTGAAGATATTCAACTCTCAGAGGCTGAAGTGGCGCGGGCAAGCCAGATCGGACAGCGGAGCGATGCTGATCGCGCTCAGCGTACCTTTGCCCAACCACGACGCGAGCTAACTGATATACCACCACCGATTGCGGCGCCGCGCAGCGCACCTCGATCCCTTCTTCGGCAACAATCGTGGCTCAGATGGATATTGGCGGCACTCTTTATCGCAGTCATAGGACTCGGTGTTTGGCAGGTAGCGACAAGCAGTGTAACCATCGTGGTGCGCTTGCCGGCGCGTGAAACAACGCCAATCACCGGCTTGGCACTGCCAATGATCCCGGTCACCTCAGCAGCGAACAGTAGCGCCGTTGCGGCTGAACCGCTCGGAACGACGGTCGCTATCAGTCTGCGCGGTGAAGTGACGGAAGGCGTGATGACACCGGTTAGCAGTGCGCAGGGAACGATCATCCTGCGTAATCTGAACACACAGCCGATAGTCATTCCCGCAGGAAGCGAGTTCGTTGCCTTCGGGCCGAACGATCAGCCGATTCCCTTCTTCAGCGAGGCTGATGTTACAGTACCGGGTGCAGTGACCTCGAATCTTGGCAATCAGATCATCACCACGCTCGGCGAAGCGCAAGTGCGCATTATCGCTCGCTCGCCGGGCAGCGCCTCAAACATTCCCGCAAATACTATTCGCGAACTGCGCATTCCCGGCGGGCCGACGATTAATCTCACCAGCGGCGTGCTGACGATTGTGCATGATGCAATCGGCGGCGGAACCGATGAAGAAGTGTTTGTGATTAAAGAGAGCGATGTACGCCGCTATTTGGCCGAAGCGTTGACCCGGCTCGACCAAGAGGCGCGCCGGCAGCTTGATGGGCTGGCATTAGCCCGCAATCTCCGCCTCGAACCGACCACCGTCTCGCCGAGCCGGGCCGAGCTAGAGCAATTAGCCGGCTTCGAGCAGATGGTCGATCCGCCGATAGGTACGTCTCTGCCGAAAGACAATCGCTTCTTTACCTTGACCGTGCAAGCGAACTACAGCGGGCTGGCGGTCAGCGGCGATCCGGCCAGCTTCCAGCGCCAATTGGCTGACGCGTTTAATGCCCAACTGATCCAAAACGGCCAGTTGCGTCCGGGTGATTGCCGGGCCGCGGTGATCAATGGCTGGCGTTGGGATGGCGCGACCCTGCGCGTTGATGGTGCAGTGGGGCCAGACCCGGCCTGCGGCAACGAGCTTGATCCGGCAACACGCGCGGCGGTGCAGAATGCGGTATTAGGCCGCACCCGCGTCGAAGCTGAAGCAGGCTTGCAAGCGTTAGTGGTCAGCGGGAGACTGGCCGGCTTTACGCTACCGCCAAACGTTGATCGCTTCCCCGGCTGGAGCTGGCAGCTCCGGCTTCGGATTGAGTGAGGAGAGCAAGTTGCAGGTACGGCATGTTCTGCGCCATCGGCGTCCGCTGTGACCTAACCATATCCGGCCAACGTGAATACAACCAACGAACAGACCATCCTAGGGCTAGATGTCGGTGAACGGCGCATCGGCGTGGCGATCAGCGACGCCAGCGCCCGTATCGCCGCACCGTTGACCACCATCGCCGCTCACCCGCCCGAACGGGCCATTGCCCAGATCGCCCGGCTCGTCGCCGAGCGCGGCGTTACGCAGGTGGTGGTGGGATTGCCGCTAACTATGCGCGGTGAACACGGCCCGCAAGCCGTTGCGGTGCAACGCTTCGCCGATGCGTTGGCTGCTGTGCTTACCTGCCCGGTCGAAATGTTCGACGAGCGGCTGACCAGCGTCGCTGCCGAGCAAATGTTGCGCAATCTCGGCTTCAAACCGGCTAAGATCAAAGCGCAGATTGATCAGGTCGCCGCGTCAATCATTTTGCAAGACTATCTCGATGCCAAGGCGCAGAGTGAGCGAAGGCGCAGAGACGGTTAGACGCAGAGGTTGCAGAGACCGTTAGACGCAAGACGCAGAGGTCGCAAAGGACTTTAAGTATGGTGCAAATTTACATTAGATCAATCTCAAATATCTTTGCGACTTTGCGGTAGAATCCGTTGTGCTTTTACCTTCTTTGCATCTCTGCGTTAAAGTCAGAACGTATGAACTACTCGATTCGCCCCATCAGCGCCGCCGCAACCCGGCCCCTGCGCCAACAAATCCTGCGCCCACACCAAGCGATTGACGAACTCGTCTATCCCGGTGACGACCACCCCCTAGCGTTACACGCTGGCGCCTTCGTTGATGAGCAGCTCGTGGGTATCGCCTCATTCGCCCCAGAAGATTTCGCTGAGATACCGGCCCGTGCGGCGTGGCGACTGCGCGGCATGGGGGTCTGGCCCGCCTTTCGCCGGCAGGGGATCGGCCAAGCGTTGCTCCAAACCGGGATCGAGCATGTCCGGCGTCACGGCGGCGACATGATCTGGTGCCATGGCCGCACCAGTGCGTTACCGTTTTATCTCACCGTTGGTTTCGTAACCCACGGCGGAGAGTTCGTCGTGCCGCACACTGGGCCGCACTACATTCTGCTCTACTGGGTGAGATAACGCGATGAAACAGCAGCGAAACACCACTATAACACATACCCCCGCTTGCGCGCTACCTCTTCTTTATGCTTGCGGAAGAGAATATCGCGCTCGGTGCCCTTGATCTCGCGGCTGTAGGTCGCCAGAATTCGCTCAACTTCAGCGTCGATCTCCTCTTCGATCTTCAGATCGGCCACAATCGCATCATAGATTGCCTTGACCCGCAACGCGCGGCCATCGCTAGGGCGCTGACCCGGACGGTCGCGGTAGGCTAAGAGACCGCGCTCGGCCAATTCGTCGTGCAAGCGCTCGGCAATCCGACGCACTTTATCTTCACTGAGTCGCATAGCTCACCTCGATCTCGACGATCATCGTGCTGCTTCTATTGTACACGAAAGGGCGGCGACGCTATCGCCTGTTCCCCCGTCATTGCGCGCCGCTCCGCGGTGCAGCAATCCCCCCCGCGAACACGGAGTCACCCCGCTCAGGCATGCTTCCCGCTGGAGCGGGAGATTACTGCGGTTGGGCGCACCTAGCGCGGCTGGTTCAGGCCGCTCCTTCGCAATGACAGGCGATCACGCCCCGGCTTCCCCGCCGTCATTGCGCGCCGCAAGAACGACACCTCTCGCACTGCTAGCAGATACCTCCTGCACCTTTGGGCAGCGTTTCCTTAACCCACCCCTCTAACCGCATACTGCATCGCGAGATGTGCTATAATCTATTACGCAGTGCGTCATAACGTTCATCTATAGGAGGCGACCAATGACGATCGCAAGCGAGCGCGGGATAGACATCTTCCATTTCGACGATCTCCTTACCCCGCGCGAGCGCGCCCTTCGCGATAAAGTGCGCGCGTTTTGCAACGAGCATGTATTGCCGATTATCAATGACTATTGGGAGCGGGCCGAATTCCCGTTCGAGCTGATCCCGCGCATCGCCGAGCTTGGCATTGTTGGCGGCACTATTCAAGGTTACGGCTGTCCGGGATTTACCAGCGTCGAAGTTGGGCTGATCGCCGCCGAACTTGCTCGCGGTGACGGCAGCGTCGGCACCTTTGTCGGCGTGACCAGCGGCTTGGCGATGGGAGCAATTGCTGCTTGTGGTTCGGAAGAGCAGAAGCAGCGTTGGTTGCCAGCAATGGCCCGGCTGGAAAAGATCGGTGCCTTTGCGCTCACCGAACCGCACGTCGGCTCTGATGCAGCGCACATCCGCACTACCGCCAAGCGGATCGATGGTGGCTATTTGCTCAACGGTGAAAAGCGCTGGATCGGAAACGCCACCTTCGCCGATGTGATCGTGGTGTGGGCGCAAGATGAAGAGACTGGACGGATCGGCGGCTTTCTGGTTGAAAAGGGTACGCCGGGCTATCAGGCGACCAAGATCGAGGGCAAGATCGCTAAGCGTTCGGTGATCAATGCCGACATCAAGCTGGATAACGTCTTCGTGCCCGAAGCGAACCGCTTGCCATTGGCACGCTCGTTCCGCGATACGGCCAACATTCTCAAAAACACCCGCTACGGCGTAGCATGGGAAGCGGTCGGGCACGCGCAGGCCGCGTATGAGCTTGCCCTCGACTACACATTGCAGCGCGAACAGTTTGGCCGCCCGATCGCCGGCTTCCAGTTGGTGCAGCAGAAGCTGGTGCAGATGCTCGGCGATTTGACGGCGATCCAGTTGATGGCGTGGCGGTTGAGCAAGCTGCGTGACGAAGACGAAAACCAGATCACCGAGGGTATGGCCTCGTTGGCCAAGCAATACTGCGCCGGCAAGGCGCGCCAGATCGTGGCGCTGGGGCGTGAAGTGCTCGGCGGCAACGGCATCTTGCTCGACCGGCACATTGCCCGCCATTTCGCTGACATCGAAGCGGTCTATACCTACGAAGGCACCAACGAGATCAACACGTTGGTCGTCGGGCGCGAGATTACTGGGATTGCGGCGTTTGTGTAGCTATATTCATGGAGCGCGGCAGTCAAACTGCCGCACTCCATATTTCACCACAGAATTTCTACACAAAGCCAATTCTTTACCCGCGCATTACTGGCGCATCACCCGTAATCAACCAATACACGATCCTGCCCATGTAGAGCAGAATCTCATTCAAAACCGCCTAGCCAAACCTGCCACACCTAACGTTTTACAACGGATTGCGCCAAGAAGATAATGTCTGACATGTTATTCGGCGAGGCCGAAACACGCTGCACTGGGCAGATCATCACACTGTTGCATCTTAGCGCGGATGGCAAAGAATGAGAAGCAGACCCTAGAAACCGTAAAACGACGCTGACAGCCTCACGAGCAACATTATTGGTGCAGGATCTTATCCATAATTCCGACCTTTCGCCAACTCGTCAATTCATGTATCTGAATAGCGAATATTGCGCATAAGCGGATCCTCAATCGTCTCCAGAACCAACAAGACCGGCTCACACCGAGCGAGGCTAGGCAAGCAGTGCCATGTCAATGCAATCGATAATTCTCTTCGCTTATAATATACATAGCTGGAAGATCTCGCGAGGTGTGCGATGCCAACATCTTCACTCCCGCCAATTCAGCGATCATGGGCGCGCTGCCAAGCGCACGGCCTTGATCTGGCCAGTCCGCCACAGACAGGGCCGGTCAATCTGGCAGGGTGGAGCCATCTGCAAGCATTGGCCCGCTCATCGATCGAAGATCTCTACCAGCTTAGCGATCACCCCGGCTTTGCGGTGGTGATTTGCGACGAGCAGTGTACGATCATCGACCTTGCCGGCGACAGTACGGTCATCGAACGAGCGCAGCGATACGGTATCGGCTATGGCATTAGTCTGACGGAAGAGGTCGCCGGCACTAACGCAATCGATTTGGCGCTGCGTGAAGCGTTGCCTTGCCAGACCAGCGGCGACGAGCACTATTGCAATTGGTTGAAGCCGTTTGCGCTAGCAGCAGCCCCGATCTTCAGCCCGGATGGCAGGGCATTAGGTGCGCTGGCCATTCTTACCCTAGCCGAAGCCTACCACCCCTACGCGCTTGGAATGGTGATTGCCGCAGCGCAAGCGTTGCACAGCCAACTCCGTGCCGAACGGCTGCTCAACGAGGCCAATGACCAACTGAGCGAACTGTACGCCACACTTGATACGATCAACGAGGGACTGATCTTCGTAGGGCCGCACGGTGAGATTCGCCGGCTAAGCCGGCGGGTGGCGAATATTCTCGACATCAATGTGCGTTCAGCCGCGGGCCGGCCGCTCGAGAGCGTTATTCCGCCACCGCCGGCGATTGCTGCGGCTCTTCACAGCCTGAGCACGCTTGACGAACAAGAAATCATCTGGCAAACCCCTACCGGCGCGCAGGCAGTTATCTGCGGCGTGCGCCCGGTTTGGGATCGCAGCCGGCGGTATTTGGGCAGTGTCATTACGCTCCGCCCAACCGAGAGCGTGCGCCAGCTCGTGCAACAGGTCGTCGGAGCGCAAGCAACCTTTACCTTTCGCGACATTATCGGTCAGAGTGAGGGTATGCGGCAGGCTTTGCGGCAAGCGCGGATCGCTGCCGCCGGGCGCGGAGCGGTGCTCTTGCGTGGCGAAGCCGGTGTTGGCAAAGAGATCTTTGCCCAAGCGATCCATAACGCCAGCAACCGTGCTGGCGGCCCCTTTGTGCGGGTTTCATGCGCTGCGATCCCACGCCAATTGCTTGACAGCGAATTGTTCGGGGTTGAAGGAACCGACCGGCAACCGGGCCGGCCGGGCAAGCTCGAACTGGCCCATGGCGGCGTTATCTACCTCGAAGCGATTGATGCGCTGTCGTTTGATCAGCAAACGAGCTTGCTGCGTGCCATCGAAATGGGGCGAGTGATCCGATCAGGCGGCGCGCGCCCTGTCCCGATCGATGTCCGGCTGATCGTCACTGGTCATGATCTCGAACAACTGGTACAAGAAGGTCGCTTTCGCGCCGATCTGTATGCCCGGCTGAGCGCGTTTGTCGTTGACATTCCACCGCTGTGCCAGCGTGGTGATGACATTATTTTGCTGGCTAACCACATGGCGCAACGGCTCAGCGAACAGTTGGGCCGGCCGGTGGCGCTTGATCCTGATGCGCTCGCTGCGTTGCGCGCTTACCCGTGGCCGGGTAATGTGCGTGAATTGGAAGTAGTGCTGGAACGGATGGCGCAAACTGGCACCAAGAGCGTCTTGACTGTTAACGATTTGCCGCCGGCAATTGCGCGCCATGCCACTCCGTTGACGATAGCGGATAGCCCGCGACTGGCGGAAGTGCAAGAGTTGAGCGAGCGCGACGCGATTATCCGTGCTATCCGCACCGCTGGCGGACGCTTGGGCCGGGCAGCAGCCTTGTTAGGGATTAGCCGGGCCACCCTCTGGCGAAAGATGACTCGCTACCACATTTCACGTGATGATTTGACGCCGTGATGACGTTTCAACATTGAAACACTTTTGCATGATGCACAGCCTCTTCACAGCTTGACGTTCCTTCACCCGCTTTGCTACGATACCAATTACAGGGAACTCGACCCAACCACGAAACGAAGAGGGATGATGGCATCCTAGCCGCGGTCGAAACGTGATGGCAAGCGCACAACGGCGCTTGGCAGGAAACGTGTGTGCATTGCACGGTGCAATGCATCGTGTCGCTCATAGAGAGAGTTGGAAAGGAGGTGCGCAGGGCGGGTCGCCGCACACTGCCGACAGCGCAGATGGTGCGCACGCCCAGTTCAGATGCGCCGGCACGCCACGTTGCGCGTGCAAGTTGGTTATGCTTCGCTAACCGTGAGTCATGATTGGCGCGCATCACGTTCTCTGGTTGAACGCCGGATCAAGGTTGATTCGCAAGAACTGGTTCCGTTTGTGTTGCAAGGAGGAGACCCTCTATGCCTGCGTCCTTTCTGGGCGAAGTATTTGGCACCATGGTGCTGATTCTGTTTGGCAATGGCGTCGTAGCCAATGTATTGCTGACGCAATCGAAGGGCAATGGTGGCGGTTGGATCGTCATTACTGCCGGCTGGGCATTTGGAGTGATGAGTGGCGTATTCACGGCTATTGCCCTAGGCAGCCCCGGCGCTGACCTCAATCCAGCGGTAACGATCGCAGTGATGCTGCGCGGCGGCTACGATGTTGGTACTGCTGTAATGCACATTATCGCCCAATTCATTGGCGCGTTCATCGGCGCAACCCTCGTTTGGCTGACTTACCTTTCACACTGGGAAGTCACCAAAGACCCCGGCCTCAAGCTGGCCTGTTTTAGCACCGGCCCGGCGATCAGCAATCCGGTGAACAACATCATTACCGAAGTGATTGGCACCTTCGCGCTGGTCTTCATTATCTTCGCCATCTTCAGCGCCAACGGCGCCACCAGCGGCAGCCCGGCCAGCGGCCTTGGCCCGTATCTAGTGGCGGCTTTGGTTTGGGGTATTGGTCTATCACTCGGTGGCCCCACCGGGTATGCGATCAACCCCGCGCGCGACCTTGGCCCGCGCATTGCCCACTTTGTATTACCGATCGCCGGCAAGGGTGACAGCAACTGGGGTTATTCGTGGGTGCCGGTAGTTGGCCCGCTTATTGGTGGCTCAATCGCGGCACTGCTGGCAGATGTGCTGGGCATGTAACGGCTGTTAGTCTTCACGTTAGGGGAGGAAGCCTGTGAAGAAGTTGATCAACGCACCGGAGAACGTCGTTAAAGAGGCGCTGGCCGGGATGGCGATCGCTCACGCAGACCTGATTGATGTGCATTTCGATCCCGATTATATCGTGCGCAAGGGTGCGCCGCACAACAAGGTCGGCGTGATTTCGGGCGGTGGTTCGGGTCACGAACCGATGCATGGCGGTTTTGTCGGCTACGGCATGCTCGATGCCGCCTGCCCCGGCGCGGTCTTTACCTCGCCGGTGCCCGATCAGATGCTGGCCGCGACCAAGGCGGTCAATGGCGGCAAGGGTGTACTGCATATCGTCAAGAACTACACCGGCGACGTGATGAACTTCGAGATGGCTGCCGAATTAGCCGCCGCTGAGGGGATCGAGGTGGCCAGTGTGGTAACGAATGACGATGTGGCGGTGGAAAATAGCACATGGACGGCTGGCCGCCGCGGAGTCGGCGTGACGGTGCTACTCGAGAAGATCGTCGGCGCCGCTGCCGAAGCTGGCGCTGATCTGGCCACCTGCAAGGCGATTGCCGAACGGGTCAATGCCAACGGGCGCAGCATGGGCATGGCCCTGACGCCGTGTACGGTGCCGCAGGCTGGTAAGCCGGGCTTCGAGCTGGCCGAAGATGAGATGGAGGTCGGCATTGGCATCCACGGCGAGCCGGGCCGCCGCCGTGAAAAGATCGCTCCCGCCCGCGACATCGCCGAAATGCTGGCCAGCCCCATCCTCGACGACCTGCCGTTCAAGAGCGGCGATGCCGTGCTTGCCTTTGTCAACGGTATGGGTGGCACACCACTGATCGAACTCTATTTGATGTACAATGAATTAGCACGCATCCTCAAGGATCGCAACATCACCATCGCTCGATCGTTGGTGGGAAGCTACATCACCTCGCTTGAGATGGCCGGCGTCAGCTTCACGTTGCTCCGCCTTGACGACGAGATGGTCAAGCTTTGGGATGCGCCAGTGCATACGCCTGCGTTGCGCTGGGGTATGTAAGTAGGTGGAAGACCACGGCGGGGCTAAGCCCCGCCGCCAGACTGACGTAGGGGAACCATGCAGATCACCGCCGATCATGTCACAAGCTTTCTTCAACTGGTAGCCGAACGGGTCAAAGAGCAGCGTGAGTATCTGACACGGCTCGATGCGGCGATTGGTGATGCCGACCACGGTGTGAATCTCGACCGCGGCTTTAGCACGGTCATGAGTAAACTACCCACGGCAACCGATCGCAGTATCAGTGGTCTCTTGAAATTGACCGGTATGACGCTGATCTCGACCGTTGGCGGGGCCAGCGGCCCCCTCTACGGCACTGCCTTTCTCCGCGCCGGCACGGCGATCGGCGACCGGGCCACGATCGGCGCCGAAGAGCTGATCGCTGCCCTCAGCGCTGCCCTCGAAGGCATTCAAACGCGCGGCAAGGCAACCCGCGGCGAAAAGACGATGATCGATGCAATCGCGCCTGCGGTCGATGCGCTGAAAGAGCAGTATGCAGCAAGCGGTGATCTGCTGGCGGCTATGCGCGCCGCAGTTGCCGCCTGTGAACAGGGCATGATCGCAACCGAACCAATGTTAGCGACGAAGGGCCGCGCGTCGTACCTCGGTGAACGCTCGATTGGCCATCGCGATCCGGGGGCGGCGTCTGCGTTCCTGATGGCGCAGGCAATGCTCGCCACCCTCGAACGCGCCGCCCAAGGATAAGTTCGCATGCC
The DNA here is from genome assembly GCF_937951745.1 of uncultured Chloroflexus sp. Lineage (GTDB taxonomy): Bacteria > Chloroflexota > Chloroflexia > Chloroflexales > Chloroflexaceae > Chloroflexus. The sequence continues at coordinate 16,003 of NZ_CALFBQ010000042.1, forward strand.
ACTTGGTATGCTTGGAGACAAAGGAGTCTGTCCTCATGGCAAAGTATGCCGCTGCAATTGATCAGGGAACGACCAGCACCCGCTGTATGATTTTTGACCACAGTGGCAATGTGGTCTGCTACGACCAGAAAGAGCACGAGCAGATTTATCCCCGCCCCGGTTGGGTTGAACATAGCCCCGACGAGATTTGGGAGCGCACCCAGAGCGTGATCCGCAGCGCGCTCAATAAGGGCGGCTTGAGCGCGAGTGATATTGTTGCGGTCGGTATCACCAACCAGCGCGAGACGACGGTGGTTTGGAATCGCAAAACGGGCCGCCCAGTCTACAACGCGATTGTCTGGCAAGACACCCGCACCGACCAGATTTGCAACGAACTGGCGGCTGATGGCGGCCAAGATCGCTTCCGCGCTAAGGCCGGCCTACCGCTGGCAACCTATTTCTCTGGCCCCAAGATTCGCTGGATTCTCGATCATGTGCCCGGCACGCGCGAAGCGGCTGAGGCGGGTGATGTTGTCTTCGGCAATATTGACACCTTCTTGACGTGGTGGCTCACCGGCGGCCCCGATGGCGGCGTTCATGTCACTGATGTGACGAATGCCTCACGCACAATGCTGATGAACCTCGAAACCCTTGATTGGGATGACGAGATCCTTGGCATTATGGGTATTCCGCGCCAGATGCTGCCCAAGATTGTGCCGTCGAGTATGGTCTATGGCACGGCCACCGGCGATTTGGCTGGGGTGCCAGTGGCCGGTATCCTTGGCGACCAGCAGGCCGCGATGGTGGGCCAGACCTGCTTCGATGCCGGCGAGGCGAAGAACACCTACGGCACCGGCTCGTTTATGCTGCTCAATACCGGCACCAAGATCGTGCCATCGAAGAGTGGCTTGCTGACTACCGTCTGCTATAAGTTCGGCGACCAACCCGCTGTCTACGCGCTTGAAGGTTCGATCGCGATTACCGGCGCTCTTGTGCAGTGGCTGCGCGATAACCTTGGCTTGATTACCTCGTCGGCTGAGGTAGAGGCGCTGGCTAATCTGGTCGAAGATAACGGCGGCATCTATTTCGTGCCCGCCTTCTCCGGTCTGTTCGCCCCCTACTGGCGCTCAGATGCTCGCGGCGTGATTGTGGGCTTGACTCGCTACGTCAACAAAGGCCACCTCGCCCGCGCCGTGCTCGAAGCTACCGCCTATCAAACCCGCGAAGTGCTTGATGCGATGGAGCAAGATTCAGGGGTGAAGCTAACTGCACTCAAGGTCGATGGCGGCATGGTCTACAATAACACCTTGATGCAGTTCCAAGCCGACATCCTCGGTGTGCCGGTGATCCGGCCCAAGGTGGCCGAAACGACGTCGCTCGGCGCGGCGTATGCCGCCGGCCTTGCCGTCGGCTTCTGGTCGAACACCGACGAGATGCGGGCCAACTGGGGCGTGGATCATACATGGACGCCGCAGATGGATGAAGAGACCCGCGCTCGCCTCTATCGCGGTTGGAAGAAGGCAGTGACCCGCACCTTCGATTGGGTGGAGTAGTGCTGGGGAGCACGCTTCTCGATGCACGCAACGCCGCCAAGCAGTTTGGTTGATGCATAGTGGTGCGTAACCCGCACGATGGTGTTATGATACCGTCATCGGTTATGTACCGCCCGTCCTGCGCGGCAGTGTCTGTTTAATGCGACAAGACCGGCGGGAGCAATCCTGCCGGTTTTGTTGCCTGTTAGGAGATCAGCATGCAAACGCTCTCCACCGACGTGTTGGTGATCGGCGGTGGTGCGACCGGTACCGGCTGTGCGCTCGATCTGGCAATGCGCGGCATTCGCTGCATCCTCGTCGAGAAGGGTGATATAACCCACGGTACCACCGGTCGCTACCACGGCCTGCTCCATTCCGGCGGGAGATATGTGACTAAAGACCCACAATCGGCCACCGAATGCGCCCACGAAAATGCCATCCTACGCCGGATTATGCCCCACTGCATCGAGCAGACCTCTGGCTTTTTCGTAATTACGCCGTGGGATGATGAAAGCTATGGCGATGTGTTTGTAACCAATTGCCACCGTACCGGCGTGCCGGTGCAAGAGATCAGCGTCGCCGAGATGCTGCGCCGCGAACCGGCCCTCAATCCACGCATTTCGCGCGTGTTTGAGGTGCATGATGGGTCAGCCGACTCCTTCCTTGCCACGCACTCGGTGGCGCTCGCTGCCCGCGAGTATGGTGCCGAGATTCGCACGTATCACAATGTGGTTGAGCTGGTGCGGGTGGGCGATCGAGTAGTGGGGGCCATCGTCGAAGATTTACGCAGCGGCGAGCGAATCCGGATCGATTGCACCTACGTGCTCAATGCCGCCGGCGCATGGGCCGGCAAGATCGCAGCAATGGCCGGTGTGACGGTGACGGTCGTGCCCGGTAAGGGGACTATGGTGGCAATGAACCACCGGATGGTCAATACTGTCGTTAATCGCTGTAAACTGCCCTCCGATGGCGATATTATCGTGCCCATCCACACAGTTGCCGTGATCGGTACCACTGATGTGCATGTCCCCGATCCCGATGTATTTGGGATCGAGCCGGAAGAGATCCAGTTTATGCTTGATGAAGGCGAGAAGCTGATTCCCGGTTTCCGCCAGTATCGCGCCTTGCGCGCATGGGCTGGCGTGCGCCCGCTTTATAAAGATAAAGATGTCGCTAGTGACCGCGATATTCCTCGCACGTTCAAGTTGCTCGATCACGAAGAGCGTGATGGCGTCAGCGGCATTCTGTCGATTGTCGGCGGCAAGTGGACAACGTATCGCCTGATGGCCGAGCAGACGGTTAACGAGCTAGCCCGTCGGCTTGGTAATACTCAACCGTGCCGCACGGCGAGCGAGGTCTTGCCGGTGCCACGCTTCGAGCACCGCGCCCACGCGATGGTGACGGTGTCACCCGATCCGGCAGCCCAAACGCCACACTACTGGCTTGGCAAGCCGCTGGCACTGGTTGAAAGCGAACACGCTGCTGGTGATCTGATCTGCGAATGTGAATTGGTCACCCGCGACCGGATTATTGCGGCGATTGATGCCGGTGCGCACAACCTTGACGATATCCGGCGCGATGTGCGCATGGGGATGGGACCATGCCAAGGCGGCTGGTGCATCTACCGCACGGCTAACCTGCTCTACGAGCGGCGCTGTGCCGATGGCCTCAGCCATACTCACGCCAACGAAGCGATGTTGCACTTCCTCCAAGAGCGGTGGAAGGGATTGACGCCAGTGCTCTGGGGCGACCAGTTGCGGCAGGCTCGTCTTGACGAGTTGATTTACGCCGGTGTGTTGGGGATTCACCGCTTGCGCGCGTTGGCCGAGCCGGGAGGCGGGTTAGTGACGCAGCATCCCGCTATCGCAACCGAGTATGTGCAGGCATAGCCCGCTGGGAGAGTGTCTATGTACGATACGATTGTGATTGGCGCCGGCCTCAGCGGGATGCTGGCCGCAATTGGCCGCGCCGAACGCGGCGAGAAGGTGCTGGTGCTGGCCAAAGGTCACGGCGCGACTCACTGGTCAACCGGCTGTATTGATCTACTTGCCGATGTGGATGACCCGCTGGCCGGGATTGCCCAACTGGCTATCCAACGCCCTCATCATCCCTACGCGCTGGCCGGCCCGGCGATGATCGAGCAAGGGATTGCCCGTGTCCGCACTATCGGCGAAGCAGCCGACTATCCATTCGCTGGCAATCTCAACCGCAACCTGCTCTTGCCGACGGCGCTAGGCGCACTGCGCCCCACCGCGTTTGCCCCGGCCACAATGATCGCCGGCGATGCCCGCCAATTGCGCGATGGCCGGCCTACGCTCATTGCCGGCTTTGCCGAGTTGCGCGACTTCTTCCCGCCGCTGATCGCCGCTAACCTGCGCGCACAAGGCATCGCTGCTGAAGCGGCGCAGTTGGCGCTGCCGCCTACGCAGCGCCAGCACGATTTCAGCTCGGTGACGTTAGCCCGCTTGTGCGAGCAACCGGCATTCCGTGCCAACCTTGGCGAGCAATTGGCCGCCCATGTACGCAAAGGTGGTTATGCCCGCATCGGCCTGCCAGCCATCCTCGGTCTCAGGCATGCCACCGCGGTGGTGCGCGATCTGCAAAATCGGGCCGGCGCATTGATCTTTGAAATTCCCACCCTGCCGGTTTCGGTGGCCGGTATGCGGCTGTATCAGATCCTAGAGGATGAATTGCTGCGGTTAGGCGGCCGCATCCAATTGGGTGGATTTGTCCAGCGCGCCGAGCACATTGGCGACACCCTCGTCGCTGTCTTCAGCGAGGCGGCAGCCCGCGAGCAGCGTCACACTGCCCGGCACTGGGTCTTGGCAACCGGCGGCATTCTTGGCGGTGGGGTGCGAGCCACGCCTGAAGGCTATCTGTATGAAACGGCGCTCGCCCTGCCGCTGCAAACGCCTGATGGCAGGGCAGGATGGTTTGCGCCGCGGTTTCTCGATGAACACGGCCACCCCGTCTTTCAAAGCGGGGTGCGCGTTGATCAACGCCTGCGCCCGCTTGACGCCGCTGGCCGGCTGGTATACGAAAATGTGCAGGTTGTAGGTGGTGCGCTGGCCGGCTACGATCCGATTCGCGAAGGCTGCCTCGAAGGGGCGGCTATCGCCACTGGCTGGGCCGCCGGGCAGGCATGATAGTACCGCCGCAGGCGATGCACTCCAATAAGCTGCGCTCGCCGCCACTTTTCGTACAGCCGCACAACAGTGCGGCTCCATCATGCGCTCGCAGAGGAATCACCACTATGGATCATATCGAACTCTCACTCACCCAATCACTCGATCATTGCATCAAATGCAACATCTGCACCTCAGCCTGCCCAGTGGCAGCAGTAACCGATGCCTTCCCCGGCCCCAAATACGTCGGGCCGCAAGCGCAACGCTTCCGCCATGCCGCCCAACCGTCGCCCGATGCTTCAGTTGACTACTGTTCAGGCTGCCGGGTCTGCAATCAGGTCTGCCCGACCGGCGTGCGCATCGCTGAGCTGAATGCCCGCGCCCGCGCCCAAATCGTCGCCGAACGCGGCATGCCCTTACGCAACCGGATTATCGCCCGTTCAGGGTTGGTGGGGCGGCTCAGCAGCGGCCCACACGCGCCGCTAGTCAACTTCACGCTCAACTTTGCGCCGGCGCGCTGGATGATCGAACGGGTGATGGGCATTCATCGCCACGCACCGCTGCCCAAAGCCAGCACCTACACCTTCCGGCGTTGGTTCAAACGGCACAAACCGGCGACCAACGGGCGACGACCACAGGTCGTCTACTTCCACGGGTGCAGCACGAACTACTATGAACCGCATGTCGGTAAGGCGGCGATTGTTGTGCTCGAACACCTCGGGTTTGAGGTCATCGTGCCGCCGCAACGCTGCTGCGGCTTGCCACTGCTCTCAAACGGCGACTTTCCAGCAGCGCAGAGCCATCACGAATACAACGTCGCCCAACTCTTGCCCTACGCTCGCGCCGGTATCCCGATCGTCGGCACCAGCACTAGCTGTACACTCACCCTCAAAGAAGAGGCGCCGGAGCTGCTGGGGTTGCACGGCGACGACATTCACGCGGTCGCTGCCGGCACCTATGACATCTTCGAGTTTCTGCGCAATCTCTACGAGCAAGGCCGCCTGCGCACCGATTTCCGCCCGATCGAACGTGAATTGCCGTACCACCCGCCATGCCAGTTGCGCGCGCACCGGATTGGCCGCCCAGTACTTGATGTGCTAGGACTGGTGCCCGGCTTACGCCTGCGCGAGAGTCGAGCCGAATGCTGCGGCATCGCCGGCACCTACGGCATCAAGCGCGAGAAGTATCAGATCGCGATGGACGTCGGCAAGTCCCTGTTCGACTTCGTGCGCGCCAGCGGCCAAGACCTCGCGCTCTGCGACAGCGAGACCTGTCGCTGGCAGATCAGCGGCGCAACTGGCGTCGCCACTCGCCATCCGATCGAACTCTTAGCCGAAGCCTACGGTCTAGCGGTGTAACACCTCTGCATCTATGGGTCATTGCGAGGGCGCACAGTGCCCGCAGCAATCTACCCCTTCAGCGGGCAGAATACCTGAACGGATCACTCCCGCTTAAGCAGGAGATTGCGGCGCCGCCTCCGGCGGCTCGCAATGACACTAGGTGAGGGGGAGATTGCTGCGCCCCCGGCTGCTCGCAACGACACATGGGGTGCGGAATGCATGCCTGAAGGGCATCACGCCGCGACACCCCGCAGGTAGGAAGGAACGCAAACAACCCAAGGGTCAACCGCAATGCCAGCATTTTGTTATAATACGATTTAGTGGGTTCGCGTCTGCCCGGAGTAGTGCGCATGCTTGCGCCGGAAACAGTCTTGCAAGGCCGGTATCGGGTCATCACCCAGATCGCCAAAGGCGGGATGGGCGCTGTCTATCAGGCGCGCGATTTGCGACTACGCATTGACGTGGCCCTGAAGCAGACCCTGTTTAACGATGAAGCCTACCGGCAGGCGTTCGAGCGCGAAGCGCAAATACTGGCCCGGCTCAGGCATCAAGCATTGCCGCGTGTGATCGATCATTTCATTGATCCACAGGGCCAATTTCTGGTCATGGAATTTATCCATGGCGAAGATCTCGGTAATCAACTGGCCCGCCTTGGCCGCCGGTTCGCCTCGCCGCAGGTTGTACCGATGGTGGTTAAGTGGACGGATCAATTGCTCGACGTGTTGCATTACTTGCATACGCGGCCCGTGCCGGTCATCCATCGTGATATTAAGCCAAAGAATCTCAAGCTCACCCCAAGCCACGATATCATCTTGCTCGATTTTGGGCTAGCCCGCGGCGGGATGACGGTCTCTGCCGGGATTGACGGGTCGGGCACGCGCAAGGTCTACGGCTTTACCCCGCCGTATGCGCCCTACGAACAGATGCGCGATGGCGAACCCGATCCGCGCAGCGACATCTACTCGCTTTCGGCAACCCTGTATCACCTGCTGACTGGTGTACTGCCGCCTGATGCAATGACCCGTATGGCCCGGCTAGTCAACGGCCAGCCTGACCCGTTGCGTCCGATCCGCAGCTTAGCACCGCATGTTCCTGAGGGGTTGGCTCAGTTGATCGAGCAAGGTATGGCAACGCTGATCGAACAGCGACCGCAATCGGCTCGCGAGATGCGCGAGGCGCTTCACCGCCTGCGTGGTAAGCCAGCCGCTGCGGCTCCGGCAGCTTTACGACCCATACCCCAACCAACAACGCCGCCAGCCCCTGAGCCTATTGAGACACCCTCCCAACCGTCATCAGCGGAGTCTAGCCCGACTCGATTGAAAACACCGGTTGGCACGATGTTACGCCGTCTGATCACGGGCAGTCAGGTGCGGAGTATCGCGTTTTCACCTGATGGCACATGGTTATTGGCTGGCTATGACGACTATACCGTTGGGGTGTGGGATGTCAGTACTGGCGAACAAGTAACCAGCCTGCGTGGCCACGAGAGCACTGTCCGCACGGTCGCGTGGAGTCCGGATGGCAAGCTGGCTGCGACCGGCAGCGATGACGAGACGGTGCGGATCTGGCGCACGGATGATTGGCAACCATTACAAACCATCCAATACCTCGGTTGCCCAATCGAGAGCGTTGGATTTAGCCCTAATGGCCGGTACCTCGCCACTGGCGGGTGGGGTAGTGCAATCACCCTGTACGAGCTACGGCAAGAAAAAATCGAGCCGATTGGCCTATTGACATGCCCCTTCGTCCATTCATTGAGCTTTTCGCCTGATGGATCCCTCATAGCGGCTGGCTGCTATGATGGCGCGATCTATCTCTGGCAGGTCGCCGATCAACGAGCGCTCCAACCGATTAACGGCTTTAATACGTTCATTTACAGCGTCGCGTTTAATCCGGCTAGCACGATCATTGCCGCAAGCAGCGGCACTAGCATTCGGCTGTGGCGGCTCAAGGATTATCACCCGCTCGACACCCTGCAGGGCCACACGGCGCCGGTGCGCGGGCTTGCCTTCAGCCCGCGGTTCCCGATCTTGGCTTCGGTCAGCGAAGATCGTAGCGCTCGCTTTTGGCAAATGGAACAGGTGCAACCGTTACCGCTCGTGCTCGAACACAGTGCCGGCGTGAGCTGCCTGAGCTTTAGCCCCGACGGCCAATTACTGGCTACTGGCGCTCATGATGGCCGTATCTGCCTCTGGCAAGCGCCAACCCAATAGGAGCGCAGCGTTGCTTTGCCGCTATTTGCGATTCGCCACCCGTTCCACCAAGGCAATAATCCGTTCGGCTCGCCGGCCATAGGTATGTTCAGCCGCCAAGGCTTGGCGCACCGCTGCGAGCGATGGGTCGCGTTCGGCCAACGCCGCGCTCAGCGCCGCTTGCAAGCCGGCCAGATCGCGCCGGGTGAAACTGTAGGCCAGATGCGGCGGCAAGATCTCGTGCAAGGCTGGAATGGACGGCAGCACAACCGGTATACCCAACGCCATATACTCGAACAACTTGAGCGGCGAGGCAGTCACATCGGTGACGGTATCGGGAATCACCAGCGCATCAGCCGCGCCGAGACAGCGCACCACCTCGGTTTGTGGACGCGGCGGCAGCAAGTAGAGGTCGGCTGGCGTGGTCGTGGTTTCAGCGACCCGCAACCCTTCGCTGATCGCATGGGCCGCCAGCGCCGCCCGTTCGCCGGGTCGCCCGCCAAGAATCAAACCGATCAAATCCGGATGGGTAGCGCGTAGCGCACGGATGGCACTGAGCAGACCGTCCAACCAGCGGTGGGCGAAAGTCATGCCGGCATAGGCGACGATTGGCGCTGTGGGAGGCAAGCCAAGTTCGGTGCGGCAAGCGACGCGATCTTGCGGTGCAAAGATCTGCTCGTCGTAGGCATCGGGAATAACCGCCACATCAGCCGGCTCGCGCCAACCGATCTGCGCCAACAGCCGGCGAAAATCCGCGGTGAGTGAGGCAACCGCCGTCGCGCGACCGATCGCCGTCCGGTCAATGAGATCAAGCAATCCACGCGCCCAACGTTCCTTGGCCCGTGACGGGTTGCGCGACTCAAGATCATGCGCCTCATAGATCACGGGCAGGCCAAGCCGGGGACCAAAAACACCGGCCCACCACGCGGCAATAATCGGCTGGCGGATGTAGACTGCTTCGACTGTCTGCCGGCGGGGAGCCACTATCGCCGCGGTCATTGCGGCAAACACCGAATGTTCCGTATAATAGAGCAGCGTGCTCTTATAGAAGCGTGAGAGCTTGCCAATCGCCGGGCGGGGCAGATGCACCGCTCCAACTTCGTAAAACCGGCTTGGCTCCATCCTCCAGCGCGGAATCAGGGCGAGGGTATCAGGCCGGCGCGAGCGCAATTCGCGCAGCGTGGTATAAGTTTGCAGCGCGTTTGCCGACTGCAAATTCAAGCTGGTGGGATAGGCGATATAGACGATCATCTCAACGGGCAACCTCAAGCCGCGACAGCAAACGATCTAATTCCGCCAGCGTTGAGGCCAGCCCCTCCGGAGCGGTGTGAAGTGAGCCGCCAGTCACCAACGCCGCGCGCACGAGATGCGGGTCATCGCCGGCCATCTGCAAGTTGCGCAAATCCTGCCTGATCCGCTCATCGCTGATCGCAATGCCATGCCGGGCCAGCATCGCCCGGTAATACGGATAATGTTCACATAGATGGTGGGCCACACTCTCGAAACCGTGGCGGGCAATTGTCATCCGAGTGCGGAAACGCATCGTATTTTCAGCGAACATCATCCGATCTTGACGCGAAGGTTCGATCAGAATGATATCAACTTCAGGATGGCGGCGGCGCACTTGCTTGATATGGTAATGCAAACCGGCGTGAATAAAGGTGCGAAATACTTGATTGCCGATTCGCTGAATGCCCTGATCGCTGATGCTAGCGCCGGGTGGATGGCGGCGATTATCGAACGGTACCATCGGATTGATGCACACGATCAGCTCAGCTCCGCGCTCGATAGCGACATCGAGGCTGGCAGTGCCGCGCAACCCGCCATCGATATAGTCGCGATCACCGATCCGTACTGGGCGGTAGAAGATGGGGATCGCCGCCGACGCACAAACGGCGAGCGAAATCGGCACGTGTTCGAGCGGCGGCAACCCGAAGACTGCTCGTTCGCCAGTATCGAGATCAGTAGCAACGATCATTAACTCGCGATCAAGATCGGTAAAGCGGTTTGAACGACCGGGTTGTTCGAGCGCCGCCCGGAGATAACGTTCGAGCGCCTGAGAGTCATAGAGACCGGTCGGCAACCCAACCGCCAAGGTTTCGATCAGATCGAGGAGCGAAGCCTCGCTGCCTTCACGCAACCAGCGTTGGAGAGCCTGCACCAACGCGCCGGGCAGATGCGAAGCGCGGCGCAACAGATCGGCCAGATTGAACTGGTAGAGGTGGTGCGGTTCGAGTTGATCGATGCCGAGCAATGAACTTTCAAGCACGCTAATTAACGTGCGCGGCGACATATTGTTAGCGAGACAGGCATTGATCAACGCGCCGGCGCTAGTGCCGACATAGATATCAAATTCATTGACCGAGAGATGTTCGAGCACCTGATCGATGGCGCAGAGGGCACCGATCTCATAGGCGGCGCCGGCCACGCCGCCGCCGGCGAGGACCAAAGCGGTTGTGCTGCGCTGCATAGCCTGCCTCTTTGCAACGATGTGCGATCACCTTCAACGCCAGCGTAACAATTGCTCAACCATACTGGTGAGCGCATCGATCTGGGCATGGAGCCGTTCGACATCATTGCGTGTCGGTACATCAGCGATGCGATCGGCCAACTGATTCTGCGCATCACGGGCAAACTCTTGCCGTAACAACAGCTTGCGCCAGCGATCGGCCTCTTCGGGTGAAAGAGCGCCCTCGTCAACCAGCACATCGATCCGCCGGCCAATTTCAGCTTCGATCAGTTCATCACCACCGAGCGAACTGAAGAGCGTGCGCCGCAACGTTGTGAGAGTGTCACCACCAACCTGTATCAGACCGGTGAGTAAGTTGGTTGGCAACGGCGAAGCGCGACCACGGGCCTGTAATACGACCTGCGCCAAAATATTAGCCGTGATGTCGTCACCGGTCTCATTATCGAGCACTTGCACCGTCTCACCTTCTTGCACAAGCTTGGCAATGCCTTCGAGGGTGATGTAGCGCTTTTGGTTGGTATGATACAGTTTCCGGTTGGCGTATTTTTTAATGACATGCATGGTATATGCCGCCTTGAGCCGGGTGATGCAGATAAACGCAATGCCTTGCCAATCCCGGCGTTGCCTTAATAGTCTCAGCGGCAATTATAACACGCTGCGCCAAAACACCGGCAACTGTGGCCAACGCCACAGTGCCGGCGTTCGGCAATTCCAAGCTAACTACTTCTCGCTGTGCTCTTCCTTCGCCTCGCCGCGAGTGCGACTGCGAGCCGACGTCTCTTGCACGCGGCGCAACTCCTCGACGCGGGCCGCCAGTTGGGCAATCTTGGCGCTCAGCTCGTCAATGTCGCGCTTGGAGGGGATGTTGAGCCGGTTGAGGAATTGCTCGAAGCTGGTCTCAACCTGCGCAGTCAGATTGTTGAGGTTAGTCTGCACCTGATCGGTCTGCGGCATCGCCGTCTTGCGGAACCGCTCGGCAGCCTCCTCAAACAACTTCTGCGCATCTTTCTGCGCCAGCTCACCCCGCTCAACCAGCCGGTTGAGAAAGGCCTCGGCCTCTTCGCGGCTGAGAGCAAACGCACCAATGCCGGCCAGCATCAGCTTGCGCACCACTTCAAAGATTTGCACGCTCGGATTGACCGGCGGCGGCGTCTCATCGATCTGGCGGACATTAACCTCAATCTCTTCGACCGTTGTCATCGTAGCCTCCTGCTCTATGGTAGTAACCGGAGTTCAGACTATCTGTATCATAGCACAGCCTGCCGGGTTTTGGTAGTTGTATAACGCAGTGCGTTACAATTCCGAGTATAACACGCTGCGTCATGGAAGTCAATGGCAAAATTGTTGCGAAGCGACAAACTTCGTAACGTCCCCGCTACTACGGCAAGCGGTCGTCACATCACAGACAACATAAAAGCTACTCAGTCGCATCCCCTCGCGTTAGTAAAACCGGTGCGCGTCTTTGCGCCACGTGCCCGGATCGAGGTGGCGTTGAGCGTACCCTGTCGTGGCAGCATACTCCTTGAGCCACGCCAGCAACATCGCACCATAGCTATGCGGACATCGATCGGCGCGAGTCACCAGATCATCAACATCCAGAAAGCGACTCTACGCCAGATTTTCGCTGACGCGGAACCCGGCTACCGCGACGGCTGCGCCATCAACCTAGACCACGGCAACCTGATAGCCATATGCCATCTGCCACCGGCTGCGATCGACAAACGATGCCGTAACCAGATGAGAACGCAGTGCAACCAGAACTAGATAGCACGCTGCAATTGCTTCATTAGTCGTGGCCAGCGCAATAACAGGTTTGGCAGCCATATCATTCCTTTCACACGCCGTAAGGGCGGAAGCCTGCTCCACTCTTACGCTGTTCCGCCCTACGCTTGTTCGCTCGCGCCGACATCTTCGCGGTAAGTGCGTCCGGGAAAGCGGATCCGCTCGGCATTGATGATGGCTCGCCCGCGTGCGCCGGCCAGCGTAGCGCCCAGCGCCACGACCGTCACCACATGCCCGCCGGTCAGATACAAGCCACCGCTGCCGCCGCCAAACAACCGGTCGCGCCGCGACGGATCGTAGCGTAAGATGTGCGGCGACTCGGTTTGATCGTGGAAGACCAGCACGCCTGCTTCAACCTCGCTGACTCCTTCCACCGCGGCGTTGATTGGGTAGTGGTGCGGGTAGCCTTGCGTCACTAGCGCCAAGGCTACGCTCGCTTCATCACGCCAGCGCAAAGGCGGCAAACGGTGCAGGCTACGGGCAATGGCAGCCTCAAAGTAGGGCACAAGATCGTCGATCAAACGTGGCAAGACTGCCTGCGCTTCCATGTCGCGCAGATTACAGCGCAACCCGATAATCCGCGGCCCCTGCGCCCCGATCACGCAGTCAACGCCGATGATCCCCCAATAAGGCAACTGCTCGCGGGCAATGGCCGCTACCAACGGTTGCATAAGGTGGCGTTCAAGGTACGCTTTCAGCTTCTGGGAGTAGGCGGAATTGCCGGTAATCGCGCCCATGCCCGGCGCCGGCGGACTATCCGGGTGCGGCCCCATTCCGTCATAGACGCGGGTCGGCAGCAATGATACCAAATAACTGCCATCAGTAATGGCAGAAAAGCTCACCACCGGCCCGCTCACATACTCTTCAATCACCACCCCATGGCTGCTGCCCTCCACCGGGCGCGATACAAACAATGCCCGCAACGCTTCCAAGGCAGCATAGCGATCGTGGTAGACCCCCTCGCCGGCGGCCGGATGGTCACCGCGCAGCACCACTGGCAGCGGTTGCGCGGCGAGGTACTTTTCCGCTATCGGCAAGCTGGCAAAACACCGCCCCGCCGGAGTTGGCAATTGGTAGCGCAGCAGCAACTCTTTGGCGTAACAGCGGCTCCACTCGATGCGCGTGCTGCGTTGTGACGCGCCGCAGACGCCGATGTGCATGCTCACCACTTCATCCACCAACCCTGCCCAGAGTGGTTCGCTGCTCGCAGGAACGATCAGATCGATCTGCTCGTTAAACGCCCACTGCGCTACTTGCGCCGGCTGCGCCGGATCGAGATCAACCCGCGGCGCAATCTGGCATGCGCCGCCATTACCCGGCGCCACGAGCACATCGGCTGTTGGGCTGGCGAAAAGCTTCCAGACGAGCGCATGGCAGCGCCCATCATTGCCGAGCACGAGGATTTTCATATCCCTAACCGGGTACGGGTAGCCTTAATCAGATTCTGCATGAGCATCACGTTGGTCACCGGGCCAGTACCGCCGGGTACCGGTGTAATGGCGCCGGCCACTGCCACGGCCCCTGCATAATCGACATCACCGACCATACTGCCATCAGCCAGCACGTTGGTGCCGAAATCGATCACTGTCGCACCGGGCTTAATCATCTCAGCCGTAATCAGGCCGGGCCGGCCAGCCGCAGCAGCGATGATGTCGCATTCACGCAAGACAGCACCTAAATCGAGAGTGCGTGAATGGCAGATAGTAACGGTGGCATCGGCCTGTAGCAACAGCAGGGCCATAGGCCGACCCACAATCGCCGAGCGACCCACCACTGCTGCCCGCTTCCCACGCACCTCAATCCCATACCGACGCAGCAACTCCATCCCGCCGGCAGGGGTGTTTGGCGTCAACGCCGGGCGGCCCTGCGCGAGCAAGCCGGCATTGATCGGATGGATGCCGTCGAGATCCTTTTCTGGTACGAGGCGATGCAAGACGCCATCGAGCGATAAACCCGCCGGCAGCGGCAGTTGCAATAAGATGCCATCAACGCGATCATCAGCGCTCAGGTTCGAGACCGTTGCTTCTAGATCGGCCTGTTCGGTGGTCACCGGCAAGGCAATGGCCCGGCAGGCTGCCCCCAACGACTGGCATAGCCGGTCAATGCTGCGCACGTAGCGCGTCGCGGCGGGATCATCACCCACTTGGACGACCGCAATGGTTGGAGCGCGATCAATCCGCGCGCGCAATTCAGCAATCTGCGCCGCCGCCTCGGCGCGCAGCTCTTGAGCTAGCGCGCGACCATCAAGAATCCGGGCGCTCATGCTGTCATCCTTCCCCGGACAATGGTGACAATCCCATCAACTTCATCACCAAGCCCGATCAGCAGATCTTGTAACTGGGCGCGTGTTTGGCGCACGAACACCTGATCCTCAAGTGCGGCGAGGTTAATTTCAACATTGAGCGCCGCACTCTGCACCGTAGCCCGTACCAGCAAGACCGCAACTCCCACATCGCTCACCACCAACCGGGCACAATTGTTGGCCAGCGTTGTGCAGAGTGGCAATAACGCCGCTGCGGCTTGCGCTGTGCGCAACGGCACTTCGGCAGCCAAGCGGGTAATCTGTTGGATCGCCGCTTTACGCGTCGCTGCATCGGCCTCAGTCGTACGCGGCAGCTTGTACGCCGCTGCCAGCCGGTTGAACACAGCAATATCTTCGCCAGCTAGCTGCTGCAATTCGGCCCGTAACTGTTCGGCCTGCGTATGGATCGCGCGCAACTCGCCTTCGACCTCAGCAAACTGCGGTTTACCGATCGTCAGTTCACACACCATACTCACTAAACCGGCGGCCATCGCGCCGGTCAGGGCCGCAACGCTGCCACCGCCGGGAGTAGGAGCGCGCGAAGCCAGCGCGTCGAGAATAGCGCCGAGCGGCTGTTGCATCAATGATTCTGACATGGTGCCTCCCTGAGCTGGACAACCACATAAAGGGAACGCTCTGTAAGCGTTGACCACGACTCATTATAGCTGATCGGTGGTACCGTATGTGTGCTATGCCCAATATCAATTGCAACCACCGCGTGGGCGAAGTTGCATATAATACAATCAGCAACCACCTGTACAGACCGGTGCCGCAGACAGGACGATCGCTATGTGGCCCACTACTACGCAGATTGTTATTTTTAGCGGTGAATCGAGCGCTCTCGCCGCAACCGCCACCGCAGTTGCTTCAGCCGCGCAAGGCCAGCCCACCCTCCTTGCCAGTCTAACGCCAACCCACGATTGCGCAATCCTCTTAGGCGCATCGCCAGCGCCCCAACCAGCCACTCTTGCCTCTCAGCTTGATTTCTGGACGTTCCAGCCACTGGCGGATTTGAGCGCAACGTGGAACGAACTCCGCTCACGCATTAGCTTACCCGGCCCGCCCATCGATGGCGATGATCTGCCGTTGCTGCCCGGTCTCGAACTATTTTTGGCTGTCTACCGCCTTGCCAGCCATGCCCAACGTGGCTACCAGCTCATCTGCGTTGATGCTGGCCCGCCAGATAGCCTCCTGCGCGCGCTGGCCGTTCCCGACACCTTTCGCTGGGTGATGCGGCAACTTTTTGGCCTCGACCGCGGCCCCGGCCAATCAACCGAATCGCTGGCGCGAGCGGCGTTACCGGCCAATCTGCTGCCGTTCGAGCAGATTGGGCAGATGCAAGAGGCGCGGGTGCAGTTTGAGCAGTTGCGCGACGTTGCGCTTGATCCAAAGCGGGTACGGGCACGCTTGGTCATCCGGCCCGATCAAGCCGGCTTGCGCGCGGCAACATTGTATGCGCCGGCGCTGACGCTTTTTGGTCTGAACCTCGATGCACTGATCATCGGCCCGTTATTGCCGGTGGTGAGTGATGGGTACGAACTCGCCACGCTAGTTTTAGAGCAGGCTACAGTTGTGGCTGCCGTCGCGGCGCGCTGGCCGAACTTGCCGCTGTTGCGCCTGCCATTTCAGGCCACGCCTCACGAGCCAGCACCATTCGCGACGATCGGGAAAGGGCTGCTACACCCGCCGGCGCCGCTACCGCCACCAATTGGTATCGGTTCGCAGACCGAACCATGGATCAGCCTGTTGCTTCCGGGCGTAGCCCGGGAAGATCTCACTGTCAGCGTGAGTGGTGATGAGCTGATCGTCTCGCTAGGGCCATACCGGCGGCACCTGCTCTTGCCAGTGGCACTGCGCGGTGCGCCAATCCGCGCCGTGCGTGAGGGCGACCGGTTGACGATTCGCCGGCGCTGATCGGGAGCCGGCACAGGGAGGTTTTAGCCGCGAGAAACTCAGCGTAACCAACGCAGTGGGCAACCTGCGCAGCCACTATGGGATCTGTCCTGCTTGTATCACAACGAGGAGACCATGGCTCAGAAGACAACCGATTTGCGTAACCTGACCGCAGTCGTGACCGGCGGTAGCCGGGGGATCGGGCGGGCCATCGCGGAAGCACTAGCCCGCGCCGGCGCGCAGGTCGTGATTTCGTCGGCCAATGCCGCCAACCTAGCCGAAGCCGAACGTTCGCTGCAAGCTGCTGGCCTCAAGGTGAGCGGCATCCGCTGCGATGTCAGCAATCGCCTCGAAGTCGAAACTCTCGCCGCTACTGCTGCCGAGCGGATGGGGCGAATCGACCTGTGGGTCAACAATGCCGGCATTTCGGGGCCATTTGGTTACATACTCGACGTGCCACCCGAAGCATGGGAACAAGTCATTAAGGTGAATCTGCTCGGCACCTATTACGGCTGCCGGGCAGCTTTGCCGTACATGATCAAGCAACGCAACGGCCAGATCATCAACCTTTCCGGCGGCGGCGCCAAGCGACCGCAACGCTTCCTCTCGGCCTATAGCGTCTCGAAGGCGGGGATTGTGCGCCTAACCGAAGCCTTCGCCCGTGATTATCAAGATCACCCATATCTGCGCTTCAACGTGCTCACACCGGGGATGGTGCCAACCGATATGATTAACCACTTCGAGACGGTTGGCCCCGGCGGTGAAGCGATCAAGCAATTACCGCGCGTCTTGAAGATCTTCGGCACTACTGCCGAAGAGACGGCAGAACTTGCGTTACGCATCGTGCGCGAGGGCAAGAGCGGGCAGGTTTTTGAAGTTATGCCGCGCCACCGCGCTATCTGGCGACTCCTGAAAGCAGCGTTACGGCGCAAGCAATAATGCTAAACCCGCTGCCGGCAACCAGAGCGCCTCACGGTTGTGGGGCGCTATCTATGATTCGTTCGCTTCAGTGCGAGCGTGCAACCATGACGCTGCCGCCTCTGCCGGCAGTGGATGGCTAATGTAGTAGCCCTGAAAGAGATCACAGCCGGCATCGAGCAAGATCTGGCGTTGGCCAATCGTCTCGACGCCTTCGGCTACGATTTGCGTGCCAAGGTGATGGCCAAGCGAAATAATCGTGCTCACCAGACTACGTTCGATCATCGCATCAGAATGATCGAGCTGGGCCACGAATGAGCGATCAATCTTGAGGACGTTAATCGGCAAGCGATGCAAATATGACAGCGACGAATAGCCGGTGCCAAAATCATCGATTGCCAACGTCACCCCCAATTGGCGCAACTCGATCATTTGGCGGCGTAAATTGTCAATCTGGCCCATCAGCATACTCTCAGTCAATTCGAGTTCGAGCCAGCCCAAGGGCAAATCGGCCTGCGCTAAGGTTTCCGCCACCGTTTGCACAAAACCGCTTTGTGAGAATTGTAATGCTGACACATTGGCCGCTACCGGCACGATCGGTAAACCTTGCGCGCGCCATTCACGCATTTGCCGGGCAATTTCGCGCAGTACCCATGCGCCAATCGAAATGATTAACCCTGTATCTTCAGCGATGGGGATGAAACGCGCTGGCGAGACCATGCCAAGCTCAGCGTTCTGCCAGCGGATCAACGCCTCAAAACCAACCAGTTTTCCAGCGCGATTGACTTTCGGTTGATAGTGCAACAACAACTCATTGCACTCAATCGCCCGCCGCAGCAGCGTCTCGATCTGCAATTGCTCGAGCGACGAATTGGTAATAGCTGCATCGAAAAACTGAAAGCTGTTGCGCAGGGTGCCTTTGGCACGATACATCGCCATATCCGCTGCCCGTTGCAGCGTCATTACATCGGTGCCATCAATCGGGTAAAGGCTTGCACCAATACTGACACTGACAAAAATTTCATGCCCATTAATAAAAAATGGCTGCTCAAGCGCTTCGTGCAAGCGGCGCGCAATGGCAGTGACCTGCTGCGGCGAATTGATCTCAGGCAATACCAACAGAAACTCATCACCGCCATGCCGGGCAAGCGTATCGGTCGCCCGCACACACAATTCAAACCGGCGCGCCACCTGTACTAATAAGAGGTCGCCGATCGCATGGCCCAGCGTGTCATTCACCTGCTTGAAGCGGTCGAGATCAATAAAGAGCACCGCCACCAGCGTATTACGGCGCGCATGCTCGATGGCATGCTGCAAGCGATCTTCAAACAACAACCGGTTCGGCAAGCCGGTCAACGCATCGTGATGGGCTTGGTACGCCAATTTGTGCAGCGTCACATGCTGTTCAAGCGCAATGGTTGTCAATTGCTCGATGTGGTCGAGCAGTTGCTGTTCTTCAAAGGCCAGTGACATATCACTTTGCCGGCAAAGCAATAGCCACCCATCAGCCGGATCGCGATGGGTACGCAAGACGATCAACCAACTGCGGTTAATGACTTGCATCTGGATGAGATCCTGAATCTTCTGCCAATGCGGCGAATCAAGTGAAAGCTCGCTGACCCGCTGATTGTGGTATGGCAATTGGGTCAGTAATTCGCTCGCCCATTGATCCAAGTGCGGCAGATCATCGTGCAGAATGTAACGGTTGTAGCTAGCAAAGACCGCCGCCGAACGCACCATATACGCTGCATAGACTAAATCTGTTATCTGCTCGCCGAGCAACTGCAACATCTCGCGGATGATCGTTCTAAGCTCGTACTGGCGAGCAATTAGCTCGAGTACTCGTCGACGAGCAAGCGCGATCTGTTCAACCTGATGACGGGCCGAAACATCTTCGAGTACTACCACCACCCGAACCCGCTCACCACTACCAAACCGCACTGCACGCATCGCCAGCCAGCAGCGATCATGGGTAACCGCGGCAAACTCACCTTCATAGCTTTCCAGTTCACTCGCCAACAGTTGCTCGATCGCCACCGCAACCACTACGGCCGGCCCCACCCCAAGCTGGCAGGCGGCTAGAAACGCTGCCCCGACCGTACAATCGATCGCTTCCACCCCCAATAGCGGCCCGAGTTGCAACCAACGTACATTAGCGGCCAAAACTTGCCCATACCGGTCAAGAATAGCAATCGCCGACGGCAGGGCATCGAGCGCCGAATGGAGCAATTGCTGGGTTTCGATCAGCAACTGCTCGGCCTGTTTGCGTTCGGTAATATCGTGCAGAATTACCAACATTGCCGGCGATCCGTCCCACTCAATTGGTTCGACCCGTAAATCGACAATCACCACTGAATGGTCAGGACGCACAATTTCGGCATCAACGGTTAGGCCGGGTTGCAACGGAAAACCGAACGGACTGCCCTGCACTTGATCGGCTTGCCGGCCAAACAGGCGCAGCGCAGCTTCATTGGCAAAAAGAACCGTACCAGCGTGATCGAGCACAAGTAGGGCATTAGTATTATTGGCCACGATTGCCTGCAACGATCGCTGGTCAGGATATGGCTCCAGACGATCAGCAGTATTGTGTAGTTCGGAAGCAGAAGGATCGTGCTGCACTGTGGCAATCTCCCCCACAACCAGCCAGTGCCAATGGAACGTCGCAAGCTAATTGGTTGGCGCAGAGTCTCGGGCAGATTCGTCGCCCTCGTCATCGCGGAACATCGCACTCAGCCGATCAATTTCGCTCGGCGCAATATGGGTGAACTGCCCAGACAAAATGCCGGAGATATTGCGGAAGGGCCGGCCAATATGCATGCCACGGCTATCGATGGTAAATTCGCGAATGTCTTTGTCGTGGCTCGAACCGCGCATCTTGAGCACCGTCAACCCGCGACGCATCTCACCAAATAGCTCGACATAGCGTAAGAGAATAATCGAGTCAGTGATCGTCGAAATATGCGCTTCGGTAATTGACGAACCGCCAAGCAAGGTTGGCGTCGTCGCGGTATAGAGGCCGGCCATCTCTTGATGTTTGATGAACGAGGTCAGGCCAATCACAAACTCGCGGAAGCCCTTAATCGTCGCTACCCGTTCGAGCGCCGAGAGGCTGTCAACCGCCACCCGTTGCGGACGGAAACGGTCGATTTCGGCCTTCATAAAGATCAGTTGATCTTCGAGGCTGGTCACTTCGGGGTAGTTGCAGATCACACGCAGCAGACCATCGCGTTCCATCTGCTCGAAATCGATCCCCCAGCCGATCGCATTGCGGAAGAGTTGGTCGCGGCTCTCTTCAAAAGCAAACAGCAGCGAGCGTTCGTTTTGGCGCACGCCGGCGGCCATAAACGTCGTTGCCATCAGAGTCTTGCCGGTGCCGGTTGCACCGCTCACTAATACGATTGAATCGCGGAAGAAACCACCGCCGCACATGCGGTCGAGTTCAGTATTGCCCGACGTGGTACGCACGCTCGACGAGCGTTGTTTCAACTCGATCGCCGAGAGCGGAATAACGTGAATGCCCTCGCCGGGAATGACGGTGAAGGGGAAACTGCCCTTCTGGTGCGAGGTACCGCGGAACTTGAGAATCTCGACGGTACGCCGGCGCTTCTCGTCTTCGAGTAGGTTGCGTAGGATCACCACGTCATCTGAGACAAACTCCTCGACGCCGTAGCGGGCAATTTCGCCATACTCCTGTGTGCGCTCAGCGGTCAGCACGGCGGTCACTCCCAACCGGCGCAGTGTGCTAACGATACGGAGCAATTCGTTGCGCACCACCCGCGAATCATTCAGGCGGGTAAAGATCGCGCCCAGCGAATCCATCGACAGCCGGACGGCGCCAATACTCCGCACGGCATGCTCGATGCGCGCCAGTAGCGCACCAAGATCGTACGAGCCAAGTTCAACCAGCTCCTCTTCTGGCTGCGGCGAGACATCGACAAAGGCCCATTTCCCCTCGGCCTCCCAGCGGGCAATATCCCAGCCAAACCCCAGCATATTGCGGCGCAAGGCTTCCGGCGTCTCTTCAAATGTCACAAATACGCCCGGCTCGCCACGCTTAATGCCAGCCGCCAAAAACTGGGCCGCAAAGACCGTCTTCGCGCTGCCGGCAGTGCCCGATACAAGGGTCGTCCGACCTTTGGGCAAGCCACCGTTGGCGATATGGTCAAAGCCGGTAATTCCGGTAGGAAGCCGTTCGATCTGATCAGCGCACACCAGCGTTCTCCTTATTGGTTGCACAGAGGCAAGAACGTCTCAAGACTGTGGCGGTAGATTCAAGACATTCAACAAATCTGTAACGCTCGACAGGTCGCCAATCACTCGCCGGTAGGGTGGCGGCGAACTTTTGATCAGGGTCGGCGTCGCCAAAATCTTTTGATTCTCGGCCTGCTGCGGATCAGCAAGCACATCAATAACGGTCAACTCACATTCATAGCCAGCCAACTCTTGCTCGATCATCCGGCGAAGCGTGCTAATCGCCCGTTCGGCGCGTGGTGTTTGGCCAGCGATATAAAGATGCAAAACAATCTTACTCACAGTCTGTTCGTCCCGGCAACCATTTCAGTCGCCGCTACTCTGAGTCACGGAAAGACAATTCACCAGCCGCCATAGATCGATAATACGATGCCAGATGACCCATTAGTTCTAGCAGAAGCAGGCGCCCTTCTTCAAAATATGCTTGCAATTTCTTAGGCGTAGTATGTTGGCTGCGATTACGCATCGCTTGCAAATGAACTTCGATCAGATCACGTGGCGCTGCCCAAATCGAACCAAACCATTCGCCCAAGTCGCGCAATGCCCGTGATGGCGCTGGGGTGCGATGGACACGGCTGGACAGCGCCTCTTCGAGTAATGCGCTGTACCGTTCCAGTCCTTGGCTAAACAGCTCAGGGGCACGTTGGCGCAATGGCGCTGTTAACGAGCGTACCATCTCGTCGGGCCGCGAGATCGCCTCAACCGAGACCAGCTCGCGTTCCATTTGGCGTACCTGTTCGCGCAACATCTCGGCTTCGGCAGCAATGTGGGCAGCCCGACGCTGGTCGGTAATATCGTTGTGGGCCACCACTAACCCCTGTCGCGTCCCACGTAATGGTACTGCCCGCAAGGCAAACCAGCGTGTGCCCTGTGGGCCGGGGCAGGGATATTCATACGTGAATTCGGCCAGCTCACCTGAGAGAACCGCTTTCAACCCCTGCAGCACTTCCGGGCCGCCGGTGCCCGGCCCAGACGCCGCGCAGGCAGCAAAATAATCAGCGCCTACACTGATCGACGCTAGATCGGTAATTCCGTTTTCGCGGCCAAACTGGAGCCATGCTTCGTTTACCGCCACAATCTTGCCTTGCTTATCCAGCACCACTATTTCGCTGGTCAGCGAATTGAGGATCGCAATGCTGAATGCTTCCGCTTCCCGAAGCGCCGCCTCGGCCTGTCGCTCGAAGGTGACATCGCGTAACGTGATCAAGAGCGCATCTTGCCCTTCCCACATGATCGACAAGACCCGCATCTCGGCGACGGCAAATTCGCCATTAGGACGCAAAACCTCAACTTCCGCTCGTTCGCCAACAACCAGCGGAAAGCCGAATATTTGGCCGTGTAGCTCAGCGCCATGGCGATTCAACAGCCGCTCGGCAGCACTATTAAGAAAACGCACTGCCCCGCTGTGATCGACAATGATCGCGCCATCAGCGTCATGGCTTACAACTGCGCGCAGATGGTCTTCTGCTGTCGAGCGGGGCTGCATTTCGATATCAATCACCTCACTATTCACGCACAATGCAGCAGAAGTCAACTATCACCGGTTTATGATACAGTAAGGACATGCCATATAATAGCATGATGACGTTCTCTTCTGCGTCTGTCAAGTTCGCTTACGTGAATATTGTCACAATTGGAGCGTCAATGCATACACCGTCAGACCGCACGTAACGCCTGATTCAGATCGGCAATCAGATCATCGGGGTGTTCAACGCCCACCGACAGACGCACCATACTCGGGCCAATGCCAAACTCGATTCGTTCTTCGGGATCAACATCAGCATGGGTCATTGTCGCCGGATGCTCGGCCAGCGATTCGGTGCCACCTAAACTCACCGCCAGATGAATCAGTTGCAGATGGTTGAGGAAGCGAAACGCCTCAGCCTCACCGCCACGCAGGTCGAACGAGATCATCGCTCCCGGCCCCAAGCACTGCCGCCGGTAGATGTGATACTGTGGATCGTCGCTATTGAGATGGCCTAAATAATAGACCCGCTCAACCTTGGGATGGTTGGCGAGAAAATCGGCCACCCGCCGCGCCCCACTTTGTTGCGCTTCCATCCGCACTTTGAGCGTTTCGAGCGAGCGCAAGAGTAGCCAACCCGTATGCGCGCCTGCCATCGTGCCCATAATCGTGCGCATCCCCTTGACTTGGGCGATCAGTTCGCGACTGCCCAAGCAGACGCCGGCGATTACATCGCTGTGCCCACCTATGTATTTCGTCGCCGAATAGAGCACCAGATCAGCGCCGTGGGCTAACGGGTGCTGCCAGAGCGGGCCGAGAAAGGTGTTGTCAACCGCCGTCAACACCCGGCGCGGTGCGCGCTTGGCCAGCGCCGCAAAGCCGGCAATATCGATGAGCGCGTTGGTCGGGTTGGCCGGCGTTTCGAGGTAGATCATCCCCACCGCATCGAATAATCCGGCCCGCCGGAGCTGGGTCTCAACCTGTTCGGGCGCGACGCCCGATACAAAACCGTACCGCCGGATGCCAAAGGCCGGCAAAACGTGCTTGAGCAGATAATCGGTGCCGCCATAGACTGGCTCGCTATGCACAATCACGTCGCCGGGGCGCAAGAAGGTGAGCAGTGTCGTGGTAATCGCCGCCATGCCGCTGGCAAACACTGCTGCCGCTTCGGCGTGATCCCAGAGTGTGAGCCGATCCTCCAAGATCTCGAGATCAGGATTATTATGCCGGCTATAGATCAGACCAATCTCTTCGCCCTCGTGCGGATGGCGCAAGCCGTAGGCTAGCTCGAAAAAGGCTTTGCCCTCTTCCGCCGTCTGAAAGACGAAGGTTGAGGTCTGAAAAATGGGGCACTTGATCGCGCCTTCCGACAGCGCCGGCACATAGCCGTAGCTCATCATCAAGCTTTCGGGATGCAGCCGCTGGCCGTCAATCGTGGTTCGTTTGCTCTGTTTCACCATACATCGCCTCCTCGCGACCTGAGCAACGTCGCTCGCTCACGTAAAGAACAGTGATACGCTGTAAATGATTAGTCCGACTAATCCGCCTACAATGGTACCATTAATGCGGATAAATTGCAGGTCACGGCCAAATTGCAGCTCGATCTTACGCGTCACTTCCGCCGTGTCCCACCCATTGACCGTCTGTGTCACAAACTCGCCAATCGCGTGCCCATACCGGCGCACGAGTGCCGCCACCGCTGCCGTCACCCAATGCTCAACCTTCGCGCGCCATTCGGGATCACGTTCCAGCAGATCGGCAAACCGCCCAACCGCCGTCATAATCGAGTGGCGCAGCGTTGACGATGGCGACACGCTTTGCCCCAGCAAGGTCAGCTTGAGATCACGCCAGCTCGCTTGCGCCAGTTCGCGCACCACGGGGTGGGAAAGTATCTCTTGTTTCAAGACTTCACCTTGCTGTTGCACCTGTGGATCGAATTGGAGATCGACGATCCAGCGATCGATTAAGGCAGTAAATTGTTGGTAGAGGGGGTGATCAGGGTCTTCACGCAATTCGCGCAACAGCCGTTGAATCCCCTCCAGCAACCGCTCGTAGATGCGTTGATCGACAATCCGCGGCACCCATGCCGGTAACTCACCAGCGATACGGCGACGGATTTCTTTTTCGTTACTGGCAATCACCTCAGCTAGCAAGCTGACCAACTGCATTAAGGCATCGCGTTGGCGTCCGCCAGCCACCAAAATGCCAAGCATGCGTCCAGCCAACGGCGCCGCCGGAATCGTTGCGATCCGTTGATTAAGGCCACGCGCTAACGCTTGGCTTACCTCCTCATCATCAACCACTCGCAACAGACCGCCAATCGCGTCGGTCGCTATATCGGCTACCTGTTCACCCTGCTCTGGATCACGCAACCAATGGGCTAACCGTCTCACCGGATCGTGTCGCTGGATCCAAGCAGTTACCTGATCTGGACTAAGGAAGTTGGTTTCGATAAACCGGCCAAAGCCAGCCGCAATGCTGGCTTTACGCGCCGGCACGATGGCAGTATGCGGGATCGGCAAGCCTAATGGGTGGCGAAAGAGGGCTGTCACCGCAAACCAGTCGGCAAACGCGCCAACCATGGCCGCTTCGGCAAAGGCGCGCACGAACGGAACCCATGGCGCGGCGTCGCGCCACATGCTGGCTAGCACAAAAACGACGCCCGCAAGCACCAATAGCCCGGTTGCCACCATCTGCATACGGCGGAGCTCAATCTGTCGTTGTTGATCGTCCATTCGTATGTCAGCTCCTTAACATCGCAGTACCTCAGGCGTACAATGAAGATCACTGCGCGTCTCATCATTGAACCGTTCACCCACAAAATAGGTCTCAGGATGCACTTCACAGTGCAATCGCATTATTGTACAAAAGACTCGGTAAACAGCGGCGAACATCTACACCAATTCATCAGGTATACTACTGCTATGACTGCAAACGAAATCAACGGTACAACAACCACTATCTTACTCGTGCTAGTACTGCTCACCGGCCTCATTCTCGATTGGCTGGTACGGCCACGGGTACGGCGCTGGGCCAACACACGCAACCGGATCGTCATTGAGTCAATCGCGATTGCGCTCGGTGGTCAGTTTACGTTTTGGACACTGGTCATTGCGCTCCGCTTCTTCAGCGGCAACCTGATCGGCGATGAATTACGCGCTGCTTGGCAACCGGTGTTTGAACTCGCGAGTGTGCTTGCAATCACCATTTTTATTGTGCGGCTGATTATCAATCTTGTCGATACGTATCTACGCCATCGCCAGATCGGCAACATCTCGCTCATTAACAATCTGCTGCGCGGGTTGGGGGCATTAGCCATTGGTGGTACTCTCCTGATTAGCTACGGCGTCCCGTTAGGGCCGGTATTGACCGTAATCGCCGGTTCGAGTCTCGGCCTCACACTGGCCTTGCGCGAGCCGCTGGCCAATTTTTTTGCCGGGGTGCAGATTATCGCCTCTAATCGGGTGCGGCCCGGCGATGTTATTCGTCTCGCATCGGGCGAAGAGGGGATCGTTACTGATATTCGCTGGTCTGACACCTACATCAGGCAATTGGCCAACAACATCATCATCATTCCGAACGCCCAGATGATTTCGCAGATCGTGACCAACTTCAGCCGACCCGAACCAGAACTGGCTGTGTTGGTCGATTTCGCCGTCGGGCCTGATGCCGATTTGGCTCAGACCGAAGCGATTGTGCTCGATGTCGCGCGCACAGTGCTGGCCGAGACACCCGGTGGCGTGGCCACCTTCGAGCCGTTGGTACGCTTCAACGCAATCGATGCCGCTGGCATCCGCTTCACCGTCGTCTTACGCGGGCAGAGTTTCACCGATCAATTTCTTTTGCGTCACGAGTTCATCAAACGGCTGCGGGAACGGCTGCGGGCTGAAGGGATTGCCCCACCTACGCAGATCGTGCGGGTGCAGAACGAATGAGTTGACAATCCAAGGAATATGGTGTATGGTCGTCATATATCACGGATCGTGCAGATGCAAAACGAATGAGGGCTGAACAGGCATTGTATAGATGGTTATGAAGCGACATAAAGACAAGGAGGCATACTATAAATCCATTCGAGCGGTGGAAGGGATTGCTTGACAGGTATTTCGAACCGGTAGATGTGAGAGAAGTAGCTGAGCTAATTGGCAAAATAAGCGAGGATGATGTTAGAGTTTATGCTGGTAAAAAGAACGGGGCTGAAACTGGAACAGCGGATGAAACTGGGACACCGGCTATCCCTGTCAAAATTAATAGGTTGCCAATCGTAGTTGCCTACCTGCTAGGAGGTAGTTGCGAACAAGAATTTTATATTAACCATTTAGTGGATCCCCAACGTTATTTGGTTGTACATAAAAAGGGAACATCAGAAGGGTATTTAAACGAACACAGGTACAGATACGGTTATGGACCGTATCCTTATTTTGCCGAATCAATCTGCGATTATGTTATCGCAGACGAGCATGCTTGTGGTATGGTATTTATTAATCCTCGCCGTATTGTCTTTGTACCGTGGGAGCGAATCATGTTTATGGAAAGAAGATAAGCAAACCACTCCCATCATAGCCATAGGGGCGACTCTTTGATCGCCCCTTCCTCACAGGCGATGTGCTGCCGACGCTACCACCAACCGTTGCCTATCCGGCGGATCGGCTACCGGCAACTGCCGGCTCAGCCCAAGGACAGCGATCACCGCCAACCAGAGCGGCCAACCAGTGATGCCCAGCGCCGTCGCCCAGATCGTGTCAACCGTTGCCCCTTCACGGGCAAAGAGCGTAAGCGCGCCACCAAAAGCGTTGATACTGCCATGCCCGATCACTGCCGGCCAGACGCTCCCCGTCGCTAACCGCGTCCACCCCAGTACAATGCCAACCAACACGCAGAACACGGTCATCATCACTACCCCGAGCGCTGGATTGGTCGGGTAGTTGTAACCGAGCAGGATGATCGGCGCGTGCCACACGCCCCAGATCACGCCACTGATAATCAGCGCCGGCCATTGGCCGAGCGGCAGCAACTGCGGTAAGAGATAGCCACGCCAGCCCCACTCTTCGCCAAACACCGGCACCGCGTTGAGCAATGGCCCAGCCACTAGTGCTACTCCTAGTTGCGCAATCACAATTGGCCATACCGAAACATTCGCCAGTGACTCGCCCGCACCCGCTGCGTTGAGCAGGGTGCGAAACCCTGACAGCGATAGATCGAGATCGTAGACGCCGAACAATGCGCTGAAAAACGGTGAGACGACCATCACGAGGCCCGGTACCGTCCACGCAAACAGCCAGTACCACCCCCAACGCCGGCCCTTGCCGATCCCTAGCCCGGTCGCTTTCACAATCCCTTCCGGCGGCGGACTGATCCATCGGATCACGATCAACGTCGCTAACGCCGGAGTGAACATCATCGCCAGCATCAGCGGCAACGCCAGCGGATCAGCCAAGCCGGTTTCGCTTAGCCACAACGGCGCGCAGCACAACCATGCTAATCCTACACTCAAGCCAACAAACCCACCCAACCCACGCCAATTCAACGATGTCATCTTCAATTTCCTTTCGCGGCTAGCTGGCCCGGTGCAGCCGCCGCCATACAATGTACGAATACGGGATGGTTGCCAAAACCGGCACAATGATCAACGGAAAACTGGTCACAAACAGCCAATGTTCTGGCACGAACAGGCTGACCAACGCCGATGCCACACCACCGGCCACAAATAGGCGCGCACCCACCCGATGCGTGATCCGCCATACCTCGGCATCGGCCAACGTCCACGGGGTGCGAATACCGACAAAATAGTTTGGTGTCACCCGCCCTAGCTCATTCCCCAACACTGCAATAAGCAGTCCGCTACTTACACTGATCAGGCGCGGCACACTTATCGACCAGCCCACCGCGACTCCAACCATTATCAGATGGATTGCGGCAAAGAAGAGCGCCAAGCTGTTCATGATCAGAGCATAGGTACGGGCAAAGGCGACATAGCCCTGCCCACGCGGATCGATCCGCGGCAAGAGTGGCGCCAACACGGCCATTAACGTCGCGATAGCCGGCGGGAAGAAGGCGACAAACCACGAACTGCCGTAGCCATCAATCTCGCCAGCCGCATTCCAATGGATCGGCGCCGGATCAGGGATGAAGGGCAGCATCACTGCACCAAACACCCACATCAGCGCCGTGATGACGATCATGAACCGTAGATTACGCATGGCCGTCCTCCTTTCGTTGTGTATCGACGTCTGCGCCAACCTTAAATAGATCCATTAAAAGACTTAACACCTCTTGTAACACGGTTGCATTCAGGCGATAGATTATGTGCTGGCCATGCCGCTCGGACGTCACTAGATCAGCCGCCTTGAGCACATTGAGATGGTGCGATACACTCGGCGCCGAGATAGAAAAACGGCCTGCAATCTCGCCCGCCGTCATATCGCGCTCGTTCAGCATCTGAAGAATTGCCCGCCGGGTCGGATCCGAGAGGGCTTGAAGTGTGCGTGTGATCGCCTTTTCCATAGATAATTAGCCAACTTTCTAAATACTCTCAACCTTTAGTATAGATAGCTTCACTGCATCACGTCAAGAGCGAATGTATACTATATGTAACCATGCTGTAACTACGTCCACTACCCTATGGAAAGAACCGCGCATCTTAACGCGCCTTGACGGCGCGCCGTCAAAGGAGATTGGCAATGACACAGCCTCCGAATGGCTTTGATCCGAACGATCCGATCGGCACGTGGCGGGCTTGGCGTGATGCTAGCCTCGACGCATGGGCGAAGAGCTTGACCGCAATGGTCAACACAGAAACCTTCTCGCAGGCGATTGGCGCGCAACTCGACGCGCTGCTCGCTGTCTCCGGCCCGGTCCAACAGGCAGTTCAGCAGTATATGGAACGGTATCTGGCCCAAGCCCAGATGCCTTCGCGCAGCGAAGTGGTGTCGTTGGCCAGTCGGCTCACCAACATCGAGTTTCGGCTTGACGATATGCAGGTGCAACTCGATGAGCTAACTGACCTTGTTCGCCAATTGGCTGCAGCTGGTGCGCCGGCGCCGGCCGATGTCAGCGTTATCAGCGACCGTCTCAGTGCGATTGAAGAACAGCTCGCTTCGCTTGCCAATACCCGTCCGGCTGCTCGTACCCGCAAGGCGACGACAGAAGACAAAGAGTAGGAGTGTTTCACTATGACTAGTGCAGATGCCGCGCCGATCGACTTCGAGCGGATGACCGAGCAGTTATTGAAAGAGATTGAACGCACCACCAAGAGCAGTGATATGGCTGCTCGGATCGCGACCAATCGCATTAAGGTCGCGGTCGGTCAGACGCCGAAGGAGCAGATTTGGGCGCTGAATAAGATGCGTCTCTATCACTATTATCCGCAGGTGCCCCCGGAACAGCGTAAGGCAGTGCCAATTTTGTTGGTCTTCGCACTTATTAATCGGCCCTACATCTTCGACCTGCGCCCCGGCAATAGCTTCGTTGAGTTTCTGCTCCGCCACGGCTACGAGGTCTATCTGCTCGATTGGGGCACCCCCGGCCCTGAAGACGCGCATTACAATTTCGAGGATTTCTCGCTCAAGTTCTTGCCCCGTGCCGTGCGTGCGATGCAGCGCCATAGCAAGAAGCGTGAGTTCACGATGCTGGGCTGGTGTATCGGTGCGACAATTGTCACCATCTACGCCGCCATGCGCCCCGATGACGGTCTCCGCAACCTGATCTTGCTGACCGCGCCGATCGATTTTAGTGATAAAGAAGGTAGTACCTTCAGTCGCTGGCTCAATACCGAGTACTATAACGTTGATGAACTAGTACGTCAGTTTGGTAATGTGCCCTCGACCATTATTGAGTACGGCAACAAGATGCTTAAGCCGGTTGAGAACTATATCGGCACCTACCTCAAGCTGTGGGATAACCTCGACAATCCGGCGGTGGTTGAAGCTTGGCTTGCGATGAATACGTGGGTGACTGATAACGTTGATTTCCCCGGCGCCGCCTTCCGCCAATGGGTAGTCGAGTTCTTCCGCGAGAACCGGCTGATGGAAAATAAGTTGATGATGGAAGGTCGCATCGTCGATCTGGCTAACATCAAGGCCAATCTGCTCAATGTGATTGCCGATAAGGATCACATTGTCCCCAATTGCCAGTCACGCTCGATCATGGATCGGGTCAGCAGCAAGGATAAGAAGCTGATCGAACTGAAAGGCGGCCATATCGGGATTATGGTTGGCAGCGGCGCGAGCAAGCGCGCATGGCCGCTAATGGAAGCGTGGCTGAGCGAACGAAGTAACTAGCGTCCCCGCCCGGTGATTTGTATACCAACCGGCATCGCTGTACCGTAGACGGCGATGCCCAGTCTTCTTATTGTCTCAATTTCACCCTGACCAGCATCTCTCTCGCTTGGTCGAGTTGTAACGTCAGAAGGAGAAGGCTATGCGTCTGAGCGGAAAAGTGGCGATCATTACCGGTGGCGGGCAGGGTATTGGACGCGCCACGGCGTTGCTGTTCGGTAAAGAGGGCGCGAAGGTTGCAGTGGCCGACATTAACGAAGAGGCCGCTACCGCTACGGCAAATGCGATCGTCGAAGCCGGCGGCGAGGCTAAGGCATTTGTGGTCAATGTCGGGCAGGCCGCTTCGGTGGAAGCAATGGTCAAAGGAGTAGTTGAGTGGGCCGGCACAATTGACATTTTGGTCAATAACGCCGGCATTACCCGCGATGCCCGTATGATCAAGATGACCGAAGAGCAGTTCGATGCGGTGATCAATGTCAATCTGAAGGGCGTTTGGCTTTGCACCAAGTATGTCGCGCCAATTATGATCGAGAAGGGCCAAGGCTCGATCATCAATGCCGCTTCAATCGTCGCCTTCAACGGCAATTTCGGCCAGACCAATTATGTCGCCTCGAAAGCCGGCGTGATCGGGATGACCAAGACTTGGGCGCGTGAGTTCGGGCCGAACGGTGTTCGCGTGAATGCCGTCGCCCCCGGCTTTACCCAAACCGAGATGATTGCGCACGTGCCCGAAAAGGTACTTGATGAGTTTAAGAATCGGACGCCGCTGCGGCGCTTGGGTACCGCCGAAGATATGGCTTACGCTTACCTCTTCCTCGCTTCCGATGAGTCGAGCTTTATCACCGGTGAGGTGCTGCCGGTTGATGGTGGCTTGGAATTATAACGCAGCGAGTCGGCTACGCTGCCAGTAGCGGGCAGAGACGGTTCGTCGAGCCGTCTCTGCTAGATTCGGCATCCAGAACGTTTTCGTGTCTTTGGTGTCTTTTCGTGGCTATTCCTCACTACCGGCGACGGTTGTCGCCACACAACCCGCCCCCTCCCTCGCAGTGCGAGAGAAGGGGCGGACAGAATACCCGATCTAGCACCCGGCCCTGAAGGGTTGGGGTAGGGTGAAGAAGCCCGCTACGCCGACTGATAGCTCTAACCCCTCTCCCACTAGCGTGGGAGAGGGGAACGAAGCACCGGACTTTACCGCATTGTACAGCGATCAACGGTTACACGCGACCCCATGTTCTGCCCGCTCCGCAAAGTGCAAGCGAAGGGGCCAGCGAGCAACCTACTGCTCGACCTCAGCCACCTCAGTTTCAACAGTTTCCGCCTCTTCCGCCACTGCACTACGCTGCAACGCTGCACCACTAGCCAATGCCGCCGCGCCCAATCCAGCCAGCCACGCCAGCGGCGTCAGCGTGCCGCCGGTGTTGGGCAGTGTTGCTGGTACCGGCACCGGTTGCGCCGGAGCTTCTGGCTGGGTTGGCGTCACCGCCGGGGCAGCCCCAACCGCGATTCGGCCATCAACTGGCGGATTAACCGGCGAATTAGCGGCAATGTACTCTTCCACCACGTCGGCTAGAATGAAGCCGGTATCAACCTGATTGCGTCCGCGGGTAAAAACGCTATAGCCATCACCGCCGGTGAGCATAAAGTTGTTGGTGACGACGATGTAGTCAGCATTTGGATCAATCGGTGCGCCACCGACAGTCACACTTGTCACCCGGCTGGCTGCCGGCAGCGATGGATCGTAGGTGAATCGGAAGCCGGCAATCTGTGGGAAGCGGCCCGCGCCGCTCTCAACTTGACTGACGCCGTTGTTGAGGGCCTCGATCACTTGCGCGCCGGTCAGCGTCACTAATGCCAACGTATTACCGAACGGCAGCACTTCCAAAATCTGGCCGACCGTCACCGGCCCCGCCGGGATCGATGCCCGAATGCCACCGCCGTTGGTGATCGCCAGCGTCGCCCCCGCGCTGCGCGCCTTGGCCAACATCGCTTCGGCCACCAGATTGCCCAGATTCGTCTCACGCGAGCGGATGTTGTTGCGGCTGCCATCGAGATCAACCGCCGCCGAACCAACCACCCGCGCGCGCAACTGCTCGATTGGGCCTTTAAATACCGCAATTCGGTTCTCGAACCCTTGATCCGCCGGCAACGACGGCAGCACCTCAGTCGGATTGCCCTGCAAATCGATCACCGTGCCCGCTGCATTAAAGGCTACAGTAATATCACCGAGCCAGCGCCCCCACTCCCAGTCGGTTACTACGACCACCGGTTTACCATCAGGGCCGGCAATCAGTTCGGGGTAGGGTGGTGTACCAACCTTGTTCATCGGCCCCATCGGTGTATGTGAGTGGCCACCGATGATTAAGCTCATTCCGCCTACTTCACGAGCAATCCGCCGATCAACGTTAATCCCGACATGGGTCAGGGCAATGATGGTGAAGACGCCCTCAGCCTTCAACGCCGCCACCTGCTGGCGCGCCGCTTCGATCGCTGACGTGAAGTTAATGCCGGGGCCGGCGTTCGAGAGCACGCCGGTGTCTTCCGGGGTCAGGCTGAAGATACCGATCTTCCGGCCATCTTTCTCAATGATCGTGCGCGGCTTGATGAGGCCGGCCAGTGGGTTGCCGGCGGCAACCGCGATATTCGCGCTCAATACTGGGAATTTGGCCCGCGTGATGAAATCAACTAGCGCCTGCGGACCTTTGTCAAACTCGTGATTGCCAACGGCCATCGCCTCGTACCCCATCACATTGTAGAACTCGAGGTCGGCCATGCCGTTGTACTGATTGAAATAGAGCGTTCCTTGGAAAACATCGCCGGCATCGACCAACAAGGTGGGCATTGCCGTCTCGCGGCGGATCTTGTCGATCAATGCTTTGCGACGCGAAACACCGCCATGAACTGGATTGTTGCCGCTAAACACCGGTTCAATCCGGGCATGGTGATCATTCGTGTGTAGAATCCGCATGCGGAACGCAGGATTTTCTTGCGCCAATGCTAGCCGGAAGCTGCCGTCGCTGTAGATTGCGAGCAGCGCACCGGCACCCAAAGCGACCGTCCCTTTAAGAAACCGCCGACGTGAGATTTTCTCCATAAGGCATGGTCTCCATTTCAAGTCGCGAACAACCACAACTAAACCGCTTTGTCCTTCACAAGGACAAGCCGGTTGGATTAATCGAGTGC
Organism: uncultured Chloroflexus sp.; assembly: GCF_937951745.1. Classification (GTDB taxonomy): domain Bacteria; phylum Chloroflexota; class Chloroflexia; order Chloroflexales; family Chloroflexaceae; genus Chloroflexus. The sequence goes on from NZ_CALFBQ010000042.1 coordinate 50,708, forward strand.
GCAAGCATCAAGGTGCAAACCAATGTTGAACTGAAATGGGCATGCGCATAGTACCGCAAATAGAGCGTTTTGGCAAGTGAATTAGAGCGTTTTTTACCATTCTGATGCACTTAAGCTTTTTTCAATTTCTTTTAATCGCTTCTTTATAACGACTTAACCTACTCTCACTGCAATGGTAAAGTTAAGAAACGTTCCTCTGCGACAACCTCAATGGCAACAACCGTGCCATCAAGTATAATATCAATGACCCTACACGACTGACCAATAAGGAGCAATGTATGCCCCGCATTGAGCCGACCCCCGCGCTGATCAGTGCTATCGAAGAGGTGCAACAGCGTGTGCTCTGGTTATCAACGCTGATGGTCCATCATGCGAACCACGTTCGTCCCAATCTCGACGGCGTGAAGGTAGGCGGCCATCAGGCTTCGTCGGCATCGATGGTCACGATTATGACCACGCTCTATCTGCACTATTTGCGACCCGGCGATCGGGTGTCGATCAAACCGCACGCTTCCCCGGTTTATCACGCTCTCCAATATTTGCTAGGCCGGCTCGATGCGCGCTACCTCACCCAATTGCGGGCTTTTGGCGGTCTGCAAGCCTACCCGTCACGCACCAAAGACCCTGACCCGCCCGATTTTTCCACCGGCTCGGTCGGGCTCGGCGCAGTCGCGCCGGCATTCGCCGCGCTCAGCGCGCAGTATGCGGCAGCTCATTTCAATCGGTCGGCGACGCAGCGTTTCATTGCGCTCGTCGGTGATGCCGAACTCGACGAAGGGAATGTCTGGGAGGCGGTGATTGATCCCGCTCTCGCTGACCTCGATAATCTGCTCTGGATTGTTGATCTCAACCGGCAGAGTCTTGACCGGGTGGTGCCCGGTATCCGTGCGGCCCATCTCAAACGGCTCTTTGCCGAGAGTGGTTGGCGGGTGTTGGAAGCCAAATACGGCTGCCGCTTGCAAACCCTCTTTACCCAACCCGGCGGCGAGGCGCTACGCACCCGCATCGACAAGATGAGTAACGAGGAGTATCAGGCGCTGATCCGGCTTGCCGGCCCTGATCTGCGCCCCCGCCTGATCAATGGTGATGAGCGCCTTGCCCGCCTGCTTGCGTCGATACCAGACGCAGAGTTGCCAGCAGTGCTGGCCAACCTTGGCGGCCATGATGTGATCGAACTGCTTAAAACCCTCGCTGCTGCCGATGCCGAACCACGCCGGCCAACAATCATCTTCGCCTATACGATTAAGGGATGGGGACTGCCCATCGCTGGCAATCCGCTCAATCACTCGATGCTGCTCACACCTGAGCAAATTGAGGCGCTGCGCGCGCAGTTCGGTATCGCTCCCGGCCACGAGTGGGATCGGCTGCCGCCCGATTCGCCCGGCGGTCGGCTGTGCGCCGAAGCAGCGGCCCGTTTGTATGGTGCGCCTGATCAACCAAAGCCTGCGGTGACGATCCCGCTGCCGGATGAAATTGCTGTGCCGGCTAGCGGCATGGTCAGCACCCAAGACACCTTTGGTCGCTTTCTGGTGCGCGTCGCTGATCTTACCGGCTTGCGCGAACGGATCGTCACCGCTTCGCCCGATGTGTCGGTTTCGACCAATTTGGCCGGCTGGATCAACAAGACCGGTGTGTTCGCCCGTCACGAAGAGCCGGATTTTGAGACCGAAGCCTATCGTATGTTGCGCTGGCGGCGTTGGCCGGGTGGGCAGCATATCGAGCTGGGCATTTCTGAGATGAACCTTTTTATGCTGCTGGGGATGTTTGGTTTGGCAGGCGACCTGATCGGCGAGCCGCTCATCCCGATTGGCACCGTCTACGATCCCTTTGTTTGCCGTGGTCTTGATGCGTTCATCTACGGTCTCTATTCGGGGGCGCGGTTCATTGTGGTTGGTACACCGAGCGGGATTACCCTTTCGCCCGAAGGTGGTGCCCACCAGTCGTCAGTTACGGCATCACTGGGGATTGAACTACCCAATCTCGCCAGTTTCGAGCCATGTTTTGCCCTTGAAACGGCATGGCTCTTACATGAGGCATTACGACTCTGCATTGATCCAAACGGTTCGGCTAGCTATCTCCGCCTTTCCACCCGCCCAATTGATCAAAGCCTGCTCCAACCGGCCCTTGACCGGCTCGGCGCCGAAGAATTGCGCCGGCAGGTCTTGCGTGGCGGCTACCGGCTGATTGACCGCATCGATTACCAAGATCATCCAAGTGCGCCGGTGGTGCAGATTGTTACCAGTGGCACATTGGTGCCCGAAGCGATAGCGGCGGCCCATTATCTGCGCCGGGAAGGGGTTGCAGTAAATGTGATCAATCTCACTAGCGCCCGCCGTGTGTACGAGCAATGGCAACAAGGCGGCGACGTGAGCTGGCTCATCCCGCCGAGCGAGCGCAACGCGCCGATCGTGACCGTCCATGATGCCGCTTCACACGCACTGGCATGGCTCGGCTCGATCTACGGCGCACCGCTCCACGCCCTCGGCGTTGACCGGTTTGGCCAATCAGGGGCACGTGATGACCTCTACCGCGCCTTTGGGCTTGATCCGCTGTCGATTGCCGAAGCAGCGTTTGAGTTAGTAGATTAAAAACCGCAGGGGGGCGCAGAGAACGCAGAGGCAGGCGATACGGTTGACTAGAAGCACGCTTACCGCTACCGTCACACCTCACAGCCCGCAACTCCATCAGAGCAGGTTTCGCAGTTATGGACATTGCCCCCGCTCACCAACCTTCTCTGCTGCAATCTCGGCGCCCTCTGCGGTGAAATCACCTACCCCCGCCCGTGCAACAACAACGTCGCAATCAAGGTCTGGGCAAAGGTCAGCGTCGCATTGGCCGGCGCTAGTTCTTCACCGGTCACTACCTGCCCGCGCACCGGCAGGCGCTTGCGCAAGGCGTCGCTCACCTGCTGGAGCGCAGGATCATTCTTTGCCGAAACCAACACTGCCGGCAAGCGATCTTCATCTGCCGGCACCGGACGGATTTGGATCGCTGCTGCGGCCTCTGCCGGCTGCGCCGCGCTCGCCAAGTCAAAGGTCAGAGCGCGCCGCCGCAGCGACATCTGCAAGTCAAGCCCATCCGTCGCCGGCACAAAGCGCAACACCACATCCGCCAACGGGCGCTGGGGAGCGATGTAGCGCTGGATGTCACGCTCGCGGGCCGGCCATGCCATACGCACCTGTTCGAGCGTATAGCCGCGCTGCTTGACATCACGCTCTTCCCGCCAACGACGATAAAGCTCAGGGGCTGGATCGAGGTAGACCGTCAAGTCAAACAACTCAGCCTGTACCGGCGGGGTCAGGGTGAGAGGGCCGTAAGCGATCACTAAACCGGTTGGCGCCACGCGCTCACTCCCACGAGGCACGCCAGCCACGTGATCGTACACTGGCTTATCAATGGTTTGGCAGCTGCGCAGCGCCGCCAGATCAGCTGCCATGCGCTCAAGATCGGTCGCCGCTGGATCAGCGTCGGTTAAACCGAGCGCCGCCCGTTCAGCCCGGCTATAGCGCAGATAGTCATCAAGACTGATCGGCGTCACTCCCTGCGCCCCTAGCAGACGAATAATTCCGCGGGTCAGCGTCGTCTTGCCAGAGCCGCTGGCGCCAATCAGACCAAGCATCAAGGGTTGGTCAGGCATAACCGCTACTCACGAACCCGAACGCGATTTCCAATCGGCCAGAAATTGCTCGATGCCGCGATCAGTCAACGGATGGCGCATCGCCTGCTGCAATACCTTGAATGGGCAGGTAGCAATATCCGCCCCCGCTAGCGCCGCTTCGACAATATGACGGGGATGGCGGATCGAAGCAGCCAGAATCTTGGTTGTAATCTCGCGATCTTGGCGGTAGATGCCGGCAATCTCGCGAATGAGTGCCATGCCGTCAACGCCAGTATCATCTACGCGCCCGACAAAGGGGCTGATGATAAACGCGCCGGCCCGCGCCGCCAACAGCGCCTGCACTGAGTTAAAGCAGAGCGTCACGTTGCAGCGAATGCCGTGCTTGGCCAACTGGCTGACCGCGCGCAACCCCTCGGTCGTGCTCGGCACCTTGATAATCACGTTCGGGTGCCACGAAGCGTATTCGATACCCTCGCGCACCATGCCCTCGGCATCGAGCGAGATGGTCTCGGCGCTGATCGGGCCATCAACCAATTCAGCAATCTCGGTAATGATGTCTTTGAAATCAGCACCGCGCTCACGCGCTATCAGGGTCGGGTTGGTCGTCACCCCACTCAGAATCCCCCAACTGGCCGCTTCCCGAATCTCGGCCAGATTAGCCGTATCGAGATAGATCTGCATTGCATTCCTCCTCTACTTCGGCGCCATCCGAATAGCACCATCAAGCCGGATCACTTCACCATTCAACATTGGATTTTCGATAATATGCTGCACCAGCGCAGCATACTCCGCCGGACGGCCTAGCCGCGAGGGGAAGGGTACCTGTGCGCCGAGCGATTCACGCGCTGCTGCCGGTAAACTAGCCATCATCGCCGTGTCAAAAATACCCGGCGCGATTGTCATCACCCGGATGCCGAAGCGGGCCAATTCGCGCGCTGCCGGCAATCCCATCCCTACCACGCCCGCTTTCGAGGCAGCGTAAGCGATTTGACCAATCTGGCCGTCAAACGCCGCAATTGAAGCGGTATTCACAATAACCCCGCGTTCACCCTCCTCATTCGGCTGATTGGTTGTCATCGCCTGTGCCGCGTAGAGCATCATCTGAAACGTACCGATCAAATTGACCTCAATTACTCGCTTGAAACGGGCCGGATCATGCACGCCATCGCGCCCCAACATCCGCTCGGCCAGCACGATACCGGCGCAGCAGACCAGCGCGTGCAGACTGCCGCCATCCGTTGCTGCCGCCACCGCCGCCGCACACTGCACCGGATCGGTCACGTCGGTACGCACAAATTGCCCGCCGATCCGTTCAGCTAGCTCAAGACCGGCTGCCTCGTTCAGATCGGCAATGGTAACCCGCGCGCCGACCCCCGCCAGCCGCTCGGCTGTCGCCGCTCCTAACCCCGATGCGCCGCCGGTGATCAACACACCAAGACCGTTCAGTTGCATTGCTTGCTCCTTTGCTCAGCGGGCAACTGCCCATTCAAAATGCATGCCATCACTGGCGCCTCTGCCATCGTAATTCCAGTGACCGCCCCAGAAGAACCCCAGTGCATTGGCAATCGGTACTAACTCGCGCACCGAGCCGCGATCGCCCACCAGCGCCGCTGGCTTGTAGAACGCATTCCATTGCGCGTTGATGTCGAAGGCCGTGCCATAAGCATGGTTGCTCAGCGTGGTAGGATTGTTGCGAATGGTGCGCGGCCACCAAGCGCCGTCAAATGTTAACACCAAATGCAGCAATCCCGCATCTTCCCATGCCTGCCACAACCGGCGCAACTGGTCAGCCGCCAACCGGTGAAACTTGATCTGCCCGCCGTTGGTATTGCGGAAACGGGCTAGTTGCGGGATAGACACCTCGATCAGGTTCTGCGCCGCCCAATCATTGGTGATCGTAATATCATCACCACTTTTGCGCACCCACTCGATTTTACCCAAGATTCGCTCGCGCTGGCCGTTGCGGTCGGTCAGAATGTTGAAATCGGGCATTGGCGGCCAATTCGGATCGCGACGCGGCGGCCCGGCTCGCACCACTTCCGGCGCAGTCGAGATTGATGAAACGGGCGCCGGCGCAGCGGGTTGCGGCACTGGCTGGGCTGGTTGCGCCGGAGCAACCGCCGGACGCGGTTGCCATGTCTGCACCTCGGCTGGGCGCGGCAGCTCGCTCATCCGGCGAATCACGCCGTCCGGCCCACGATACAGCGTATCATAGGCAAAGACTTGGAGATCGTAAGGTGCCCCGTTGATTGTTTCGTGCAGTACGCCGCTCAGCGGCGTACCCAGCTTCAACTCTAGCGCCCGCTGGTGAAACGGATCGGTAGGATTGTACGGCACGCCGGCAACTTTGTACGTTTCGGCCCACAGTTGGGCATACTGCGGGCTAGTCGGATCGGTCAGACTGAGAAAGAAACAGCCGGATTGCCGGCTCATCGGCGTATAGAGCGTGTCACCGGCAAAGACTTGTACGGCAAAAGCGCGATCGGCGGTCACATAATTTCCGCTGAGGGCTGGACCAAGGTTGGCTTGCAACGCCACGAAATGGAAGCGCCAATCGGCGCGAAACTCAGTCTTACCCTCGAGCGGCGCGCGCGCGGCGCTTGCTTTCAACGCACTACGATAGCTCGCCTCAATCAGTGCCCGGCTCACCCCGCCGGTCGGAATCGCACCGATGTCTGGCCCCAACAGATTCGCTAAACTCTGCACGGCAGCATACTGCGTACCCTCATTAAAGATTGTATCACGCGCAAAGACCTGAAAGTTATACGTCTTACCGTCAAGTGCCACCGGCGGCGGCTCGTTGGCAGCCAGCGGCGCACCGAGATCAAACTTGCCCCAGTGCAATGAAAAAGCTTGGTTGAGCCGCAACTGTGCGCCGCGCTGCCGCCACGTCACTGTTGCCAACCCTACCCATAGCTCTTGTTCAGGCGAGCGAACGCTCCTGCCGAGAAGTAATCCATCAGCAGAGGCAACCGACGGTGGTGGCGGCAAATACGGCTGCACTCGGTTCCGTCCAAGGATGTCGGTGGCAAGCCTGCTCACGTCAGCTAACAACAGATCGTGCTGCACAAGTAGGAGTGGCAGCCAATCAGCCAACACCGTTGCCTGCGCCTCGCTCAGATCGGTCAGCGCCGGCGCTTCAAGGCTGATCATCACCGCCACCCGATCAAGATTGTGGCTTCGCCCCCGCCAGATTGCCCGGCCCAACCCATGCCCGGCGCGTGTGGTAGAAACCAATTGATACAGGTCGCCATTGCGATCAAGATAGAAATGCGGCAACATCGCCGCTTCCACGCTTTGATAAGCGGCCAATGCCGCTGCTGCGGGCTGCGCATCGGCCACCACCACCACTAATGCCGTCGGGCTACCTGCGCGACTCCTCCCTGCCCGATCCGGTCTCCCCACCGTGATCGCCTGCACCTCAGCGCTGCTCATGGCACGCTCCATCATTGCTAAAAAATACTCTCGGCTCATCGTAGCACAGTGCCGTAGAGAAGGCAACGAATCGCGTTGAACCGCTTCCCAACTCGTCTGCGTCGTGGTATCGCAATTTCGTGTCCCCACCGCCGGCCCCTCCCGCTGGGGGAGCACCCCTCTGCAACGACCGGCTCATCACAGCCGCGGCGGCCAACCCCTCCCGCTGGGGGTACCCTTACCCCCCCTTGCGCTCACGTTAGTGGCAGCGGGACGCTACTGTCTTCCGCTTCAGCAATACCGCTCTCGCCTCCGAGCGGCTCCCCCTGCGTCCTCCGCGCCCTCTGTGGTAAAAACACGCCTCCTCACCCCCCGGAAGATGGGAGCGGGGCCGAGGGGTGGTTGTGTCAGGCAGCAAAAGGAGCGGGGGTGAGGGCCGATCACACCGGCACAAAGGCTTAGGAATGGTGTGGATGGTGTATCATTTCTGCTCCGTATTGCCTCCTTACCTATGGTACGGCACAACGGGAGGACTACTCGCAAGATAGTATAAAAAACCCTATTGCCTGCTATAGGGATTGATTGGTATATTATCGTTATAGACTGAGCTAATTTATCAGTTTATCGGAAGTCACTTTCTATGCGCCTCTTCCTGCTCTCTTGTTCGCTCATTGCGAACCTTATGATGTTTCTGTCACTGCCGGCCAACGTCGTTGCCAAACCAGCAACGCCGCAAAGCCTGCCAAACACCATCTTTATCCCTCTAATTATCCGCACAGTGACGTACCCACCCCTCTCATCCAACTGGTTAGAGCGAGTTAACGCCTATCGGGCGCGGGCCGGCGTGCCACCGGTTACTGAAAGTAGCGAACTCAACAGCAACTGCTGGGAACACGCGCGCTATATGGCCGAGAATAACCACATTACACACAACCAAGACCCGACCAAGCCCTTCGCCTCGCCCACCGGCCAGATCTGCGCGCAAAAAGGCAACGCATGGATTGGATGGGGCGGTAGTTGGCAGTCGGCTGACGCTGTTGATAGCTGGATGACATCGATTGGTCATCGCATCTGGTTGCTCTACCCCACCACGCCAACTTTCGGGTTTGGGTTTTACACCACGGCCAACGGAGCACGCAGTGCGGCTGCACTTGATGTGCTGTCTCATTTTGTCGATGGTGCAAGCTACCCGTATTGGCCGGTGCGTTACCCCGGCATTGACCAAACCGATGTGCCGGCGACGCAATATCCGATTACGTTGCAATGGCGCTATTTCGGTAGTACGCCAGTGATCAGCGGCACGGATCTGCGCGTCGTCAGCGGCAACGCTATCCCTCACACCAGCACGACGAGCCTGCCGGTCGGCCATAAAGGGATCGTTGTCACCCCTACGAGCAATTTACCCACCAACAGCCTGATCGAAGTATCGATCAGCGGATCGTATGATGGTCAACCGTTTATCTACACGTGGCAGTTCCGCACCGGGAACTGACAAGGCGAGCAATCACGGCCCACCCTTATTGTCTACGTAGCAGGCTTTTAGCGGACGCCTTAGCGCAGTTGCACTGCCGCATTCCATCCAAGAACGACATCTTTTCAAGTTTGACCGCCCAACCGCCCAACTTGCGCCCCGCCAAACCCATGGTATAATAGGCCGCCCGCGCTGCTCCGCCATGACCTGCGGTGCATAAGGAAAGAAACGCATGAAGAGTCGATGTTCTGCATTAGCCTTGCTGCTGTGCATATTGTTGATGAGCGCATGTAGTTCGGCAGTTGCCAATGAGCCTGCGCCGTCGCCTCTACCAACGCTCGTTGCAATTGCAACTCGGCTGCCTACTGCAACTCCGCAGCCGACGTCCGTACCAACACTTCCACCAACAGCTACCCTAGAACCCACCGTTACACCAGAACCGCCTGCGACCCCTGAACCAACCGCCACCCTAGCGCCTACTGCCACCCCCGCACCCATCACCGCACCGCTCGCCGTTCCTCGCGGTTCGGTCACTAGCCGGCCCTTTGCGGTGATGTACGATAACCATCCCAATGCCTACCCGCAAACCGGGATAGATAAGGCGGCCATCGTATTCGAGGCGTTGGCCGAGTTCGGCATTACCCGCTACATGGCGATCTTCATCCCCGGTATTTCGCCTGATGTCCCAGTAATCGGCCCGGTCCGCAGCGCCCGTTCGTACTATGTCGAATGGGCAAAAGGGTTCCGATCGGTGTACGTGCATGCCGGAGGTTCGCCTGAAGGGCTGCTTTTAGCCGAAACCTCCATCGAATTGATCAATATGGACGCGCTGCGCGGCAATGCCAGCGGTTATTTCTACCGCACCCGTGATCGCAGCGCACCGCATAACCTCTATACCAATAGTGCTAATATTGCCGCATTTGCTTCGGCTAATGATCGCCCGGTGGAAGGGTTAGAAGAGATCGGCTTCACCTATTCACCTGAAGCGCCACTCGCCGAACGGCCTGCGCAACAATCACTGCGCTACTTCTTTATCTATCGTGAAGCGAGCGTTGGCTGGCAGTACGATCCGGTCACTAACAGCTATCGCTATCTGCGCGGCAATCGCCCGCACGTCGATGCTGCCACCGGCGCGCAGTTGCAGTTTAAGAATGTTGTCATTCTCGAAGTGCCCGAACGACCTATTCCAAACGATCCAAAAGGCCGGATCGAGCAGGATGTGATCGGTGAAGGCCCGGCACGCATCTTCCGCGATGGCCGGATGATTGAGGCCACGTGGCGCAAAGCGGCAGGCTATGCTCAACTCTACCTCGTTGATGCTAATGGCAACGAAGTACCGCTTGCCCCCGGCTCGGTCTGGATCGCGGCCATCCCCGACCTCGCCAATATGACGGTTGAGGGCGGGCGCTAACATAACGCCCCGGAGCCCGTTGCTCCGGCTTGATTGGGCGGGCGCCGCCAAGCGCTGGCTCTGTTTGCCAGATGTACCGCTTACCACGCTCGCTACTGCGCCTCGCAGCGCACGAAGCGGCGCCCCGGCAGACGCATCTTCAGATAATCCTATGACGGGGTATTGGTGGCGTTTACCTACGCCGGCAGACCCCACCACGCGGCGGCTGCCCCGCGTCTGCCCGGCACACCGTGCCGAATGCCGCCATAATAAGGAGGAAACAGACTGTATGAGAGGAAGTATCGTTCGCCGCGGCTTGATTGTCGCTGTGCTGGTCGTGCTCTCGACCGCCATCGCCCACGTACAGGCCGCCCCGACGACCTCGCCATCGCAACAGCCACCCGTTGCTCCCACCTACCGCATCTTCGCTACCCGCGAAGGTCTTGTTGGCTACCGCACCGCTAATGGCCACATTATCCAACCACGCGATCGGTTTGTGGCCCTACCCTGCTGGTGCGCGCTCTCTCCCAAAGGCACCGATAAGTTCAAAGTTCGTCTTACCTACAATGGCCGTTCCGTTGTAGTGCCAGTCTGGGATGTTGGGCCATGGAATACGCGCGATGATTATTGGAATCCGAACCGCCGTTACAGCGACCTGCCGGTCGGCATGCCGATGGCCGAAGCAGCTTACTTCCATGGCTACAACGGCGGACGCGATGAGTGGGGCCGGCGGATTACCCTCCCCAATGGGATCGACATCGCTGATGGCACCTTCTGGGACGACCTTGGCATGACGAGGAGCGACTACGTCTACGTCACCTTCCTCTGGCTTGGCGAAGACCCCGGTCCCGGCGATGCGGTAGAGGTTGGCCCAACCCAGTTCACCGATGATGCCGCGCAACAAACAGTCACTGCACCTGAAGGAGCATTTACAGTTGATAATACTGATACCGCCTTCAACCCGATTGGCAAGGATTGGTACGAAGAACGGTGCGGCTTGAACGGCCAACATCAATGGACATACTCCACCACTGACCCGGCTAAAGCGACCACTGCCGCGGCGTGGACTGCGCCAAGCCTCAGGCCCGGTTTCTATGAGGTCAAAGCCTACATCCCAACATGCGGCAATCCAGCCACAACCAGCGCCCGTTATCGGATCAGCCATGCTGGGGCGACGACTGAAGTGACGCTTGACCAACGCTCAGCCAGCGGCCAGTGGGCTTCGCTTGGCACCTATTACTTTGGCGGCGCCGGCAACGAAGTGCCACAGGTCTTCCTCAGCGACCTCTCCGGTGATCGCGGCATGGCCGTGCGCTACGATGCGATCGCATGGGAACCGCGTAGCGATACGACCCCGCCCAACACCCAAATCCTTTCGATTACGCGCGCCGGCAATGGCTTCTTGATCAAGTGGGGCGGTAACGATGATATGACCGGTATCGCCAGCTACGACGTGCAGGTGCGGTTGTTGCCCGACGGCGGTTGGACTGATTGGAAGCGTGAAACGGCTGATCTCAGCGCATGGTTTGGCCCCGATGAGGGCAAACAGTTTGCCTTCCGTGTGCGCGCCCGTGATTGGGCCGGCAATGTCGAGCCGTGGGAAGAGGCTGCACTTGCCGATACCACCAATATTCCATAATGGCGGAGGAACAAGGTGTTGCCGCGTCTCTATTGAACTTGCCGGCGCCACCAATATTCCATAATGGAACCGGGACACGGCGCTGCCGTGTCCCGCCCAATACACTACCGTATTGACCTTATCCGTTACTCGGCGTCTTGCAACGCCGCTACACCGGGCAACACTCGCCCTTCAAGTAACTCGAGCGACGCGCCGCCGCCGGTGCTGACGTGTGACATTTTCTCGGCCAACCCAGCCTGCTCGACCGCCGCGACGCTGTCACCGCCACCGACAATTGTGATCGCGCCGTTGGCTGACGCTTCCGCCATCGCTTGGGCAATCGCCCGTGTACCGGCAGCAAACGGCTCTAGCTCGAATACTCCCATCGGGCCGTTCCAGATTACCGTCCGCGCCGCTCGAATCTCGGCGCTGTACAGCTCAATCGTCTTTGGCCCAATATCGAGCACGCGCCAACCAGCCGGAATGGCGTCAGCGTCAACCACTTGCCGTTGCGCCTCAGCACTGAACGCATCGGCGATCACCACATCAACCGGCAAGAGCAGCCGCGCGCCGCGCTCTTCCGCCTTGGCCATCAGTTGCTGCGCCACCGTGACACTATCCGGTTCCACTAACGAGTCACCGAGATTCAAGCCCTTGGCCAGCAAAAAGGTGTTGGCCATCCCGCCACCGATCAGCAGCGCATCAACCCTGCCGAGCAAATTCTCGATTACACCGATCTTGTCACTGATCTTGGCCCCACCGATAACTGTTACAAATGGTCGCTGCGGATTGCTCAGCGCGCCGCCGATGTAAGCCAATTCCTTCTCCATCAGGAAACCGGCCACCGCCGGCAGATAGTGAGCCACCCCCTCGGTGCTAGCATTGGCGCGATGCGCGGTGCCAAACGCATCGTTGACGTACACGTCACCCAGCTTCGCTAGCTCGGCTGCCATCTGCGGATCATTCTTCTCTTCTCGCGGATCGAAGCGGGTGTTCTCCAACACCAACACCTGACCCGGCTTGAGCATTGCTACTGCTGCTTCGGCTGCCGGACCGGTGATGGCTTCCGTCTTCTTGACCTCAGTCGCTTCCGGCAACAACTCAAACAATCGCTCAACTACCGGACGCAGGCTATACTTCGGATCGGGTTTACCTTTGGGCCGCCCAAGGTGCGACATGAGTACGACGCTCGCACCGTGCTCCAATAGATACCGAATCGTCGGCAACGCGGCCCGAATGCGCGTGTCATCGGTAATCAGACCCTGATCATCGAGCGGTACGTTAAAATCAACCCGCACCAGCGCACGTTTACCGGCCCAATCCACATCGCGGATGGTCTTCTTATTCATGCGCGTTCCTCCTTATTCGCGGTGTAACGGCACAACGTCATTGTAACACAGCACCTACTTCCCAAT
>NZ_CALFBQ010000043.1 GCF_937951745.1 uncultured Chloroflexus sp.
ATGAAGTTATCTTACAAATACTGGTAGCAGTGCGTTCACTCTGAGTGGACGCATTGACCAAACTTGCATTGGCGTGTCCCGCGTCTCTCTTACCGTCGCCAGATCGTTATCTCGTCATAGCGCACAATAATCCCCCCTTTATCAAAGCTCGTCACCGCGAGGCCAACTTCACCACGTGTGAACGTCGGATCGCGCGTTTGCTCTAGCCGCCGGTCGTTGACGAAGAGCGTGATCTCGTCGCCGCGTAGCTCGACGCGCATGCGGTTGTTCTCTGGATGAATGGCCTCGTGCTGCGTCCAATCGATCAGGGTGATCCAGCGGTCGTTCTCGAGCAGCTCAAGCGCGTAGTAGCCATCGTTCGAGACACTAAACAAGTAGAAATTGTCAGCATCTTGGTAGCGAAAGATAAGACCAGCAGCGCCATCTGGCCCGTTGCGCGGCATTGCATAACTGGCCTCAATGACGGCGTCACGGTAGGTGCCATCCACTAATGCCCACACGAGCGTCTCCGCTTCTTTGACTTCAATGACGTAGTGACCCTGTTCAAAGGCGAACCGTGCGCTGGCGTCTTCGTCTTCGCCGAGACCACTGGCCGTCGGATTGTCGAAATCGTCACGGAATACGACCTCGCCGCCGATCGCTGACTCAACGCCGCTACCTGCGGTTGTGGTGGCGGCAGTGGTAGGAGTGGGAAGACTATCCAATGTGGGGGTAGCGACGAAGGCGATCACAATGAAGATGCAGGCGCTGATAATGATCAGCGAGAGGCAGCCAATACCGCCAACCAATAACCATGCTAGCCGATTATTAGAACGATTCGCCGGCAGCTCAGGCGCTGACGGAATGTGGAAGGGTGGCGAGCTGCTTACCGGTGTGCCGTATGCTGGTGGCGGTGGCAGGGAAGGGTTAGGTGGCACGTTGGTGCTTTGCACGGGTGGGATGATGGTGGTTGGCGGCGCGGCGGTGGGCCGGTCGGGTGGGATGATGGTGGTCGGCGGCGCGGCGGCGGGTGGCGTGGAGTCTGGTACGCGCGCGCCACACTCTGGGCAGAAACGATCCTCCGGCGTTAATTTATGCCCGCACTGCGGACAAAAAGCTGGTCGTTGCGGTTCACTCATGGCTATTCCTTGTCCTATCGTGTGGCACGCATTTCTGCATCGCCGCTTTATAATTGCGAAGGGTGGCCGTGCTGCCTCGTAGGATGAAAGAACATTATCTGTACGATCACTGAGCATCTCACCCACATTGGCATACCTCTTCCCCATCGTGTGGTAACTGGTACGAGCGAGAGCAGACCAAAACAAGCAAACGTCCCAACAAGCTTACTTCAACCGGCTGCCCTATTGGTTAATAGCTCACGCAACGTAGCGATACAAACCCGGTTTTCATCATCTGTGCCAAACGAAATCCGAATCCATCCCGGCAAGCCCCATCCGCTCAGCGGCGTTACCACCACACCGCGCTGGGCTAGCGCCACAGCAATCGCCTGATCGTCGGGTACGGCCACCGCGACAAAATTCGTCTCGCCGGGAATGACGGTCAGCCCCAAGGCGCGCAGCTCCTCGCTGAGCATAGCGCGACTGCGCGCAGCATGGGCGAGCGAACGGACGAGATGTTCGTTGTCGTCGAGCGCGGCGAGACCGGCGATCTGCGCCAATGCATTGACGTTAAATACCGGGCGCGTTCGTTCGAGATAGGCGATCAGATCGGGGACACCAAAGGCGTAACCAAGGCGCAGCCCGGCCAAGCCATGAATCTTGGCGAACGTGCGTATAAGGAGCAGATTGTCGCGTCCGGCGCGGATAAGTGGCAACAGATCGGGGAAATCTGGTCGAGTAACAAACTCGATGTAGGCTTCATCAACGACGACGAGTATGTCGTGCGGTACTTGGTCGAGAAATGCGAGCAGCTCGGTTGCGCCGACAGTAGTACCGGTAGGATTGTTCGGGTTGCAGATAAAAACCAGTCGGGTGTGTGGAGTAATGGCCGCTGCCATTGCCGGGAGATCGTGCGTCATCTCGCGCAGCGGAACTTGACGGGCAATCGCGCCTTGTGCCTGTATCCGACGTGCATAGCTGATGAACGAACCCTGTGCAAGCACGGCTTCGTCGCCTTCGCCCAGTATTGCATGGCAAATCAACATAATTAATTCATCGGAGCCATTGCCCAGCATAACGTATTCTGGGCGCAGATCGGCCCGTGCTGCCAATGCGTGTTTCAGCGCTGCACCGCTCGCGTCGGGATAGCGATGAATCTCCGTCAACGCAGCTTGCACGGCAGCCACTGCGCGCGGTGATGGCCCTAACGGATTTTCATTGGCAGCCATGCGGATCGGTGGCGGCCCCTCTGGTGCAAGGCGCGCCGGTGGCGCTGGTGGGAGTGCTTGTACAAATGGCTTCATACGGATTGGCACGGCTATTTCTCCGCCTCGTTGCAACATAGCTGCTAACCGCAAACGTCCTACTCTCCCACTTGCTCGATGGGTAAGAGAACCATAAATGTGCTCCCTTGCCCTTCTCGGCTCTCGATCCAAATCTGGCCGCCATGCAATTGCACAATCTCGCGGCTCAGGTACAACCCTAATCCCAACCCTTCCCCACGTCGTCCCGGGGTGCGGTAGTAGCGTTGGAAGACCCGTTCATGTTCGCTCACCGGAATACCCGGCCCCTGATCACTGACGCTGATCAAGACAGCCGGTGTGTTGTTCGTCGGGAGCAAGGCGTGGCGCAGACGCACGCTGATGACACTATCGGGTGGACTGTATTTGATCGCGTTGTTAAGCAGGTTCGTGAGTACCTGTCGGATGCGGACGGCATCACAGGAAACGATCAATTCTGGGGTTTCGGTTTCGAGCAGCAGTTCACGATTACCGGCACTGGGCCGCTGCTGGTCAATAACTTGCTGTGCGAGCATCACCACATTGACCTGCTGATACTGGAGGTCAAGTTGACCAGAGTCGAGCCGTGAGACATCGAGCAGGTTATCAACAAGGCGCAGCATGTGAGCCACTTGCTGGGTAAGAATGGTGAGGCCGTGAATGTCGCGCGGATCGCCTTCGCGCTGCTGTTCGCGGCGGAGCAAGAGATCGGCGTAGCTACGCACTGCTGCCAACGGGCTGCGCAGTTCGTGAGCGGCGACGGCCAGAAACTCATCTTTAGCCCGCTGTACTTTTTGATTGGCGGTGATGTCGCGAAACGTGATCACGGCTCCTTCTACTTCTCCGTTCTCGTTAACTGCCGGTGCGCCGGTGAAGCTGAAGTATCGTTCGCGGCCATCCGAATACTGGCGCATCAATCGATAGTCGTAGAAGGTCTCGCCACGCAGCGCGCGCGTCAATGGCAGATCATCGGGTGTAAGTGGACTGCCATCGAGGTCGCGTAGATCGTACAGGTTAGGAATAGTAGCAAGTGGCATTTCAAAGCTTAGATTGGCTTGCTCTAGCAACTCGTGCGCTGCCTGATTAGCTAACGTTAAGCGACCGTAGCGATCACACAGCAATACGCCTTCGGCGAGCGATTCGACAACCGTATGCATTCGCCGTCGCTCTCGCTGACTGTCTTCGTACAGACGAACGTTCGCGATAGCGAAGCCGACCTGATTGCAAATCGGCATAAGCATATCCTTATCGATCTTGCTTATCGCCTCAAGATCGCCAAACAGTGCCAACACGCCGGTAACCGTGCCACCTGCCAGCAGGGGTAAATAGGCGGCAGCAGTCACTCCGGCGGCAATCAATGCGGTTTCACCCCGTTCGCTCAGGAGCGGCCGGATCGCCGGTTGGCCATAGCGTACCACCTCGGCGCAAGGACTCGCATCGACCGGCACCTGATCGAAGCAGGCGAGGATCGTCGGATCAATACCGCTCCACGCACTAAGCTGCAACTGCTCCTGTGCCGGATCGAAGAGCAGCAATGCGCCACTGTTGGCTGGTGTGAGTTCAAGGACGACCGAGAGCACACTCTGCACCAGATCAGGCAGATCGGCTGCCGTGCTGATTGATGTGACGACGGCATCAAATGCCTTCAAACGTTGATGGCTGCGCCGAATCTCATCGTACAACTGCGCATTGCGAATGGCTGCCGCAATCATGCTGGCAACCATCTCAAGATCGTCTGGTTCAAGATCGACTGCCGCTGTATCGGTATTGATCAATTCCAGCACCCCGACACATTGATTTCCGGCTCGCAATGGTGCTGCCGTAATCGTCAGGCTGCGCGGTAAGAGATCGCTCAAGGCTTGAAATACACTCTGCGCTTGTGGTGAAGCCAAACCCTGTAATTCGCGGTAGCTATGCTCACCGTGCTGTTGGATCACTGTCTCGCGCTGCCACGCCAGACCGGCTACGCCTTCACCTAGCCGTAGCTTGATCTGTCGCCATTGTGCGGCAAGCTGAGCCGGCATTTCGAGTCCAGCCTGTGCTGCCAGTTGCAGCCCGCTTGGTGTCGCTAGCCAGAGGATCGCAGCGCGTAGTGCCGGCAACACCTCAATAAAGCCGGTAACAATGGCCGGGAAGAGCTGTTCTGGCTCCTGTAACGCCAACCAAGCGGTGCTCGCCTGCATCCAGCGGCGCACACGCTCGGTGGGAATAGCGCGCACGCGCGGTTGGACTATCTCGGCCAACTCCTGCTTCGGTTTGGTCATACCACCTGCTCTCCCTGTGACCATGCTACTGCCCGCCGGATGCCTTCTGCCAATGGCACTTGCGGTTGATAACCCAATAGCTCACGTGCGCGCCGAATATCGGCGACGTAGTAGCTCACTTCGCCGACCCGCTTGACCGGTTGCACGATGATCTCGGGCCGTTGACCGAGGGCAAGACCAATCAATTCTGCCGCCCGAATCAACGTATTACCCTCGCCATAGGCCAGATTGATTGTACGGTTTACCACCTCTCCACGAGATAAACGAGCAATCCCGCGCATAATGCCGTCAACACAGTCATCAATGTAGGTAAAATCGAGTACCTTGTCGCCACCAAATACCGTTACCGGTTCACCCCGACTGATCCGATGAATAAAGAGCGGGATGACGCGCTCCATCCGGGTGAGATCGTTATCATAGCGGCCATAAACGTTCGAGAAACGGAAGACAATGTAGCGCAGACCGTAGCAGCGCGCGTATGCGTAGATGAGGGCCTCGCCGGCAATTTTCGAGGCCGAGTAAGGGCTTTCGGTAAAGCTAAAATCTGCTCTCGTCTCTTCAGTGATGTAGCGGTAAATATCACCGTAGACTTCCCGCGACGAGGCAAAGATGATCGGCAGATCGTGAACGCGACAATATTCGAGCACGTTATAGGTGATATTGATATTTTCGAGTGCGCGGTATGGTTCGTTCACTAGTTCGTAGACCTTGGCGTTGGCCGCCAAATGTATGACGAGATCACACAGTGGGTAGGGCGCACCGCCAATTCCAGCTTGGAAGTCGCGCTGCGGTATGGCAAGGTCTTGCAGCAGCGTGGGGATGCGGTCTGTCCACGGATTAACCCGTCGGTCGACGCCGAAGACTTGATGCCCTTCTGCGAGCAGGCGCAGACCAAGATTGGTGCCGATCATGCCTGATGAGCCAGTGATGAGGATGCGCATAGTGCTTAGGTAACCGATGCGAGCGATTCAGATGTGCCCGTTGGCTTACGGTGCTTACCACAATAGCATAGCACTAGGTTCGCGAACGTGTCGAATTTACAACAGGAATTATTTGTGTATCCTACCACAGTCGATTGGTGAGCGATACCTTTCGCACTCGTTCCTCTTCTCTGCGCCGTTTGTTATGCGTTCCACATTGGGCGGAAGAGACAGGTTTCATTCCCACCGTAGGGGGTTGTTGGCTTTGAGCCGCACGGCGGTGCGGTTCCCGCCTATCGGGAGCATGCTATGGGGGGCCAACCGCGTGGTGGTGTGCCCTTATATCGTATATCGCCTGATACCAATCAATCACTATGGATTATTCTATCACCTAGCAAACACCTCTACGCCACAAACCATTGCCTTCTCCGACCGCGTTGACCAAGCGCTTCACGATGCCTCGTTGCAGACGGTGCTGCACCGGGCGACGATACGCTTCATCGGTAACCGGTCCGGTGCGATTGGTGCGTTGCAGGATCAAAACGGGCACATTGCAGCAGGCCGCCATCTGCTGCTACGAAAAAGCCGGTTTCGCCCAGATCGGCCTGTTTGGTGAGTATCCCACTGATCCGTTGTCGCGGTTCTACGAACGGCAGTTGTAGAGAGGGGCGCAAAGGATGATAAACGCAAAGCACGCATAGGTTATGTTGATTTTTCTGCGCCCTTTGCGACTGTTTGATAGGAGATGTTATTTTAGCGTTTCTTTTTACGCACCTTCTTACTACTCTATAATATTTATTCTATTCGCGTCTGCCCATTGTTAGGTTTATGTGCAAACGTTTTTGGATTCGGTTGGCATAGCATGTCAGGTAAGGGTTGCGTTTCACTCGCGGTTTTAATGGGATAGCGCTTGTATGATGAGCCGCCGTTCTACGGTAATGCTGGCTGTCGTTATGATCGGCAGGATTGGCGGCCTTGCTTTGCTGCTAGCCAATCCTTTCTATAGCTCTGATCACTTGACCGAGACTACCCAACTATTGTCGGAGCAAGCGGCGCAGTGCCGCTATGCCCTCGGTTTGTGGTCGCTGTGCCGGTGACATTGGAGTATTATGCGTACCGTGACGGCTTTCTAGACGATCAGCTCACCTGCTGGTTCCGCACGGCGCGGAACGAACTGGCTGAGCTGTTCGATCCGGCGTTAGTCGATGTGCAACGTACTGACGCGCAACCAATCCGCCCGGGTTAGCATCTGCGCCCGCGGATCGAGCAGATTGACGCCGATACCATTCTCGTCACCGGTGAGTGGTATACAATGTGATGATGATCATGGCCTACTCTTCTCTCTGCGTCTTCGGTGTTCTTTGCAGTATAAAATTTTTGCCCAACGCACCATTTCCGGTAAGATAGAAATAACATAACAGTTGCCCATGTAGATCGAACCCTATGCCCCAACTCGACGGCATTCTTGAGCGGATTACCTTTCAGAGCGAGAGTAACGGCTATACGGTTGCGCAATTGCGTCCAGCCGGCAAACGCCATACCGTCACTATTGTCGGCAACCTGCTTGGTGTGCAGCCCGGCGAGCAGCTTATCCTCGAAGGAGAATGGCATGATCATCCGACTCACGGCCGTCAGTTTCAGGTGCAACGCTACCACTCTCGCCTGCCCGCCACCATCGACGGTATTCGGCGCTATCTCGGCAGTGGCCTGATCAAAGGGGTTGGCCCGGCCACTGCCAAACGGATTACGGAAACGTTTGGTAAATACACCCTCGACGTGCTTGACCGCGAGCCGGAGCGGTTGTGCGAGGTGCCGGGATTAGGACGCAAGAGGGCAATGCTGATTGCCGAGGCTTGGCAGGCGCAACAGCGGATTAAAGATTTGATGTTACTGTTGCAAGACCTTGCCTTGCCTACCGGTGTGGCGGTGCGTATCTACAAGCATTACGGTGATGATGCGTTACGGATCGTTCAGCACGAACCGTATCGGCTGGCTGATGAGGTTGATGGGGTAGGGTTTCGTACCGCTGACGCCATTGCTGCCGGTCTCGGCATTGCCCGCGACGACCCGCGTCGGATCGCTGCTGGGGTGCGGTTCGCGCTTGGTCAAGCGTCGGATGAAGGTCACTGCTACTTGCCGTGGCGTGCGTTAATCGAACGTGCCGCTAGCTTGCTCGCCGTAGCAGCAACGAAGGTGCAAACGGCGATCGATCTGATGCTCGTCGCCGGCCAGCTTTGGCGCGATCACGTTGTCACCGCCGCCGAGCCAGACCAACAGCCGGTCTATCTACCGCCACTGGCCTTCGCCGAGATCGGTGTGGCCAATGCGATCCGGCGCTTGCTCGCGCAGCGCTCGGCACTGGCTGCTCATTATGCCCCTAGCCGCTGGGAACTGGTCTTTGCTCATCTGGCCGAACGGCGTGGTATTAATCTCAGTCCCCAACAGCGTGATGCAGTACGAATGGCCTTGACCAGTCCGGTCATGCTGCTTACCGGTGGGCCGGGCACCGGCAAAACGACTAGTCTGCGCGCGCTGGTGCTTTTGCTGCGTGCCCGTGGCTACCGTCCCTTGCTCGCCGCGCCGACCGGACGCGCCGCCCGCCGATTGAGCGACGCCACCGGGATCGAGGCTCGCACCATCCACCGCCTGCTCGAATACAGTCCTGATGGCGCGTTCCGCCGTAATGCTGACAACCCGCTCGACTGCGACCTGCTCGTGGTCGATGAAGCCAGTATGCTCGATATTGTGCTAGCGAACCAATTGCTCAAGGCGATGCCTCCTACCGCGCATCTGGTCATCGTTGGCGATGCTGACCAACTGCCAAGCGTGGGGCCGGGTCGTGTGCTCGGTGATCTGATCGAGAGCGGCATTGTGCCACAGGTGCATCTCGATGCCATCTTTCGTCAAGCGGCTGGTAGCGGTATCGCTGCCAATGCCCGTCGCATCAACGAAGGCCTATTGCCGGTGTGGGGCGGCCACGACGACTTCTATTTCTTTGCTGCCGAGACACCCGAACGCTGTGCCGAACTCACGGTCGAACTCGTCGTCGAACGTATCCCGCGTCGGTTTGGGTTCGATCCACGCCGCGACATACAGGTGCTTAGTCCGACCCATAAAGGTACTGCCGGCGTCGCGGCGCTCAACACGGCTTTGCAAACCGCACTGAACCCGTCGCGTCCCGGTGTCGCCGAATATCGTAGTGGCGCGACCGTCTTCCGGGTGGGTGACCGCGTTATTCAACAGCGCAACGACTATGACCGCGATGTCTATAACGGTGACACCGGCGAGGTCATTGCCATTGATAGCGACGCACAGATGGTCGTGGTGCAGTTTGAAGACGGGCGTACCGTTCGCTACAGCGGTCTCGACCTCGACGATCTCGCCCTCGCTTATGCCCTCAGCGTCCACAAGAGCCAAGGTAGTGAATATCCGGTCGTGGTGATCCCGCTGTTGTTACACCACCAACCCTTGCTGCAACGTAATTTGCTCTATACCGCCGTTACCCGTGCCCGCCGGCTGGTCGTTGTTGTCGGTGATCGCCGTGCTGTCGCTGCCGCCGTCGCCGCCGCCGAGGTCGAACGGCGCTACACCGGCCTCAGCGTGCGGTTGCGCGAGCAGTGACGAAAACGCAAAGGCGCAAAGGGTTGGTAAGGTGGGGGTATGAGCGGGTTGGCGCCGTTCTGCCAATAAGCCTTGCGTGCTTGGCGGCTT
>NZ_CALFBQ010000044.1 GCF_937951745.1 uncultured Chloroflexus sp.
CGCAGAGTCACCGTATACTCAACTGTATCACCGGCATACGCAATCGCCGGATCAACCGCCTTGTTAACAATCGCGCGCGCACCGGGTTCGATAATCCGGGTACGCACTTCACTGAGCCGAGTAGAAGTAAAACCATTAAAGGTATACGCACTGGTCGCTTGATTGACAATAACCGCATTTACCGGACTTGCGGCGACTACGGCACTGAACCCATGACCGGTGGCACTGAAGCCAAACGGCAGCGGATCAAGATAGCGCCAGCGAACAGCAGTAATCTGCTCACCGGCAGCTAACGTCAGCGTTGCACACCCGCCGCCACTCGCGGGGGCAATATTGACACAGCTTGTGCTAGTAAAGGGACTGCCGGGTACAGCGGTAAAGGTTGTGTTAAGGTTCGTCGTATATTCGAGCGCAACCCTGATCCCCGGCATATTGCCACCATGCACGGTCAAGCGTGTCACCTGCAACTCCGGCGGTACCGGGTCAGTAATCACCACATCACTAAGCGGCGTCGTCCCGGTATTAACGGCACTGAGCGTATAGGTCACGGTATCGCCGACCAAAGCTGAGTTAGGGCCGGTTTTAGTCGAACCCAAACCGGGCGTAGGCGGCTGGATACGGCGCACGTCATCATCAGTCAGGGTCAATGTCACCGAACCGGCTTGGGCCGTCACATCAGCCATGTTGCGCACTTCCGTACCCACCGGGAATGAGGCGGACGGAAACACAACAACTACTGTACGGGTAGCGCAGAGACTACTCGGCACAGTTAGGCTAGTCGCTAGCCACGTCACCGTATTGGTGGTCGGATTATAGGTACCGCCATCTGAAGCGCTCACAAACGTAGCACCAGCGGGCAGGGTATCAACAATCTGGACATTCGTTAGATTAAGCGAACCAGAACCATTATTCGGGATACAAACCTGCACCTGATAGGTCGTCGGCACATCAGGCGCACCACCGGAGACAAAGGTCTTGGTTACGACGGCACGCGGTTCAGCGCGGGCTGTAATCGTCAGCGGGTTCGAGAGCCGTGGTGGCGCAGTGGTCGAGCGCATCTCGGCACGCAGGGTGGCGGTGGTGCCATCGGGGGTAGTGCCGGCGGGGAAGCGCACCCGCAATTCGAGTCGCCCAGAGTCACCAGCGGCTAATCGCGCATTGAAAGCCCATGTCACCGTGCGGGTGGCCGGATTATACGATGGTGACGTGCCGGAACCAAGGGCTTGGACATCACCGGCGCCGCCGGCTAATTCGGGTGGGAGAACAACTGTAACGGTCGCATTTTCACATGGGGTATTAACAACACTTGAACAACTGTAATCAACGTTAATCACCGACCAATCGCCGCTATTCACTACTGGAAAATTGGTGCTAAGCACTATGTTAACTGTAGCGTTGGCAAACGCTACATCTGGTCTGAGACCAACAAAGGCAACAGCGACGATTAACAATAGACTAAGCAACGAGCGGCGCACTACAGCGAGGTTTACCATGAAACTAACCTTTACCAACAACGTGTACTACTGCGATGGCTTTCGGAATCAGCCGAAGGCCGACCGAAATGTCTAGGTCAAGTATATCTTCGGCGCGAACCAGTGCATTACCAACTACTTAGGGATACACGCAGCAGTAAAAAGAGAGTGTAATGACACGATGCTTCTCTTCCCGTAGGGAAGAGGGTCGGGGTGAGGGGTATGCCCCCCGGCACCGCCAGTCCCCTTCCCCCCTCTTTCCCACGGGGAGAGGATCGGGGTGAGGGGCATGCCCTGCGTCCGGTAGAACTATGCAACATTCGCCGTTCGATGTTAGAGCTGCGCTTCCGTGCGACTCTAGGGGCGTTGCCTATTCACCAAAAACAGCACGTCGCAACCATCTTACTTTTGCGTAGAGAGTTCACAACCAACTACGAGACTATTCGCTGCCCAGATAGTACCGAGTGCCGTGCAATTGATAATTATACCTGTTTAATTGAGATTTCACTTATGTGATTGAGCTTTCCAAAGGGGTAAAGAAAATGATCACATTTGAGCTACTGAGTTCCAACGTCTAAGAAATAGCATATATGCAAAATTTTGAAGTTGACAAGCGATTGCACAATTTTTGCAAATATTGCACACACCTGTAATATATGCTATACTCACGGCGAAAAGCACATCCCGAACGCCTCCATTATCTACAATGATAGGTTGCCGCGTCTGCCAACAGCAAGTTAGTCGTTGCACCCGAAAAAAGTAGTACGCAGTCTGCGCTACAGGTCATTCGTTTCATCTAACCAACTAGAAAGGTGTGCGTGATGGGTCTGCTCCGTTTCGCCGTCAAAACCTTTCGTCTCTCGCTCATGCGGGTAGGCGCCGGATGGATGTTCGCGCTGTTGACGTTCAACTTCAACCGGGTCACGATCGCCGACCTCGGTGCAATGGCAGTGATTGTCACTACACTGATCGGCCTACACCACTTCATCTCGTTCTTCCAAGTCTACTGGGGTCGCTTCACCGACCGTTACCCCATCTTTGGGCTACGACGCACACCGTATGTCATTCTGTCAAATATTGGGGCCGCGCTGATCTTTACGGCCCTGCCAAGCATTGCGGTTGGGCTAGGCGAACGGTCGCTGGCAGCTACACTTGAAGCCTTCGGGTTGATCTTCCTCTTTGGCGTGCTGATGGCGATGAACGGCAGCTCATCGAATGCGCTGATCGCCGAGGTAACAACGCCGAAAGAGCGTGGCGCAGTGGTGGCGTTCATCTGGGCGACGGTAATCATCAGCGGAATCGTCTCGGCGGGAGTGTCACGGGTGATTATGCCCCAATACTCACCCGAAGCGATGCAATACCTGTACAACCTCACACCAATCATCGTGACCATCACCGTCCTGCTCGGCGTGGTCGGTCTTGAGAAACCAATTACCCCAGAAGAGCACCGCAAACTGCTGCTAGCCGCACCGGAAAAGGGCGAGGCTGGCCCGCTGGAGACGTGGCGGGTGGCAACCGGCCTGATGGGGCGCAATCCACAGGTACGCGGCTTCTTCGCCTTTGTACTGCTGGCAATAATGGGCATTTTCCTCCAAGACGCTATTCTTGAACCATTCGGCGCCGAAGTCTTTGAGATGCCACAAAAAGACACAGCGGCGTTCCAGCAAATGTGGGGTGCAGGAGCATTGATCGGTATGCTCGGTATCGGTATTTTATCGAGTATCTTTTCCATTCAGAAAAAGACCATCGCCACACTTGGCGGTCTGGGTGTGGCCGGCGGCTTAGCACTCCTTATGATCTCGGCCCTAAGCCACCACCGTGAAATTATCCAGCCTGCACTCGTGATAATGGGTTTAGGCATCGGCCTCTTCAACGTTGGCGCATTAGCAATGATGATGGAGATGACGGTCGAAGGGCAGACCGGTCTCTATATGGGCATGTGGGGGATGGCGCAGGGCCTCGGTAACGGCTTTGCGAATGTGCTCAGCGGGCTGGGGCACACGGTTATGATTGAAAGCGGCATCGTTACCCCAGCTATGGGGTATGGCATAGTCTTCGGGCTAGAGGCACTATTGATGGTTATCGCCATCGGCATTTTGCGCGGCATCTCGGTGCAAGAGTTCAAAGGCTTGACGCGGCAAGACCTAACCGCAGCGTTGGCTATGGATACGGCCTCGTAGGATAGCACGGTCTTGTCTGCTAGGCTTTGACGGTGAGTTTCGCACACTGACGCGGGCACACGACCAGCGGCCCGCGTCACTGGAAAGATCGAGTCGGTATGGCGATCGAGATTGCTTTTGACAAGATTGCCGATGTCTACGACGCACAGCGCGGCCATTCGCCAGAGGTAGCGATAGCGATTGGGCAAGCGATTGTCTCTCAGACTGGAATTGGCGCGCAGGTGCTTGAGATCGGGATTGGCAGTGGCCGGATCGCACTGCCAACGGCGGCAGCCGGAGCGCAGGTTACCGGTATTGACCTCTCAACCGCGATGTTAGCAACCGCCCGTGAACGAGCTGCACAAGCCGGTGTACCACTACGGCTGGTTAAGGCCGACGCTCAAACCTTGCCCTTTACCACCGCAACCTTCGATGCGGCACTAGCAGTGCATGTGCTACATCTCCTCTCTGACTGGCGGACGGCACTCGCAGAAATGGTGCGTGTCGTCAAGCCGGGTGGGGTCATCATTCAGGGGATCGATTGGCGCGATCCAGCATCGTGCGTCGGCCTACTGCGCGGGCAATTGCGGCAGGCAGTTATGGAATTGTTGCCCGGCGCGCGCCCTCCCGGCGCCGGTGCTGCGGTTACGCAACACCTCGCCAAATTGGGCGCACCGGCAGGTGAACCGATCACAGCAGCGCGCTGGGAACGGGCAATCAGCCCTGCCGAGGTCATTGCCGGCATGGCCGACCGGATTGACGCCGAAACGTGGGCACTCGACGACGAGGTCTTGCAACAGGCGATCAAACGAGTGCAAACGTGGGCGAGCCAGCGCTGGTCTGATCTTCACGAACCGCAGCTCGTTGAACATCGCTTTCTGCTGACAGTTAGCCGTACCAGTATCGCAACGCCGGCATAGCGCGGATGAGGTGGAGGATCGTATGTACACGCCCGAACAATTGGAGCGACGTAACCGCTCGCCGTGGACAAAAGCCCAATTTATTCTGGCTCCGATTCAATTCATCGTCTTTATCATCAGCTTTGCTCTCGTCATACGGTACCTTGCAACCGGTGAAGGATACTGGATCGCTACTGTCAGTGTGTGGATCAAGATTGCACTGATTTGGGCATTGACCATCACCGGCATGCTGTGGGAACACGACATCTACGGCAAATATTTTATGGCGCCCGAGTTCTTCTGGGAAGACTTAGGGAATCTGATAGCCATCATCACCCACAACGCCTATTTCGTGGCGGTGTGGCTCCACCTCGATAGCCGCACCGTGATGTGGGTGATGGTCTTTGCGTATGTCACCTATTTGTTCAACGCTGGCCAATTCCTCTGGCGCGGGATCCGTTCGGCTAAAGAACGGCGCCTGCTTGAAGCGCAATTACGGGCGCAGTCGGCTAGCGCAGCGAAGGCGCAGTAGCAATGAAGTTGAAGCCATCGTTCGAGGTTGGCTGTGTCACTGAGCAGAGATTACGCTTCGGCGTACTAGAAAGCGATCGACTGTATGCCGATCAAGTCGCGCGCGGTAGTCATCCCGAAACGGAACACGATCGAGATTCGCACGGTGCAGGTCAATGAGCCGAAAGCCGGTGATGTGCTGATCAGGACGGCCTTTACCTCGATCAGCGCCGGTACTGAACGGATGCTGCTCGATGGTCGTCTGCCGCAACCGCAGCTCCTCTTCCCAGTCGTACCCGGCTACGAGACCGTTGGGCAGGTGGTGCAAGTTGGTAGCAAAGCGCCGAAGGAATTGCTTGGTCAGTGGGTATACATTGGCGGCGCGCGTTGTTTTCGCGGTGTCAATGCAGCGTGGGGCGGGCAGAGCGAGTATATCACCGCCGAACATGAGCGGGTCGTGCCGTTAGGATCGATCGATCCGGCGACCGGCGTACTGTTAGCACTGGCGGCAACCGCATTGCATGGCGTAAAGATTGGGCAAATCCGACGAACTGATCGGGTACTTGTGTTGGGGCAAGGTATTGTCGGCCAATTGGCAGCGCGGCTGGCAAAACTCGTCGGTGCGCAGCATGTGGCCGTCGCTGACCGCGTTGCTATTCGGTTGGAGGCGAGCCAAGCCGATCAAGTGATCGATGTTACCCGCGAGTCGCTCGATGAGGCCATTGGCGAGTCGAAGGTTGATGTGCTGATCGAAGCGACCGGCTCGATGGGGGCGCTCGCCGGAGCGTTGCCGCTGCTCGCCAACCATGGTCGCGTCGTGTTGCTCGGCTACTACGAACATATCAATATTCCCTACGCGCCGGTCTTTATGCGTGAAGCACAGATCTTAGTTGCCCGTGAATGGGAATTTGGCCCCGACGGCGATTTACCGCGGGTGCGCGACTTGCTCGCGAATGGTGAATTGAATGTCGCTGGTCTACTCACGCACTATGTACCGCTCGACCGGATTCAAGCCGCGTATCGGCTGGCGTTGGAAGATCCGGCTTGCTTGAAAGTGGTTGTGACGTGGCCACAAAACGGAAATGGGCCGGAAGGGGCATAACGACATTCCACCTAGAAAGAGACTATACGCATGCCTGCGCATCCTAAGCAGAAGCAGCCCGGTTCAACCGCACGAATGCTGGCCGTCTACGGCAAAGGCGGCATGGGCAAGTCGTTCTTCACCACCAATCTGGTCAGTAAACTAGCCCTATTGGGAAACCGGGTGCTCCAGCTCGGCTGTGATCCCAAGCACGACAGTTGTAACGCCCTCTTTGGCGGAGTCAGTCTGCCCACGTTGGGGGATGTCTGGCGTGAATTTAAAGAAGCCGGACGTGAGGATGAATTGGCAGTACACCACGTAATCTTTAAAACGACCGTTATGGGCCGGGCAACCGTCTACGGTTGCGAGATCGGCGGCCCTGAAGTTGGGCGCGGCTGTGGTGGACGAGGCATCACCTTCGGCTTCGATATGCTCGAAAAGTTTGGCCTCAGCCAATGGGCGCTTGATTATGTGGTCATGGATTTTCTCGGCGACGTGGTGTGCGGTGGTTTCGCAACCCCCCTCTCGCGATCATTGGCCGAAGAGGTGATTATCCTCTGCGGCAACGACCGCCAGAGCCTCTATGCGGCCAATAATATCGCCAGCGCCGCCAAATATTTTGCCAGTATGGGTGGACGCACTAAACTGCTGGGGTTGGTGGTCAACCGCGACGATGGCAGCGGTGTGGCGGCCCGGTTTGCCGAGAAGATCAACCTGCCCATCTTGGCCAGCATCCCGCTGGATCGCACAGTGCGCGAATTGGCCGACGCTTGCCAGTTGGCGCTGCAAGAACCGCGCTTCGACGCGATCTTCGACCGGCTAGCTCGCCAGATCATCGATCGCACCTTGCCGGCAGTCAAGATGGAAGATGTTCGCCCGCTCGAGTACAAAGAGTTCTTGAGCGTGTTTGGGGCCGAAGAGCCGGACATTGTGCCTGATGGCGCCACCGCAGAAGAACTGTTCGGCGGGCAAACGGCGCGGCGGCCAGCGCCGGTGATTACGCTCGGTCTGATGGAACGGGCGGTTGGTGATAAGCCGGAGATGGACGCCCCTACCCGCATAGTTGTCAAGCGACTGCTCAATGAGTTGGGGATGTATGTGACCGAAGCCAACCACGATCCGAAGAAGGGTATGACGTTGACCGTTGATGGGCATACCACTATCTGCATGGGCAACACCGACGATCTTGACAGCAAGATAGCAATTCTGGCCGCGTTGCAGCGATCGGGCGAACAATTCCGCTACGTTGACCTGCGCCGTCCGGCCAGCCCGTTCTACCGATAGCCGGCTTTGTAACCGTAAGCCGGATGATGGAGGTGAGCAATGCGGCTACACCTTGCGACAAAACCCACCGAGTATCGCGTAGCACCGCTGGCGCTGAGAATACGCTGGTGGATTGAGGGATGGATCTGGCGTTGGGGCCAAACCGCAGCAGACTTGCACGCGGACAGCCCAGAGTTGCAACATCCGCTGTGGAGGCGGTAATGAGTGAAGTCGATGAGATTCCTGATTTGAAGGAGCTCAACCGCCTGCTGATCGAGCGGATGCGGGTGAAGCGGCGTCCGGTTGCGATCACCTACTGCTACGATGGGCCGCCACCGGGATACGAACCGGCCAATGTGGTGGCGTGCGCAATCGTGCGCGAAGCCGAACAAGGACGGCGGGTGTATGTTGATGCCGAGCATCATGACTGCTGGGTCGGGCAATATCACCTCGGTCTGAATCCCAATCCGGGGCCATACATTACCGAGGGTGTCTATCTGACTGACGCGCAAGGCTTCTATACGCCGGAAGCAGCGGCCTGCAATAAACAGCAGAGCTACTCGCTGCCAGCGGGCATGATCAAGGCATTGGCCGCCGCGCCGCTCGATGACGTGCCGGATGGTGTGCCGGTCGATCTGATGGTGTGTGTGGTCGATCCACAGCGGGCGATGCAGATCGCCGGGGCAGCCAGCGTGCGGATCGGCACATTTCCGGTTGGTGAATTGGGCGCTAGCGCCTGCGCCTCAATATTCGCTGCGCCATGGCACACGAAAAACTCAGTGTTTGCGATTGGTGACGGCGGCGGACGGATGCATAATCGGCTCGATCCGAGTGAAATGTTCGTTTCCATCCCGCGATCACATTTGCGCTACGTGGTAGAATTAATAGAGAACTTCCGCATTGATCCGCAGAAAATGCGAGAAGTAATTATGCCGTCGTATGCCGCAAAGGCAAAATAGCCGCGAGAGGAGTGAACACTATGCCAAGCGGACTCGGTGAAGCCACGCAAATGATCGGTCCGTTGACGCCAGCCATCCTGTGTTGGGCCTGTTTAATCCTCACTGTCCTTGGCCTCGGTCTGACATTCCTGTGGACGAATGTTACCGCCTATGCACGCCGCACACGCAACGGGCGGAAACCAACAGCCGGATCGGTGGTCAAGACGCAGCGGTAATTCGGCCCATAGCGGGATCGCGGTACACCGGTCGCAAGAGGTTGTGATCGGGTTGTCCTTGTTATCCCGCCTAATTCGGGTTTGATGGGTTGGGCGGGCATCTGCCCGCTCATTCATTTTGCAAAGGTACGACGCAATGACTAAAGAACACGACCAAGCAGTCACGACAGCCGAACCATCAGCAAATGGTGATACTCCGTCTACCAATGCTCCGATTCCACCGTATCCATTTGTGGCCATTGTTGGTCAA
Source organism: uncultured Chloroflexus sp. (assembly GCF_937951745.1). Taxonomy (GTDB): domain Bacteria; phylum Chloroflexota; class Chloroflexia; order Chloroflexales; family Chloroflexaceae; genus Chloroflexus. Next base: position 8,809 of record NZ_CALFBQ010000044.1, read on the forward strand.
GCAGAATTGAAGTTAGCCCTTTTGCTGTGCGTCGTTAATCCGACGATCGGTGGGGTCATGGTGATGGGTCATCGCGGCACGGCCAAATCAACCGCCGTGCGCGCGCTTGCTGCCATGCTCCCACCGATCAAGGCCGTTGCCGGTTGCCCTTACTCGTGCGCCCCCGATCGTACCGCTGGCCTGTGTGACCAATGCCGAGCCGTGCCCAACCAGACTGGCAAACCCAAAAAGCCGAGCGTCATCAATATTCCGGTGCCGGTAGTTGACTTGCCGCTCGGCGCAACCGAAGATCGCGTCTGTGGCACGCTCGATATTGAGCGGGCATTGACCCAAGGCGTGCAAGCGTTTGCCCCCGGCCTGTTGGCCCGCGCCAATCGCGGTTTTCTCTACATTGATGAAGTGAATCTGCTCGAAGACCATCTGGTTGACGTCTTGCTCGACGTAGCAGCGTCGGGTGTGAACGTTGTCGAGCGCGAAGGTATCAGTGTGCGCCACCCGGCCCGCTTTGTGCTGGTGGGTTCGGGCAATCCCGAAGAGGGCGATCTGCGGCCACAGTTACTCGACCGCTTTGGCTTGCACGCCCGTATTACCACCATTACCGATGTCAGTGAGCGGGTGGAGATTGTCAAACGACGCCGTGAATATGACGCTGATCCGTTCGCGTTTGTCGAAAAGTGGTCGAAAGAGACGCAGAAATTGCAGCGCAAGATCAAGCAAGCGCAACGCCGTTTACCCGAGGTGGTATTGCCCGATCCGGTGCTGTACAAGATCGCCGAACTCTGCGTTAAACTCGAAGTTGATGGCCATCGTGGCGAACTAACGTTGGCCCGCACGGCAACTGCACTGGCTGCGCTCGAGGGGCGCAACGAGGTGAACGTGAACGACGTGCGCCGGATTGCGGTGCTGGCGCTGCGCCACCGGCTGCGCAAAGATCCGTTGGAGACGCAAGACGATGCGGTGCGGATCGAGCGGGCAGTGGAAGAGGTGTTGGTGCCGTAACGGGACATATATTGCTGAGGACGAAATGCAGCAGGCATCACAGGCAATTGCGCAATGAGCCGGCTCCGAGGCAACGAAGCGTGATGATGTGCGGCAGTTTCACTGCCGCACGTCATACCAATCCTGCAACTGTGCGACGGCTGCACGAAGCCTGTAATGTGCATTCCACGCTCTATCACAACCGCTCATGTTCCGTTCATCATTGATCATCTGGCAGTGTGACGCGATGCCGCCGATCACGCTGACAGGAGCGCATTATGGCACAGAAAGTGAAAGAACTGCCGTCAGCGCCGCTCCCGTTTACGGCGATAGTTGGCCTTGAGACGGCCCGGCAGGCCCTGTTGTTGCTGGCGGTCGATCCGATGCTGGCCGGGGTGGCAATTGGCGCCGGGGCCGGAACCGGCAAGAGCGCACTGGTGCGCGCCTTTGCCCGTATGCTGGCCAGCGGGCGCGAGTTTGACCCCACCTTGCCCTGCAATTTGGTCGAGATGCCGGTCGGTGTAAGCGAAGACCGACTCTTGGGTGGGATTGATATTGAGGCGACGCTGGCCTTGGGCAAGCGGGTGCATCGCAGCGGGTTGCTGGCGCGCGCCAACGGCGGCTTATTATACGTGGATAGCGTCAACCTGCTCGACGATAGCACCATTAACCACATTCTCGGTGCGCTGGATAGCGGCGTGGTGCGGGTTGAACGCGAAGGGATTTCGGTGGTGGAACCGGCCCGCTTTGCGCTGCTGGTGACTTATGATCCGGCAGAAGGGCCGCCCCGTCGCCACTTGCTCGACCGGCTCGGGTTGATCGTGGCCCCAATCGGCAAAGCACCGGTGACGACGCGGGCCGAAGTAGTGCGGCGTAATTTGCAACCAAACCTCGATTATGAAGACGATGAGGCATTGGTCTTGGCCGGCGTGTTGGCAGCACGGGAACTGCTGCCAACGGTGACGATCACCAACGAGCAGATCCGGCAATTGAGTATGACTGCTTTGGCGTTGGGGGTCGAAGGCCACCGGGCCGATATGTTTGCGATGCGGGCAGCGCGGGCAGCGGCGGCGCTGGCCGGACGCGACACGGTGAGTAACGAAGATCTCGAACTGGCGGTGCGGCTGGTGATGTTGCCGCGCGCAACCCGGATGCCGGAAATGACGCAGGAAGAGGTGCAACCGCCGCCGCCTACCCCCGAACCGGCGCCGCCACCGCCGAGCCAGCGCGATGAAGAGGACGAGCAGAACGACGAAGAGGATCAACCACCGAAACCGCCGGACGAAGAGCTGACGGTGGAAGACCTGATTTTGGCGGCGATGGAGACTGAGGTGCCGCCAGATATTCTCGAAACGCCATTCACAGTGCGGCGGCGCGGGCGAAGTGGCTCACGCGGCACGATTTCGGGCCAGCGCGGGCGGCACATCCGCTCGGTGCCGGGCCGTCCGGCGCAAGGCCGGCTTGATGTGATCGCAACGTTGCGCGCAGCAGCGCCGTGGCAACGCTTGCGGGCCAGCGAGCATCCGTATCATCAGCACCGGCGCGGGCGCATCCATTTGCGGGCCGATGACTTGCATATCAAAAAGTACCGCTCGAAAGCGGGCACCCTCTTCTGTTTTCTAGTTGATGCCAGCGGCTCGATGGCACTGCACCGGATGCGGCAAGCAAAAGGCGCGGTTAATGCTCTCTTGCAACAAGCCTACGTGCATCGCGATCAGGTCGCGTTGCTCGCCTTCCGTGGTGAGCGAGCCGATCTGCTGCTCCCGCCATCGCAGAGCGTCGAGCTGGCAAAACGGGCGCTCGATGTCTTGCCGACCGGTGGCGGCACGCCGCTAGCGGCGGCGCTGCTGGCAGCGTATCAGATTAGTGAACAGGCGCGAGCGCGTGGCATCTTCCGTACCACCATCGTGCTGATCACCGATGGACGGCCCAACGTCCCGCTCAAAGCTGACCCGACGATGGATAAAAACCGCCGGCTCGAGCAGGCCCGCCAAGAGGTACAGCAACTGGCCGGACGATTGCGCGCCGCCGGCATCGGAGCTGTAGTAATTGATACACAGCGTAGCTTTGTTTCGCGGGGTGAAGCGCAACAATTGGCGGCATGGCTGGGTGGACGCTACGTGTATCTGCCGAACGGGCGCGGCGACCAGATCGCCAATGCCGTGATCGCGGCGAGTGAAGAGACGTAGCGGCGAGTTGGACGGGTAACAACCCACGGGCAAGCGGCATGGAGTGCGGCAGTTTGACTACCGCACTCCATCGACGGTTATCGCCAAGATATTGGTATTGCGAGGGGGCGTAGCCCCCGAAGGAATCTCCGGCTGTAGCAGGCATAACCGCTGAGTGGTTACCTTTCACACTCGCGGGGATTGCTGCGCCGCGCAAGGCGCGGCGCGCAATGACGTCAGGAAAGCGACGCGCGCTATCCCCGCTAGCGCCAACAAAACACCGGCAACCTCTATGGTTGCCGGTGTTCGTGCCTCTGGCACCCCGCCAGCAGAGGGAAGAGGAAGGTGGAAGAGGGGCAACGGGGAGCACAAGAGGCGGTGTACAGTTCGTGAGGTTTGCTACAGTTGCCTCTCCGCTGGCGGGCAGCGCCGTCTTCACTTACCTGTAGCATATGCCTTGGAGTTACAACGCGGCAATAGTTCTTTGATACCCTTTGCGATGAACCATGTGGCTCGCATCTATTGGTATTGACTTTGCGTCTGAGCTGAACTCATTTCAGTCAGAATCTCAATTCGTCAGCTTAGACCCTCTCGCGCAAGGAGCGAGCTAGGTCTTGGGTAAATGATATTGAATTATTACGGCGAATATATAATTACCATATCTTGCAAATGTCCCGACCGTAATATCTTCAGTTCGATCGAGACCATGAAAAGCCGCATGACTTGATTTAGCGAGATTATCAACCAATTTTCGGGAAAGATGATGATCAAACAGGAATACCGTAATTATTCGCTCACGATCAGCAGCAAAGACCAGACAAGCCTTAATGTCTTCCATAGTTAGAACAGGAAAGTCTGCCAACATTTCCGCAACGCTCATTCTAGCAGCGAGACAAGATAAAATATCACAAACTACATAGCGTAAACTACGAATAATTGGCTTACCACTACGGATAGCAGGATTGACGATAATCATCAACTGATACGTTTTGCCCAGATGCACCTTAACTGCACCGATAACGTGCGAACTTATTGCAGGATTGTAGTGCATCAGCTTGCCTTCATACAAGAGACGCTACCACGCTTAGCAACACACCGGCACGCAACCCGATATGCGGCCAAGATATGCTACAATCAGGAATAGTACGATCAATAGCTCAACAAACTGTTGCCTATGCCGCCCAAACCGCGAGGCCCAACTTTGTTTGACGCGCAACGCCAACAGGCGTTGCAGAATCAGGCGCCGCTGGCAGCGCGTATGCGCCCGCGCACGCTCGATGAGTTCGTCGGACAGGGCCACATCATTGGCGAAGGCAAGTTGCTGCGGCGAGCGATTGCTAACGATCAGCTTTTCTCGCTGATCTTGTGGGGTCCGCCAGGCAGCGGTAAGACGACACTGGCCCAGATCATCGCTAACAGCACCAATGCCCACTTCGAGCCGCTCAGCGCGGTGAGCGCCGGGGTGAACGATCTGCGCCGAGTAGTGCAAGAGGCCAAAGACCGGCTCGGCATGTTTCAGCAGCGCACAGTCGTCTTTATTGATGAAATCCACCGTTTCAACAAGAGCCAGCAAGACGCCATCTTACCTTACATCGAAGATGGCACGATCATTCTGATCGGCGCGACGACCGAAAACCCATCATTTGAGGTTAATTCGGCCTTGCTCTCGCGGGCGCGGGTCTTTACGCTGGAAGCGTTGCGCGATGACGAGATCGGTATCTTGATCGATCGAGCCTTGAGCGATCGCGAGCGCGGGTTGGGTGAGTTGAAGATTATGCTCGCCAGCGATGCGCGCAGTTACTTGATCAATATGTCAAATGGCGACGCTCGCACCGCGCTCAACGCGCTCGAAGCAGCGGCCCGCTCAAAGCCACCGGCGATCGGCGAGACGCGCTTGATCACGGTTGACGATATTCGCGATGCGTTGCAAAGCCGGGCCGTGCGCTACGATAAACACGGCGAACTGCACTACGACGCCATCTCGGCGCTGCATAAGAGCGTGCGCGATAGCGATCCCGACGGTGCGTTGTATTGGCTGGGGCGGATGCTCGACGGCGGCGAGGATCCGCTGTACATTGCCCGCCGGTTAGTGCGGATAGCAGTGGAGGACATTGGGTTGGCTGATCCGCAAGCCTTGCCGCAGACGATTGCCGCCCAACAGGCGGTGCATTTTCTCGGCCAGCCGGAAGGCGAATTGGCGCTAGCGCAGGCGGTTGTTTACCTCTGCCTCGCGCCGAAGAGCAATGCACTCTACCGGGCTTACGGCGCAGTGCAACGCGACGTGGCCGAAACGCGCAACGAGCCGGTGCCGCTCCATTTGCGCAACGCACCCACCGAGCTGATGAAACGGCTGGGGTATGGTCGCAGTTACGAGTACGCTCACGACCTGCCAGAAGGGCGGTCTGATCAAGAACACCTGCCGCCGAATCTGGCGGGGCGAATCTACTACGAGCCGACCGGACGCGGTTTTGAGGCGGTGGCCCGCGAACGGTTGGCGTGGCGCGAAGAGCGCCGGCAACGCTCAACCCCGCCACCTACCACACCAACGCCGGCGGAAGAGCTGGCCCCCGGCGAAGAACCACAGCTACCGCCAGAGGACGTACCGCCGCGACGGCGCGGCAAACGGAGCACACTGTAGGGGCATAGCGCTGCTATGCCCCGACCGAGGAACATATCAATGATCGACCGAGCACAAGTCGTTATTATCGGCGCAGGCGTGATTGGCGCGAGTATTGCCTTTCATTTGGCCGAACGTGGCCTGCGCGACGTGGTTATCCTTGAACGCGAAGAGACCGAAATCAGCGGCAGCACGGCTCGCTCGGCTGCCGGGGTGCGCCACCAATTCTCGTCGCGCATCAATGTCTTGCTGTCGCGCTACAGCATCGAACGACTGCGCCACTTCGAGGAAGAGGTCGGCGGCCACGCCGAATTGCGGCAGGTGGGGTATCTGTTCCTGATTAACGACGAAGCGACGTGGGCGCAGTATCTGCGCAACGTGGCGATGCAACGCGAGCTGGGGGTGCGGGTTGAGACACTGACGCCGGAAGAGGCGGCGCGTTTTGTGCCGCAAATGCGGATCGATGACTTGATCGGGGCCACCTTTGGCCCTGACGACGGCTACTGTGATCCCTACGGCATTGCGCTCGGCTACCTGCGCGCTGCGCAACGTCACGGTGTACGCCTGCGCCGTGGCACGCCAGTGACCGGTTTTCAGATCACCGGCGGGCGCGTGACGGCGGTAGAAACGCCGTCTGGGCCGGTCGGCTGCGACATTGTGATCAACTGCGCCGGGCCGTGGGCAGGTGAAGTAGCGGCGCTAGCCGGTCTCGACTTGCCGGTGCGACCCTACCGCCGCAACGTCTATATGACCACCCCCTTCCCAGCGATCAGCGCGCCGATCCCGTTGACGATCGATGTTGGCACCGGCTTCTACATGCGGCGCGAGGGGCAGAGCATCTTGATGGGTCGCTCGAACCCAGCCGAGCCAAGCAGCACCAATACCACGGTGGATTGGGATTGGCTGGAGGCGGTGATTGAAGCCGGCATCCACCGCTTCCCGATTCTGGAGACGGCAGGGTTGGCCGAACAGCAGTGTTGGGCAGGCTTGTATGAAATCACGCCGGATCACAATCCGATCCTTGGCCGGCATCCTGATTTAGCAGGTTATATTGACGCCAGCAGCTTCAGCGGCCATGGCATCATGCACGCGCCAGCAACCGGTTTGTTGATCGCCGAAGAGGTGATCGACGGGCGGGCGCATACGATTAATATTGACGAGCTGCGGATCGACCGGTTCCGTAGCGGCAAGCTCGCATCCGAATTCAATGTTATCTAACGAGGTGATGAACCATGACGCTTGATGAAGCGATTGCCGAGATTCAGCGCCGGATTGCCGCTGCCAGCCCTAGCGCGGTCACACGGGTGACGCGCGTTTCCGCCGAAGAGGCTAGCATTCGGGCTTACGCCCCCGCCGCCGACGAGCAGGCGATCAAGAATGCGACGAATGAGTTTACCATTTCGCTGTTGACCAACGAGGGCCTTGACGTGCAGGTGCTGGTGTACGACATCACGACATCGTTGCCGCCAGAGGAGTAGGGGAACGGGCATATCGCACATACGATACATATCCTTAACAGATCACAAAAGCTATTGTTTGGGTAGCATCGCAGTGACTCCGCCTCCAGTTGCCTTGAATGGCACGGAGCGCGGGGTCATATTTCATTGCCAAACTAAAACGTCAGTGCTTAAAAAGTGAGCGAACGTTCAAGTTAGTTGTAGGCTTCTATTGCTATCACGCTTACTAGAAGATGATACACCTCAATCTCGACAAGCCTCAGCGATGGAAGCAAGACATTGAGCAATCAATATTTCAATCGCTGGTTCATCACATTTGCTCCAGAGACGTTCCGAGCAGCGCGTGAAGGCACTATTACGCCCTCAACAAACATTGCAGATTTGCGCTTAATCACGCCAAGCGAACCCTATTATTCGTAACGAGCAAGAGCGTCGCCAACCTTCGTTTGATAGCAACATTTCGCGAACAGCATTGATATACCAAACAATCAGTAGCTAGCACCATGCTGATCTCGACAATGCGCGCCAGTACATACGCTGTTCGATTGAACATCACTGGATAGATCAACATTCCACATAGATGTCGTTATGCAAACCAAGAATGCGCTCCCTTAACAAATTCCCATTTTTATTGAAGCGAAGCTAGCCGGTGATTTCGTTAACCTAAGCAAGCGCCGGAAAGAAGCAGCCAATAAGATGCAACATATACGAGCAGCGTGTGGTGACAACATCCGGTACGTATTATTTCTGGCCGGAAGTGACTAGGGAAGAAGTAGTACAGGTAACATTGTGGTGAACCGCTCCTACCTCACCCCCGCTCGTCATTCATCAACACCTGCTGCAACTGCCGTTTAAGGCGGGCAAAGGCTGGGTCGGTGACGAGGGTGTACGAGCGCGGGCGAGGCAGCGCAACGCGCAGCTCAAGCGCGATGCGGGCCGGGCGCGGGGTGAGGACGTAGATGCGGTCGGCAAGGATGATGGCCTCGTCGATGTCGTGGGTGACGAGCAAAACCGTGCGGTCGAGCCGATCCCACAGGGCGAGCAGCCACTGTTGCAACTGGGCACGGGTGAGGGCATCGAGCGCGCCGAAGGGTTCGTCGAGCAGCATGATCGGGCGGTGCCAGAGGACGGTGCGCAGAAAGGCGGCGCGCTGGCGCATGCCACCCGACAGCAGGGCTGGGCGGGCATCACCCCAGCCTTGCAAGCCAAAATCGGCCAGCAGCGCGTGCGCTTCGCGGCGGGCCGCCGCCACATCGCCGCCATGCACCACCGTCGCCAGCACCGCGTTCTCGATCACCGATAACCACGGGAGCAGGGCGTCGCGTTGCGGCATATAAGCCACCTGCCCGCGCCGGCCCGTCACATCCACACCGTCGATACGCACGGCACCGGCATCGGGTCGTTCAAGGCCGGCAATGATGTTAAACAGGGTCGTCTTGCCGCTGCCGCTCGGCCCAATTACGGCGACAAACTCCCCCGCCGCGACCTGCATGCTCAGCCGGTCGAGCACCAGCATCGGCCCGGCGGGAGAGGTGAACGTTTTGCTGATGGAGTGTAGTTCGAGGGTTGGCATTGCGTTAGTTACCGAAGGGAGACAGCGGCGCTGTGTCCATACGGCGGTTACGGCAAGAAATCGTTAGTAAAGGCCTTTTCCGGCTCGATCATGCGCGCAATAAGGTTGCGTTCGGCCATCCATTGGGCGTAGGTGCGCCAAACCGCAAGCTTCTGCTCACCCCAACGCGGCGCTTCGGCCTGATATTGGCCGGCCAAATATTGCTGGCTGCGCCGCACCAGCTCGGCGTCGAGTTCGGGCGCAGCCTTAAGAAGGATATCGGCAGCTTCGGCGGGCTGCTCGATGGCAAAGCGATACCCGGCGCTCGTTGCGGCGAGGAACCGTCGCACCAGATCAGGCCTCTCGGCGATCAGCTTTTCACTTGTAATTATGACCGGCGTATAGTAGTCGGGGATGCACTGCACATCGTTCATCATCACAATATTGAGCGGCACACCGCGCACCTCAGCTTCAATGCCGGTCCAACCTTTGAAAATCCAGACAAAATCAACTTCATCGCGTTCGGTGGCGACAAAAAAGTCGGAACTACCGATGTCAACAAACTTCACCTGATCAAACTGTTCACCGGCCCCAACACATTCAAGCAAACCACGGATAACCGCTTCTTCGACAGGGGAGCCAAACGCACCATACTTCTTGCCAATGAAATCGCGCGGGCTGGTGATGCCCTCTTCGGCGCGGCTGGCAAAGCCACTGGTGTTGTGCTGAATAATTGCAGCAATCGAGACAATTGGCACTCCCTCCACACGGGCTTGGGTGACACCTTCTTGATACGAAATGCCAAAATCAAGCCGGCCAGCAGCCACCAACTGCTCGACCGTGCCGCCCTCTTGCGCACCGAGAATCTCGACAGCGAGACCTTGCTGCGCGTAGTAGCCTTTATCTTGGGCCACATAGAGACCGGTATGATTGGTATTCGGCGTCCAATCTAATCCAACGCGCACGTTGGTTAAAGGAGTCTGAGGGGAAGACGGTGTTGCAGTCCCACTACCACACGCAGTCAGCACCATCATCAGGGTAAATAACAACCATCTGCGCATTAGCGTTCTCCCTTCCAAAACACGATCCAGCGTTCAAGCAGGCTAACCAAGGTGAAGAGAACAATCGTTAGTAACGATGTCACCAGTGCGGCGACAAAGACTTGATCAGTACGGAAGGCACGCAGCGAGCGTGCAATATAGACGCCCAAACCGGCGCTGGCGCCGATCCATTCGGCTAACACGGCACCGATCACACTGTAGGTAATCGCAACCTTAATCCCGGTGAAGATAGCCGGCAAAGCAGCGCGCAACCGCAACAGGCGGAGCAGTTGCCAATAGTTGGCCCCCATTGCCTCAAGCAGACGACGCTGGTCGCGATCGGCCCCTTGCAGACCGTCGATGGTATTGACCACAATCGGAAAAAAGGTAATTAGCGCCACCACCAGCACCTTGGGCAAGAGACCAAACCCGAACCCGACGACCAGCAGGGGTGCAATCGCCACGATTGGCACCGTCTGCGACGTAACCAGCAGCGGATAGATAGCGCGGCGCAGGAGCGGTGAGGCATCGAGTGCCACGCCTAACCCAAATCCAGCTACCAGTGCCAGTGTAAAGCCGGGGATCGTTACCGTGAGCGTGGCTATGGTATGCTCGGCTAACACCGGCAGACTTGTCACCAAAGTGGTAGCAATGCGGGATGGTGATGGCAACAGCCATGCCGGAACGGCCCAATACCAGACCAGCCCTTCCCAGAGCAGCAGCAAACTGATGACGAGCAAAGCTGGCGGGCCATATTCAACCAAGCCGGTGCGCCACGATAGGCGGGTGGGAGCAGTGACCGGTGTCGTGTGGATTGGTGCCGAAACCTCTTCACTCATACTTCGCCAGCTTCTCGGCAATTGACGAACCATTCGGATCGTAATCTATCTTGATTAGGGTAAAGACCCGGCTGGCGCCAGCGGCCAGCACCGCCTCTTGCGCCCGCTTAATGACCGCCATAATCGCATCGTAATCACCTTCGATCGTTGTCTCCATGGGGCAAACGCGGTAGGTCAAACCACTCTCGGCCACTACCGCGATCGCCGCATCAACGGCAGCGTAGGTCGTCGCTTTATCGGGCAACCCACCGGGCAAGACCTCGAAACTGACGGTGACAGCGGGCATACCATCCTCCTTGTTGCGCCAACAATAAAAACCGCCACTCCAGCGATGGGGAGCGACGGTACCATGACCAGAAAGCCTTCCCTCCGCTGGCATAACCCAGATCAGGTTCAAAGGGTCAACGGCATCAATCGGGCCGCAATCTCAGCCGGGCTCACCCGGCTCCCCTGGCTGCGCAGATGCGCTTGATTCAGTTGTGTTAAGAATGATAGAAGGAAGCGGGCCGGCTGTCAAGCGCCGGAGGTATAGATAGCTACAAAGAGGCAGATAGGTGGTAGAGCAATCTTACAGCAAACGACCGGCGTATACCGGTCGCGCTTGGTGGGCCGCCTCGGATTCGAACCGAGAACCTGTCGGTTATGAGCCGATTGCTCTGCCGTTGAGCTAGCGGCCCGTCTCGCCCTATTATAGCGAGAGGGAGGGGTTGGCGTCAACCAGTTGGCCGCTGGCCAACGACCAGCAACATTGAACGGGTAGGAGGAATCGCAGCAGTAAGCGCAAAAAAGAGCGCTTTACCAAGCACTCGATGGGGTGCGCTAAGCAAGCGACTCGCTTCAAGACCAACTCGCTCCCACGGTGCTTCATACCGCTTGCACACAATCCGAAAACCGGCTTGTTCGACCAACCACGTCAATTCACCCATTGTGTAGGTGCGGCTGTGGGTGGTATAACGCGCCTCGCCTTCGAGCAGCATCTGGTGGCGAAACTCTTCAGGTGTACTGAGACTCTGCCAAAGCAGCATGCGCAGAATTGCGCGGGCACGGCTTTTGAGGTAGAGTTCGTTAGGCGTGGTAATCAACAACCGGCCACCGGGCCGCAAAACGCGGTAAAACTCGCGTAAGATCGGCAACGGCGAATAGACCATATGCTCGATCACTTCGGAAAAGACCACCCAATCAAAGCCAGCATCGGGGTACGGCACCGGTTCGCGTTCGAGATTGACCTGCCGCACTTCAACGCCTAGCCGATCCCAAAGTGCCTTGCGGGTAAAGGGATCAAGGTCAGCGCCACTGACCTTGAATCCAGCTTCAACCAATAGCTCAGTAAACTGGCCGGGCGTTACCCCCACTTCAAGCACACGAGCGCCGTTGGCCGGCCCCATCGCACGTAGCATTGCCGCAAAGCGGTAGCGATGTAGGCGAAAGTAGGCTTCTTTACCATCGGCCCGTGCGCTCTGGGCAACGCGGTCAAACAAGGCAGATTCTTCAACTTTGGTCATGGTTTGTTCGTCAATCATCATAGCGGTTGCCGCCCACAGCAACGCCGCGCCGTATAGTATCATACTCACGACAGATCGGCGAGTCGGGTGTTAACCCACTCGACTGGAAGGAGCGTAACAATGTATCCATCCTCACCTCCCACCACTCCACAGCGCAGTGAACTGAGCCGCCTCTTTTTGCGCTGGCTCATCTACTCGCTAGCGATCTTTGCCGCAGTGTGGATTGTGCCGGGGATCGAGTTTACCGGGCCGGGCTGGCAAATCGGGATTGTCGCTTTGCTGTTCGGGCTGCTAAACGCGCTCTTGCGGCCACTGCTCTATTTTCTCACCTGCCCACTGGTCATTCTGACGCTGGGTCTGTTCGGGCTAGTGATCAACGCCCTTTTGTTGGGGCTAACCTCGGCATTGGCCGATCAACTCGGCATTCATTTCGTGGTTAATGGTTTCTGGCCGGCCTTTTTTGGCGGCATGGTGATTTCCATCGTTAGCACGGCGCTGCAATATCTAGCCGGCGACGTGCAGTTTCGGATCGTGGTTGAACGCCGGCCAAGGAATTAATCGTAGAGACGTTGCAATGCAACGTCTCTACAGTTTTACGCCTCAAATCCGCTCGCGGGCACGGTGAAGCCGAACAGTGCGGGTGAGCAGCGTTGCGCCGAGCAACAACACGCCAAGGAAAGGTATACCGGCGCTCGTGTTGGGTAACGGCGCTTGCCCGCCACTCTGGCCGCCGGCAGCCGGCGGCGTGGGCGTGACGGTAGCCGTGGGTGAAGTGCCGCCACCGATCACGGCGCCAGCAGTTGCGGTTGGGCTAGAGGACGCTGCTGTGGCGATAGCAGTTGCTGTCACCCCCACTGTAGCCGTCGCAGTTGGACTCGTCACTGGCGCAAGTGTCGCGGTCGCCGTGACCACCTGCTGCTCGCCAACCACCAACACGGTGCTGATATTCGAGAATACGGGCCGGCTCAAGCCGCTATAACTCGCCTGCGCCTGCACCACTAACAACGTCCCGGCAGTAACGTTGGGACGGATACGGGTCGCAATCGTGATTTGCACACGCTCACCGGGGGCAAGATCGGGCGCAGTGTACGTCACTGTTTGGCTGCTAATTACCGGATCGGCCCCACGGCTCGCGTTTGCACTCAGTACTTGCAGGTTCGAGGGCAGTACACTCCGTAGGTTCACCGCACTGATCGTCTGCTCAGGATGTGTATTCCCTAACACTACTGTAAAGACCACATCTTGGCCAGCGTAAGCGCTGCCCCAATCGCTAGACAGGCGGAGCAGCAAATCACCTTCGCTAAACACAGCCGGAGCTGGTTGTTCGGTTGGAGTCGGTGTTATTTCCGGCAGCGAGGTTGCTGTTGGCGAAGCCGGAGGCCTTGGTCGCGGCGTTGCAGGCGGACGTGGCGCAACCGTCACCACTGGCGCCGGTGGTGGTGGCTCAGTTGGCAAGACTGACGGCGAGGTTGGTACGGTTGGCGCTGGTGGTGACGTTGGCGCTGGAGGTTCAGTAGGACGCGGCGCCGGCGGCGAGGTTGGCCTTGGCGCTGGTGGTGACGTTGGCCGCGATGTTGCGACCGGTGTTACCACTTGGGTTGGAATTGGTGTATTGGTTGTTATTGGCGTCACGGTTGGTGATGTTGGAGTTGGTGTTATGGTAACGACGGTGGTCGGGGTTTCTGGGGTTGATGTAACCGCCGGAGCAGTTGGTACTGGTTCTCCGGCGACAGTTACATTTACGACATTCGAGGTGGCAATAGTAAGACTCCCCTGTTCAAGGACTGCCTGATTGGGAATCAGCGTTCCTATGCTTGTTGTTGGGCGAACACGCACTTGCAACGTCACCGATGCCGGATTAAGCGTACTCACCGTGAGTGTGCAGAGCACAGTTTGGCCGGGGAAGCAGGTGCCTGATATCGCCGATACTTCCAACAACTCCAATTGAGAATCCAACACGTCACGCAGGGTAACGGTCAACAGACCCGCACTCTGCGTCGTCACCGCTAAACTGTAACTAAACGTTTGGCCGGGAGCGACATTAGCCAACGATGCAAACTTAGTCACGCGAGTTGTGGCCGGTGTTGGCGACGGCGTCACCGTCTCGACCGTCGGCGTCACCGTTACCGGCGTTGGTGAGTTTACGGGGGTAAAGGTTGGCGGGCGCTGCTCGAGGCTAGCTGCCGTTTCGGTTACAGCCATCAAACCCTGCGCTGGCGCAATCGGCGGGCGCAGCCAATTGAGCGCTTCCAAGGTAAGCGGTACCACAATCATCAAAACGCTCACCGCAATCGCCATGAGTTCCCAAATCGTCCACGGCGCCGGAGCGCGGCCACGATCGGGTGGCAGATTGGCGGAGCGCGAAGGTTTCGGCGGCATAGAGCCTCCTCGTCTCACCTGATCGGACGCGAGTCAATCAGATCGGCGACAACGATCAGGCGTTGCGTATCCCAGTTGGTGCAAGTAATCAGCGTGAGTACAGGTGAAGACGTCGGATCCATCACCTCGACTTGGGTCGGCCAGACATTGCGCGTTTCACGCACACGGTAGCGGTAGAGCCAGCCACCTGCTTCTAATAATATCTCATCACCCGCTTTAAGCGCCGGCAGATCACGAAACACGGCACCGCGAAGGCCAGCGTGACCAGACAAAACCGTATTGCCCACCGTGCCCGGCAGTGCGGTACCATGGTGGTAGCCGGCGGCATATTCAGCTACCTGCCAAGCGCCATCAACCACAAAGACCTCGTAGATCGACGTATCGAGCTGGATGCTGGGGATGCGCAACCGCTGCGGACGCGGATCGGTTTCTGGCAAGGGCTGTACTCGCGGTTGGGGAGCCGTATAATCGGGCGGCTCGACCGCCATTTCCGGCGCCGTAAACGGCAAAGCCGGCAGATGAGGCGCAGCCGCAGGAGGCGCAACTGGCCCCGGTGACTGCAACGGCTGGGCTGAAACGGCAACCGGCGGCTGCGCTTGGCCCCGCCAAGCCCGCCACCAATCGCGCCCATAGCCATCGATTAGCCAGTAGGCGAAGACGGTGATCATTGCTACAAAGAGAGTGATTTCGGCAATGAGCAACGCACGATCAATCCACGTGCGCCGCAAGAAACCACGGAGGGCTTGCTCGCGATGCGCCGCGCGGGAACGCAGTTGCGCTGGACGCAACGGGTCGCGCCGGCCCGGCAGGTCGTACAGAAGCAACTCTTGCAGCAAATCGTGGTCGCTTACACGCTGCACCGGTGGCGGTGACGACCGGGGTGTGGCGGAGCGGCGCTGCGGAAGTGTGGTCATCGTTGTAACGTTTCTGATGCCAAGCGTGAACGGTGTATCTGCGCGAGCAGGCACACGCTGCTCTAACGCAAGCAACCTGCTTTCATCTGGAGGAACGAGCGAATCCGCATTTTTTGCGCTCTATAGTCAACCAACTTGCTTGCCGATTGCAAGAATTATACACGACGATTGAGCGCTCTGCAATAGTCTGGCCGATAGAATGAGCCATGCGCAGCGATCATTCCCCATGAAGTGTAAAATAAAGCGCTTACGCAAGCGCGGCACAGAGCCGTTCGATCCCGGCAGCAAATGTTGCCGGCTCGGTGAGAGCCGAAATCATGATGTGGCAGCCGGGTACCTCACCGTAGAAGTAGCCGGGATGGACAAACACCCCTTGTTCGAGCAGGTAGAGCACCAGCGCCTCCTCATCGTCCCAGCCGCTGATGGATGGGAAGAGATAATAGCCGCCAGCGGGCGGGCGGGCATGGATGCACGGATGATCGGCGAATTGGTGCAGGGCAAAGGAGATATTCGACCGCACACGAGACACCATCGCCGCCACAAAGGGGGCGCCCTCTGCAAACAGGGTTGGCAACAGAAACTGGCTGAGTGCATTCGCGCCCAGCAGCGTATCGTTGAGCAATTCGAGCCGGGGCGCGAAGGCGCGCGCCGGACGATTAAGCGCAATCCAGCCTAATTTGAGGTCGGGCAACGCAAAGAGTTTAGAAATCCCGTTGAGGGTGAAGACCGGCAGATCGGGATGAAGCGCAGCTAGCGGCGGGGTTGCCGGTACGGTGTAGGTGAAGGGAGCAAACACCTCATCGCAGATGACCGGAATGCCGAGCAAATCGAGCGTTGCCAAGGGGCGATCAACGATTGCACCGGTCGGGTTGTGCGGCGAGACGATCAAGATGGCGCGCGTGCGCTCATCGGCGGCGCGACGGAGCGAGCGAGCATTGATCCGCCAATCGCGCTCTTCGTCAAGCTGGTAACTGCGCAGTTCAAGATTACGCAGGGCAGCGAGGTACTCAAACAGCGGATAGGTGACGTTGGGCACAAGCAGATTGTCACCGGGATCGGCGAGCAAGGCGAAGAGCAGGCTGTAGGCTTCGCTGGTGCTAGCTGTGAGAAAGATATCATCGGGTGTCACAACCAACGGCGGCGAACGGCGAGCATAATAGGCGGCAACCATCTCACGCGCCGCCAAATCGCCGCGCGGATCGGGCCGATAGCGGCGGCTAGGCCAGTAGGCGGCTGCGGCGGTCGCCAACACCTCTGGCGGGAAGAGCAAGCCTTGCGCGGTAGGGTTGCTGCTGGTCAAATCAATCAGATCGCCCCGGGCAGCGCGCGCCTGCCGGGCCTGTTCGAGCCGGTTGGGGGTGAGATCGAGCTGGGCAAAGACGCCGGCCATCGTTGTTCACCCGTTAAGCGAGCTGGTGAGATGGCGCCAGAAGGCATCACGTTCGCCGGGCACAAATGGCATATAGAGCGCAACCCGGTCGAGCAGACCTTCGTACCGTTCACGCAACGCTGCCGGCAAATCAGCCGGATCGGCCTCGACGGCGAAGGTGGCTAGCATCGTCTCATCGATCAGGCCGGGCATGTCGGCCCACCGCTGCTGCGCCGCCAAGCGCGACAACTCTTCGCCTACCTCTCCCCAACCATGGCAGGCCAGCACCGCGCGATAGGTCGGCGTCGAGGCATAAAACGCGATTTGCTGGCGGGCAAAGGCCCGCATCCGTTCACGTTCGGCCCGATCATTGCCGGTAATGACCAGCGCGCTACCGGCAATCGCACACGCCGCCGGATCACGACCGGCTGTGGCAGCGCCTTCGGCAATCTGCGGACGCAGCACTTCGCGCAGATAGCGGGCGCTGTTGAGCGGGTGGGCGTGAAAGCCGTCGCACACTTCGCCAGCCAGATGGGCCAGACCGGTATTGACACCGGCGATGTAGATGGGAATATTGGGATGGGCAATTGGGCCGGGACTAAAGAAGGGCGTCATCAGGGTATGTTGGTAATACTGGCCACGATAATCGAGTTTGCCGCCGGTCTGCCAACATTGCCAAATCGCGCGCAGCGCACCGATATAGTCGCGCAACCGGCCTACCGGCGAATCCCACACACTGCTAAACCGGCGTTCGATATGGGCCTTGACTTGGGTGCCTAACCCCAACACGAAACGCCCGCCGCTAAAACCGGCCAGATCCCATGCGATCTGGGCCGTCACCATCGGGCTGCGCGGGAAGGCGATCGCCACCGCAGTACCAAGCGTAAGCTGGCGGGTATGTTCGGCGGCAATTGCCAAGGCGAGAAACGGATTATGGGCCGTTTCCGGCGCCCAAAGCGCGGCAAACCCGATCGCTTCAGCGGCCTGCGCCACAGCGGCGGCATGTGGCAAGGGATTGGCGTCAACTTGAAAAGCGGCGTCGAGCAAGAGCATAGTGTTCTCCGTGACAGGGCGGTCTTTGAATGCGTATGATAGCAGATGTTAGGTCAAGAGGTGAGGGAATTGCGCCCAGCCCTTTAGGGCCGGGTTCCGAAACCCGCTGGGCAGGCGAGGGGTAGAGACCGAAAAGCGTCCCCATACGGCCCACCACGGAAGCGGGTTGTTGCCAATGTGGTGTCGGTTTGGAGCGCAGTCTTCCCTCGCCCACCTCACGACGGTCAAGGGAGCTACTGAGTAGACGGACAAGGCATTCTGAAGCGGAATGCAGCAGCACCCCCTCTTCCGCACCAGTAGCAGAGGGGTAGGGGTGCGGGCAAGGGTGGAGCCAACGATACGTTTGCGCAGCCTGCCGGCACAAGCTAGGCTTTACAACAGGTATGGAGTGCGGCAGTTACACCGCCGCACTCCATAGAGTAAGCACAAACAGACGGGGGGACTACTACCGTTGCGCTTGCGATTCACGGCTTAATCCGGTGCAACAGCGCCGTCAGCCGGTCATAATCCTCTTTGAGCAGCCGGGCCAGTTCACGGCCCACCCGCACCAGATAGGCCGGGCCATCGCGGCGGGCCAACGCAATCGCGCGGACAGACGCGGCCAACAGTTCATCCGACGGAACACCGGGAGCGAGCAAGACGATGCGCAGAAAATCGAGTTGCTCACCAAACTGCGCCAATTCCTGCGGCTCGCAGGGGTAGACCGAATAGTGAACTGGCGGAGGTTGGGGCGACAGGCGCTGGAGCAAACGGCCATCAAGCGCGTACCCGACAGTCAGCGCGGCAAACTCGGTTTGCAACACCTCGCCGAGATCGGGATGTTCGCGGTAGATTTGGTCATCATACAGATTACGCCCGCTGTAGGTACGGCCCCGCACAATCGCTCGCCCGCCCGGCTCACGACTGCCGGTGTGAATATCAAACACCAAACCATAGACCGCCAGCGCCTGATCGCGAGTAGTCGCCCGCACCAACGCGCCAAACGGCGGCGCGGCTAATAATTCGTAGGTAGCCGCAACAAAATGCGTCGTCGAAGACTCAATGATTTCACCGATCCGGCCATTTTGCGGCATCGTCATGATCGTCATCCCTGCACAAACTGCTTGCTCTCGCGCTTGGCCGAAACACCAGCCGGCGCTTCGGCGCGCTGGAGCGCACCGGAGACCATCTGCTCAAACACGCGCCGCTCGGCGCTGCGAATCACCGCTTGCTCGTGGGCGCGTTGCAAGGCAATCGGGTAGCCCTGCCCGCGCGCCGCTTGATCGTAGACCAACACATGCACTTGATCGACCCATTCCGGCTGACCGGCCACCCAACCGGGCAGCTCAATGCGGGCCAGCTCGCGCCCGACACGCAAGAAAAAGAAGTGAATTTGGTGATGTTCGTAGCCTTCAACACTGATCCGGCTCAGTGAACGAAAGATCGGGCTACGTTGGCCTTCGCGCAAACGAGGGGCAAAGATGTCGGCGTCAATCAAATCTTGGCAAACCATGCACGACGGCATCCGCCCTTGTTTCGCATCACTACACTGTGCGCAATTGGCCCCGCGTTGCGCATGGACATTCACATCAGGACAGAACATCAACCGCACTAATCCCATCACCTCCGGCGAACGGCTGCGGCTGATGTACGACGCGACCGGGATCGCGTGTTGGCGCATTCGTTCGAGGTAGGTCAAATATTGCCGTAAAAAGTGATCACGCACTTGAGCATCAGCATTCGCCAGCGCCCACCGGATGAGCGTACCATCTTGCAGTGCCAACCGGGGAATTGCCGGGTCGGTCAGCGAGCCGATGGCCAACTCGCCTAGCGCCACCCCCTCTTCGACATCGCGCCGCACGCTGAGCAACGCGCCTTCGATCAGAATGCGGCGGGTATCATTATGAAAAAATAGGTCTGTTTCGGCAAAATAGAGCTTTGGGGATGACTCAAGCCGCGCTTCCGGCTGCGCGCCGTAGCGAATGTAGACTTTTCCGATGTTGATCAGATAACAACTCACCTCGCCATGGCGATCGACATCGATATGCGAGCCATCGGTCGCGGCGATGGCGTAATCGGTGGGGATGGGGGGCAGATCTCGCACCGTATCCAACGGCTCAACCGGCGCCGCCAGCAGCCAGTTTGCTGATGCCTCGCTAAGCTTGACCGCAGCAGCCCAATGTTCCTCACGGCCAATCTCATGCAGATACCGCTCGCATACCTCGGCGACCCGCACATCGCGTTGGCGCGCCTCACGCGCGACGGTCTGGCTCATCTGTCGTACTTGTTCGCCGAGTGCAGCGAGATTGAGGCTCATAGCTGCTCCTTCGCTCACCTGTTCGTATTGGTTAGCATAGCCGATTTGAAGTGGGCTGTCAATCGAATGGCGAAATTACGAATAGGGTACCGGCAACCTGTGCCGGTCAGGGCGACTTTGAAACTCGCCCTGACCGTTGCTCGTCATGTAAGGCATATGCTGTATGGGCAGATGGCGTAGAAATGGTATCATACACCAACAACAGACACCTCCTGCGCCACCTATTCCCGATAGGGTGCAGTCTTGCGAGAAGATGCTGCTATGCCCATTACTACCTATCAAACTGCACTCGACTACATCTACAGTTTTATCGACCCCACCCGACAGGGTTCGCCTGACCCGGCGATTGCCGCGCGCGCACTGACCCGGATTACAGCGTTATTGGAAGATGCCGGCAATCCGCACCACCACTTGCGTGCCGTGGTAGTAGCCGGCACGAAAGGCAAAGGCAGCACCTGCGCAATGATCGAAGCGATGGCTCGTGCTGCCGGGTTGAAGGTAGGATTGTGGACATCGCCACACCTTAGCTCGTACCGCGAACGGATTCAGATTGATCGCGAGCCGATCAGCCAACAGACACTGATGAAGCTAGTCAATGCGGTGCAACCGCTGGTAGAGGAGTTTGACGTAGCGACCTATGGCCGCCCCAGCACGTTCGACATTGGTTTTGTGATTGCTATGCGTCACTTTGTCGCCAAGCAGGTCGATCTCGCGGTGGTGGAGGTGGGGTTGGGCGGACGCTATGACGCAGCAGCGACGATCACGCCGCTGGTAGCGGTGATCTCGTCGATTAGTTATGACCACATGGCGATACTAGGGCCAACGTTGCGCGACATTGCCTACAACAAAGCCGGCATTATCCGCGCCGGCCAACCGGCGATTACGGTACCGCAGCGTGCAGAAGCGGCGCAAGTAATTGCTGCTGAGGCGCAAGCTGTTGGCGCGCCGCTCTGGTTAGCCGCTGAAACCGCCGTTGAACCGTGGATCGGCGCCGGATTGCCGCTGACCTATCCAGCGCCGCCGCAGCCAACTAAGCTGCGCGGTGCATTTCAACGCGAAAATGCGCGGTTAGCGATGGGTACAGCATTGCTACTACGCGGGCAAGGCATTGCAATCAGTGATGAGGCGATTCGGCGTGGGTTAGCCGAGGCGTGGTGGCCGGGCCGGTTTGAGTTGATCGATGGCTCGCCGCGCATTTTGATCGACGGTGCCCATAACGGCGATTCGGCAGAAAAGCTCTGGCAGGCGATTACGCAAGCGATACCACACCGCCGAATGATCCTCGTCCTCGGCACTTCCCGCGATAAAGACATCGCCGCAATTGCTGCTGCACTTGCGCCCCACGCGGCGCAGATCATCATTACCCGTTCCAGTCATCCGAAAGCGATGGATCTCGACCGCATCGCGGCAGAGGTAGAACCATGGACGACGGCGCCAGTGCAGATTGCCCCAGTAGTGGCTAATGCTGTCGACGTTGCCCGTACTTTGGCCGGCCCTGATGATTTGATCTGCATTACCGGCTCACTGTTCGTGGCCGGCGCAGCACGTGAGGCGTTGGGCTTGGCGGTAGCCGACTAGGCTGTTCCTCTTTGTGTCCTTTTTGTGTCCTTGCGCCGTTGCGGTGATGCCATTACGACGACGCGCTGGTATACGAACGCAACCCAACTCGCCAAAACGCCCGCGCTGCTAGCAACAACACCCCGGCAATCACCGGCGCCAGCGCAAGGTACATCGGTTCGAGCAGCCCGATCAGGGCTGCGGCTGGAAAGGTGGTTAAGAAAGCAATAGGGATAACAAAGGTGAGTACCAACCGGATTGCGGGGCTGTAGGCGGTGACCGGAAAACGGCCGGTCTCGTAGATGGCAGTCAGCAGCTCAGTAACGTTCTCGACCCGAACGAGCCAGAAGGCCGTCGTTGCCAACAGCATCCAAATTGCGTAGGCCGTCACGATGCCGCAAACTAGCAGAAAGAAAAAGGTTAAGAGCTGGATCGGAGTAGGCCATATCTGTCCCAACCAGAGGCCGTAACCGATCAAGCCAAACCCAACTAGCAGATCAGGTAGCACAAGCAGATTAACATGGCGCAGCGAAGCCATAAACTGGCTGTCAACCGGCTTGACCAGCACAAAATCGAGTGTCCCTTTCTGAATGTGCTCAACGATGCGGGTGATATTCGGGCGCATAATACTATCGATCAAGCCCTCGAAGATGCGAAAGAGACCGACAACCAACAAGGCCTGTGGCAGCGTCCAGCCACCGAGGGTGCCGGTAAACTGGAAGAAGACCAGTGTACCGAGTACTCCCCACAAGAGCCAAAGGCCGCTCTGCAAGAGAGCGGTTAGAAAGTTGACCCGATATTCCAGTGCCAACTGCAGGCTGTTGTGAACAAAAAGTGCGAATAGGCGTAGATAACGAAGCATAGGTTTAGCAACAAGATATCGCAAAGACGCTTATTTCAGCATACCACAGAACCCAACAGGGGATACCTTCTGGCATCCCCTGCGACAGATACAACCGCTCGCAGTAAACTGGCCTGAGCTTACCGCTGCACTAGCGGTACGAAGAGACGCGCCGTGTTGCTCACGCCACCCCAGAAGCCTCCCGCCAAGGTATAACCGCCGCCACTGAGCACACCGCCATCGGGTTGACCAATCGTACCGCCGAGCGTATAACCGCCCCCTGTGCTGAACGTGGCGCCGCCGCTATCAATGGTGCTCCACGTCAAGTCATACCCGGCACCAGCTTGAGCGTGGGCAAGCGGCGTCACACTTACTGTCGGCACACTAGCCAGTGCCAGTAGTACAAGCATTACGTAGATCAAGCGCATGATACCCTCCTAGTCATTGAGTGCTAACTTCCACTGTTCGCACCGTTACCACCCAAGCAGTATTTAGGGGGCTACTTGCGACCAAGAATCGCAGCGTATCAGTTGGATCATCAGCGAGTACGAACACAATCGATGTACCCATAGTAAGTGTACTACTCCCTAAACTTTCGAGGGGGGTGACACCAACTAAACTCGTTGTACCGCCGACATTGGCAATCACGCCGCTCAAGCGAAAACCCGCAGACTCGCCATCAGTCTGCCGACCAACAATCAAAGCCTCAAAGACGACGGTGCGATTGTTGGAGATCGTGATCCGCTCTGTGCCGCCATTGAGAAAGAGTTCAACTGATGAAGAGCTTCCGGTTACGTTGCGCAAGACATAGATTGAGGTTTGCGCATCGCCGGGTACCGCAAAAGAGCCTGATGCATACGCCATCTGGCCGTAATTAGTGGCTACCGCGTGCGAACCGCCGGGAACGGTGGCAAAGACGCCGCTGGCAGTGTTTTGACCGCCGCCACCAACTGTAGCATGAGAACTGCTTGTGGCATTCTGGTTACCGCCACCGATAGTAGATCCATCACCACTAGCGTTATTGC
Source organism: uncultured Chloroflexus sp. (assembly GCF_937951745.1). Taxonomy (GTDB): domain Bacteria; phylum Chloroflexota; class Chloroflexia; order Chloroflexales; family Chloroflexaceae; genus Chloroflexus. Next base: position 32,396 of record NZ_CALFBQ010000044.1, read on the forward strand.
CAATACCGCCACCAATAGTACTATATGAACCAGCAGCAGAATTGCCATTTCCGCCGCCAATGGTGGCGCCTCCACCACTGGCCACACTGTAGCCGCCGCCAGCAATCGTAGCGCCGTCACCACTAGCCGTATTGCTAACTCCCCCGCCAACCGTTGCATACGATTTGTCACTAGTTGTGCCAGCATCGTCACCAGCCCGATTGTTGTAGCCACCACTGACAACACCGTAATTATCGGTCACGCGGTTGGGGAAAGCATTGTCGCCACCGCCGCCGATAGCTGCGCCGATCACGTTACTGGTGATATTATTACCGCTGAAGCCGCCAATCAGGTTAGGGCTAGTAGGGTTGGGCTGCGTCCACAACCCCGGCAACGCCAGTGCATACGGCGCTGGGGTAAGTGGTTGACGTGGGGTGAGCGGTGTGTAGCTACCGCTTCCCGCCGGACACCGCACGCTAATCGCGAGCCAGCGCGCATCACCGTTGAATGCACTCACACCAAAATCGAGTGCGACGGTAAACACGCCGTTGGTAACCGTGACATTGGTCTTGGTTTGCGTGCTGCCAATCTGGGTTCCGGCGGCAGCGTCATCGTACAACTTGAACTCAAGGTCACAGGTGCCATTCACCGCCCCGCTACTATTGGTCAACCGACCTTGGTAGGTGAATGCAGTTCCTAGCACCGCTTGCAATCCCGGTGTACCGCTTTGGGCAGCTGTGCGCGAGAGTCCCAACGTAGTAACTAAAAGAACGATCGTTGCGAGCAAAATGACCGTGTGCTTCATACAGACGCTCCTTGTATGCGACGAATAGCAACAACAGAGCAGCGATATATACCAACGGTTTAGATGCGTGCTCTGCTATGCAGCCATCGTAGCAAACGAGCGTCCTCAAAACGTCCTCGGCAAAAAAAGCACAGGGACGCAGTGTAGCTGCGCCCCTGCTGTGCCCCAAAGGATTACGCGCGGGCAAAACGGGTAAATTGCGCGGCCAACGCCGGTGGCAACCGGCCAACAATATGCGCACCGTTGCTATCAAATTCTTCGACCTCGATCACACCCCGTTGGCGCCAGAGGGCCACGAGATCGTTGCGCTGATAAGGGATCAGCGCCTCCACCCGCACCATTCGCTTGGCCAGCGTCTCGACAATCCGCTCGCCGAGCATCTGCAAGCCCCAACCTTGTTGGGCCGAGACGGCCACAATATCGCCGGGCAGCCCCATTTCAGCCGCAATTTGCCCAATCCCCTCGGCAGTCGCACCTGTGAGCAGGTCAATTTTGTTGAGCACGGTCAGAATCGGCTTTTGATCGACCCCTAGCTCGCGTAGGGTTTGCTCAACGGTTTGAGCGTGCTCTTGCGCGTTACGGTGGGTGACATCAACCACGTGCAACAGCAGGTCAGCCTCTTCGATCTCTTCAAGCGTAGCGCGGAAGGCCGCAACTAGCTTGGGAGGCAGCTTCTGGATAAATCCGACAGTGTCAGTCATCAACGCGACAATATTGCCGGGCAACAACACCTGCCGGGTGGTCGGGTCGAGGGTGGCAAACAGCTTGTCTTCGGCCAACACCTCGGCGCCGGTCATGGCATTGAGCAGCGTACTCTTGCCAGCGTTGGTATAGCCAACCAGCGCGATAATTGGCACACCGCTCTGGCGGCGGCGCTGGCGGTACAGCTCGCGGTGACGGTGAACGTCGGCCAGTTGCTCTTTCAGCCATGCAATCCGGCGCTCGATCAAGCGGCGGTCAATTTCAAGCTGCGTCTCACCGGGGCCACGTAGACCAACCACGCCACCCGCTGAAGTACCGCCACCTATGCCGGCCTGCCGTTCGAGGTGCGTCCATTGCCGGCGCAAACGGGGCAGCAGGTATTGGTATTGGGCTAGTTCGACCTGCAAGCGCCCTTCGTGAGTACGGGCATGACGGGCAAAGATATCGAGGATCAGACCGGTGCGGTCGATCACCTGCGTCTGCAACTCCTCTTCAAGATTGCGAGTCTGGGCCGGACTCAGTTCATCATCGAAGACGATCAGATCGGCTTGTGTCTGCTCGCGCAGAGCAGCAACTTCCTTGACCTTACCGGGGCCAATGAAAAACTTGGGTAAAGGTTCAGGCAGGCGCTGAAAGATACGACCTACCACTTCAAGGTCGGCTGTCTTAGCGAGAAGGGCCAACTCGTCGAGCGAGTCTTCAACCGGCCATGGGCTGTGCGTACTCGCAATTTCTGCCCCAACAAGCAGCGCGCGTCGGCGGGGTACAGCGGTCGGATAGAGCCGTTTGCCATCGTGAGTACGAATCTCGTTAATAGTTGTCTCCTTTGACTAAACGTGCATATGCTTCACCATTGCCTATATTGTAGCACTGCCTGCTGGTCGCTTCAAGCTGTTGGTGGGACAGTGGTCGAGCCACAACCGGCAGTGATTGTTATTTTTTCGCACAATCTCTAGTGTCTATTATACACTACGATTGATGGAAAGCAAAGGTTGCACCTTTGTTTTCATCCGGCGCGAGACAGCGTCGTCGGAGCGTCGCTCAATGATAGAGGAGGTTAGTTATGTATAGCACGTGGCTCGAGTTGACGGCTGCCGAGGTGCATCAGCGCGATCTCATCCGCGATGCCGAACACGAACGGCTGGTGCGCGAAGCGCGTCGCCTCCGCCGCGAACAATCGTGGTGGTACCGGTTGTGGAAGTTATTGACTAACGTCCAACTGGTCAAGAAATAGAACTGCGTCCTACGTCAAGCCGCAAGACGCGCGGGCAGATTTACGAACGGGCAGCGCTTCGGCTGCCCCTTGGTATATAACCCCCGCAGGCCTGTTACCCCCACCCCTGTTCCTCCCCCACTGGGGGACGGGAACATAGGTTACCGCAGAGGACGCTGAGAGCGCGGAGGATGATCCGATGCCATACCCTTTGCGCTGCTCTGCGTCCTTTGTGCCTTTGCGTTCCGATCGCTGCGCCGTTGCGTTGTCGCTCTCTCCGTCTTGGGGATGAGGGTGAACGACATCACTCCCCCACCAACGCCGCCAAGCGCCGTTGCGTGCGCAACGCGGCCAACGGCCCACCGGGAGGCTCGATCCAGCGGGCCAGTGCGGTGATCGAAGTGGTGCGGCGGGCCTGAATAATCCGACGTTGCTGCTGCAAGACCGGCCATTCAGCCAGCGCCATCAGGCGACCAGCGACCATATCCGGCTGCCGGCGTAATGCGGCATACGCCAGTGCCATGCCATCGTAGGCTAGGATTGACGGCAAGCAGGCGGCTAGCAATGGTGCTGGCAAACAACGGATCAGCATGCGGATCCGGTTGCGACCAAGCAGACGCTGCTTGAGCGGGCTGAACATGCCGGCGGTGGCCGAATAGACGTGGCGCGCACGGGCATGGGGTGCCAACACACACGACCAGCCGCGCAACTGGGCCCGCCACGCCAGATCGGCGTCTTCGAGATAGCTGAAAAAGTCGGCAAAGAAGCCGATGTCTTCGAGCATTGCTCGCCGCAGCAACGCCAAGCCGCCACTGGCGCCGAAGACCGGCTGCGGCTGGGCCGGCAGCGCAGCCACCGGCAGCCCCAGCGCCCGCTCGGTCGCAATGCCATCGGCTTGAAAGCGAATACCGGCCCCAGCCACCACCTGTGGGCGGCGGCTGAAGGTTAACACTCCTGCTGCCCAACCCGCCGCCGGCTGTTCGCGCAGCGCATCCCACAGTGCATCCACGCAACCCGGCTCGGCTAGCGCATCATCGTTGATCAGCCAAATCAACTCGCCACGCGCTGCCGCGATACCGGCATTCACACCACCGACAAAACCGGCGTTGTACGGCAGCTCAATCACGCGCACCGCCGGCAAATGAGCGCGCACCCACGCGCCAGCGTGGTCGCGTGAGCGGTTATCAACTAGCACAATTTCGTCATACGGACGCAACTGCGCTTGCACCGCGCTGAGGCAGGCCGGCAGGTAGCGTAGGGCGTGGTAGGTGGGGATCACCACCGAGATAGGCGGACGGGCAGGAGCCATACAATGCTCGCGGTAACGGCGACACCACACGAGTGATTGTAGCGCATGTGGGGAAGGTAGCAGACGCATGCGCAAACAGGGCGTTTTCTGGCAAGCCTATACGTCAAAGTGTGCGTTTCGGTTATCAGAATGAACAACCTCCCCCTCTCGCTGTGAGGCGGGAGAGAAGGGCGAGGGGTGAGAGCCAATGACCAAGGCGCAAAGGACGCAGAAGATTGGGAATGGTGAGCAGGGGAGAGGAACTATCTGATTCCTACTCCCGATTCTCTCCACCCTAATTCACCCGCACCCCCTGCGCCTTCCCCTGCGCGGACGAGGAGCACTGCTACATTCCGCTCCCGCACTGCCGTGCCCGCCATACTGCGGCTCTCCCTCTCTCGCTGTGAGGCGGGAGAGGGGCCGGGGGGGCGAGGGCGACACCCTGCTGACCATACGTTGGTTGTGTACGGAGCCACACAGCCATGCGGCGCTGCGGAGATCTTGACACCTCTACCGTCCTTTGGTATATTGTATACAATCTTTCTAAGGCATAACTAATATAACTATTCGGTATAATTGCGTTTTGATATGTCTTTATGACGTTATCTACATGTCGCTTGACGATGCTCTCATGCAGTTTACCGGCTACTACAGTGAATTGTAATGACTAGATTGTATACATCAGATGAATCTTCTTCCGCCGATCAGGTTTACCAGCGCTTGCGCCGGTTGTTGATCGAGGGCCATTACCCGCCCGGCTCCCGGCTGGTCGAAGAGCGATTGGCCAGCGACCTCGGCGTCAGCCGCACGCCGGTACGGCAGGCGCTGGTGCGCGCCGCCGCCGAAGGGTTGGTGCAGATCTTCCCTAACCGAGGCGCAGTGGCGCGCAGTTTTACGATTGATGACCTGCTTGAGATGTATGACTTGCGCGCCCTGCTCGAAGGCCATGCCGCTTTTCTAGCCGCCCAACGGATTTCCCCCGAACAGTTAGCTCGCATGGAAGCCGCTGCCGCAGCGTTGGAAGACTCGCTGAACCAAACCTTTGCTCGCCGCGAAGACGAGGTGCATTTTCTGGTCGAGCAGAATGCCGTCTTTCACCAGACGATTGCCGAAGCTGCCGGCAATCAACGCCTGATTGCAATGCTCAATCAGATTGTCGCGGTACCGTTACAGTTTCGCTCGTTCTATTGGTATCGCCCAGAAGAGCGCCAAATTTCCAATTTTTTCCACCGCAGTATTCTCAATGCACTCGTGCTTGGTGATGGCGATCGCGCTCGCGCCATGATGCGCGAGCATATTTTGTATGGTCGAGATGTGTTGTTGCAGAGCCGGCGCGCGGAATCGGCTGCCGTCGCGTCCGGCGAGGAGAATGAACCGTGAGCCGCCAACGTCCGCCGCGACCACTCGATGATATTCGCGTGCTCGAATTGGGCGCATTTTTGGCCGGGCCGTTTTGCGGCCAGTTGTTGGCCGATTTCGGCGCCGAGGTGATTAAGGTTGAACCGCCCGGTAAGGGTGATCCGATGCGTGAGTGGGGCCGCCATCGCTATAAGGGCCGCACGCTGTGGTGGTCGGTACTGGCCCGTAACAAGAAGTCGGTCACGATCGATCTACGTACCCCTGAAGGTCAAGCGCTGGTCAAGCGGATGGTGCCCCACGTGGATATGGTGCTGGAGAATTTTCGTCCCGGTACGCTTGAAGAGTGGGGGTTGGGTTGGGAAGAGTTGAGCGCGCTGAATCCCGGTTTGATCATGATCCGGGTGAGCGGGTTTGGTCAAACTGGCCCGTACCGCGATAAAGCTGGCTTTGGTTCGATTGGCGAGGCGATGGGCGGCATTCGCGCAATCACCGGCTTCCCCGACCGTCCGCCTACCCGCATCGGTATCAGTATCGGCGATTCGCTTGCGGCGACGTTTGCTGCCCTCGGCGCGTTGGTTGCACTGCATCAACGTCAGCGCAGCGGGCAGGGGCAGGTCGTTGATATTGGTATCTACGAGGGTGTGCTGGCTTTAATGGAAAGCATGATCCCTGAATATCAGTTGACCGGCCATATCCGCGAGCGCACCGGCAATATTTTGCCCAATGTCGCCCCCTCTAATATTTACCCCACTGCTGATGGCGGTTGGTTTGTGATCGGGGCTAATGCCGATACGATCTTTACCCGTCTTGCCCAAGCGATGGGCCAACCCGAATTGGCTCGCGATCCGCGCTTCGCCACCCACCATGCGCGCGGCGAAAACCAAGCTGAACTCGATGATCTGATTGCGGCGTGGACGATCAACTACACTGCTGATCAACTCCAAGCCATGATGGACGAGTATGGCGTCCCGGCTGGCCGGATCTATACCGCCAAGGAGATGTTGAGCGATCCGCATTTTATCGCCCGCCAGTCGATTGTTGGCGTGCCTGACCCCGATTTGGGCGAGATCAAAATGCAGAATGTCGTGCCCCGGCTTTCAGCCACTCCCGGCGGGATTGATTGGACAGGGCCAGCCCTCGGCCAGCATAACCGTGAGGTGTTCGTCGATCTGCTAGGGTTGAGCGAAGACGAGGTAGCGGCGTTGCAAGCGAAGCGAGTGATTTAATGGAAGCAGTGACGATCATTGATGTCGCACCTCGCGATGGCTTACAAAATGAGCCTGAGGTGTTAGAGGTTGCAACGCGGGTTGAGCTGATCGAGCGTCTGCTCGCAGCGGGCGTGCCGCGGGTTGAAATCGGGTCGTTCGTCAATCCGCGGCAGGTGCCACAGATGGCCGGAGCCGGCGAGATTGCGCGCCTCCTTATCGAGCGCGGTCACCATTTGGCCGCCCGTACCAGTAATGATACGTTTCGTTTCACGGCTCTTGCCCCCAACCAGCGTGGCTACGAATTGGCCGCCGCCGCCGGAGTGCGCCACGTCCGGCTGGTACTAGCCGCTAGCGATGGTCTCAATCAGGCCAACTTCAAGCGCACGACTGCCGAGTCGTTAGCCGAGTTTAGTCAATTGGCACTGCGGATCCGTCGTGAAGGCATAGCGTTTGGGATCGCGATCGGCGCGTCGTTTGGCTGCCCCTTCGATGGCTATGTCTCGCCCGCACGGGTGCTCTCGATTGCCGAGCATGCCGCCGATATGGGAGCGAACGAGATCGTCTTCGCCGATACCACCGGTATGGCTGTGCCGACACAAGTGGCCGCGCTGTGCGAGATGGCCGTGCGCAGATTGCCACACGTCACTCTCACGATTCATCTGCACAATACGCGCAATACCGGCTACGCCAACGCCTTCGCCGCTTGGCAAGCCGGTATCCGTTCGTTCGATGCAGCCTTAGGCGGGATCGGCGGTTGCCCCTTTGCCCCCCGCGCCGTCGGCAATATCGCCAGCGAGGATCTGGTTCACATGTTCAACGGTATCGGCGCCCCGACCGGGATCGACCTGCCAGCTTTGCTTGCGGCATCCGATTGGCTGAGCGCAACGCTGGGCCGGACCTTACCGGCGCTGACCGGCAAGGCTGGGCCGGTCTACGCGCAGGTGGTGACCCCGGCAAACCACCGGTTATGAAAGGGGGCGGATCAGAAGCGCTTCACTACGTCTCCCCCTTCTCTCACGGGGTGGAACAAGGGCGGGGGGGATGAGGGCAGAGATAGCAGTTTCAACGGGAGGAATGGAGCCATGAGTTATCGTATCGGAGTCGACGTCGGCGGCACCTTCACCGACCTTATGCTCTTCGATGAGGAGAGTGGGCGCTATTGGCGCCACAAGACCCCTTCCACGCCCCACGATCCGTCAGAGGCAGTGCTGACCGGGATCGCGGCCATCTGCCAGCAAGCTGGCATTGACCCCGCACAAGTCGCTCAGATCATGCACGGTACCACTGTCGCGACCAACGTCATTCTTGAAGGCAAAGGCGCGCGTGTCGGTCTGATCACCACCGAAGGCTTTAAGCAGATCTTGCACCTTGCCCGCTCGCAGACGCCGGGGCCGTTGGCGGGCTGGATGATCATGATTAAGCCGGAACCGCCCGCAACACTGGCCGATACCCGCGAGGTATCCGAGCGTATGAGTGCGCGCGGCGAGGTCGTGCGCCCACTCGATGAGGCCCAAGCCGAAGCGGTGATGCGCGAGCTGGTCGATTCGGGAATCGAGTCGCTGACGATTTCGCTGATCAATTCGTATGCTAACCCCGATCACGAGCGCCGCCTGAAGGCGATTGCCCAGCGCGTCGCCCCTAACTTGCCAGTAACTATCTCGTATGACGTGCTGCCGGAGTTTCGCGAGTACGAGCGCACGCTCACCGCAACTATGAATGCGTATGTCAAACCAAAAGTCAAGACCTACGTTCACAACCTTGATCAGCATCTGCGCCAGCAGGGGGTGCAAGCCAAGCTCAACATTCTCCGTTCGGATGCCGGCCTGATGACTGCCGAGACGACTGAGGAAAACCCGGTCTATACGCTGCTCTCTGGCCCCTCAGGTGGCGTAGCTGGCGCATTGCACATCGCCATCCGCGCCGGGTATCCCAATATTCTGACCTTCGATATGGGCGGCACTTCAACCGACGTCTCGCTCTGTATGGGTGAGCCGAATATTGCCCGCGAGACGGTGCTCGGCTACTTCCCGGTGAAGGTGCCGTCGGTGGATGTGCGTTCGGTTGGCGCTGGCGGCGGCTCAATTGCCCACGTGCCTTCGCTTACTCGCGCGTTGCGGGTTGGTCCTCAAAGCGCCGGGGCAGTGCCCGGCCCGGCCTGTTATGGCAAAGGCGGCACTGAACCGACCGTTACCGATGCGAATCTGGTCTGTGGCTACTTGCCACCAAGCATTCTTGGTGGTGCGATGCAGCTCGATATATCGGCAGCTAAAGCGGCAGTGCAGAAAATCGCCGATGCGACTGGTTTGAGCTTGATGGACGCTGCCGAGGGAATCTTGCGCATCGTCAACGAGAATATGTTCGGCGCACTGCGGCTGGTCAGTGTCCAACGCGGCTTCGATCCGCGCCAATTTGCTTTGATGGCCTTCGGCGGGGCCGGCCCGCTCCACGGCAACGCGCTGGCCGAATTGCTTGGCTGCTACCCGGTGATCGTGCCGCCTGCCCCCGGTCTGCTCTGCGCGCTTGGTGATCTCAGCGCTGATTACCGTGACGAGTTTGCCCGTACCTACATCCGCACGGTCGATCAGGTAGATCAAGCAGAGATGGTCGGCATACTGCGCGAACTGGGCCGCGAAGCCCGCGCTATGCTCGCCGCCGAAGCTATTCCGCCCGCCCGCCAAGAGATTCGCTACTTCGTTGATATGCGTTACTACCGCCAAGGCTACGAGATGCCGATTGCGGTCAGCGAGGCTGAGTTTGAGCAGGACTTAATCCCGTTACTGGTACAACGCTTTAACGAGCTGCACGACCGCACCTACGGTTTTATGCTCGACAGCAACGTCGAGATCGTCAATCTGCGCGCGGTTGGTATTGGTCGGGTAACGAAAGTTGAATTACCTGAAGCCGAGCCGGGTGATGCCGATGCTAGTAGCGCCTACACTGGCGAACACCAGATCTACCGCCACGGCGAATGGATCACGGCCAAGCTCTACGACCGCAACAAGCTGCGCCCCGGTATGCAGGTCGAAGGCCCGGCCATTATCACTGAAGTTGACAGCACGACGGTGGTGCTGCCCCATCACACTGCGACCGTTGATCGCTATTTCAACCTGTTGATCAATCGCAGCTAAACGCCGGTGCGGCGTTGTGCCAAGACGAAAAACGAGGAACAGCTATGGCGACCAATCTCAAAATCGCGTCGATCCCTCAGATCGAGATCGATCCGATCACGCTCGATATTATCGAAAACGCGCTCAAGAATACCCGCTATGAGATGGACGCGGTGCTCTACCGCACGGCGATGAGTCCGGTTATTCGCGAGCAGCACGACCAGTTTCCGATGATTACCGACCCGCATGGGCGGATGATCGTCGGCCAGTTCGGTTCGTATATCGCCGGTCTGCTCGATAACTGGGATCAGACAATCGAACCCGGCGATGTCATTTTGCTCTCGGATCCCTACCTCTGCGGCGGCGCGATCAGCCACATTAACGACTTGCTGGTAATGTTGCCGATCTTTTACGGCGAAGGGGAGAATCGTGAGCTGATCGGCTGGGCGAGCATGTTTGGTCATGCCCAAGATGTCGGCGGGCCGCTACCCGGCTCGCTGCCCACCAACGCCACCACCATCTTCGGTGAAGGGTTGCGGCTGCCGCCGGTCAAAATCTACGAACGTGGCAAGCTCAACCGGGCCGTACTCGACATTATGCTGAACAACGTCCGCCAACCCGAAATGAACCGCGCCGACCTGATGGCAATCATCGCCAGTTGCCGCACTGCCGAAAAGCGGGTGATCGAGCTGTGTGACCGCTTCGGCAAAGATGTCTATCTGGCTGCCACCCAAGCCTTGCTCGACCGCACTTATCGGGCGATGAAAGAGCTGATCATGCGCAATTTGCCTGAAGAGCCGCAGTCGTTTGAGGATTATGTCGATGACGATGGGCTGGGCAACGGGCCGTTCAAGATGAAGTTGACCATCTGGCGGCAAGGCCACGAAGCCTACTTTGATTGGACGGGCACCGATCCGCAAGCGATGGGGCCGATCAACTTCTACCTCAATGAGTCGATGTTCAAGATGTTCATCGGCGTCTACCTAATCATGGTCTTCGACCCGCAAATCCTGTTCAACGACGGCTTCTATCCGCTGCTGCACGTCACTATGCCCAAAGGCAGCCTCATCCAACCCGAATTTCCGGCGGCGCTAGGATGCCGCACCCATGCCCTCACCCGCTTGTTCGACGTGCTCGGCGGAGCGTTGGCCAAACGCGCACCAGAGTTTACCACCGCCGCCGGTTATGGTACTTCGCCTTACCTGCTCTATTCCGGCTACGACAAAGACGGCGAGTTCTTCTATCTGATGGAAATCAACTACGGCGGGATTCCCGGTCGTCCGATTGGTGATGGAATGGATGGGCATTCGTGGTGGCCGCTGTTTACTAACATCCCCACCGAATACCTTGAGAGCTACTACCCGATCCGGATCGAGCGTTACACCAGCATCATAGATTCGGGTGGCGCCGGTTTCCACCGCGGCGGCAACGGCATCGAGAAGGTCTACACCTTCCTCGAACCGGGCGAAATCTCGATCCACGACGACCGCTGGCTGACGCCGCCGTGGGGCAACGTCGGCGGCAAACCGGGCAGCCGGTCGAGCAAGTTGCTGGTGCGCACCGATGGCAGCCGGCAGGTGCTGCCGAGCAAATGTGACCAAATCGCCGTCGAACCGGGTGATCAACTGATTTACCGCACTGCCGGCGGCGGTGGTTGGAAAGACCCGCTCACTCGACCCGCTGAAGCGGTGCAGCGCGATGTGCGCTACGGACTAGTCAGCCGGGAAAAGGCGCTGAACGACTACGGTGTTGTCCTGACCGATACGCTAGAGATCGATGTTGCCGCCACCGAAGCCAAACGTGCCGAGCTGGCCGCCGCGCGCGGCGAGATCAAAGGTTTCGACTTTGGCCCACCGCTCGAAGAGCTACTGGCGAACGCCGAAGCCGAGACCGGCTTGCCTGCGCCGCGCAAACCGCAACCGGTGCGGTGGGCGATGGCTCGCGCCGCCCGTCGCGAACGCATGGCGCAAGTTGCCGCTCAACGCGAAGTGACGGCAGATTAAGGTAGAGTTGGGGCGACGCATGCGTCGTCCCAACCATTCTGAGGATTATAGTGTGATGACACCGTTTGACCACCTTGCCGATGACTACCGTCAACACGGGTTAGCTGGGCGGGTTGGCTTTGGCGAACGACCGGCGCTGCTGGTGATCGACTTCATCAAAGCCTACACCACCCCCGGCTCGCCGCTATACGCTGCTCCCGGCGTACCGGATGCGGTGCGCGCCAGTCAGCCGGTGTTAGCCGCAGCCCGTGTTGCCGGCATCCCGATCATCTACACCACCGTCGCTTACGCACCCGATGGCCGTGACGGTGGTATCTTCGTCCAAAAGGTACCGGCGCTACGCCAACTTACCCACGACTCGCCGCTCATTGCAATTGTTGACGAACTCCATCCGCAAGGGAATGAACTCGTCATCGAAAAGAAATATGCCAGCGCCTTTTTCGGCACCCATCTCGCTGCCACGCTCACTGCACTGCGGGTCGATACCATCATTATGATTGGCTGCTCAACCAGCGGCTGCATCCGGGCTAGTGCCGTTGATGGCATGCAACACGGCTTTCGGGTGATCGTGCCCCGCGAATGCGTTGGCGACCGCGCCCCTGAACCGCACTTTGCCAATTTATTTGATATCGATGGCAAATACGGTGACGTGGTTGCGGTTGATGAGGTATTGGCGTATTTGCGTCTATCAACGCCATAAAACCATTACATTGTAACAATGAACTATCATTGCAGCCATCGTAGAACCTGAACCCTTAAACAGATAACTCCTGTAGCGCGATATTCGGTTCATCCTGCTCCATTCACGTAATATATTTCTTCTTGACTTTATGCAAAGATAGTATTATCATGGAGGGTACGGCATCTGCTTCAATGCCGACATTTTGTGTTCCTCATAGAAAGTGTACGGTCTTAAGCGATGAGCCACCGCTATCGCTGGATCTTTCTGGCCGGCGTGGTCGTCGCGCTCAGTGGTTGTCTGTCAACATTACCGACAACAATGGACGTGAACGGGCCATTGCCGGCTACCTTGCCACCACTAGCGCAAACCTTGCGCGCCACGATAGGGCCGACAAATCTTGTGCCGGCGCAGGAAGCTGCTGTGCCTGCAAGCACAATGACTGCGACCGCAGCGATTATTGTTGCAACACCGCCACCAGTCACCACAGCGCCGCCCACACCCACCTTAGTGCCAGCGCCAACCCTCGTCTTACCAACGTTGCCGGCATTATCGAGCGAAGAACGTTGGCGATTGCAACAGCTCAATCGCCAAATCTTTGCCGAACCACGTTTATATACAACGAAACGCAGTGAATTGTACTGGTACGATCCAGTTAATCAACAATCAGTATTAATCGGTATCATAAATGGTGAATTTATGGCACAAGCCACATTCACCTTCCGCGAAAATAATCAGCTATCTCTTGAAGTACCATACCATATCAACCATTCTTATGGACTTTCCTCCCTCTCTCCTGCGTTAATCGAACGTATTCGCACCGCAGGATATGATGAATGGATTGAGACGTTCGTCTTTTTAACGCCTGATGTGCAAGCCAAAGGCTGACGGTTTCGCAGTTACCGGGTTACGAACTGGTTAGGAAATGGTTGTATAATCTTTTCGGTTTGGTCACTTTTGATAGTTCTACAGCTATAGTTTAGCAAGGAAGAAGGAACCGCCGTGAGCAGTCGCTATCTTGAAATGGTGCGTGGACAACGCCGCCGAGGCGGCTGGCAATTCACCTCAAAATCGTTGCTTGCCATCCTCGCGTTCATCGCTATGATTGGCTCTGCGGTCTATTGGTGGGGTGTCCAGAGTCAATTAACCGGCAATTGGATTATTGCTGCGGCATACACCGCAATTCTGGTGTTAGCGCCACCGAGCCTCATGTCGTTCCTCATCCCATGGTCGCCGGGTGGGATGCTCTTGCAAAAAATCAACGCAAAGACGTGGGGCTATGTCGCGGTCATGATCGCCGCGCTCTACCTTGTCTATTATTCGTTTGAAATTCAATGGACATGGTGGGCGTCGCAGCCGGTTGTCCAAAGTACAGGGTTAGTCGTCCAACAGGTATTGATTGGCATTATCGGCTTTATCATTATTCCTGCGCTCTTGTGGACTCCGGTGACCTCTGAGGAGCTGGTTGAGCAAGTGCGCCAAGCCCATCTGGTGCGTCGCTACGAACTGCAAACACAGGCTGATATTGCCATTCTGCGCGCGACGCTCCTGCGTGCGCAAGAGAAGGCGTTGATCGGGTTTGCGAATCTGACCGTGCAAGAGCGTGAGGAATTGGCCGCCGTGATGCGTGGATTGGTCAAAGGCATTGACGCAACCCTGCGCGATATTGGCGAGAGCGTCAAGACCGTGAGCGGGGCAACTGTTCCGTTCAATAGCCTTGAAGACAATGAGGATATCCAGAAGTACCTCGATTTTGTCGCCGAAACGCTGACCGAAAATTCCCTGCTGCCTCGCCGCTCATCTACCACTGGCCAGCACGAAGCGGCAACCCGCCAACTTTCGACTCGCGAAGATGAGGAGTACTACGAAGATGACCGGCGTACACGCGCATTGCGACAACGCTAGTTAGGTGGGACTATGCGCGGCTACCGTTTCACCACCGATGACCGCCTACCCGAACGCGACTTGCAAGAGCTAGCCGATGAGCTGGCGATCCAGTTGCATTATGCGCTCGGCGAGCGCGTGTTTCTGTTGCCGCGTGCCGATGTAGCTGAGTTGATTTGGCCGTATATCGAAGACCTCCATCCTGATGACCAGAATGATGTTGTCTGGCTGGTGTGGCATCTGTTCCAAGAAGCGCATGAGCTGGACGAAGAGTAACCCGCCTTCATCATGACTACGGTTCGCCGGTTGGGGATTTATGGAGGTACGTTCGATCCGATCCATTTCGGTCATTTAGCCATTGTCGAAGAGGCGCGCTGGTTTTGCCGACTCGATCAGGTGCTCATTGTTCCTGCCGCAGCTCAACCGCTGAAGGAAAGCCATCTCGCTGCTGCTCATCACCGGCTGGAGATGGTGCGGTTAGCGTGCGCCGGCAACGACGCACTGGTCCCATCGTCGCTCGAACTTGATCGTCCGCCGCCCTCGTATACGATTGATACGTTGCGTGTATGCCGGGAACGGTACGGCCCAGAGGTTGAGCTGTTTCTGATTATCGGCGCTGATGCCGCCACCGATTTGCCGCGCTGGCGCGAACCTGACCAGATCGCACACCTCGCTCACCTCGTCGTGGTCGAGCGTCCCAATTATACGTTTGACCACGAATCGCTCGTTGCAGCAGTGCCGGCAGTACGTGATCGTATGATTGTCCTTGCCGGGCCACAACTCGCTATTTCCAGCACTGATCTGCGCCAGCGCCTCGCCACCGGTCGCCCGGTACGCTACCAGTTGCCTGATGCTGTACTGGCTTATGTGAATCATCACCGGTTATATCAAATTGAGGAATAACGCCCCATGGCCGACGATGCCGAGCGCCTCTTGAGCGAGACCGCCGCCGCGTGGAAGCTTGCGCTCAATGAGCGTCAAATCGCCCAATTTCATCGCTATCTCGACGAACTGATCGTCTGGAACGACCGCTTTAATCTCACCGCAGTGCGTGACCGCATCGCTATGGTGCGCCGCCACCTGCTCGATTCGCTGTGGCTGGCCCGTGATTGGCAATCACAACCGGCCAACCTGCTCGACATTGGCAGCGGGGCCGGCTTCCCGGCGCTGCCGATCAAAATTCTCTATCCAGAACTGCCAGTCACGTTAGTCGAAGCTACCGGCAAGAAGGCTGAGTTCTTGCACCACATGATTGATTGTCTCGAACTGGACGGCGCGCGCGTGCTGAATGAACGGATCGAAACAGTAGGACGCGATCCCGCCGAACGCGATCAGTACGACGTGGTGACGGCCCGCGCTGTCGCCGAGCTGCGGGTACTGGTGGAATACGCCTTGCCGCTGTTGCGGATTGGCGGGAGATTGCTTGCGCCCAAAGGCCGCGATCCCGAGGCCGAAATTGTCGCGGCGCGCAACGCACTGGCCCTGCTCGGCGGCGAAATAAGTCTCTGTCAGCCGGTAGATATTCCCGGTGAAGAGCGCCGCAGTCTTGTGATTGTGACCAAAATCGCCCCCACTCCTGACCGTTTTCCGCGCGCGATTGGCATACCGGCCCGCCGGCCACTGTGAACAGGCGTAGAGACAAACAAATAGTTGTCTCTTTGGCACATCCGCATGCGCTGATGCAGTATTCATGCAACTTCTTGACCTCTCCACACGTACAGATCAACGGTTGTGGATGACGGATCGACATGCTATGATGTAAACAGTGTTTCCGTTGCAGCAAGTCCGCAGCCTTGGTCATCTGTCCGAACATCCAAAGGAGGAGCATCCATGTCCATTCTCGGTCGTATCAAGGATCTGATCAGCGCCAACATCAACGCCATGCTAGACAAAGCGGAGGACCCGGAGAAGATGGCGAATGAATACTTGCGCCAACTGACTAATGAGCTGTATGAGGCTCGTACCGGTGTCGCCCAAGCTATGGCCGATGAGACTCGGCTTGAACAACGCCGTATTGCTGCCGAAGGTGAGGCCGAGCAATGGCAGATCAAGGCCGAGCGAGCGTTGCGCGCCGGTGATGAGGCGCTGGCCAAGGCGGCGCTTGCCCGCAAGGTGCAGGCTCAGAAGCTGGCCGAGCAGTACCGTGCCCAAGAGAAGGCTCAGGAAGAGCAGGTAGAGGCCTTACAGCAAGCGTTGATCGATCTCGAAACGCGGATCGCTGAGGTGAAGGCACGCAAAGAGCTGATCATCGCCAAGAAAAACCGTGCCCAAACCCAAGAAGCAATTCAACGCACCGCCAATTCGATTGGTCGTGTCAGCGCACTTGATAAGCTTGATCAACTGGAAGAGAAGGTTGATGACCGCTTGGCCCGGGCTGAGGCAATGGCAAAGCTCGAAGGTGACTCGCTTGAGGCTCGTTTTCGCAACCTTGAGAAGGAGACCGAGGTTGATAGCGAACTGGCTGAGCTGAAGCGCAAGCTGGGATTGAGCTGATCGGATAGCGAGGGGCGGGTGTCAAACCTGCCCCTACACCTACCCCGTCTCTATACCGCCGGCTCGTAGCAAGCGCGGCAGCGTGCCTCGTACATATCAAGACCGCCCACAACAATTGTTGGCGCATTGGCCGGGGCAGGTTTGCCGTCGATCAAACGCTGTGAGCGCGTCGCATACGCGCCGCACTTAACGCAGATCGCGTACAGTTTATCAACTTGCTCGGCCATGGCCAGTAAGTGCATCATCGCTGGAAACGGCTCGGCGCGGTAATTGAGATCGAGGCCGGCCACAATCACCCGCGCGCCACGGTCGGCGAGCCATTGGCAGCCACGCACCATCTCGGCCGGATCGTCATCAAACAGATGCAATTCATCAATCGCCACGACATGCACATCTTGGGCATAGGCCAAAATCTCACGCATTGTTGCCACTGTAATCGCCTCTAGCCGGCTGCCGCTATGGCTAGCTACCTGCCCCTCGGCATAGCGCGTATCCATCCGCGGCGTAAAGATCCGGTACGACTGGCGGGCAATCCGCACTTGCCGCATCCGCCGGATCAGCTCTTCGGTCTTGCCACTGTACATGCAGCCGCAAATAACCTCGATACGGCCGCCATCGCTCGGACGGGTCATTACTCCTCCTGAAATGATCATATGCTAGGCTAAGTAGGGTACACTGTACATACGCCATCGGTAAGGGGAATCATCATTCACCCTTGCCGTTTCGCTCTTGCGGTCGCCTTTCTCGGCTACCGTTAGCTTGCGGAGTATACCATATATGTCACGCCAGACAGAAGACGAACGCCTGCTGCGCACCGATCCGTACCGTCACCCGCACGATTTTACCCATACCGACACGTGGCGCGTGTTGCGGATTATGGGTGAATTTGTGGAAGGATTCGAGAATATGGCCGGGCTTGGCCCCGCCGTCTCGATCTTTGGTTCGGCCCGTATTCCACCAACCTCACCCATCTATTTGGCAGCGAGTGAAACGGCCCGCTTACTCGCGCAGGCCGGCTTTACCATCATCACCGGCGGCGGCCCCGGCCTGATGGAAGCGGCTAACAAAGGCGCGCGCGCCGGTGGCGGGCGCTCGGTTGGCTGTACGATTGAATTACCATTTGAAGCAGGCGCTAATCCCTTCGTTGATCTTGAAGTGCGGTTTCGCTACTTCTTCATCCGCAAAATCATGTTCGTCAAATATGCCCATGCCTTTGTCATCTTTCCCGGCGGCTTCGGCACGCTCGATGAACTATTTGAGGCCTTAACCTTGATCCAAACGGGCAAAATCCACGATTTCCCGATTGTGCTGTACGGCTCAGAGTTTTGGCAAGGTATGATCGATTGGGCGCGCCATACGCTGCTCACCAGCGGTACGATTGCGCAATCCGATCTCGACCGTTTGCAGGTGCGCGACGATCCGCAACAGATTTGCGACCTGATTGTACAAGCTCATCAGCACCGGCAGAGAGGCGGCGATCCGTGGACGCGCTAACGTGGCCAGCGGATGACGAATTGTGTGCATTGCTGCGCCGCTATTATCAAGGTGACGCGGGCCTTTGGTCGGAAATTTTGGCCCGCGTCGAACAAGAATTGCGCCTACGCCAATTGCCGCCCCTCCCGCGCCACGTGCGGTTCCGGCGCATCGGCGATGGCTATGTGGTGGTGATTACGCCGGCGGGGGCATAGACGCCCGCTGTGACACACCTTACGTCGCCGCCGGATACCCGCCGCGTTCGAGGTATTGCCGGCGGTAATAGTCCATGTACTCACCGGATTTGATTGGTCGCCACCACGCCTCGTTCTCGACAAACCAACGCACGGTCTTTTCCAACGCTTCATCAAAAGTATGGCGTGAACGCCACCCCAATGCGCGCAGTTTCGAGCAATCGAGCGCGTAACGCCGATCATGGCCGGCCCGGTCAGCAACGTGCTGGATCAAGCTGTACGGCTTACCAAGAATATCGAGTATCTTGCGCGCCATCTCGATATTCGGTGTCTCGACTTCGGTGCCAACGTTATACACCTCGCCAAGTTGGCCTTTGTGCAGCACGATATCGATTGCCTCACAGTGATCAAGCACGTATTGATAATCGCGCACTTGTAATCCGTCTCCGTAGATCGGCAAGGGGAGATTGTCAATGGCATTAGTGGTAAAGAGTGGCACAGCCTTTTCGGGGTAGTGGTATGGGCCGATATTGTTTGAGCCGCGCGTGGTGGTCACCGGCACGCCATACGTGACGTAGTACGCATAGACAAGATGCTCGGCCCCAGCCTTGCTGGCCGAATATGGGCTGCGCGGTTCGAGCGGATCACCCTCGCGTGAGCGATGCGGCGCCGGGATCGCGCCGTACACCTCGTCGGTGCTGATCTGATGAAAGCGCTCGAGTTTTAGTTCGCGCGCCACCTCTAGCAACGCCCACGTGCCGTTGACATTGGTGCGCACCACCGCGTCAGGGGCCATAATCGAGCGATCAACGTGGGTCTCGGCGGCAAAATTGATGATGGTATCAATATCATAGGCGCGCACCGCTTCACGCACCGCATCAATATCACAAATATCACCGCGCACAAACGCAAAGCGCGGATCGTTGGCGACCGGCGCCAGATTAGCCAAATTGCCGGCGTAGGTCAGTTTGTCGTAGACGACGATGCGATAATCGGCATACTTGCCCAGCATATAGTGAACAAAGTTGCTGCCGATAAAACCGGCCCCGCCAGTCACGAGCAGATGTCTCATAGGAGATCCAATCCCTTTCACTGCATAACGTTCGCGCAACCAACGATAGCATCTTGCTGCAACTGCTATCTTGATACAAACGCCGAAGGTCTGCGCCAACCGGCTTGTGCTATCGCTTGGCGGCAATCATATCTACTTACAGACAACGTTACAGACAATAGCACATGAGAATGAATAGGCAACCGGTCTTGCCGGCCACATAGATTACGCTTCTGTAAAGATGCGGTTTTTGGCCCGCGATTCGGTTGCCATACGCTCTTTGTAAGCTTGCACTTGCGCCAACAAAGCCGGATCGGCGCTAGCCAGAATCTGCACAGCGAGCAAACCAGCGTTGCGACCATTACCAATCGCAACCGTGGCAACCGGTACCCCTGCCGGCATCTGCACAATCGAGAGCAGCGAGTCGAGGCCGTTGAGCGCTTTGCTCGGCACCGGCACACCGATCACCGGCAACGGCGAATAGGCGGCAATCATGCCGGGCAAATGAGCCGCGCCGCCGGCCCCGGCAATGATGACCCTGATACCGCGCTGGTGCGCGGTGATGCCGTATTCGGCCATATCGAGCGGCGTGCGGTGCGCTGAGACAACCCGCGCTTCGTAGGGAACGCCAAACTCGCGACAAACATCGATTGCGCCTTGCATCGTTGGCAAGTCGCTGTCACTGCCCATAATGATACCCACGAGCGGATGATCAGACATAGCGCTTCCTCGTCTCGATTCGTCACGATGGCATCGCCACCAGCGCAGCGGCGCGACGAGCAATCGTTTCGGCTTCAGCCAAGGTATCTGCCAACGCGGTAATATGACCCATCTTGCGCCCGACTCGCTCTTCGCGCTTGCCATAAAAGTGCATGTGCGCACCGGGAACCGCCAGCGCCTCGATGATTGCGCTGGTATTGATAGGGCCGTTGCGCTGGCCGAGCAGATTGACCATCACCGCTGCTGGCGCGCGCATCGCGGTCGAGCCAAGCGGCCACCCTAACACAGCCCGCAGATGCTGCTCAAACTGCGAGATGACGCAGGCTTCAATCGTGTAGTGGCCGGAATTGTGCGGGCGGGGGGCCAACTCATTGATTAGCACCCGGCCATCGGCCAGCGCAAACAACTCGACGCCAAAAATCCCCACCCCCTCGACCGCCTCAATCGCGGCCACCGCCAGTTCAGTCGCCAACGTGGCCATCGTCGGTTCAACCCGCGCCGGCGCGTAGACCACATGGCAGATATGATTCTGCTGCACCGTTTCGACCACTGGGTACACCGCCGTCGCGCCATCGCGCCGGCGCGCAACCATCACCGCCAATTCGCGGCTAAACGGCACCCATGCCTCAACCAACAACAGGCTGCCGCCGCGAGTAAGCCGTTCCCACGCTGGCGCGACATCAGCGGGACCGCGCAGCGTGGCATTGCCGTAGCCATCATAGCCATTGCGGCGCGCTTTGAGCACCAGCGGCCAGCCAAACTCTTTGGCAACCGCCAAGACCTCATCTGGCGCAACGACCGACCGGAACGGCGGCACCGCCAGCCCTGCTGCTGCCAATCGTTCCTTTTGCCACAACTTATCTTGCACCACGGCAACCGTCGCCGGGGCGGGCCAAACCGGCGTACCCAAAGCAACAACCCGCTCGAGCAAGCCGGCATCGATAAACTCGTTTTCTAACGTCACCAGATCGCACTGGCGGGCAAACGCAGCGAGCACCGCTTCATCTTCCCACGGCCCAACCACCGCATGCTGGGTATACCGCGCCGCCGGGCTATCTGGCACCCGCTCGCAGATCACGATTTCAATGCCTAAACTAATGGCTGCCTGCACCAGCATCTGCGCCAACTGGCCGCCGCCAAAAATCCCTACCCGCATAGCGCTTCTCACCACGAACTGATTAACCACGCTGGGTATAGTACCGTTAGAGGACTAGATGCGCAAGCGTATGATGAGCTCGCACGGGTCTATCGCTCTACACCAGCGTCCCATCCCATAGCACGGGTTGAGCAAGACTTCCCTCGCAGCTTATGTCATCCAGCCCACCCCTTCAAAGTCAGGCGCAAACTTCCGCTATAATACAACTGGTGACAACAACCTTCGCAAGGAGCATGGCCGTATGTCGATTTCTTCGCGCAGCAATCGCCGCCGTTCCAATCAACGCTCTAGCCCGGTACGCCGCCCGGTCGCCCGGTCGGTCGAACCGCCTGATTACAGCCGCGAGTATGCCGATGTCCGCCAAGACCTAATCTGGATCACAATCTGGGGCGGGCTGCTCACGATTGGGATGATTGCGGCTTCCTTCGTGCTGTAGCACCACCGATCACTGCCGCAAAGAAGGCAACTCGTCATAGGAGCCTTGCTTTGCGGCCATTCTCTCTATGACACCTATGATGAACAGCGCCGAAAACCGGTTGCGTAGCAAAGCCGCCCGGTTGCGCCACCTTGAGCATAAGCTATACAATGCACCACCCAACGGCTACAGCGTGATCGAACTCGCCAAACTGTGCGGCGTCAACCGGCGCACGATCTACCGCGATCTCGATACGCTGAGCGAAGCGGGGGTACCCATTTGGGAGCACCACGGCAGATACGGCCTCGATCGCAGCAAGTACCTCGCCACCATCCGACTTAACCTCAATGAAGCGATCGCGCTCTTTTTCGCTGCGCGGTTGCTCAGCCACCACAGCGACGAACACAACCCGCACATTGTTTCAGCGCTCGACCAGCTCGCTGCGGGTCTGCCCGACCAAACGATCGCCGGCCACATTGCCCGCTTGGCCGATATTGTGCGCCAGCGCCCGCCGGATCCGCATTACGTCACCATCCTCGAACTCCTCACCCGCGGGTGGGCTGAACGGCGCATGGTGCGCATCTGCTACCGCGCCCCCAACCGTCCGCTCACCGAACGCGACATTGCCCCCTATTTTCTCGAAGTGGTGCGCACGACGCCGGGAGTGTACGTGATCGGCTACGACCGGCTGCGCGATGACTTGCGCACCTTCAAAGTGGAACGGATCGAGCATGCCGAGCTGCTCGACGAGCAGTTCAGTATTCCAGCGGACTTTGACCCGTATACCCACTTAGCGCGGTCGTGGGAGGTGATGAACGAGGCTGAAGTGACGATTCACCTACGCTTCAGCCCGCAAGCTGCGCCGCGCATCCGCGAGACTCGCTGGCACCACAGCCAACAATTGTTTAACCATGCCGATGGCAGTTGCGACTTATGCCTGACCGTCGCCGGCATTCGCGAAATCTTAGGTTGGGTATTGAGTTGGGGAACTGAGGTGGAGGTGATCGAGCCGGAGGACCTACGGGCCGAGGTCATCAACCATGCCCGCCGCATATTAGATAAATACAAATAAGAGAGGGCGACGCGCGCGTCGCCCCAGCTATTTCCGAGACACCAACAACTATTCCGTCTCTTCGCCGTAAATTTCCTTCAGCAGGCTCTTCTTCTTTTCGGGCTGGCGGCCAGCGCGGCGCGCTTCGCGCTCGGTCTGCCGCTCTTGAGCGACATTCAACCGGCGCATAAAGCGATCAACTTGGCCGGCGGTATCGACGATACGCTGTTCACCGGTGTAAAACGGATGGCAGTTGGCACAAATCTCCACCCGCAGATTTGGGCGGGTCGAACCGATCTTCCACACCGTCCCGCAGGTTGTGCAGACGATGCCATCGGTATAGTACTTGGGATGAATACCCTGTTTCACCGTCGTATCCTCTCTAATTGGCAGCGGACTCGGCAGACGCAACTGGGATCACGCTGACCATCTTCTGGGTGCGCGAATAGTGGCCGAACTGCACCACGCCATCAACGAGGGCGTAGAGTGTCCAGTCGCGGCCAACGCCGACATTCTCACCCGGCTTGATTTTGGTGCCGCACTGGCGCACGATAATATTGCCGGCCCGAACCAGCTCGCCGCCGAAGCGCTTGACACCGCGCATTTTCGGATTGCTGTCGCGCCCGTTGCGCGAGCTGCCTACACCTTTTTTGTGTGCCATTGTTCAAGCTCCTCTAGGCGACGATCTCGCTAATGCGAATTTTGGTATAGCGCTGGCGATGGCCGGTGCGGCGGCGATAGCGCGTCTTGTTGCGGTAGCGGAACACGACAATCTTGTCGCCCTTCTGCTCACCCAATACCTCTGCCCGCACCACAGCACCCTCGACCAGCGGCGAGCCAACCTTTACCTGCTCCGCGTCGCCCACCAACAGCACTTCACCTAGCTCAATCTGGCTGCCCGGCTCGGCGCTGATCAGGTCGATGGTCAGGACTTGGCCCGGCTCGACACGGTATTGCATACCACGGTCACGAATAATCGCATACACGGTCTTCTTCTCCTTGGGGCGACGCACGCACTGCGTCGAGACAACATGAAAACAGAGCGGTTGCACCGCCCTTTGCCTTGCGTAGTATAGCAAAGGGTTGGCGTAGTGTCAAACGCCGTTCGCTACTCGCTGCGCGCAATCCGAGCCATCTCCTCGCACGCGCGCAAGGCGGCGATCCGCGCCCAACCGAGCGACGCATTAGCGCCAATTGCCAGCAACAAGATCAGGTCATCAACCGACGCCATAATGATGTTTTGATCTTGGCCCTCGTGAATAACCAAATGGCCGGGACGCTGCTGGCCCAAATGGCGGCCAATCTCGGCCAGCGCCAGCGTGTTGCCGGCAGCCAGCGCCGCCACTACCGTGACGTTAATATCGCGCCGCCGGCTCCAATGGCTGAGCACCAACCCGCTCATATCGGCCAAAATCGCACACTGCACATCGGGCGCTAGCGCCAAATCCTTCAACGCCTGCCGCATGCGTTCAAGCTGGGCTTCCGAATAGCTACGCCCGCTTCGACCGGGCTGGTTGGGCGTCAGCCGCATTGCTACCGCCGAGTTCACCGCTGGCGGCGACTGGCGAGCACGCAAGGCGGCCAGCCGCTGACTAAACCGGCTGCCGCTGGCCGGTTCGGCTGATTGCGCTTCGGGACGGCTTGATCCCACCGGCTTGATCGGATCGAGCAAGGTGGTCGCTGCTAACCGCAATTGTTCGGCAGTGGCCGGCTTGGTCAACACGTAGTCGATCTGCAATTCGGCTTTGAGTTGCGGCGACAAGTCTTCGGGGCTAATGGTAAACACGACCACTGCCGTGCTCGGATCGAGCTGGCGCACCCGCTGGATCAACTCGATCCCATTCATACCCGGCATGCGGAGATCGGTGAATAACAGATCGACTGGCTGGCGCGAAATGTGCAACAGCGCAGCCTCCGCCGAAGAGACATCGCTCACTTCATACGGCGTATCATCGGTGAGCGCCAACGCCACCAACCGGCGAATGTTTGGATCATCATCGACAATTAAAATGCGCTTGGGCATACCTGCTCCGGCGAACGCAACGCCGCGCCTGTCTCGGCGCGGCGGCGGCATGGACGTCGTGCATCTTATAGTATAGCTTTTTTGAGCGAACTTGTCGCCGGGTCAGAAGTACTACTTTTTTCCCCAGACACCGTAGCCGGCAGATTTTGCGCCTACCACCGAGTTGCCGATCGGCAGAGACCACTTCCTGTGGTGGCGCTCCGGAGCGTCATTCATCGACGATCCGGATATGCAGCTCTTTCAACTGGCGCTCATCAACCGGCGATGGCGCGTTGGTCATCAGATCGACTGCTTGCTGCGTCTTGGGGAAGGCCATCACTTCGCGGATAGTCGGCTCGCCAGCCAAGATCATCACAAGCCGATCGATACCGGGAGCGATCCCACCGTGGGGTGGCGCGCCATACTCAAACGCTTCCAGCATGTGACCAAATTGCGCCTGCGCCTGTGCCTCACTGATGCCGAGCAGCGAAAAGATCTGTTGCTGCACATCACGGCGATGGATACGGATGCTACCACCGCCCGCCTCATAACCATTGAGGATCAGGTCGTAAGCCTTAGCCCGCACTTTGCCCGGATCGGTTGCCAACAGCGGCAGGTCTTCGTCTTTGGGTGCGGTAAAGGGATGGTGAACGGCATCCCAGCGCTGCTCGTCCTCGTTCCATTCTACCAGCGGAAAATCGATGACCCACGCAAAGCAGAGCGTGTCGGGATCGGCAAGGTTCAGCCGTTCGGCCAGATTGCGGCGCAGCTTGTCGAGTGAGGCAGCAACCACCGCCGGCTGATCAGCGACGATCAACAACAGATCGCCGGGTTGCGCTGCCATACGTTGGGCAATCGCCTCGAACTCGCCGGGAGCAAGGTTTTTGGCAAAGCTTGAGCGGACTTCGCCACCATCAGCGGGTAGAACGGCCCATGCCAACCCTTTCGCACCGCCAGCGCGTGCCACCTCGGCCAGCTCGTCGATCTGCTTGCGTGAGAAGGTTGCACACCCCGGCGCGCGAATCCCTTTCACCTGACCGCCGGTGACCAACGCACTGCGGAACACTTGGAACGGCGTCTCGGCTAGCAGATCGCTCAGATTGACTAATTCGAGGTCGTAGCGCAGATCGGGCTTATCGGAACCGTAGCGCTCCATCGCTTCAGCATAGGTGAGGCGGCGGAATGGCGTCGGCAGATGCTTGTGCGGCGTTATCGTGCGACACAGCGCAGTAAAGAGCCGCTCGATCAGATCGAGCACATCTTCCTGATCGACGAAGCTCATCTCCATATCGAGCTGGGTAAACTCAGGCTGGCGATCGGCGCGCTGATCTTCATCACGGAAGCAACGGGCAATCTGGAAATATTTATCGTAGCCGGCGACCATCAGCAACTGCTTGAGTTGCTGCGGGCTTTGCGGCAGGGCATAAAACTTGCCCGGATGCAAGCGCGAAGGTACTAAATAGTCACGCGCCCCTTCTGGAGTTGATTTGATCAAGATCGGGGTCTCGATCTCAAGAAAACCCTCGTTATCAAGAAAATCGCGGATAAACTTGACCACGCGATGGCGCAAGATCAAGTTACGCTGCATCCGCTCGCGGCGCAGGTCAAGGTAGCGATACTTGAGGCGCACCGCTTCATCTTCGCCACCTTCTTTGGCAATATAGATCGGCGTCGTGCGGGCCGAGTTCAGGATATGCGCTTCAATCGCAGACACTTCGATCTCGCCGGTGGCAATTTCAGGATTGACAGCTTCGGCAGGGCGAATGCGCACCCGCCCACGCACCTGAATAACATATTCCGATCGCACTGTCTCGGCTACTTCATGCGCCGCCGGGTTAGCGCTATCAAATACGACCTGCGTGATACCGTAGCGATCGCGCAGGTCAATAAAAATAAGGTCGCCGTGGTCGCGCCGGCGATGCACCCAGCCGGCCAGTGTCACCTCTTGGCCAGCATGAGCGGGGCGCAACTCACCACAGGTATGTGAACGGTACATAGCCTCTCCTGCCGGATTGAAAGCGGCAACGAACGGTTAGCCGTCGCATTATAACATAGGCGCTCGCACCGCTTAGCCACCAATCTGATCGATCAGCGCCGTGAGCCACGGGGTGGTCACGCCAACCGGCAATTGCGCCAGCGCCTGCCGGGCAGCAGCCTGTTGTTCAACCAGCGCCGCCCGCGCTGCCGGCAACCCATCGCGACGGATGATCGGCACCGCGGCTGCAGTCGTTTCCGGTGACGGATGGGCAAAGAGTGCCTGCAACTCTGGCGCTGGCGCATCACCAGCGGCCAACACTAAGGCCAACGGTACATAACCGGCTTGCAGCAAGGCGCCATCTGCCTCAATATCACGTATCTCCTTGGCTAGCCGCCGGGCTAAGCCAAGCCGCAAGCCAAACTGCGCCGCCGATTCAAGCAATGGGTCAGCCAACCCACCGCACAATACCCCGGCCTGCGCCGCCGCCGCCAACAAGACCCCGGCCAACGCTTCCGCCCGCTGCCAATACGCCGCCAGCGCCGCCTCGTGCGGCGTCAAGCTGCTCACCGTCGTCAACTGGCCTTCACAGATCCGCATCACTGCCTGCGAATATAGACCAATAATGCGCGGATCGGGACTGCGCGCCATCTCTCCGGCAGCCAGTGCAAAGAGGTAATCGCCCACCATGAGCGCCACACCGTGATCCCACGCGCCGTTAGCCACCCGACCAGCGCGGCGGGCCTGCTCGTCGATCAGATCATCGTGCACGCGGGTCGCTGCTTCAATCAGTTCCACCGCTGCCGCGGCATGCGCCACCTGTTCGCCAGAACCATTCCCCAAGCGGGCAATGGCCAGCACAATCAACGCCCGCAACCGATCAGATGGATCGGTCATCAAATGGGGGCCAACCATAGAAATGACGGCTAGCCGCGCCCGCGTGCGCTCACGCAAGAGCTGCTCGACTAACAAGAAATCGTGATGTAATTCTGGTGGAACAGACCAGCTCATGGTTCGTTTCTTCGACTGCGCATGCGATTCCCTTTTGGAAAGATACGCCATCCGTTCGTCACTGTCAACCGCTTAAGCGGATAATGGTCGTAAGCGGCACTACCGCAGGCACTTTCCTCAGATCAGCGTTTGACACTTTCGGCTGTGCGGTTGACAATACAAGTGTCACCATTCTCAGTCTGAAACGGAGGTGGAGCGTGACATTCAACCCCTCTCGCCTCGGACGGGCCATCGGCATTACGATTGGCGCGGTCGCCGCCCTTGCTGGCGTGGGCGCCGTCGCTGCCCTGCGCCGTCCCTTGCCGCGCACCAATGGGCGGGCTAAGCTGCCCGGTCTGCACGCAGCCGTCGAAGTGCGCCGTGATCGTTGGGGAATTCCGCATATCTATGCGGATAACAACGAAGACCTCTTCTGCGCCCTTGGCTATGTGCATGCCCAAGACCGGCTCTGGCAGATGGAGCTGCACCGCCGGATCGGGCATGGCCGGCTAGCCGAGATCTTTGGCCCGATTGCGATCGACTCCGATCGCTTCATCCGCACGCTCGGCTTTAGCCGCATCGCCCGCCGCGAAGCTGCGTTGCTCGACGATGAGACGGCAACCTTGATGACCGCGTATTTGCGCGGCGTGAATGCCTGTATCGAGCAGATTGGCAGCCGGTTGCCGCTCGAGTTTACCATTCTCGGTTTCCAGCCACAGCCGTGGGAATTGGCCGATCTGCTGGTCTGGCCAAAGATGATGTCACTTAATCTCTCGACCAACTGGATGCAAGAGTTGTTGCAGGCGCAGATTGTGGCAACTGTGGGCACCGAGCGGGCCGTTGCACTCCGTCCGCGCTACCCCGAAGACGGCCCTTTGACGGTGCCGTCCGGTGCGCATTACACCGCCAATCTCGGCGCCGCCGCCCTGCAACTGGCTAGCGATGCCGCCCTCTTTACCGGCGAGACCGAGACGCCGCAAGGCTCCAATGCGTGGGTGGCAGCCGGCAAACGCACCACTAGCGGACGCCCTCTGCTGGCGAATGATCCGCATCTGAATGTGGCCTTGCCCAATCTCTGGTACCAAGTGCATCTCGAAGGCGGCGATTTTCACGTCGCCGGAGCGACCATTCCAGCCACCTGCGGCGTGATTATCGGCCACAACCAGCGTATTGCGTGGGGCGTGACCAACGCGCGTACCGATAACCAAGACCTCTTCATCGAGCAGTTCGATCCCGCTGACCCGCTGCGCTATCGCTGGCGCGATGAGTGGCTGACCGCCGAAGTCGTGCCAGAGACGATTACGGTCAAAGGGCAAGCAGAGCCAGTGGTAATCGATGTGCGTATCACCCGCCACGGCCCGATCATCGATCCGGTGGCCGGCACACTGCGCGGCGACCCCACCACGACCAGCGCCGAAACTACCGCCCTTGCCCTCCGTTGGACGGCGCTCGACCCCTCGCCAACCTTAATGCGTTCGGTACTGAAGCTTAACCGAGCCCAAAACTGGAACGAGTTCCGCGCTGCCTTGGCCGATTGGGATACGCCGCCCCAGAATTTCGTCTATGCCGATATTGACGGCCATATCGGCTATTGTTTGGCTGGCCGGTTGCCGATCCGCCGGCACAGTGACGGTATGCTGCCGGTGCCCGGCTGGAGCGGCGAGTATGAATGGGAGGGCATGATCCCATTTGAAGAATTGCCCAGCCAGCTCGATCCGCCGGGTGGCACAATTGTCTCCGCCAACCACCGGATTACCGGTGGTGAACAGCGCAATGCCCCCATCCATGGCTTTTGGCTCAACCCGTATCGCGCCCAACGTATCCAAGAGCTGCTCGATGCCACCAAACAACACGATGTGCGCAGCTTTGCCCGGATTCAGAATGATCTGCTGTCAGTGCCCGGCAAAAAACTTGTCGAACAGGTGGCGCGCCTGAACCTCGAACCGGGGATCGAGCAGCGAATCCGGGACATCCTTGTCGAGTGGGATGGCCAGCTTCACGCCGAGAGTGTCGCCGGCTCGATCTACGACGGGTTGCGTTACCATCTGCTCCGTATCGTCTACCAAGAACTCGCTAACTTGTTCCACGCACCGGCGGCGCTCGGATCGTTTAGTGTGTTGCCGGCTAACATTTATCTGGAATGCGCATTACCGATGGTGCTGGAACGCATGGCATCCCAACCGCTCGACCAACCTGACGAGTGGTTGGGCAATGGTCGCACGTGGGGCGGCGTGTTGCGTGCAGCGCTGGCCCGCACTGCCGCCGAGTTATCCGAACGGCTGGGTACAGATCTGGCTCGCTGGCAGTACGGGAAGATCCATAGCCTGACCTTGCGCCATCCGCTGGGGAGTGTGCCGGCGCTGACCCCGCTCTTCAACCGCGGGCCATGGCCGATGGGTGGCGATCTCGACACCGTTAACCATTGCTACATTCCGCGCGATATTGCCGGCATGACGATCTTCAATGCGCCATCGCTACGCTTTATTCTCGATCTGAGCGACTGGGACGCTTCCCGCGCCATTTTGCCCGCTGGTCAGAGCGGCCATCCGGCCAGTCCGCACTATGCCGATATGACTGATGCGTGGCGGGCCGGCGCGTATCATCCCCTGTTGTGGACGCGACCCGCCGTGGAGCGGTATACTGATGGAGTGTTAACCTTAACGAGTGAAGGATAATGGGATCCTGCAGACGCCGGTGAGCCTCACGCAATGGTCATTGCAAGAGTGCGGAGGGAGCCAACGATGCTGGCTCCCTACCTAGCTCATCAGCAACTGCTGCGCGGATCACGCCATCCAAAATCCGCTCAAGCATTGCCCGTCCCTGTAACCGGCAGCGCTGGCGCGCAGCCCTGTACGGAGCATGCTTACGTGACTGTTGAACCTCATCATGAACAGCATCTTCCAATTGATCGCTGATCTGGCCGATCAGCCGGTGTGGCTAGCTGGCGGCGCTGTGCGCGCGTTGCTGAGCGGGCAAACGCCGGTTGATCTCGATCTGGCCACCGCTGGCAGCGGCTTGGTGCTAGCCAAAACGATTGCTGATGCTAGCGGTGGCGCATTTGTCGCCCTCGATCGCGAACACGACACCGGACGCGCCGTGTTACCCGACGGGATCACGATTGATTGCGCGGCGCTCCGTGCTGCTGATATCGAGGGCGATTTGCACTTGCGCGACTTTACCATCAATGCGCTCGCTTTGCCGCTCGCGGCAGCGCTGGCTGGCGACTGGAGCGCGCTGATCGATCCGCTCGGAGGGCGTGATGATCTGGCCGCCGGTCGCCTGCGCCTCTGTGCACCAACCAGCTTGCGCGATGACCCGTTGCGCGTGGTGCGGGCTGGGAGGTTCCGCGCCACTCACCGGCTGCTCCCAGACCCCAACCTCATCGCGGCGGCACGCGAGGCGGCTCCGCTGCTCGTGAACGTTGCGATCGAGCGCATCCGCGACGAGCTGCTAAAGACATGCGATGGGCCGGCTGCCGCCGCCGGTCTGCGCCTGCTCGACGAGGTTGGCGCGTTGACGATCATCTTCCCCGAACTCGAACCGGCCCGCACCTGCGATCAGCCGCGGGTGCATTTTCTGCCGGTGTTAGCCCACATGCTCGAAACCGTCGCCGCGCTCGACTGGTTGATCGATGACGGTGATCCGCCGGTAGCGGTGCAGACGTATCCGCAGCTTAGCCGCGCACTGCCCTTTGCCGGCCAGTATCACGAGTTGCTCAACCAGCGCCGCGGCATCGTGCGACGCGCCGCATTGCTCAAGCTGGCGGCGCTCTTGCACGACAACGCCAAACCTCAGACGAAGGTCAGTCACCCCGATGGCACCGTGACCTTCTACGGCCATCAAAGCTTAGGCGCAGAAACGGTTGCGCAGATCGGGCGACGGCTACGCCTGAGCCGCGCTGATACCAGCTATCTGGTCAGCGTCGTGCGCGAACACATGCGTCCGGGACAAATGCGCGACAGCGAACAGTTGAGTGAGCGCGGGATCAATCGCTTCTTCCGCGACACCGGCGATGCCGGCCCCGACATTCTGCTGCACGAGTTGGCCGACCATGTGGCAACCCGCGGGCCATGGCTCGACCCGGCGGCATGGCAACGGCATCTGGCGTGGCTAGCGACGATGCTGGATCGATACTGGAACCCGCCAGCGCCGCCAGCGCCGCCACTCATTCGCGGCGACGAACTGATGGCGGCATTACAGATTGGGCCGGGGCCGGAAGTGGGGCGATTGCTGAAGGTGATCCATGAAGCGCAATTAGCGGGTGACATCCATACCGCCGAAGAAGCGCTAGCCTTAGCCCGCGCGCTGCGTCTTGCAGAGCGATAGCAAGCGGGATTATTGGGGCCGGCGCGGCAAACGGATCCGATCGGTCTGCTGGCGCTCGGCAG
Organism: uncultured Chloroflexus sp.; assembly: GCF_937951745.1. Taxonomy (GTDB): domain Bacteria; phylum Chloroflexota; class Chloroflexia; order Chloroflexales; family Chloroflexaceae; genus Chloroflexus. Next base: position 64,531 of record NZ_CALFBQ010000044.1, read on the forward strand.
AAGGTGCGCGCTCATCCTCCAGCAAAGGCAGCAATGCCAGTGTCAGCGCAATCATCACGAACAGCACGATTGAGGGCAACAACGACAGCCAATCAGACATCAGACGCCTCCGGTACGATGGCGACAGCAGTAATAGGCGACCTCATCGTAACGGGAGAACTGGTGCACGAGAATGAAAATGATCTGATGTTATGCTGACAGACTATTTGCGCAACACGTCGCGCACAATCTGCTCGAGACGATCGAGTGGGAAGGGCTTGGGCAGATAGTAATCGATCCGCTGTTCGCGGGCGCGCTTTTCCAACTCAGGGGTAGCGTATGCGGTAATCATGACCACGCTGGTATCGGGGGAAGTCTCCTTGATAGCAGCGGCCAATTGCAGACCATTCATGCCGGGCATATTGTAATCGGTGATCACGAGCGGTACCCGGCGCAGCGCAATTTGGGCCAGCGCATCAGCACCGCTATTGACGGTAATAATATCGTAACCACCGGTCAGATCACGCATCAAGCGATGCAAGATGATGAGGATATCAGGTTCATCCTCTACCAGAATGATGGCTGGATTGCGACCGGAAAAATCCGACATACGAGAAGCTCCTTAAACCGCCAGCAATAGCTGATGCTTGCGCAAAACACCGAGTCGGGCTTTTGCAAGTAGCGGTATTGTATCACAGCCGTGCATGACGGGCAAGCATTGAAGAAATGGTATCATAGATACAGTTCTGCCCCGCCCTTGCCCTACTGATGGGGCACCTGAAGAAAACATAATTTGTATGAGCCAATTACCCGGCATCTTCCTCAACGTACTTGCCCCCGTCTTCTTGCTCGTCTTGCTTGGATACTTTACCGGCCCGCGACTGCAACTCGAAGCGCGCACCCTCTCACGCTTCGCTTATTTTATTCTAACCCCGGCATTCGTGTTCTACGTACTCAGCCAAACCCGGATCGAAGCCGGATTAGCCGGACGCATGATCGGCTTTATCACCGTCGTCTATATCGGCTCAATTATCATCGCCTTTATGGTGGCCCGCCTGCTCAAACGCAGTCCCGCTATGACAGCAGCGTATGTCATGATTGCCGCCTTTGGCAACGTTGGCAATTTTGGCTTACCGATCATTCAATTCGCCGAAGGACCAGCAGCGCTCGGCGTTGCGACAGTCTACTTCTTAGCCAATCTGGTGCTGGCGTTTATTGTTTGCGTCGGCGCAGCCAATTTCAGCCGCGGCTTCAGTCTCGGAATGGCCATTCAAGTCTTTCGCACCCCAGCCCTGCTGGCGCTCCCGCCGGCGCTGTTGTTCAACTGGCTCGAGATCACGCTGCCGCCAGTCGTGATGCGCCCGCTCGAATTGCTCTCCGGCGCGCTGATCCCGACTATGCTGATCGTATTGGGTGCGCAACTGGCCGCTGCCGGCATTCCACGAATGAACGCTGATTTACTCATATCCAGCGCTGTGCGCTTAATCAGCGGGCCCGTCTTGGCCTTTGGCGTCGTCGGCTGGTTTGCCCTGCCGCAGCTCGAACGCAACGTCGGCATCTTGCAGGCTAGCATGCCCACTGCGGTGCTGGTCAGCATTATTGCCATGGAAAACGATCTGCTGCCTGAATTTGTAACCGCAACAGTTTTATTCTCGAATCTGGCGAGTATTGTAACGCTTGCTATTGTCCTCGTATTCTTGTAACCACATTGTCAACAACAAACAACTGGCCTAGCAAATGTTTCACAATCAACAAATCAACAATTTGCACAATTTTGCCAGATCGTCTATAATTAGAATACCGTTTCCTTATAGTTCAGATTGCCTAGGAGCAGAACATGAAACGACGGGAGTTTCTTCGTGGCGCCGCCGCTGGCGTTCTTGGCGGCCTTGGTCTGACGCTTGCCGCCTGTGGCCAACCGCCGGCTGTCACTAATCCACCGACCACTGCCCCAGCTCAACCAACGACGGCTGGTGGTGAACAGCCTACTGCACAGGCCCCAGCGCAGGGTTCGTCGATGCCAGCAGTGGAGTGGCGCATGGGTACGAGCTGGCCGATCTCGCTCGATACCATCTACGGTGGCGCAACGGTGCTAGCCGAGCGGGTGGCCGAACTATCCGGCGGGATGTTCAAGATTAACACCTTCCCAGCCGGCGAGCTGTTCCCCGGTCTCGAAGTGTTACAGAACGTGTCGCAGGGCACGGTTGAGTCGGGACACACGGCGCTTTACTATTATGTCGGTCTTGATCCGGCGTGGGCCTTTGCAACATCATTACCGTTCGGTCTCACGGCGCAGCAGCAGAATTCGTGGTTGTACCACGGTGGTGGTGAAGAGGCGATCAACAAGCTTGGCGCCAATTTCGGTGTCATCTGCTTTGCCGCCGGCAACACCGGCACTCAGATGGGCGGTTGGTTCCGCCGCGAGATCAACACGGTCGCCGATTTGCAGGGTCTCAAGATGCGTATTCCCGGCCTTGGCGCGCAGGTGATGAAGGCCCTCGGTGTAGTGACGCAGACGTTGCCCGGCGGCGAAATCTTCCAAGCACTTTCAACCGGTGCGATCGATGCAGCCGAGTGGGTCGGTGCCTACGACGACGAGAAGCTTGGTTTGCCCGATGCAACAGATTTCTACTACACGCCGGGCTGGTGGGAACCGGGGCCATCACTGCATGCGGTATTCAATCTTGATGCGTGGAATAAGCTACCCAAAGAATACCAGAACTTCCTTCGTGTTGCGGCATGGGAATCGAACATGAATATGCTTGCCAAGTACGATGCGCTGAACAATGATGCCCTTGAGCGCATTATTGCGAAGGGCAAGAAGGTGCGCCCCTACAGCGATGAAATTCTCAACGCGGCGCAGAAGGCGGCCTTCGAGTTGTTTGCCAGCTACGACTCGGCAGCGTTCAAGGAAATCTTCCCCGGTTGGAATTCCTTCCGCCAGAAGATCCAGCGCTGGCATCAGACCAACGAGCTGCCGTTTAACCTCTTCGTCAAGAACAACCCCATTTAGGAGGTAGCAAAGCCGTTGCAGTGCAACGGCTTCATTCTCGTACCACCGGTAGAGCCGTTGCAGTGCAACGGCTCTACGTTTTCTTATCTGCCAAATGAAATGTCTGGCAGATAGGTCGCCAATTGGGGGAAGAAGATCAAAATTACGACAATCGTCAACTGAATAGCAATAAACGGCACTACGCCGCGGTAAATATCACCGGTGGTAACACCGGGAGGGGCCACGCCGCGCAGGTAGAAGAGCGCGAAGCCAAAGGGTGGGGTGAGGAACGAGGTTTGCAGATTAGCACCGAGCAACACGCCAAACCAAATCAGATCAAACCCAAGCGCCTTCGCGACTGGCACAAAGAGCGGGATGACAATAAAGCAGATCTCGAAGAAATCGATGAAGAAACCGAGGAAGAAGACGATCAGCATGCTAACAATGAGGAACCCCCATGCACCGCCGGGTAGGTTCGCCATCAAATCGAACACAAACTTATCACCGCTAAGAGCGCGGAAGACCAACGCGAATGCCGTCGAGCCGATCAGGATAAAGAGCACCATCGTGGTGGCACGCATGGTCGCATCGCACACCGCGATGAAATTCTTCCATGTCAGCCGGCGATTAACCAGCGCCAGCAGCGTTGCACCCAACGCGCCTACGGCGCCTGCTTCAGTCGCGGTAGCAATGCCAAAGAAGATCGAACCGAGCACGGCCATGATTAGCACCAGTGGTGGAATCATGACCTGCATGACCCGCTTGGCCAATGCGGCGCCGGTCATCGAACGGGCCGACAACGGTAGAGCCGGGGCCATCTCTGGTTTCAGCAAAGCCACGATCCAACAGTAGAACGCCAGCGCTGCCGCAAGCAACAGGCCGGGGATCAGCGAGCCAAGGAAGAGCCGGCCCACCGAAACGCCAATCTGGTCGCCGAGCACTACCAACACCACTGACGGCGGGATAATCTGGCCAAGCGTTCCGGCAGCGCAGATCACACCGCAAGCAAGCTCTTTGTTATACCCGTAGCGCAACATGATCGGCAGCGAAATCAGGCCCATTGCCACTACCGTTGCCGCAACCACACCCGTCGTTGCCGCCAACAGCGCGCCAACGACCACCACCGCGATTGCCAAACCACCACGGACTGGACCAAAGAGCACGCCCATTGTATCGAGCAAGTCTTCGGCAAGACCGGACTTCTCGAGCATAGAACCAAGGAAAATGAAGTAAGGAATGGCGAGGAGGGTGTAATTTGACATCACGTTAAAGATACGTGATGGCATCGCGCGAATGATAATCGGGTCAAAGATGCCGAGCGAGACACCGATAATACCGAAGACAATCGCCGTTGCACCTAGGGAAAATGCGACGGGGTAACCGATACCAAGGATGACCAGCGCCCCGAGAAACATCGCGGGTCCGAGCCACTCGTACATGGAGCCTCCAAAGATTACAGCTTGGTCTCTTTTTCTTCGACAACGACTTGGGATGGATCGAGAACGCCGAGGAAGGCGGCAAAGTACTTAATCGCTTCAGAAATACCCTGAATGATCAGCAGAATCGGACTGACGAGAATAAATGTTTTGATAATATAGCGTGGCAAACCGCCGGGATCAGGCGAATTTTCGCGAATGCGCCACGACTGTTCCACGTATGGCCAGCCGAAGTAGAGCAAGAGGCCGCAGAAGGGTAAGAGAAAGAACAATGTGCCTAGCAAATTGACCAACGCTTTGCGTTTGGGAGGGTAATTGCTGTAGAACACATCGACGCGCACATGTTCATTATGCTTTAGAGCATACGCTGAGCCAAGGAGAAAAATCATTGAGAAGATATACCATTGGGCCTCGATGTAAAAATTTGACCCCAATGTAACCCCAATGGCACGACCAACATAACGATTCGCGACATTCCAAACGCCGACCGCAACTACAATCGGCACCAAGATGTAGGCCAAGCGCCCAACCCATTCGGTGAAGGTGTCGATGATGCGTGAAAGACGCAACAGTGCTTGCACTTCAACCCTTCCTTCCCTGCTGGAAACGAGGATACGAAACACAAAGATGAAGCGTAGCGGAGCATTGCGGCAACCGCCATTATGAACAGCAATGCGGAGATGCTTGAACTATCGATATGGGAATTCACAACTTTATAGCCTAAATAGTACACGGAATCACACGCTTTGTCAAAATAAGCGGCGTACCGGCTTGCGCCAGTACGCCAACCGATGTTCGTATTGCGCCCCAATCACGTTATTCGTGCGTCGCACCCCATTTCTCTGGCATACGCCAGAGACTCGAGAGAATAAGATCACGCACCGACAATAACTCTTTCGGCAAGCGATCGTACAGCTTGATGAAGAGATCCTCGTGGAGCAAAATTTCTTGCTGCCACTCGCTCACATCACACTCCATCACTTGTTCAAACTGCGCCGGGCTGAAATCAAGCCCGCGCCAATCAAGATCTTCGTACCGCGGCACCCAGCCGATCGGAGTTTCCACACTCACCGCTTGCCCATGTGCCCGTTCGATGATCCACTTCAACACGCGCAGATTCTCTCCGAACCCCGGCCAGATGAACTCGCCCTGTTCATTCTTGCGGAACCAGTTGACGCTAAAGATGCGCGGCGGATTCTTGAGCCGGCGGCCAAAGCTGAGCCAGTGGTTGAAGTAGTCACCCATGTGATAGCCGGCAAACGGCAGCATCGCAAATGGATCGCGACGCACGACACCTTGCTGGCCCATCGCCGCCGCCGTCGTCTCCGATCCCATCGTCGCGGCTAAATAGACACCGTAGGTCCAGTTGAACGCTTGATAGACCAACGGTATTGTACGGCTGCGGCGCCCGCCAAAGATAAAGGCCTCGATTGGCACGCCGTTCGGGTTTTCCCATTCGGGGTCAATCGCCGGATTTTGGGTTGCCGGCGCGGTGAAACGCGCATTGGGGTGAGCAGCCAACCGTCCGCAGCCGGGAGTCCAATCGCGGCCTTGCCAATCGATCAGATGGGCTGGCGGTTCATCAGTCATGCCCTCCCACCAGACATCGCCATCGTCGGTTAGCGCGACATTGGTAAAGATCGTGTTCGCCCGGCAGCTTTCCATTGCGTTAGGGTTGGTTTTATACGACGTACCCGGCGCAACACCGAAATAGCCGGATTCGGGGTTGATTGCATAGAGTTTACCGTCAGGGCCGGGTTTGATCCACGCAATATCATCGCCAACGGTGGTAACTTCCCACCCTTCACGCTTAAAATGCTCTGGCGGAATAAGCATCGCAAAATTGGTTTTGCCGCAAGCTGACGGGAAAGCCGCTGCTACATACGTCTTACGCCCGCTCGGCTCTTTCACGCCGAGGATGAGCATGTGCTCGGCCAGCCAACCCTCTTGGCGGGCCATCACCGACGCGATGCGCAAGGCAAAGCACTTTTTGCCAAGCAGGGCATTGCCGCCATAACCCGATCCAAAGCTCCAGATCGAGCGCTCTTCGGGGAAGTGGACAATATACTTGGTCGGGTTGCAGGGCCACGGCACATCGGGCTGCCCCATCTCGAGCGGCGCACCAACGCTGTGCAGACAGGGAATGTACTCGCCATCTTCACCTAATATGTCGTAGATCTTGGTCGAGACCCGCGTCATAATGTGCATATTAACCACGACATACGGCGAGTCGGTCAATTCGATACCGATATGAGCAATTGGCGACCCGATCGGCCCCATACTGAAGGGGATGACGTACAAGACGCGCCCGCGCATGCTGCCTTTAAACAACTTCAGCAGGATCTCCTTCATCTCTTTCGGTGCCATCCAGTTATTGGTGGGGCCGGCATCGTCTTTCGAGATACTACAGATAAACGTGCGGTCTTCGACACGAGCAACATCAGAGGGATCCGAGCGGGCAAGAAAGCTGTTGGGGCGGAGTTTGGGGTTGAGGCGGATGAACGTTCCCTTTTCCACCATCTGGTTGCAGAGCATATCGTATTCGGCCTGCGTACCATCACAGAAGTGAACCTGTGACGGCTCGCAGAGGTCGACAATTTCTTGAATCCACTCGCGAAGCCGATGGTGCCGAATGTATGCGGGGAACTGCATACGATCCTCCCTCTCTATATTATGGCCACAACCGGGGATGATAGCTGTGACGGCTTGCACGAGTGTGATCATAGCATAGAATGCGCGCTTGTGTAGATATGAAGCTGTAGCCTTTCGGCAACAATTGCGCAACCAACTAACTGGTGCTGGAACGCTTCGAGACATAGGTGCGTAGATCGCACGCAGGGGCATGAACCCTATGACGAATAGGGGACGCGGCAAGCCATGCCGTATCGAGCGGAGCACGCCGATTGATACTCTGTGGTATACTAATGTGCCTGCATAATGCAGCGACAAACGTCGATATGAGGAGCAAGGCACCTATGGAAACCGCTCTCTACATTGCGATTTTGGTTATTAGCGCCGTTATGAGCGTGCTGGTGATTTTGCAATCGCGCGGCGGCGGTCTCAACCGCGACACCAGCTCGATGTATCGCACGCGCCGCGGCATTGAAAAGACGCTGTATCAGGCCACGATTGCGCTGGGAGTAAGCTTTTTACTACTCGCGCTGATCACCAGTCTCCCCATTTTCAATTAAGGTATGGCACGCCGGATTCGTTGGCAGATTGCGATCGCGCTCGCAGGGATCGGGGTGATTGTCGTCTTGTTTGGCCGCTTGGCAGCGCTGAGCGCTTCCACCGATAATCCGGCCACCGGCGGCGTCTATCGCGAGGCGGTGGTCGGTACGCCGGTGATGCCGATCCCGTTGCTAAATGATCCCGCTGCCGATCCGGCCGGGCGGGCATTGATCAGCTTGCTCTTCGAGGGGCTGACTCGCATCGGGGTTGATGGTTTGATCGAGCCGGCTTTGGCCGAAGGGTATACGGTTGACGCCACTGGCGAAATCTATACCTTCACGTTGCGGCCGGGATTGCGCTGGCACGACGGCACGCCGCTTACTGCCGATGACGTGGTCTTTACCCTGCGCACCCTCCAAGAGCTAGAGCAGGCCGGTGAGCCGGCAGTCGCTAGCTTCTGGCGCACCATTCTGATCGAACGAGTCGATAATCGCACAGTACGATTTATTCTGTCAGGGCCATTTGCTCCCTTCCCGGTCTTAGCCCGCGTGCCGATCCTCCCAGCCCATCTACTGCGCACCATTCCACCAACCGCATGGCCTGCCAGCGAGTTCGCCCGCCAATTGATCGGCAGCGGGCCATTCCGGTTGGCCGAATTGCGACCTGAATCGGCACTGTTAACAGCTAACCCAACGTATTACAACGGGCGACCGTTTCTCGATCAGATCGAATTGCGCTTCATCGCTACCCCCGAAGCAGCGATTGCAGCCCTTTCGCGCGGTGAGGTCATGGGGTTCGCAGAACGCTGGGGCACCAACCTGCGCGCGGTTGATCTGCCCGGCAACGAACAGCGTATCGTTTTGCCGGTTGATGAGTATACCGTTCTGACCTTTAACCTCCGCTTGCCGCTGTTTCAAGAAATACCCCTTCGCCGCGCGCTGGCGCTCGGTCTCAACCGCGATGCGTTAATTGAAACGGCGATCAATGGGTTGGCCCAGCCAATCGATACACCGCTTTTGCCCGGCACATGGGCCGATGATCCAGCCATTCGCCGGATACCTGCCGATCCGGCGGCCGCAGCCGACCGGTTGGCCGAAATTGATTTTGAACCGGGCAGTGATGGCATCCGCCAGCGCGGCACGCAACGGCTCAGCTTTACCCTGCTGGTTGATCAGGATGAACGCCGGCTGGCAGTGGCACAAGCCGTCTCAACCCAGTGGCGAGCGATTGGGGTCGAGGTAACGGTTGAATCGGTAGATAGCATGACGCTGACCGATCGCTTGCGGCGCGGTGATTTTATGACCGCGATCCATACTTGGACCCGGATCGGCCCTGATCCCGATCCGTATAGTTTGTGGCATTCCAGTCAGGCCGCTAGCGGACTCAATTACGCCGGTTTGAACGATAGCCGGATCGACCTGCTGCTCGAACAGGCGCGGTCTGAACCAGAGTTAGTGGCTCGTGCCGAGCTATACCATGCGTTTCAACAACGTTGGCTCGAGCTGTCACCAGCGATTACTCTCTACCAACCGATGTATGTCATCGTCAGCACTGCTAATCTGCAAGGACGCGCCTTCGCTAACCCCGATTTCGCCGGCCAGACCTTATTTGGCGCTGAAGATCGCTTCCGTGATGTGCGGCGTTGGTTTATGAATACCTTCCGCCGGATCGAGGGTGATTTACCGTAGATCGCGCAAATCAAATACCGGCCCTTCGACACACCGCCGTTGCCAACCGTTGCGCGTCTCGATTTGGCAGGCCCGGCAGATACCCAACCCGCACGGCAACGGCCCTGCCACTACCACCTGTGCTAGACCGCGATCCCAACGCAAGCGCGCCGACCGCATCGCAGCGGTTGCTTGACTCAGCAAGCTTGGTGGTAGCGCAAACAATACCTGATCAGCCCAACAAATAGGACTGCTGGGCGAATGCGCAGCTAGCAGTTCAAACAATCCCCCCTCACCGGCAGCGCTTGTCTGCACCTCAACCGTTTCAGGCAAGAGAAATGGCGGCGGGAGGTACCCCTTGTCGCCACCTAACAGCAGCGCTATGCTCAGCCGGCTAGCATAGCGACGGGCAACGAAGAGCAGAACCGGCAACGCCGTCCCCACCCCCGCCAATAAGAGGGTATGCGTCGTCGGCGCCGGCCCAAACGGCGTCCCTAACGGTGCGCAGAGATCGAGGATAGCGCCCGCTGGCAGGTCAATCAGCCACGCGAGCGCCGGATCGCGTGGGTCAATGATCAACTCAACCTCGCCCTTCGTTGTATCGGCGCCGGCAAGAAAGACTGCCGGCCACAACAGTGGATCGAGGCTGCGTGAGGGACGCACAAGGGCATACTGGCCGGGTTGCGCAATGCGCGCCAACCCCGGCGCAGTGACACTCAACCAGACTAAACCCTCAAATTGATAGCGTTCATGGATAGCGGCGGTATAATAGAGTTGCATGCGAGCAATCCTTATTGAGCCAAACCAATGGCATCATCAATAAGATTGGTTTGGGCTGTACGCAATATGGTTGCACTCTCGCGATACGATTAAACATCCCCTTGGTATCACTATCATCGCAACACAACCGGGTGATACGATATGAGCCGCTCTAGGACAACGGCTGACCCTTCGATAGCGTGGCTCGCTCAACCCCTCATGCAATCAGGTTGGCTCAGCCATATGACCCACGGCGAGCTATTCCTGCTGCTCGCGAGCCTTGCTCTGTACCTCTACACTCGACTTACCCACCTGACGGTATTTCCGATCTACTTCTTTTGCGATGAAGCGATCCATGGGGTATTGGCCCGCGATCTCGTCGCCAATGGCTTTCGCGACAGCAACGGTGTTTGGCTACCGCCCTACTTTCAAAACGCCGGCATGTGGAATTTAAGCCTGAGCGTCTATCTGCATGCGTTCAGCATTCTCCTCTTCGGGTTCGACCGGTCGATCTGGTTTACCCGCGCCACATCGGTTGTTGCCAGCTTGCTCGCTCCGCTCGGCATTGCGGCGCTGCTCCGCTTTGGCTACCACGACCGGCGCTGGTGGCTCGGCATCCTCGTGATCTGCGCCATGCCGGCGTGGTTTATCCATTCGCGCACCGCGTTCGAGACCGTCTTGATGGTTGCGTGCTATGCTGGGTTTCTCGCGGCGTATATGGCCTATCGGTATTATGATGATCGCTGGATCGCGGCTGCAATCTTGTTTGGCGCAGCAACATTCTACAGCTATGCCAACGGGCAAGGGGTGATGTTGGTCAGCGGTACGCTCCTCTTCCTCAGCGATATCCGTTACCATCTCAGCCGTCCACCCCAACGTCTCTGGCTCGCTCTTGGGATGTTCGCGCTCACCCTCGTGCCACTGATTCGGTTCCGTTGGCTCCAGCCCAACGCGACGGTAGAGCATTTACGCACGCTCCATTCCTATTGGCTGAAACCGTTGCCGCTCACCGAGAAGATCGAGCGGTTTGTCACCATTTACGCCCAAGGCCTTGATCCGCGCTACTGGTTCTGGCCCAACACGATGGACCTCGACCGCCATCGCTTTCCCGACAGCGGCCATTTCCCGCTGTTCTTGTTACCATTTGTCCTCATTGGCTTGGCGATCTGCTTGTGGCGCTGGCGCGAATCGATCTACCGCTTGCCGATTGGCGCGCTCCTCGCTGCACCGTTTAGCAGCGCTTTGGTTGGGATTGCCGTCACCCGCGCGTTGGCGATGGTCATTACTGCCACGCTGCTCGCGGTGATCGGGGCCAGTTTCCTGATCGAACGGCTCCCGCACCGCTGGCAACGCCTCGTTACCCTGCTGTTCGGTCTCACCTTCGCGTTCAGCAGTTTGGTGATGCTCCGCACTGCCGTGCTCGGCGGACCGCTCTGGTTCCGCGACTACGGCCTGTACGGGATGCAGTACGGCGCACAACAGCTCTTTGCCGAGACGATACCCGATCTCCTCGCCCGTGATTCGCAAACGACTCTACGAGTATCCACCACATGGGCTAATAACCCGAACAGTTTTGTCGATTTTTTCCTCACCCCAGCGCAACGTCGCCGAATTGAGCTGATCACGATTGATGCGTACTTGTACCAGCGCCGTGATCTCGACCGGCAACGCGATGTGTTCATTATGACAGCAGCCGAATTCGATCGCGCGCAGCAAAGCGGTAAATTCATCATGATGCCACCCGAACAGATTATTCCGTATCCTGATGGCAGTCCGGGCTTCTACGTGGTGCGACTGGAGTATGTCCCCACTATTGATGAGATTCTTGCCGCCGAGCGAGCCGAGCGCGCGACACTGGTGGAAGAGCCGCTCGTGATTGGCGGGCACGAGCTGATCATCGCGCATTCGCGGCTTGACATCGGCAGCATTACCGATCTCTTCGACGGCGATCCGCACACCCTCGCGCGCGGTCTTGAAGCCAATCCGCTCGTGATCGAACTGCGCTTTCCTCATCCCCTGCCGATCAGCGCGGTCGAGCTGATGCTGGGAACAATGGAACTCGACTTAACGGTGACCGTAACCAACCCTGACGGCGAAACCCATGCCTTTCACCAGCCATACCACGAGCTGCCGCCGGATCCCACCGTGACGTTTGATTTCCCGCAACCGCTGCTGGCAACCAACCTCCGGCTCGATATCTTCCAACGAGGAGTCGGTGAACCGGCCCATATTCATGTGCGCGAGGTGCGCTGGCGGTAACAAACGCCGCCTATCGTTCCTCGGCAATCACCTTTGCGCGCCGCAGATCGGCGAGCAGCGCACTGGCCAACGCCACTGCCCGCGCGCCGGCATCGAGCATCGCGCGGGCATGGTCCGGCGTAGCGACACCACCCATGCCGATCACGGGCGCTGCCACGGCGGCAGCCACCGCCGCAACCAACCGCAACGCAATCGGAAAGATCGCCGGGCCGCCTAGGCGGCCATAGACGAGGCTGCCATCAGCTTGGGGCATACAGGCCGGCAACCCACCGATCAGCGCAATCGCATCAGCGCCGGCGGCAATGCTCGCCTGCGCCACTGCCACCGGATCGGGCAGCTCACCGGGCAGCCGGATAAGGAGGGGGAGCAGCGTGGCCCGGCGCACAGCCGTGACCCGTTGGGCAGCTTCGGAAGCGGTCAGTGCCGGCAGCGCCAACTCAAAGCCGGCAATGCCCGGCACATCGGTGAGTTCGGCGGCAACTGCAGCCGCATCAGCGCCAGCAATACTGACCAAGACTGGCACGTGATAGCCAGCCCAGCGGGGGGCCAATCGTTCGCGCACTTGTTTAACGCCTAAACTCGCGCCGCCGTGATGGTAGAGCACACCAGCAGGGGTAGCCAACACCTGCGGTTGGCCGCGCCTGCCGGCAACCGTCACCGTTGAGCAGATAATCGCGCCAAGGCCGTGATCGGCCGCAGGTTGCGTCAGCCCCAGCCAGCGCGCCACGCTGACCACATCGCCAAGGCTGCCGGCAGCGGCGATGACCGGGGTGGCGATAGTGAGCGTGTGCGGGTTGTCGGGGGCAAGGTCGATCATGACAGGAAGAGCCGTGAACAAGGGGCGCAAGATTGAGCAGTTATTATTATAGTATAGAACCTCTCAACGTATCACCGGTTTGCACTCGCCCTTGTAGGAGATGGCTGCGCCGTGCGAAGACGTGCTCTGTTGTCATTGCGAAGGCGCGCAGCGCCCGCAGCAATCTCCTGCTCTAGCGAGCGCAACCCCTTGTTTGAAGATGTTCAGCCCGGCTCCTGAGATGACTTATGCATCTCTGTGTGGCCGGCATACCCCAGCTCAGCCAGCGCCCGCCGCGCTTCACCCGCTTCATCCCACGGAATAGCGTGATCAGCGTAGATGATGCTGCCTTCGTGGCCTTTCCCCAACAGCAACACCAGATCGCCGGGCCGGGCTGCTGCCAGCGCCGCCCGAATCGCCTGCGCCCGATCAGGAATGCAGAGGTAGCCGCTGCCAGCTCGCTTGCCAGCTCGTTCAGCCCCGGCAGCGATCTGAGCAATAATGGCCTCGCGATCTTCACCACGCGGATCTTCATCGGTCAACACCAGCAGATCGCACATCTGGCCAGCAATCTCGCCCTGAATAGCACGCTTCGCGACATCACGCTCGCCGGCGCTGCCAAAGACGGCAATCATCCGGCCCTGCACCTGTGGCCGGAGCATGGCAAAGATCTGTTCGAACGAATCTGGATTGTGCGCGTAATCCACAATTACACCAAACGGCTGGCCAGCGTTGACCGGAGCCATCCGCCCGCGCGGTGCGCGCACACTAGCCAGCGCTGCGGCTGCCGTTGCGAGCGGAATCCCCTGCGTGAGCGCCACTGCTAGCGCGGCGAGCGCATTGCTGGCGTTGAACCGGCCGGGCAACGGCACTGTGAGGTCAGTTACGCCCCACGGCGACGACACGCGCACTACACTACCCATCGGGCCGCTCTGGATCAGTCGCCCCTGCACCTCAGCCGGCTCGTTCAGACCATAGCGGAGGCGGGATGCAGTCGCGGGAGCAGCGGCGAGAAAGTGGTGATGGTTCGGATCATCGGCATTGACAATCGCCCACGTCGGGCCAGTGCGTTCGGCGAGCAGAGCAAAGAGTTGCGCTTTATCGGCGCGGTACTGCTCAAACGAACCGTGATAATCGAGATGCTCGTGACCGATATTGAGCATCACCGCCACGGCGAAGGCACAGCCAACCAAGCGGCCCCAGCGCGGCGAGAGGGCATGCGAAGTCGCCTCAATCACTGCCATATTGCAACCGGCGGCCACCATCTCGCGCAGCAGCGCCTGCACATCCGGCGCCTCCGGCGTACTCTGGCGGGTGTCGTTCGGCCAGCGCCGCGCGCCAATCTGAAAATCAACCGTGCTGATCATTCCCACCGCGCTACCGGTAGCAGCCAAGAGCTGCGCTGTCAAATCGGTCGTGGTGCTCTTGCCTTTAGTGCCGGTGATGCCAATCGTGATCAATTCGCGCCCCGGATAATCATAGAACGCGGCGGCCAATGGGGCCAGCACCACTCGGCTATCAGCCACCACCACCACCGGTACGCCGGCTGGGGCTGGCCCTTGCCAGTAACGCTGATCGACCACCAACGCTGCGGCGCCGCGACTGAGCGCTTGGGGAATGAAATGGTGGCCATCGCTGTGTTGGCCGCGGATGGCCACAAACAAACTGCCCGGCTCAACCCGGCGCGAATCATAGACGAGTGAACGGATGGGAACGGCCAGATCGCCAATCACGTATTGAGCGGCGACGCCGGGCAAGAGGTCGGCAAGCGTTTTGCTCATACGGTGTTTCTAGGGTTGAATCGTCAAGGACTGCAAACCACTACCCGGCCAGTTTCCGCCGGGCCAGCGGGTAAAGCGGCGGCAGCAGCACTAGATCAAAGGCGGGGACAAACCTCGCCACGCGCCCGCCGAAGCCTTTCTTAAAGCGATAGACCCCGATCAGCGGATCATGCTGCGCTGCTTGTTCGAGAGCGGCGCGGGTTGACTCATCGGTAGCGAACGCAGCCTGCCCCAACGGATCGGGGATTCCCCACAGATCGTAGCCGATGCACCCTAATTCACGCGCCCACTGTAGCGCATACCATTCAAGCAAATGGTTCGCGCCGCTGCGCAACCCGTCTGTGGTCGCACCACTATAAAGGTAACGGCCATAGCGCGCATCGGCAAACACCAGATGGGCCGCCACCAGCGCACCGTTCAATTCGGCAATCAACAGCCGCGCGCGCGGTTGGTGCAACTGCCATGCCGCAGCGTAATACTCGGCGCTATGAATACCAAAATCGGCCCGCGCCCCAGTAGCCTGCATGATAGCGTAAAACGCCGGCAAATCGGCGGCTGAGCCAACACGCACCGTCACACCGAGACGCTCGGCGCGGCGAATATCGGCCCGGTGGCCTTTCGAGCAGGCAGCGAACAGAGCTGCTTCATCTGGTCGCAGATCAACCAGAATAGTACTGCGCGGTTGGATCGTCTCTGCCATCGGCAACCGCTGCCGGCTCAGCCATGCCATCAGCGCATCGGCATCTGGCGCATCGTGCAACACATTCGGTTCCAGCCGGATCAGCACTGCCGCCATTTGCCAACCCAGCCGGCGCAATGCGCGCAGCAACAAATGATCAACCGCCGGATCGCCGGCAAAGAGCGGCCCGCGCGGAACGTAGCCAAACGCCAACCCGTAATAGCGCCGGAAGAGGATCTGCGCCCCGGCGACCATCGCGCCCGCCCGATCAGCCACCACCAACCGCCGGTACTGCCAGCCAAACCGCGCCTTCAGCGCCCCCCACGGGCTGGCCTGTAACAAATTGCCTTGGGGATGGGCAGCCACAAACGCATCCCACTGGGCCGGAGAGGGTTCAGCAACCAGCCACTGCCTGCTCATAGCCGCACCCACTGCCGCTCAGCGTAACGCAACGGCAGCGACGCCACCTGCTCGGCATACGCTGTCACCGCTGCTGGCATCGCCGCAGCACTGCCAAAGAGCACTCCCAACTGGCTGGCATAGGCGGCGATCGCAGCAATCTTGGCCGAAAGTACCGGCTCATCAAGTGGGATAGGATGAGGCGCATAATGCTCCTGCCCAATCATCGCTAGCCGCTGCGCGACCGCGCCGGCGGTGCGCGCGTAGGGGAAGTCTTCGTAATACCAGCAGGAAGCGCCGCACTTAAGCAGCGCAGCCGTGGCCGCGGCAAAGACCAACTGGTGATCGACGTGCATCCCCACCGCTAGCGGCAGATAGAAAGTGGCGGCTGGATAACGCTGCGCCAGCATTGCCACAAGATCGGCGACATCTGCCGCGAGCGGATCGTCACACACTGGCGAACCAAACAAGCTTGTCTCATCAGAGTACGCATCAGGCCGGCGATAGATTGCATCAAGCGCCGGCCACAGCAGCGCATCAGCGCCAAGGATGCGCAACGCTGCGGCATCTTCAGCCCGGCGCTGGGCCACTACCGTTGCCGGCGGCAACCCCCAGCGTTCGTGCAACAATTGGGCAAAAGCGCTAAACGGCGCGTCCGGCGGCGGGCTACCGCTACAGACATTCACCACCAGCACCGGCTCGCCGGCGGCGGTAGCGCGCGCAATGAAGCCACCACAGGAAAGCGCCGCATCATCGAGGTGCGGCGATAGCACTACATGGCAATAGCCGCCGGGCAAGACCGCGGCGTGTTCGGTAACGAGTGGCATACAGCCTCAGAGGGTATCAAGATCGAGTTCAGCGAGGGCATCTTGCGCCGCCTGCGCACGGGTTTCATCACGTGACCGGGCAAGGCGCTTGAGAATCCGGCGCGCATCAGGGCCACCGACTTGGCCGAGCGCCCAGATCGCTGCCAGCGCAATCTCGGTATCATCATCTTCAACCAGCGGCAAGAGCGACGGTAACAACTCGCGACCATCTTCACCAATCTCGCCGACGGCCCGTGCCGCTTCGTAGCGCAGCGCCGGCGAGGGACTTTTCAACTCGCGCTCGATATAGGGGAACCAGCTCGGTCGCATCGAACGGCCCATCGCCAAAACTGCACTCTCGCGCATCAGGATATCGTCCATGCTGTAGGCCCGCCCGATCGCGGCCTGCGCTTCTCGCGAACCGGCAAAATACCCCAGCGCCTCAATTGCCCGCCGCCGCACCTCTAGCGGCTGTTCCGGATCATCGGCTGCATCGAGCAACGCCGTGTGCAGCCGCTCACACGCCTCAAGGGCAAGCTCGCCAATCTCAGCGCGATAGGCAAAGCGGGCAAGACTGAGCAATGCCGCCGCGCGCACCTCACCGGCTGGATCGTGAATCATCCGAATCAGCCGATCCATCATCTGCTCGTGGTCATCTTCCCACAAGCCTTCGATTGCCAGCACCCGAATCTCAGGGTCTTGGTCAGCTAGACAAGCGCGAAACACCGGCCGATAATCAAGCCGAACCTGTTCTTCGGCTAATTCGGCCAATAGGCGCATAATATGCCGCCGCCGGTCAAGGCCAAACCGCTGCCACTGTTCCCAGAAGATATACACACTCTCTGGGCCAAGATTCGCGAGCAGTTTAAGATCGAGGCGGGTCGGAGCCTGTTCAGTGGCATCAAGTTGGGCAACCCGCTCGGCAAAACTTGGGGTCATCATATGCTTTACAGGGATAGAGAGACGTTACTTAGCAACGTCTCTCCATCGTTAAATCGGCTTGAATACTGTGACATGACGCAGCAACGTCGCTTACTCATCTTCCTCGATATAGCGACCGCTACGGCGGCGCAAGGCCGGCTGGGCGGGTACATCCTCGTCTTCCTCAATGGCCTCGGCCTTAGTTTCTTCCTGTGGCGGCGTGAAGAGATACATACCTTCAGCCGCGGGATCGGCGGCAATCGCCGGATGGTTCGCCAGCAGCGCCAGCAAGAAGGAACGTGAGGCTGGACGCAGCACATTGTATGCCATCACAATGTCAGCGAAACTCACCCGGTAGACTGGTTGCTCGCGGCTGCCGCCGCGCTCACCCATCGTCTCGCAGACGTGTTCAAGGATCATCTCGGCCTTCCGCCGCTCACCCATCGGGAAAGCCTTCAGATTGCGCAGCTTGCCGTAACGATTCTGCTCTGGCAGCAGATCATCATCGACAGCGCAGTAGAACGTCATATTCGCAAACGCGAACTTGTTCTTCTTTTCATCCAGCGTCAACAGGCGACTAGTCGTCTCGCTCGCCTCTTCATAGGTAATGGTAAAGACGTTAACGGCATCGCCGCGGCTAATCGTGATCAGCGCACCGGGGACAAGGTGCTCGCGGAAGAAATCTTCCAGACCTTGCAGCCAGCCGCCACGATTACCGGTCGGATAGCGAACTTCCACCAGATAAGTGCTAAAGTGCTGCGGCGACTCGAAGCGGAGCACTGCGCTGCGCTGGTCGGGGAAGACCGGCTTCGGCAACAGTGCCGCCAGTGCCGCGTCAAGCGGCAGGACGCCAAACTCCCACTCGAAGAACGTCAGCCAGCGCGTGACGCTGCCGCTCGCCACAATTGAGTCAGTGCTCTGATCAGCAAGGCTATCATCGAAGCCTTCGATAAGGTACGACGTCAACTGACCCATCTCCGCCGCTTTCACCCGCTTCGAGCCAATTGCCGGCAACCCCTTGGTAGACCAGATATTAGCCCCTTCCACGCCGACGAACTCAAAATCCTTCTCGCGTGACAACCGGTAGTTGAGCGAGAAGCGGAAGCCTTCATAGTCAGACTGGCGGGGATTGTGATAATACAGATCGGCGACAATCTCGGTATCAAGCAACGGCTCGTTGCGTTCGAGAATATAATCGCGGATCTTGCGCAGATCATTCTTTCCGAAGCTCGTCAGTTTATCTTCTGGATAATGCATCCGACCAAAGCTGACGATCCGGCGCAGTGGGTCTTGTTCCAGCCGCTCAGCCAGAATCCGTTCGAGGGCCGGGCCATATTCCGCCACAATCTCGGCTGGCGGGCGGCTCAGATCGATAGCCATGCCCCCCACCACCAAGACCGTGCTGCGTTCAGCAGGCTGCACCGGCTCTGGCTTCGGCGCAGTTTCAACCGGTTCGGCTATTGGCATCGTCTCGACTGGCGCCTCCTCAAGTTCGGCAGTGATCGGCGCTGCTGACGGCGGTTCGACGACTACTGGCGTTACTGGCGCTGCGACTGGCTGCTCGGCGATTACCGGTGTTCCTTCTGGGACTGCCTCAACCGGCACCGGCGGCTCAACATCCGGTTCACGCTCGGCAGCTTTGGCCGTAACCAACCGGGCCTGCTCGATCCAGTAATCGGAAATGTACACCGGTTCGACTGTCGTAATCGCCGGGCGTGAGGTTGAAACCACCACGCTTAAATCATCGATCGGTAGTGGCTTTTCCGGTTCATAGAGCCGCTGCTTGAAGGTGTGGATATCGGTCGTATCACGGGGAACGTAACGCCCTTGCCGGGAGGTCACAAAAATAACTTGGCCATTGACCTCCTCGCGGGTAAAACGCTCGTCAGCCGCCAGCGCCGCTTCGAGTTCGGCGCGCACCTGCGCAGGATCGCGCTGCCAGCGCGCGGCAAAAAACTCGACCAGATTCTGCAATGTCTGGCGGATAGGGGCATCAACGGCGAAGAGGATTCCTTGCGCGGTCATCAGCCGCCATACTTCATCGGCCAACGTTCCTGTCGTGGCGGTCATTCGCTCTCCTCCATCACCAGCTCGCTTAAGATCTCAAGGTATTGCACCAGCAACTCACGCACATCTTTCGGCTCGCCGCTCGCTCGTAGCCACTGGAGCAAGCGATCAACAGCCGTGTCGCCAAAGACGATCATCTTCGCGTCCATGCAGCCCCCATGACACTTACAGACAACAGGAAACAGAGAGGCGTAACTTGCCTCCCTGCTATCCGTAGGGTGTACGATATAGCTTCTCGTATTGTAGCATTGCTCGGCGCTACACGCAAATCACGGCGGGTATCAGGCGTGACGGGAGATTGCGGTTGTAACAGACTGGCCGGAAGCAAGTGCAGCCATAGCCATCAGTAATAGCAGCACACATCCTGCGATACCGACGATATTGCCGGATTGGCAGTCAACTCCACCAATTCTGCTTGCGCCTAATCCGACAAACTATCGAGCGCCATAGCCACTGCGCCGATGGCAACGCTATCGGGGCCGAGCACTGAAGGCACCACCGGCACCGGGCGCGCAAACTGCGGTGCGATGAAGTCATTGACCCGCGCAGCAATCGCTTCAACAAACGGTTCACCGCCGATACGCACCACGATCCCACCCAGCACGACCATTTCAGGATCGAGCAACGCAATGACTTGCGCGATCCGGGTAGCCATCAGATCAACCGTATGCTTCACTACCCGGCGCGCGACCGGGTGATCGCTGAAAATGTCTTCGAGCCGTTCGGCAGCCATCCCTGCGGCATGTGCGCGCCGCAACAAACCGCTGATTGAAACCAATTCCTCTAGCGTTTCTGGACGGCCATCGCCATCCCAGCCGTGGCCCACGACCGCATGGCCAATCTCGCCGGCCATCGAATGCGCACCGTGGTAGAGACGGCCATTCAACACTGCGCCGCCACCCACACCGGTGCTTAGGTGAAAGTAGAAGAGGTGCTGGCACCCTTTGCCAACCCCAAACGTCGCCTCACCGAGTGCGATCAGATTGGCATCATTATCGATCAGCGTAACTGCGTCAAACGCTTGCTCAAACCGCTCTTGCAACGGATAATTTTCCCAGCCGGGCCGCCGCGGCGCTAGCCGCACCGTCCCATGGCGCAGATCAACCGGCCCGCTGAAGCCGATCCCTACCCGCACCAACCGATCGACCATTACGCCTTCCCGCGCCATCAAGTTCTGCACCAGTGCAATAACCTTCGCCACCGTGGTTTCAGGGTCTTCGTGATCAACTGACTCAATGGCAGCGTTATGATAGGTATGATGCTGCAAATCGACTAGCGCCGCGCGCAAGCCGTAACTGCCAAGGTCGATACCAAGGATGTAGCCCTGATTACCGAGAACTCCCCACAGGTTCTGCGTTAACCGTTCACTGATTAGGGTAGGCAGATCTTTCATAGGGGGTTCCTCTCTGAACAATCGCTTCAGCAGATGGCTGCACCAATGTTGTGAGATTATAGCATATCCTGATCGCGTTGTGCCGCCTTTGCCGGTGTTGGTTCGGCAACAAAGAGCAGTAGGGCGATAACGCCTAATGCTGCCGCTGCCATCCGTGACCATGGCCACGGCGGTTGCGCGCAATCGGCACAGTCCGCTTCCGCCGTAGGCGAGTGGGTTGGCGTTGGGGGCGGAAGAGTGGCGCTCAAGTAGGCGGCTGCTGGCGATCGCGGCAAGAGTGAAGCCGGACGGGGTGCGGCCAGAGGTTGGAAGATTACCGGGGTGAGCACGGAGTCGGTTGCTGTCGCTGCAAGCGAAAGCGTATCTGAGTCGGTTTGCTCACTACCCGGCTGACTCGCATCTGATCGACGCCAAATGATCTGGCCAACCGCCGCTGCTCCATACGTGAAGGTATCGATCACCGTCCCTGACGGATCGTGCAACATAACTGTATCGCCGCCATTATTGAGCAAAGCGCGAGTCATCAGCGTGCGTACAGTCGCCCCCGGCGCCAATTCCTGTTCGGCCAATGACCGGCGCTGGCCACTCGCATCGCTCAGAAACCAGTCGCGTAGATTGATCGGTAACGAATACCGGCTCGTCACTTCAACCCATTCGCTCTCACCGTTCATCGGCGCTGGCAACAGCGCACTGATCACGATGCTCCCTACCGGCCACGGCGTTGGCAAGGCGTTTGGCAGCGCAGTTGGCGTCTTAGTGACCGTGGGAGTTTTCGTTGCCGTTGGCGTGCGCGTGGCAGTTGGTATTTTGGTCGCGGTTGGCGTCCGCGTTTCGGTCGGTGCGCGTGTCGCGGTTGGCGTGCGGGTCGCAGTTGGCGTCCGCGTTTCGGTCGGTGCGCGCGTCGCGGTTGGCGTGCGGGTCGCGGTAGTAGTGACTTGAATCGACGGCGTCGCCAATGCCGCCGGATCCGGGATCGGATTCGGCTCACCCGGCGTTGGATCGGCGCTGATGGCCCAAGTGGCTGCACCATCTCCCAACCGAGCATAAACGGTGGCCGCCGTCAGCGCCGGGTACTCTACCGGCTCACTCATCGTCGTCTGGCCCCAGAACAGGGTCAGGCGCGCGCCACCGTCGGGCAAGCTCCCTTTTGCCACCTCGACCACTACG
>NZ_CALFBQ010000045.1 GCF_937951745.1 uncultured Chloroflexus sp.
TGTCATTGCGAGGGCGCGTAGCGCCCGCAGCCATCGCCTACTCAGGCGGAGACAATATCGCTAGGCATCCGTCCCGTGCTCGCGGGGAATTGCCGAGGGCACACCAGAGTCGAAGGGCTGGGGACGGATCCGTCCCGTGCTCGCGGGGGGTGCCTCGCTTCGCTCGGCTCACAACGACATAGGTGCGGGAAATGGTTGCACCGTGCAGGGCATTGCAACGCGATGCCCCTACTCAACCCGCACTACAACGAGGGTCATATCATCGTGAACCATTCGCCCTTCGCTAAACGCTTGCACTTCCGCCAACAGGCGATCAAGCAGAGCCTCGGGCGGCAAATAGCCCCAATGGCACACCAATTGTTCAAGCCGGTCGAACCCGAACAATTCGCGTTGGGCATTCTGCGCTTCGACAATGCCATCGGTATAGAAAACGACGGTATCACCGGGAGCAAGCACCAACTCGATCTGATTGTAGCGGGTATCGCGCTGCACTCCTAATGGCAGCGCGCCAGCCGTTTCGAGAAATGTCGTGCGGCCATCGGCATGGCGTAACAAAGGCGCTAACTGGCCGGCATTAGCCAGCGTCAACCGCAGTTCAATCGGATCGATCAACGCATACCCCAAGGCGACAAAAGCATGACGCGGCACATCATCCACCAGCCAGCGATTGGTCTCGGCCAACACCAAACGGGGCAACTCGTGATTGCGCGCCTCGGAACGGGCTGTCGAACGAGCCACAGCCATCAGCATCGCCGCCGGCAATGATTTGCCGCTCACATCGCCAACGATCACCCCGATCCGCGAACCAAGATCGATCACATCGTAGAAATCGCCACCGGTCTCGCGGGCCGGCAAACAACGGGCAGCCACACTGAGACCGGGGCACACCGGCAGCTCACGCGGGAACAGATTCGATTGAATCTGGCGGGCAATTGCCAGTTCTTGTTCGACTCGCGCCACCGATTCTTGATAGAGTTGCGCATTCTCGATTGCCAGCGCTGCGTGATTAGCAAACGCTAACGCGACATCGAGACCTCGCTCGGTAAAGGCATACCGGCGATACGAATCGATATTGAGTACCCCCAGCACCCGCCCTTTAGAGATTAACGGCACGCCAAGCCATGTCAAAATGCGTTCACCAATATCACCGGGCGGCCAGATCGTGCCATCGGTCGGCGCCACCACCAAGATGGGCCGGCGCTCGCGCACAACCTGACCAGCGCCACTACCTGCGAGCGGCAAAATCTTCCCGCGCGGCATCTCTTCAGGTGGCCAACCGCTGGCAGCCACAATCCGCAACACTTGATCATCGATCAACATGATCGTGGCCGTATCGTAATTGATCACTTTGCGCAACTCGGCCAGCACGAGTTGCAATACCTCATTAGGGTCGAAACTCGAACTGAGCACCCGTGCCACCTCGCGCAGCGTCTCAGCCGTGCGCCGCTGTTCTTGCTCAGCGGCAAAGAGCAGCGCGTTTTCATAGGCAGTCGCAACCGAGGTCGTCACTGTCATCATCAAATCTAACTCTTCTTCAGAATATGACCGCGGTTCGCCAAAGCTGTCAAACGAGATCGAACCAAACACCCGATCGCGGCTGATCAGCGGCACAACCACGAGCGAGCGCAACCCCATCTCACGCCAACGGTCGCGAGAGATCATTGCACGCGGATCGGTTTCGATGTCGGTAATCATTTGTGGACGACGGGTGGTGCAGAGCGACTTAATCAACAGATTGTGGCGCAGATCGATCGTCATGCCGAGAATACCGGTCGGCGGATATTCGGCCACAACTTCGCCGGTCTCGTCGTCGTGAAACAGCACCAAGCCAGTATGATCGGCCCAGAAGAGCTGCACCAACTCGCGGGCAGCAATATCGAGAATCGCCTGTTGGTCGAGACGAGCCGCGAGTAGGCCAGCGATCCGGTTGACTAACGCCATGCGGGCCGCTTGCTGTTCGGCGGCAACCGCGTGCGCCTGCGCCGCCTCAAAGAGACGTGCATTCTCGTGCGCCTGCCGCTCGCGCTCTTCAAACAACTGCACCTTCTGCACTGCCAGACTTATCAAGCTCACAATTTGGGCCAGAAAATCAATCGTGCCGTTATCGTACTGATAGGGACGCTCATCTTGCAGCACGATCACGCCGATGGCTTCCTCATGGTGAGCTAATATCGTCACACCAACCCACGACCGCATCAGGTGGGCCGAGCCAATCGGATAAGGCTTGATCCCCATCTCGTCAATCCGCTGACGATCAGCCATCAAATCATCAAAGCGCAGCGGCTGCCGGTGCGTCAACAGCCAATCGGTCAATGAATCCGGCGGCGTCCGCCGTCCCACCAGCTCATCACCAAGCGAACGATTATGCTCAACAAAGACGGCATAGCGCACCAAACGCGAGTGCGGATCGCAGAGGAGCAAATAAAAGACCGAGGCGGCGGTCAGATCAACCACAATCTGGCGCGTCTCATTCAGAATACGGTTCAGATCGTATGAAGCGGCCACCAGCGTGCCGATCTGATTAATCGCCTGCAACTCGGCAATCTGGCGCGCCCGTTGCGCCAGCAAAGTGACATTCTGCACGTGCAAGGCTAATTGAGCCGCCACATTACCGAGAAATTCCATATCGCGCGGCGTAAAGGCATGCGAACGGTAACTCTGCACGCTCACCATACCAATCGCGCGCCCATCGCGATCGAGCAGTGGCCATCCCATCCACGACCGCGCGGCCCGCTCGGTGCCAATGATCACGTTATCGACATCAGCCCAAGCTCGGATTTCAACTGGCAGATCGCGCAAGAAGATCGGCTGGCGTTCGCGCAGAATCCGCGCCGTCAGCGACCGAGGCGGCGGCGGCTGACTGATCCAATAGGTGTAGAGTTGACCTTCATCAAGCGTAATGCCATCGCTAATCAGGTGGCGTTCTGGATCGTAAATCACCATCGAAAAGACATCGAACGCCAAGCACGACTGTAACTCGATCGCGGTGCGTTGCAAGAGATCACGGGCCGTTTGGGTCGTTGAAGCCGCCAGACTAATTTCACGCATCGCACGCAGTTCGGCAATTTGGCGTTCGCGCTCTTGGGTCAAGCGGCTATGCTCGACGAGGATCGCAATCTGATTCGCCACCGACTGGGCCAACGCCAGCTCGTGCGGCGCAATCTCACGCGGTGTAAAACCAAAAAAGCTTAAGGTTCCCAATACATGCCGGCCTACTACCAGCGGCAAGTTAATCGTCGATTCAAAGCGGGGAAAGAGATGGAGCGGAAACGTGGCCGGATCATACTGAGCGTACCATTCACGGCTCACGATCCGCGGCTGCATCTGCGTAACCACCTCGCGCAGCGGGCTGATTTCAAGCGGAATTTGCCGGGTTTGCTCAATATATTCTGTGCTAAATCCGCGCTGCGCGCGCAAGACCAAGAGGGTGCCGGTGGAGTCGAGCAGGCGCACATTGCCGGCCTCGAAGTGCAAGGTTCTCATCGCGATCGCTAGCGCCTGATCGAGCAATTCATCGAGTAAGCGCGGATCGACCAGCGTCGAAGCCAGCGCACTCAGCGCAGCGAGTTCTTCGCGCCGTGCCGCTAGTTGCGCTGTCAATGTACGGCTCAGCCGTTCCTGATCTTCAACCAGCACTGCGTTCTCAAGCGCCAATGCGATCACATTGGCAATCCGTTGCAACAGTTCGAGCGTCTCGTGGGTGTAGAGGTTTGGCTGATAACTTTGCAGCGAGATAACACCGACCACCGCCTCGCTAATCATCAGCGGCACGCCGATCCACGAGCGCGAGAGTTTGGCGGTATTGCCAAAGGGTACCGGCGGCAAACTAGGATCGCGCTCGACCAACAGATCGCGGAAGAGCATCGGTTCGCGCCGGCGCACGATCATGCCGGTCAGGTAGCCATATTCGCGGTTTTCCAGAAAATCAATCTGACCTTCATCATACAAGAGCGCGGCTTTGAACCGTTCAGGCCGTTCATCGCAAAAGGCAAGGTAACAGGCGTCAAAATCGAACACTGTGTGCAATTCATGCACAATTGTTTCAAAGATCACGCGCAGCGACGGGCGGCTACGCGCAGCCAACCCAATCGCATACAGAGCCGCCAAAATCTGTTGATCACGCTCTTGCTGGCGTCGCAGCGCATCGCGCTGGCGTTCGAGATCACCGATCAATTGGCGACGGCGGGCCGTGCGAGTCATTGGTCGTAAACCTGTGCTGTGGCGGTAAATGGTAGGCGACAAACAATGGCCGGTTGATCATCGACAAACACAGTGACATCGGGTTCAGCGTAGGCGCTCCGCAGGTAGGCCAACCCGATCCAGCCGTGGCGCGGTGAGCGGACCACGCTGGTCAGATCGCCAATCTCTTTGCCATCAACGATGACCTTTGCCGGCAGGGATTGGGGGGCAGCCGGCAATCGTAAGCCGCGCAACTGTTTCGCAATCCGCCCGCGACTCTCCATGCGCGCGATAATCTCTTGGCCGACGTAACAACCCTTTTGAAAACTCACCGCTCGCCAGAGATCGGCTTCGAGCGGGATGTAGTCGAGGGTGATTTCGCGTCCAAAGCTCGGATAGCCGTGTTCAACCCGCACGATGTCAAACGTATCTGCATCAAGCATTATTGCGCCCGCCGCTTGGCAGGCCGCCAGCAGAGCCGCAGTATACACTGCCGACGGATAGAGCGTATAGCCGTCGCCGCCAAGCGGCTCACAGCGCGCCACTAACACCTGCGCTTCATTCCACTCACCGCTGGCGATGCCGTAGCGCGGCATATCTGCAGGCAAGCCCAATGCCTGTATAATCTGGCCGGCCTGCGGCCCATACACGCCGATCTGGCCCAACTCAGCGCCGGCATCGGCTACCGTCACCTGATCGTTAAAAAAGATATTCTTGCGCAGATGGCGGAGAACCGGCGTCCCATGGCGAGGACCGGTCTCTAACAGGAAAGCATCAGGCAGCGCATAAACACGCAACAGATCGATCATCCGCCCGATTGGCGTGGTCAGCACGGTCAACGTGCCTTGGCCAGCTTGCAACCGCTCGATATGGTTGGTCGAAAGCCGGTGCAGCAACGAGGCCCGATCACGGCCCCGCATCCACAGCCGGCCCCGGTCTGACTCATCAATGGCTACGGCGCCGGCATATACCGCCTCGTAGCTCGACGTTACTGCCTCATTCATAGCAGCTCTCATGCTATCTGTATCATCATTGAAAATGGTGATCACACTCCATTGTATCATGTACTGCTTGCGGTTGGCTGAATCAACCGCAGTCGCAACGGCATCCCGTAGCGCGGGCGCAAGGTAATGCCGGTTTGCAATGTGATCGGATGCTCAGGCACCGGCTCAAAGCGCCAGCGCCGGGCCAGCGTTGCCAGTACCAACACCCCCTCCATCCATGCAAACGGCTCGCCGATACAGTTGCGCGGCCCGCCGCCAAACGGGAAGAAGGCGAATTTAGGGCGCGCCGCCTGCGCCTCCGGGGTATGGCGCAACGGATCGCACCGGTAAGGATCGGGAAAGAAGCGTGGATCGTGATGCATCAGCCACGGACTCATCAGAACAATCGTATTCGGTGCGACCCGCACCTCGCCAATCGTCACCAGCGTGATGGCGCGCCGCCCGATCAGCCATGCCGGCGGGTAGAGCCGCAGCGCCTCGGCGAACAACCACTCGGTGTAGCGCAGCGCAGGTAGGTCGGCCACAGTTGGTAAGCGATCGCCAAGCACGGTGTCGAGTTCGGCCGCCACTGCGGCAGCAATCGCAGGATGCTGCGCCAGCAGATACAAGGCCCATGCCAAGGCGTTGGCCGTCGTTTCGTGACCGGCGAGAAAGATAGTCAACAGCTCATCACGCAACTGGGTGTCGGTCATGCGGTAGCCATCACCCTCGTGATCGACCGCCATCAGCAGCATTGAAAGTAGATCACCGCGATCGACCGGGTTGGCGCGGCGTTCGGCAATGATCCGGTAGATAATTGCATCGAGCCGGGCTTTGGCCGCTTGAAACCGGCGCACCGGCGGTAAAGGCAGCCTCATCAACCAATCGGCGAGCGGCAGCACCGCCAGATCGAACATCGCCACCAGATCATGCATTGCGGCAAAGACCTCGGCAGCGTCGGCTTCGGTATTGGCGGAAAAGAGCGTTTCGCCAACGACGCGCAGCGTGATCGCCTGCAGCTCGCGGCTCATATCCAGCCTAGCGCCGTCGTGCCAGCGCGCGCTGCGTGCTTCAGCCGCCACCACCATCGCTTCGCCATAGGCAGCGATACGCTGGCGATGAAACGCCGGCTGGATCAACCGGCGCTGGCGGAGATGCACCGCTCCCTCGCTGGTCAGCAAGCCTTCACCCAGCAACCGTTTCGCCCGCTCTAACACCCGCCCCTTGACAAAGGCACGATTGTGCGTCACCAACACCTCGCGGATGAACGTCGGATGATTGACCAACAGCATAGCTTGCGGCCCGGCGCGAAACGGCACCACATCGCCGCGCATTGCCAGATCAGCCAGTAACGTGAGCGGATCGCGGCGGAATTGCTGAAGCGTATGAATTGCGCGAGGGGAAGGAAAACGGGCCATTGCGACCTCCAAAGAGGGTTAGAGCCGTTGCCTCATAACGGCTCGCCACATGCAGAGGCGGGATCCATGCTCATCTATGAATGTGCCGTAGCCAATTATCATACCACGTTGAGGGGCATAGCGACAATGAGTTACCTATCTCTTGCATAATGCCCATTGCAAAATGATATAAACTTTATGCTGCAAAGCGTCAACCATGCGTGAAATTTAGAACAACGCCATGTTATACTATACCCATCGGTGAAGTTTCAACAATACAGCAACGATGAACCGTTGGCGATGGGGGAATGCATGAGCGTGACAGGACGACTGGCAGGAAAGATTGCGCTAATTACCGGAGGAGCCGGCAACATTGGCAGTGAGATGACTCGGCGATTTCTGGCCGAGGGTGCAACCGTCGTCATTAGTGGTCGCAACAGCGCCAAGCTCGCAGCGCTAGCCGACCGGATGCGCGCTGAAGCAGGCGTGCCTGCGAAACGGATCGATCTCGAAGTGATGGATGGCGGTGATCCGGAAGCGGTGCGAGCCGGCATCGAGGCCATTATTGGCCGGCACGGTCGGATCGACATTCTGGTCAACAATGCCGGCAGCGCTGGCGCGCAGCGGCGGTTGGCCGAGATTCCACTCACAGCCGCCGATCTTGGTCCCGGCGCCGACGAGACGTTGCCCGAAAGCGTCGCGAACTTACTGGGAATGGGATGGCATCTGATGCGCATCGCTGCGCCGCACATTCCGGCTGGCGGTGTGATTATTAACATTTCGACCATCTTTTCACGCGCCGAATACTACGGGCGCATCCCATACGTTGCACCTAAAGCGGCGCTTAATACTCTGACCCAGATCGCGGCGCGCGAACTCGGCGCCCGCGGGATTCGGGTCAACACCATCCTCCCCGGTCCAATTGAGAGCGAACGGATCCGCACAGTGTTCCAACGCATGGATGAGTTAAAAGGCCGTCCGGAAGGCGATACGGCCAACCAGTTTTTTGCCACCATGCGGCTCTACCGGGCTGATGATCACGGCCAGCTTGAACGCCGGTTCCCCACCATTGGCGATGTCACCGATGCAGCGATCTTTCTTGCCAGCGACGAAGCTGCGGCGCTGACCGGCGAGACGATTGAGGTAACGCACGGCATGGAGTTGCCGGCCAGTAGCGAGACCAGCTTGCTGGCTCGCACCGATCTGCGCACGATTGATGCCAGCGGGCGCACGACGCTGATCTGTGCCGGCGATCAGATTGAAGAAGTGATGGCACTGACTGGCATGCTGCGCACGTGCGGCAGTGAAGTCATTATCGGCTTCCGCTCGGAAGCCGCGATTGAGCAGTTCGAGCAGGCGGTCAGCGAGAGCCGGCGTTTGGCCGGCGATGCCTTTACGCCGCCGATTGCCTTGCCACTCGATCCGCGCGATCCATCGACAATTGATGCCATCTTTGATTGGGCTGGCGAGAACACGGGCGGTATTCATGCAGCCGTCATTCTACCCGCGTCCAGTCGCGAACCGGCCACGCAGGTGATCGAGGTTGATGACGGCCCCGTGATGAACTTCCTTGCCAACGAAATTGTTGGCTCAATCGTGATTGCCAGCCGCTTGGCACACTACTGGCAGACCCAGCGCCTGACGCCGGGAGCGCGAGCACGCGGCCCACGGGTAATCTTCCTCTCAAATGGAGCAGATGCGGGTGGCAATGCCTATGGTCGCATCCAATGCGCCGCGATCGAGCAATTGATCCGGGTGTGGCGGCACGAAGCGGCGCTCGACTACGAGCGAGCGGTCGCCCATGGCGAGCATGTCTTGCCGGCAGTGTGGGCCAACCAGATCGTGCGCTTTAACAACCGCAGCCTCGAAGGGCTTGAGTTCGCCTGCGCGTGGACGGCCCAGTTGTTGCATAGCCAGCGCCAGATCAACGAGATCACGCTGACGATTCCCGCCAATATCAGTGCTACGACCGGCGCGCGTAGCGCTGCAGTCGGTTGGGCCGAGAGCTTAATTGGTCTGCATCTGGGCAAAGTGGCGTTAATTACCGGCGGCAGCGCCGGCATTGGCGGCCAGATCGGGCGGCTGTTGGCGCTGAGCGGGGCGCGGGTGATGTTAGCGGCGCGCGATCGCCATAAGCTTGAACAGATACAGGCCACAATCCGGGCCGAACTGGCCGAAGTCGGCTATACCGACGTGGAAGAGCGGGTGCAGATCGCGCCCGGCTGTGATGTCAGCAGCGAAGCGCAACTGGTAGATCTGGTTGAACGAACGTTGGCCGCCTTTGGTACCGTTGATTATCTGATCAACAATGCCGGAATCGCCGGGGTGGAAGAGATGGCGATCGATATGCCGGTCGAAGGCTGGCGCAATACCCTCTACGCCAACCTGATCAGCAACTATTCGCTGATGCGCAAGCTCGCCCCGTTGATGAAGAAGCAGGGTAGCGGCTACGTCCTTAACGTGTCATCATATTTCGGCGGCGAAAAGGACGCTGCTATCCCGTACCCCAACCGCTCGGATTATGCCGTCTCGAAGGCCGGCCAACGGGCTATGGCCGAGGTCTTTGCCCGCTTCCTCGGCCCAGAGGTGCAGATCAATGCGATCGCGCCGGGGCCGGTCGAGGGTGATCGCTTGCGCGGCACCGGCGAGCGGCCCGGCCTGTTTGCCCGGCGAGCACGGCTGATTTTGGAGAACAAGCGACTCAATGATCTGCACGCCGCCTTGATTGCTGCTGCGCGCACCGACACGCGCCCGATGCGCGAGCTTGTAGAGCTGCTCTTGCCGAACGATGTCGCGGCGCTCGAACAGCACCCGGCTGCGCCGGCTGAGCTACGCGAACTGGCTAAACGGCTGCGCAGCGAGGGCGACCCGGCGGCTTCGTCGAGCAGCGCCTTGCTCAACCGCTCGATCGCGGCCAAACTGCTGGCACGTTTGATTAACGGCGGTTATCAGTTACCTGCCGACATCTTCGCCAATCTGCCGGCCCCGCCCGATCCCTTCTTTACCCGCGCCCAAATCGACCGCGAGGCGCGTAAGGTGCGCGATGGCATTATGGGCATGCTCTACCTGCAACGCATGCCGACCGAGTTCGACGTGGCGATGGCGACGGTCTACTACCTCGCCGACCGCAACGTTAGCGGCGAAACGTTCCACCCATCGGGCGGCCTGCGCTACGAGCGCACCCCCACCGGCGGCGAACTGTTCGGCTTGCCGGCGCCAGAACGGCTGGCCGAGCTGGTTGGCGCAACCGTGTATCTGATTGGCGAACACCTCACCGAGCATCTCAACCTGTTGGCCCGCGCTTATCTCGAACGGTACGGCGCGCGACAGGTGGTGATGATCGTCGAGACCGAAGCTGGCGCGGAGACGATGCGCCATCTGTTGCACGATCACGTTGAAGCCGGCCGCCTGCCGATCATCGTCGCCGGCGATCAGATCGAAGCCGCGATCGATCAGGCGATTGCTAACTATGGCCGGCCGGGGCCGGTAGTCTGCACCCCCTTCCGCCCACTGCCGACTGCGCCGCTGGTGGGCCGCAAAGACAGCGACTGGAGTACGGTGCTGAGCGAGACCGATTTTGCCGAGCTGTGCGAACACCAGCTCACCCATCACTTCCGAGTGGCACGCAAGATCGCGCTCAGCGATGGGGCCAGTCTCGCTCTGGTGACGCCAGAAACGACTGCGACCTCGACCACCGAACAATTCGCGCTGGCCAACTTTGTCAAAACCACGCTGCACGCTTTCACCGCTACCATCGGTGTCGAAAGCGAACGCACGGCCCAGCGAATTTTGATTAATCAGGTTGATTTGACCCGGCGGGCGCGGGCCGAAGAGCCGCGCGATCCGCGCGAACGCCAGCAAGAGCTGGAACGCTTTATCCAAGCGGTGTTGCTGGTCACAGCGCCATTGCCGCCTGAAGCCGACACGCGCTACGCCGGACGGATTCACCGCGGGCGGGCGATTACGGTGTGAGCAAGGCAACCAAGGCCCGTTAACTTGCACGATGGAGAGACGTTGCAATGCAACGTCTCTCTCTGCTTAGATCGGGAAAAACTCTTTGCACTTTTAACAGCTATGTACGGTATCTAGCGCGTATGCGTGCGAAATTAACACCAAAAAGTGTTGACCGTTGCTAGTATCCATGCTAGAATAGGCGCGATTATCGCAGAATCCTGATCGCTGCCTTCAGGCGGGAGTAAAAGGAAGGATAGGTCATGGCGGATCCCGAAAGCATCTTGCAGCTTGGCGTTGAGGCCGCGCGTAAAGGGGAAAAGGACGAAGCACGAAAGCTCTTCCGCCTGCTGACCCGTGAACATCCAGAGAATATTCAGGGGTGGCTCTGGCTAGCCGGCGTTGCAGAGGATCGGGAAGAGCGACAGGCCGCACTTGAGCAAGTGTTGCGCCTTGATCCCAAGAATGATATGGCGTTGAAAGGGTTGCAAGCGTTGGGTGTCACTCCCAACCCCGCAGCAGCGCCACCCGCCGCTCCAACCACGCCGCCGCCGGCACCAGCCACCCCACCACCGGCAGCACCGGCAATGCCAGACTTTGACGAAGACGATCCCTTTGCTCAACTCGATGCCCTCTCAGAGGTGATGGCGACCGACGCCGGCCCGGTACGGCGTGATCCTGACGTTCCCCGGCCAGCGCCAACGCTGGGTAGCGCAGCCGAAGACGCGCCAGCGCCAGCATCGGCCCCCTCACGCTCGAGCCGTTCGAGCGAGCCGCCACCCAGCCGGTCCAACCGGCCCAGCACTAGTTGGGCACGCGGGAGCAGTAGCAGCAAGCCGGCCAAACCGGCAAAGCCAGCGCGCGGCGGCGGCTTGAATTTCGGCAATCTGTTCCGACGTTCCGGCCCACCCCCGCGCCGCGATGACGATCTGGAAGAAGAGACGGTACCGGCGAAGCGCGGATTCACGCCGCTGACGATAGCCCTTCTCGTCGTGCTGCTGTTAAGTTGTGTCGGGCTTGGGTTCATCTTCCTGTCACAGCGCAACCGTACTGCGACGGTACCGCCAGCACAGGCGACAAGCCAAGCAGCAACCAGCATGGCGGCGACTGCCGAGTCAACGTTGGCGCCGACAACGCCGCCAGCAAGCGAACCAACGCCAACGGCTGCTGCCAGTGAGGAACCAACCCCCGCAGCAACTGTCGAGCCAACACCAGAACCGGCGCCGCCACCGCCACCGGCAGTTGATCCCGCCCAAGCAAACCCCGATCTGGTCAGCCCCGGCACCGAACTGAGCAGCAATGGCTGGGCCTACGATTTTAACCAGCCCACTTACGCTGCGCCGATTATCGGAGCGATCAACGGCGTCACACCAAACAATGGTCGTTTCGTGGTAGTGCTCGCGTTCGTGCGTAATACGACTGGTCAAGACCAACCGCTCCCGCTTGATTTCTTCGTGCTAAAAGATGCACAGGGTCGAGTGTGGACACCACGCCTCGATGCGTCGGATGCGTATGTGATCCGTGGCATCAACGCAGATTTGAGCCACAGTGACTCGATACCTGCTGATGGGTTTGTGCGCAGTGTGGCTATCTTGTTCGATGTCGCGCCTGACGCAACCGATCTGGTCTTCTTTGCCCGCAGCAACCCTAATCAAGGCTGGTTGGTGCTGAGCCGGGTGTAAATGCGCCGGCGATGACACGGAGGCTAGGTGGGGGACGAGGTACCATTCGATCTTGAACAATGGCTGCACCGCGGCGCGCAGGCAGCGCGTCGCGGTGATGTTGTGTCAGCGCGCCGTATCTTTTGCGCCCTGAGCCGGCTCGCGCCACACGAGCGGCGGGTGTGGATCGGGTTGGCCCGTGTCGCCGAGACTGCCGCCGAACGTGATGAGGCGCTACGCCGGGCTGAAAACATTCTTCCCATAGAGACAGAGATTCACCCCACCCTCCCACCTTCCCTCGCCGTGGAGGGGGAAGGTGGAGTGGTTGAACTGGAGCTGCCGCCGCGGCTGGCCCCGGCTCAACAGCGCACTGAACGCCAGCCGCATCAGCGCCGGTTGGGATGGCTCCTGCCGGCAATGCTCTTGCTGATCGCTGCGGGCTTGCTGGCGATGAGCTTATGGCAGCGCCAACCGGCTACGTCACTGCCATCAAGCCAATTCCCCATCACCAATCTCCCCCCCACACTGGCGGCGATTGGGCCGCTGCCGACGCCATTGCCGACGGAGATTGTCGTGATGACGCCGGTCGTGCCGGCACCCTCACTACCGCCGCCAACCCCTTCACCGTTGCCTACTTCGACGCCGGAACTGCATACACGCGCGTTGGGGCAACTGATCACTTACGACCAGTGGCAGATCGGGCTGTTGCGGCGTGAGGATGTGGTGATGATTGATAGTGAACTTGGCGCCATCCGGCCCGCCGGTCGCTTCCTGATTGCGTTGTTGGCGGTAAGTAATGAAGCACCGGTCGAGCGGGTCTTGCCCACTACCCTCTTCGCAGTGGAAGATGAGATCGGGCAACGCTACACCCCCTTGTCGGACGCTTCGCGCCAGTATCTCGACCAGTTTGGGCGCGGGTTGTACGGCGATTTGGCACTCGAAGACGCTTTTGGGCCACAAAGCGGTTTACGCAGCGTGCCGGTGCTGTTCGATCTGCCAGCCAATCGCGCACCGGTACGGTTGTGGGCCGGCGACGAGGGCTGGCTGTTACGGTGAAATGGTGAATAATCGATTGAGCACCGATTCACCCAATGCCACCGCAACCTGATCGGCCAGCCGGTCGAGTGGGTCGGTTGGGGGCAGAGGATGAGCAGCCGGTTGCCAGCCTAACTGCCGCAACCATCCCCGCCGAAACTCGTCGTTGGCAAATAGGCCGTGCAGATAGCAGCCCCACACTCGGCCATCGGCGCTACGGCAACCATCATCGTCAGCGGCGGGCACCGCACCGCGCCGGACAATGCTCAGCAGCGGTTGCGCCGCCCCCAGCCGGCGGCTGCGGCCCATGTGGATTTCGTAACCGTGCAGTTCGGCTACGCCGGCCCACTCCACCTGCGCCTTCGCCACGGTTTGGGTGGTCTGTTTGTCAGGGGCAAAGACGGTTTCAACCGGCAACAAACCGAGGCCCTCTTCGTCGCCGCCGGCTCCCTCGACTGCCAACGGATCGCTGATGCGCTCGCCGAGCAGTTGGTAGCCGCCGCAGATGCCCACCACCGCGCCGGCAAACTGGCGCAGCGCCGCGTCAAACCCACGTTCGCGCAACCAGCGCCGGGCGGCGAGCGTGTGTTTGGTGCCGGGCAGAATTACTGCCGCAGCGCCAGCTAATTGAGATGGGTGATCAATGTAGCGCACCGTCACCCCCGGCTCGCGGGCCAGCGGGTCGAAGTCGTCGAAATTGGCGATGGCCGGCAAGCGGATGACGGCAATCGTCAGACCACGCGGTGCAACCGGCGGCACCTGCTCAAGTGCCACCGCATCCTCTTCAGGTAAGCCAAGGTCTTCGCACCACGGCACCACTCCGAGCACCGGCAAACCACTGCGCTCTTCCAGTATGCGCACACCATCGGCAAATAAAGCCGGATCGCCGCGGAAGCGGTTGACGATCAACCCCTTAAGTAAGGCGCGCTCATCTGGTTCAAGCAACATCAACGTGCCGAGCAATTGGGCAAAGATGCCACCGCGATCAATGTCGCCGACTAATACCGTGCGCGCTTGGGCATAGAGTGCTACCCGCATATTCACAATATCGCCCGCCTTGAGGTTCAACTCAACCGGACTGCCGGCCCCTTCAGCGATGATCAGGTCGTACTCGGCGCGTAGTGCGTCGAGATTGCGGGTGACAACCGACCATAGTAGTACCTTGCGTTGCCAAAAATCAGTGGCAGCGAGGGTCTGCCACGGCTTGCCCTCGACGATAATCTGGCTCCGGCGTTGACCTTCTGGCTTGATCAAAATCGGATTCATCGCCACCGTCGGGGCAATGCCGGCAGCAGCGGCTTGCACCGCCGTACTGCGCGCGATCTCGCCACCATCGGCGGTTACGGCGGCGTTGTTGCTCATGTTTTGGGCTTTGAACGGGGCCACCCGCAACCCGCGACGAGCGGCCAACCGGCAGAGTGCAGCAACGAGCGTACTCTTACCAACCGACGAGGCAGTACCGACCACCATCAAGACAGGTGCAGGCATTATCGCTTTCCTCCAAGACTTGGAACGCAAAAGACGCAAAGGGACGAAAACCGCCAAGGCGCGAAGGGCGCAAAGGACGTAACGTTGGATGTGGTTGGTTGCTCAGCCCGCTGATAGTAGCCATTTCTACGTCTTTGCATCTTTGCGTTTAACATTCTTTACGTCTTCGCGTTTCCCATCCTTTCACCCAATCTCGCGCCACGCTGTCACCAACCGCGCATTATCTTCCGGGCGGCGCGGGGCGACGCGCACCCACTCCGATAAGCCGAACGAGGTGCAATCACGCACGACGCAACCGCGTGCTAGAAGCCGGCGACGGGTGAACGCCGCATCGGCGCATTGCACCAGCATAAACGGCATCTCTGAGCGCCACACAGTCAAACCAAGCTGATGCAAACCGTGGGCCAATTCATCGCTGGCAGACCACAGGCGCGGTAACGTCGTTGGCAAAAAATCGGTGTCGGCCAACATTGCCAATGCTGCCGCCTGCGCCGCGCTACTCACGCTCCACGCCGGTTGGAAACGGACAATCGCGCTGACCGGCTCAGGATCGGCAATCAAGTAGCCGATACGCAAACCGGCCACCGCATAGCTCTTGGTAAGCGAATAGATGCGGATCAGATTGGCCGGCGCGTTATTATCGAGCGGATCGTGACCAGTATGATCGCGCAACAGCGACAGATAGGCCCGGTCGAGGATCAACCAACCGCCGTGCCGGGCACAAGCGTGGGCCAGCTCAACAATAGTCGCGGTCGCCACTTGCACACCGGTTGGGTTGTTGGGCGAGCAGAGCCACAGCAAGTGCGGCTGGAGCCGTTCAATAGCTACAAGCAGCGCCGCCGGATTAGGTTGAAACTGGGTCGCAGCCGTACTGCGCACTTCAACCACCTGCATCCCGACCAGCCGGCAAGCGTGGGCATACTCGCCATAGGCCGGCGCAATCACCAGCGCAGTTGCTCCCGGCACACCCAAAGCCCGCGCCGCCAGATGGATCAGTTCGTTCGCACCATTCCCTACCAGCACTGCGTCGGGTTGACAACGATGATGCATGGCTATCTGCTGCCGTAACCGCAGACAACTCCGGTCGGGGTACGGCGCCGGATCGAGTGTGCGCAGGGCGGCCAAGACTGCGCGAGGCGGGCCAAAGGGATTGATGTTGCTGCTGAAATCGATGACTTGATCGGCGCGTAGACCGAGGGTTGCCAACTCGGCCTCATCGAGCGCGCCATGCGTTACGGGGTGCGGTTCCATGCTGCCTCCAGTGCGCGCAGCTCGACCGGAATGCCGCAGACGACGAGATAGACCTCAGCGGCGGCGGCGGCGACGCGCTGATTAGCCAGACCGAGCAGATCGCGGTACTGCCGTCCGAGCGGATAAGCGGGCACAATCCCCATGCCAACTTCATTGGTGACGGCAATCAGCATCAGGTCGCGCTGGGCAACCATCGCCAGCAGATCAGCGAGTTCACGATTGATAGCCGGCTCAGGATCAGATTCATTAGCCAGCAAAAGATTACTTACCAGCAACGACAAACAATCGAGCAACACTACCGATCCCGCCGGCAGATCGGCGAGGACAGCGGCGACATTGGCCGGCGCTTCGCGCGTAGACCACGTTGGCGGGCGGCGGGCGCGATGATGGGCAATCCGATCACGCATCTCGTCGTCGCCCGCGGCAGCGGTTGCGACATACACCACCTGCTCGCTCAAGCGCGCCGCGTAGCGTTCGGCGCACCGGCTTTTGCCACTCCGCGCGCCGCCGGTAAAGAGAACAACCGTGCTCATAGCGCATTCCTTTCGCGCATATACCGGCGCAGAGGACATAAGGGCATATCGTAAACTCGAGGGTGCGAAGGCGCAAAGACATTGAATATGAGGGATAAGCATGCGTAGCAATCAACCATAGAGCTTTGCGTCCTTAGCGCACTTTGCGTCTTTGCGCTAGAACCCCTTGCGTTTGATCTTTTACAAACGCTTGTGCAGCAACGACAAAACGTTCAGCGGC
This sequence comes from uncultured Chloroflexus sp., assembly GCF_937951745.1. GTDB lineage: Bacteria > Chloroflexota > Chloroflexia > Chloroflexales > Chloroflexaceae > Chloroflexus. The sequence goes on from NZ_CALFBQ010000045.1 coordinate 16,699, forward strand.
GTGCGGACAGGACAGAAAGTGCATGTGAATATATGATGCCAATACCTGCCCGATTACCACACCTTCGTTAACCACTTGCGGACGCAGCGCATCAGGCAGGCAAGCGTAAAGCGGCGGCAGGTCGGTTGGCCGCGCTTCCCAGACCGAATAGTGAAACTCGTGGCCGCGCACCGTTTCGCCAGTGCGCCACAGCCACGTCTCGGCTTGGGCGGCGATGGTGCGATAGCCGAGAGTAAGGCGCGGCGTCATGCGCGAATAGCCGGGCAACACGCCGGCCATCGCAAAGGCTTGGCCGTACTGATCGATCAATGTCTCGGTCAGATACATCAAGCCGCCGCACTCGGCATAGATCGGCATCCCGGCAGCCGCTGCTTCCCGGATAGCGGCTAGCATCGCCTGATTAGCGCTCAGTTGATCGGCAAACAGTTCAGGAAAACCGCCGCACAAGTAGATCGCCGCCGTCCCTGCCGGCAAGGCGGTATCGTGGAGCGGGCTAAAAAAAGCGAGTTCCGCTCCAGCAGCCTGCAACAGATCGAGATTATCGGGATAGATGAAATTAAACGCCTCATCGCGGGCAATGGCGATCACCGGTCGCGCCGCGCTCACTGGCGCAAGCGTTGGCGGCGCGGGGGCAGGCAACGGCGGCGCGGTATGGGCCACAGCCAGCAACCGATCAAGGTCAATCGTCTGCTCAACCTGCGCCGCCGCCTCAGACAGCCACTCTTGCCAGCGGCCCGGTTCGGCTACCGGTACCAACCCAAGATGGCGTTCGGGTAAGGTGAGTGCATCATGACGCGGCACATAACCCAACACCGGCACTCCTACCGTCTGCTCAACGGCATCGCGGATGAGCGCAGCATGACGTGGGCTGCCAACCCGATTGAGGATCACGCCACCAATATGGACTCGCCGGTCGAAGTCGTACAGACCGGCGATCAGCGCGGCAGCAGTGCGTGCCATTGCCCGTGCATCGAGCACAATGATCACCGGTGTCGCGGTGAGACGGGCAATGTGGGCACTGCTACCGGTGTCGTCAGTGCCAGCATAGCCGTCAAACAATCCCATCACCCCTTCGATCACAGCCAGATCGGCCTCGACGCTGCGACGGGCCAGCACGCCGGCAATTTGGTCAGGCGGGATCAGCCACGAGTCGAGGTTATAGCAAGGTTGCCCAGCGGCAAGGGCGTGGTAGCCCGGATCAATGTAATCAGGGCCGCATTTAAACGGCGCAATGCGTAGACCGCGCCGGCGCAAGGCGGCGATCAGGCCGGCGGTGATAGTCGTCTTTCCGCTGCCGCTCATCGGTGCGGCGAGTAAGAGGCGTGGTAGGTGCATACAACCTTCCTTACTGCGCCAAGGACGCAAAGAGTTCCAACGCAAAGGCGCAAGGTAGGCTAAGCGATATATTGTTGATTGCTAAGCATGCTTATCCCTCTATATCCAACATCTTTGCGCCTTTGGTTATTCATCCCACAGCATCAGCTCGGCAGGGTAGTGGGTCGGGTCATACCACGCCAACGTATCGGCTAACGCCGCCACTTCACCAACTACCAGCACAGCGGGAGGCGGCAACTGCGCCGCTTGTTGGCGGGCCGGCAAGGCAGCAAGCGTCGCCCGCAAGACACGCTGATCGGCGCTCGCCCCGCGGCTGATCAATGCTGCTGGCGTCTCTGGATTACGGCCAGCGTCGATCAGGTAAGCACACACTCGCGCCAGCCGTTCGAGCGCCATTAGCACCACGAGAGTCGGCGACGCAGCCAACAACGCCCAACTGATCCCGCTGCACCCCTGCGGGGTGGCTTCGTGACCAGAGACGACGGTAAATGCCGAGGCGACGCCGCGCCACGTGAGCGGGATGCCGGCATGGAGCGGTACTGCCAGAGCGGCTGAGACACCGGGTACGATCTCGAACGGTAAGCCAGCAGTGGCTAGCGCAGTTGCCTCTTCGGCAAGATGGGCAAAGACACTGGGATCGCCGCCTTTCAACCGCACAACCTGCAAGCCGGCACGCACAAGGCGAACCAGTGTCTCGGTGATACCGTCTTGGCGAACGGTGTGGTGGCCGGGCCGCTTGCCGACAAAGATCCGTTCGGCGTGGGGCGGCGCTTCGTCAAGCAGGCTCGCCGCGATTAGGCGGTCGTAGAGGACAGCATCAGCTTGGCGCAGCACGGCCAAACCGCGCACAGTGATGAGATCGGCGCGACCGGGGCCGGCGCCGACGAGATAGGCTTTGCCGGTCATACTCTTCTCCGGTTATTGTGGAAGGCACATTGTATGCAACATCGTTTGGGCAGCATCGTAATCATCGGCTTTTCATGTGAGCTTTGCCATGAACCACTCGGCAATTGCATCACGTATTGCAACTGCGCGGCTTGGCGCAGCCCCATGGCTGCTCACTGCGACCGTGAGACCGCCACTGCGATGCACCGCCGGCACATGGAAATCGCCGCCGTTGGGATCATCGGCGACGTTGCAAAGCGCGCCGGCAACGCTGGCCGCCGCGGCAATGCGAGCATTGACAGCGCGATCATTGGTGGCGGCGAAGACGAGCCGCGCACCGGTAAGGTCGCCAGCACGGTACTCACGCTGTTCCCAGACTAAGCGGCCCGCGCTAGCCCATGCTGCTAGTTGCGTCGTTGCCGTCGGACTAATGAGACGCACCGGAAAGCCAGCGTCAAGCAGACTGCGTACTTTCCGCTCGCCGACGGGGCCGCCACCGACTACGACCGTCGGTAACTGGGCCGGTTTGGTCAAGACAATCGGATATTCACTTGTCGCAACCTCCGTTGCGACCGGCGTTGACGCCACCGCACGGCTCGTGTAGCCGCGTGGCGTGACGAGATGACCGGCTAGTGTGAAACTCTGACTATTCCCGATCAGCACCACGGTCAGCATATCGGCCTGCGCCGGATCGGCCTCGGCCAAGGTGGTCAGCGTCATCTGTTCGTCAGCGCGGCTGACTTGGCGACCAAAGGCAACCGGTGTATGGGGCGAACGATGCTCACGCACGATGGCAAGAGCCGCCGCCAATTGCCAGTTGCGCCCTTGTGAGCGCGGATTGTAGAGCGCAATGACAAAATCGGCTTGAGCGGCGGCGCGCAACCGACGCTCGATCAGCGGCCACGGCGTGAGCAAGTCGCTAAGGCTGATCAGGCAGAGATCGTGATTGACCGGTGCACCGAGCCGAGCAGCCAAAGCTTGAAATGCGCTCACACCGGGGATAACCTCCACCCGTGGATCACGGCCATTCCAGCCTTCGGCACTGAGTGCCTCAAAGACCGGTGCCGCCATTGCGTAGATGCCGATGTCGCCACTGCTAACCAGTGCCACCCGCCGGCCAGCCCGCGCCAATTCGATAGCAGCTCGCGCCCGCCCCATCTCGTCACCCATCGCCGGGGTGACGATGACTTCCTGGTCGGGTCGCAGCAACGGACGGATGAGATCGATATAGCGACCGTAGCCGGTCACTACTTCGGCCTGTATCAACGCCTGCCGGGCCGCTTCAGTGAGGTGAACAAGATCGCCCGGCCCGATGCTGACCAGCATCAGTTGGCCGGTCGGCGACGGTGAGTCGCAGGGATAGACGGCTGATGTCTGTAACGCTACCGCAACGGTGCAGCGAGCAAATGACCGCTTCGGCACGAGCAATGGCCCATGCGCCGCTACCACCGCGCACGGCTCGGCTACCCCCGGTAACTCGAAGCGGCTGGCGGCGCTGGGACTGAAGGCAGCGGGATCAAGCGCGTGCAATTGCTCGGTAGAAATGACTGCCAGCGGGACGCCAAGCTGCGTGGCGAGTGCGATAATTCCCGGCTCGGTCGCTTTGAGTTCGGCGGTCGCAATGGTAGCAACGCATTCGGGTAACAGATCGGCTTCGGCCAAGGTGGTCGCCAACGCAGCGGTTAACTCATCAACCGGTACATCTCGTCGGCAGCCAATGCCTACGACCAACACCGGCGGCACATACCGTAACCCCTTATCGCGCAGCTCGGCCCACAGCCCATCCAACCGACGATGCGAGACCAATATCACAGCGGCAAAACGCTCAGCAGTGAGTTCAGTCGGTTCACTTACCCATTCGACCATCGGCGCAGCAGCGAGTTCGGTCACGAGCAGTTCACGTGCTGTTGGCAGATCAGGATCAACCCAAACCCCAACAGGATCACCATTCACCAAACAAGCCATCACGTGCGTGATCGCCGAACCAGCGGCGATTCGCCAACCTCGCTTGCGTCCGATCAGATCGAGCGCCGGCAACCCTTGCGTATCGCTAGCCGTAGTCAGCACAGCTTGACCGCCGGTCATAACGGCAAGGCGACGGGCCAGTTCATTCGCACCGGCACGATGACCGCCGACAAGGGGTACTGCAAACCGACCTTCCTCGTCAAGACAAACCACCGCCGGGTCAACTGTCTTGTTGCGCAATAGCGGCGCAATCGAGCGCACGGCGATACCGGTAGAACCGATGAAAACGATGGCCTGCGTCGCCGTCCACACTGCTTGCACCGCTTGTGCCGCCGTTGCATAGGCACGCGCAGCCGGCACTGCCATAGCAAAGCGGGCCGGCACCCACACTGTTGCTGGCAGCTCGGCAGCGATGCGTTGGGCTAGTGCTACTCCGGCACGGGTCATAGCGATGATCGCGATGTTGGTCATAGGAGCCTCGGATCCATCACACAGCGGGCAAAGAGTGCTAGAATGCTAGACAGCAAATTTATGTCAATTTTTCTACACATAGGCCCCATCACTTCATTGCTCACTCGGCAGCGTCGGCTTACGACTCATCCAGCACCCGCCGGCGCAAGCGATGGCTGTAGGTTGGATCGTAGAGCCGACTGGTTGGACGATCGGTGCGTTTGTGCGCCGGATCGAGCGCCGGACTTACCAAAATCAGCGCCTGCCGGGTAAAGCCAGCCGCTTTGACCTTGGCGGCAATGTCGCCGAGCGTGCCGTACATAATCTCTTCATCCGGCCACGTCACCCGATACGCCACTACCACCGGCGTATCCGGCGTGTAGGCACCGCCGGCCAGCAAGTCTTCAACCACTTGCTGAATCCGGGTAATGCCGAGGTAAATCGCTAGCGACGCGCCGTGCGCCGCCAGCCGGGAAAGCTGCTCGCGCTCGGGCAACGGCGTGCGTCCGGCGGGACGGGTGAGGATAATCGTTTGTACCAATTCGGGTACAGTCAGCTCGACGCCGAGACGGGCCGCGAGCGCGAAGGCGGCAGTCACGCCGGGAACGACCTCATACGGAATGCCGGCTTCGTCGAGTGCAGCCATCTGCTCGTGGATCGCGCCATACAGCGCCGGATCACCACTGTGCAGCCGTACCACCACCTGCCCGGCCCGCACCGCTTCCCGCATCAACGTGACAATCTGATCGAGATGCATCTCGACCGAGCCAACAATCCGCGCATCAGGCTGAGCGTAAGCCGCAGGCAAGGCCGCGTCAACCAGACTATCGGCGTAAAGGATCAGATTGGCTTGGGCCAATAGATCACGCCCGCGCACGGTAATCAGATCAGGCGCGCCGGGGCCAGCCCCCACAAAATAGACAGTTCCGGGAACGGCAGGGTAGGTCATAGCACTTCTCCGCGGCGAACAATAACGAGCGACAAGTACGGGCGATGCTGCGGATCGAGTGTTCGCAGGTCGCGAGTAATAAATTCGCCCTCTAGTCCCACTCTCTCGGCATAGAGGGCGTGGTCAAGGAGACCGAGTTGTTCAAGCGCTGTGCGAATGGACGGCACTGCAGCACCGGCCTTCATCAACACCACCGTAGCAAACTCGGCGAGCAGACGTTGCAAGGCGGCAGCATCAGTCTCGTAGCTGGCCGGCAGCACAATCAGCCGCTCATCGGCCATAGCGAGCGGCACGCCAGCGGCGGCGGCAGCGGC
>NZ_CALFBQ010000046.1 GCF_937951745.1 uncultured Chloroflexus sp.
ATTTCAACAATTTCGGCTCACGGTAGAGCACTGAAACCTGTTGATTTGAAATTGAGCGCCAATCGTAAAGTTGCTGATGATGGCCGGGTCGGTGAACAGTTTGCGGCGCATACGATTGGCATACAGATGGCCGCGACCGAGATTGGGACGGCGCTGATCCCAGTTGGAATGGGGGTTGTTGGCTAGTGGGGGTCGCTTGAGCTGATCCCGCTTGGTCTGTTAGCCGTAGATGGGGCGTTGTTACGGTGCTATCTGCTCGCGATGCGCCCTGCCTAAACGAATATCGTTTAGTAGGTCTAAATAATTTGGGTGGTCTGGTTGCGCCGCTGATAGTTTCCGCCATTTCATATTGGTAGTACAATGAGATAACGCACCGCAGCAGACGAAAGCTGTGGCGCTATACTGGCGGAGGCTCGTGTGGACATTGATATTGCGCTTGCGCGCGCATGGGCGCAGCGCGCCGGCGAGCTGCTTTTGCGCTCGTATTTTAATCGGGTGTCGCCGGAACGTAAGCTCGATAAGAGTTTGGTGACGGCGGCTGATCGCGCAATTGAAGATTGGTTGCGCGAGCAGATTCATGCCCACTATCCTGATCACGGCGTGATGGGTGAAGAACGCGAGCCGGAAGGTCTCGACCGCGAGTATGTGTGGGTCATCGATCCGATTGATGGCACCAGTTCGTTTGTCTCCGGTTTACCGATGTGGGCAGTGTCGATTGGGGTGATCCGGTGCGGGCAGCCGGTGGCCGGTGTGATCTACCTGCCGGTGTTGGGTGATTGTTATTGGGCAGTCGCTGGTGGGCGCGCGTTCTGGAATGAAACGCCGATTCATGTGGCGCCGCCGCAGCCGCCGAGTCCTAATGACTGGATTGCGATCCCTTCGACGTTTCATCGCGCCTATACGATTCACTATCCCGGTAAAGTGCGGGTGTTGGGGTCGGTGGCGGCTGATTGTTGTTATGTAGCCCGTGGGCAGGCGCAGGCGGCGATTATCGGGCGGGCAAAAGTGTGGGATGTGGCCGCTGGCTGGGTGATTGTGCAAGCTGCCGGTGGTGTGGTCTGCCCGCTAGAGGGTGAGTTGCCCGATTGGTTGACATTGCTGCGTACCGTGCGTTTGCCGGCGGCGGTGGTGATTGGTCATCCGCAACAGGTGGCGCAGGTCTGCGCGTGGGTGCGGCGGATAACGCCATGAGCGGGGAGATGGGGGGTGGGGAGATTGCAGCGCGGCTTGTGCCGCGCTTTTTGTTATAATGACGGGTATCGAATAGATTGCTTTTGCAGATGCACAAAGGAGTGTCGTATGACTGCGCCAGCCGTGCGCCATATTCGTCTTGTCACCGAAATTCCCGGCCCACGTTCGCGTGAGTTGCTGGCCCGCCGCGATGCTGCGGTGGTGGCTGGGTTGGGCCGGGCGACGCCGATTGCGATTGCTTCTGGTCACGGCGCGTTGGTGACGGATGTTGATGGGAATACCTTGATCGATTTTGTCAGCGGGATTGGCACCTTGGCGGTCGGCCATTGCCCGCCGGAAGTGGTGAGCGCAATTCAGGCGCAGGCTGAGCGGTTGATCCATGTGTCGGCGCTAGTCGGTACCTACGAGCCGTATGTGGCGTTGTGCGAGCGGCTCAATGCGCTGGCACCGATCAGCGAGCCGTGCAAGACGTTGCTGGCTAATTCGGGTGCCGAAGGGGTTGAGAATGCGATAAAGTTTGCCCGCGCTGCAACCGGACGTCCGGCGATTATTGTCTTTGATGGTGCGTATCACGGGCGCACGCTGTTGACCCTCTCGCTCACCTCGCGCACCTATTTTAAGAAGAAGTTTGGCCCTTTTGCTCCTGAAATCTATCGCGCTCCCTTCCCCTACGCCTACCGGATGGGGATGAGCGAGGCGGAGGCGGTTGAGCAGTGTTGGGCGGCGTTTGAGCGGATGCAGATCGCTGGGGTTGACCCGGAAACCGTGGCGGCGGTGTTGATCGAACCGGTGCAAGGCGAGGGCGGCTTTATCCCGGTGCCGGTGGAGTTTATGCGCCGCTTGCGCCAGTTCTGCGACCGCAATGGTTCGTTGCTGATTGTCGATGAGGTGCAGAGTGGCTTTGGCCGCACCGGTACTATGTTTGCGATCGAGCAGTTTGGCGTTGAACCAGATATCATTGTGGCTGCCAAGAGTATTGCTGCCGGGATGCCGCTAGCGGCGACCATTGGGCGGGCGCGGGTCATGGATAAAGCGCATTACGGTGGGGTGGGCGGAACCTACGGCGGCAATCCGCTGGCCTGTGTGGCGGCACTGGCGACGATTGATATCATCGAGCGCGAACGGTTGCTGGATCGGGCTAACGTGATCGGGCAGCAGATCCGCACTCACTTTGAGCCGATGCTGGCCGATGATACGCTCGATCCGCTGGTTGGTGATGTGCGCGGTTTGGGTGCGATGATCGGGATCGAGCTGGTGAAGGATCGGCGTAAGCGCACGCCGGCTGCTGCCGAAGAGGTGCTGGCGATTCTGGGTCGCGCCCTCGAACGCGGTGTGCTGGCGATGCGGGCCGGTCTATATGTGAACTGTATTCGCTTGTTGGTGCCGCTCGTGATTACTGATGATCAGCTCAATGAAGGGCTGGAAGTCTTGGTTGGCGCAATGCGCGGGTAGTACGAATAAGTGAGGGTGCAGTGTTATGCGCCCTCGCGTACTTATATTTCTGTACAGGGATTACTATGCCGATTACTGTTGTCCAAACCCAACCCGACCATATCCCGCAGTTGGTCATTCACCAGCGGGTCTGTTTTCCGACCCTCGACCCAGAGGATCACTTCAGCGCCGAGAACTTTGCTACCCATTTGCGGCTCTTTCCCGAAGACCAGCATGTGGCGCTCGACGGTAATCGCGTGGTTGGTCAGAGTAGCACCTTCCGCATCAGCGGCGATAAGGTATTTAAGCCGCATACGTTTGAAGATATTGTCGATCACGGCAATTTTGGCTATCACGATCCCAATGGCGAGTGGTTGTACGGCGCTGATATCAGTGTTCACCCCGATTACCGTGGGCGCGGTATCAGCCGCATGCTCTACGATGCGCGCAAGGCGCTGATCCGCCGGCTTGGTCTGCGCGGCATGGTTGCCGGCGGGATGTTGCCCGGTTACGTTGCTTACCGCGACCAGATGTCGGTTGAAGAATATGTAGCCGCAGTGGTGGCAGGCCGGTTGAGCGATCCGACTCTGACGCCGCAGTTGCGCAATGGCTTTACTGTGCGGGGCATGCTCTACGATCATATCCGCGACGGCAAGGTGCCCCACGCGGCGTTGATTGTGTGGGAAGCGTAGCGGTATGGTTTCGCTCAATGTCTTTCACCGCCAGAGCATGCAGCAAATTGCCGATCTCGATCAGATCAGCGACTTGCTCTTGCAGCCGCGCACCTTGATCTGGCTCGATCTCGAGCAGCCATCGCCGGCTGAGCTGGCCCTGTTGCGCGAGGAGTTTGGCTTTCACCAGCTCGCGATCGAAGATGCGTTGCAAGCGCACGAGCGGCCAAAAATTGAGACCTATCCCGGTTATTACCTGATCATTTTCTACAGCGTAGAATACGATGCTGCCGAGCGTGAATTGCGCTTTTTGCCGATCACGCTATTCGTTGGTGCGAACTATTTGGTCAGCATCCGGCCCGGCCCGATACGCCATATCGAGCAGACGCTGGCCCGCTGGCAAGCAAATGGTCATGTGCCCGGCTATCAGGTGAGCAGTGTGCTCTATGCGCTGATCGATGCCATTGTTGATGACTACTTTGTCGTGCTTGATCAGATCGGCGAGCAGATCGAAGATGTGGAAGCGGCAATCTTTCAGTATGGCCGCCAAGAAGTAGCGAATGATATCTTCATGCTCAAAAAGGATCTCCTCTTCTTCCGCCGGATTGTCGCTCCCGAACGCGATGTGCTCAATGTCTTGCTGCGCCAAGAGGTTCGCATCTTTCAGCCCCGCGAATTGGCCTATGTTCGCGATGTCTACGATCATTTGGTGCGCGTGACCGAGTCGATCGATCTCTACCGTGATTTGCTATCGAGCGCGCTCGATAGCTATCTGTCACTACAGGGCAATCAGCTTAACCAGTTGGTGAAGGTGTTGACCCTCTGGTCGATTATTCTGATGGCCTGCTCGCTGGTGGCAGGAATCTACGGTATGAATTTCGTGCTGATGCCTGAACTAGAACAACCGTGGGGCTATCCCTTTGCGCTAGGGTTAATGGCGACGATTGCGCTAGGTCTGGCAATCTATTTCAAGCGGAGGCGATGGTGGTAGCCGGGCCGGTCTTGTTGCTCGATGGCGTGCCGGCAGCAGCTCCCATTGTGCCTGAGCGGAACGTGGTTGAGTGGTCGTGCGCGGTGCCGGCAGGGGCGACGGCGCAATTGGCAATCGATGGCGAACCGCTCGAACCGTTTCTCCGCCCCGGTGACTCGATGTGGCGCTGGCGTTGGCAAGCGCCAGCGGCGGCTGGCGTGTATCCGGTGCGTTTGACCATTACCGCCGCAACGCAGGTTACGGAATGGCGCGGCACAGTCCATGTCGCTCCTTCCCTGCTCGATGCGCGCCGTTACGCTGCGTTGTTGGCCGATCTGGTTCAATTGGCACCGGCGCTTGCCCATGCCCTGAACGGTGGCCGCTACGCTGCCGGCAGCGGTGCGTCCGGCTATCCTGATCGGGCGGCGCTGCCGGCGCTCTTGACCGGCCCGCTGACCCAACGCCTGATCGCCGCAGTGGAACGGCTGGCGCGCCAACCGCGCCAGCGCCGGTGGCAATGGGAAGGGCCGCGCGAATTGGGCATGCTCCGCGAACGGCCCGATCCGGCCCGCTGGCGGATCGCATCAGATGCTGCGCCGCTACCGCCCGCCGGTTGGCCTGATCGGGTAGGGGTGCAGGCGTACCGGCCCGATCCGCTTGAGCGTGGCCGGCAAGTGGCTGCCCAAGTACTCGACCGGCTGATCGCGAACGGGCAAGCGTTGCTGGTGATGCCGTTGCCTGCTGAGGCGCGGGTGCGGCTGGTGATGGTGATCGGGAGGTTGCGCGCAGCGCGTCTACAATTTGACGTAAATAATCAGCCGTTGATTGGGAGGCCGATGTGGCGGCCACGCAGCCGCGATGAGCGCATTGTCGCCGCCTACCAACGGCTGATGCAGCGCCGGTTGGGAGTTGGGTGGGCGCCGGAGTTGCTGGAAATACCGGTGCGCGAGGTGGCCCGCCTCTATGAGACGTGGTGCGCGGCGCGTGTTGGGTTGGATCTGCTGTCCCTCAGCGACTGGCAGGTGCACGATCAGAGCATCTTTGCCGGGCAGACGGCGCAATTGACGACGCAGCAACCTTTGCTCGTGCTGGCGCATCCTACGGGTGCTACCTTGGCATTACGCTATCAACCGCGCTATGCGCCGGATAGTCAACCGTTCCGCTCGCTCGACGATCGGGTGCGAGTGCCGGATGGAGCGATCGAGTTCACCCATCCGCGGCGCGCGCCGGGGTTGATCGTGCTCGACGCCAAGTATCGCAGCGAGGAAGGCGCGCTGCCGGCCAGCGCCATTGATGAGGGGTACAGCTATTTGGCCGGAATAGGCCATCATGACGGTAGCCGCGCAGTTGCTGCGTTGGCGTTGCTATTCCCCGGATCCGGCGCGCCGGTGGTGTATGCTAGCGGCCTCACCGCGCTGCCGCTGCTACCGGGAGAGCAGACTCGCACCTTAACCGCGTGGCTACGAGATCGCATACTTGACGCCATCATCTGAAGAGTGCGACAGATACGGCTGCAAGGCGGCCAACCGCTCCTCCACCGATGGATGGAACGAAGCTTGGTTCCATGGCAGATTCATCTCATCGAGTCGGGCTTGGCGCAGGAAGAGGGTTAAGTCGTGAGCAAACCCATGCTGCGCGGCGTATCGATCGGCAGCCAATTCGCGCTGGCGAATATAGCTACGCCAGAGCGGCGTAGTAGCCACAATACCTCCCGCCAACCAGTGTGATCAGCCCTAATGAGAAGATATACTGGGTAAACTGGCCGATCCGGGTAGGAACAGCGATTTCGACCCGCAGCACGATATAGCTCAGCGCGTCGAGCAGGCGCATGATGGGGTTGAGCAAACTCGTGATCACGTGCGTCAAGCGTATCGTGAATGACACCATCAGCCAACCGCCGGGGAACGTCAACCGATGCAGCGCCAGCGCGAGGCGCCCGTCGCTGGTATGGTAGTGTCCCAGTTCATGGGCGAGAATCGCAAGAAGATACGGGCTAGTGTACGTATCGCGGTGTAAGTAGAGGGTATGGCCAATCGCACTGGCATTGAGGTCAGGCTGATCGACAGCGTAGACGAAGCAAGGTGGGGTGATGCCGCGGTTCGCAAGCACGCGGAATGCTTCCGCAAGGATCGCTTGCTCAGTAATGGTTGGCGCTCGCCCGCGCACCTTCCAGCGCATAACCCGGTTGCCTCCCGGTGGCCCAACCCATGCCAGCAAGGAATAGCACGGCGGCCCCACGGCACCGATGATTGCCAAGGTGTGAACGGTACTAGCGCTGAAGAACGGCGAACTAGCCCAAATAATAGCAATAGCGCAACCCGACGCCGGCCATCTCAAGAGTGAGCGTCAGGCTGTAGCGTATGCCTCCCCCCATAACGCTACCCTGTCAACTTGTCCCTAGATGATGGTTGCTACCCCTGCGGCAGCATTGGCCCCCACATCAACCAACTCACCCCACGATCGGTTTGCGGCAGGTCAACAGCCGGGCGGTCACCAATCGGATACCAACGTAATGCCGTCCCGGTCTCGGTTCGTACCAATGCCACAATGCCGCTCGCATCCGGCGCCCAACGGATGAGCAACGGCGTTTCGCGAAATGGCGGGCGCAGCTTGGTAAGGGTACCGTCAGGCGATTGGCGAGTCAGGGTAAAGGTGAAACCGTCACTCACCCGCTCAACCGCGACAAAGAGCAGGTCAGAGCCGTTGAGAAATGGCGCCCGCGCAAGCACGTTAATAGCGCTGAGACGGGAAGCCTGCATCGTTTGCACGTCAACTTGCCAAACACCGGGACCTTCCGGCGGCCCAACTAACAGCAGCGCCGTCCGGTTATCGCCAAGCCATACTGCTTCGCCGCACCAACCATACATGCCGTCTGGAACACGTGGCCGGCGTAACTCCTCACTTTGTGGTTGCCAAAACACGAGTTCACAATCATCGTAGAAGGCAGCAGATGACGCTACTAACAGGGTGTCGCCTGCCGGATTCCAGAGAAACGGGGCATAACTACGAATAGAACGGCTTGGATTCAGCGGATCATCAACCGGATCATCGGCGCGCACCAGTTCAAGGTCGCCGCCGGTGGCTGGCAACCGGTACAGACCGTCGGGGAGATCGCGTACCTCGCGGTTGTTTTGGAAGCGGAGATAGATAAATTGCGCATCGGGCGACCAGCGCACGGCGCTGAGTTGATGCCCTTCCGCAAAGTACATCACCTGCGGATTGCTGCCGTCAAGCGTGGCGCGCACTAAACGATCCCCTTTCGCAGCGCCAACCACATAGACTAACCCAGCCACCGGATGGAGATCCATATCACTAATCGGCGGAATGCTCTCCAGCTCAATGCGTTCGCGGGTAAGTTGGCGGCGAGTCGCGCCATCGGACTCGATCCGCGCAATCTGGCCGCGATCAAGGACGTAGAGCTGCGCCGGTAAAAGCCGTGCGCCGGGTGTGGGCTGGATGACTTCGGGAATGGGTGATGGTGTGGGTAACGCGGGTACTGTGCTACATGAGACGAGCACGATGCTGAACAGCACACTCCAAAGTACATGTCGCATAGTGATCCTACGAGTGAAGGATGTCTGAGGCAAGGATTGTCTCACGAGTTGGGTATTGCGTAGATTTGGTAAATAACCATTGTGTATAGCGGAGGCGGCCACTTCATCATTGGTATTAGACGCTTAGGCACAGCGGTTGCCACAATCGTGTTGCTCGCGAATGGGTCGCGCTCAAACATAGTATACGCTATCTTTCGCATGCGCGATAAGATCTGACTGAACTGTGACCGGATATATAATGGAGTGTGTTAACAGCGATTTTGGCGCGAGCAAGCCGTATGAACCTCCGCCAGCTTCTTTCGACATTCTGGCCGACTGACCAGCAACTCAATCAGCTCTTTGCTGACGATCGACAGCGGGTTGCGATCTTTCTCTTGCCCATTTTTGGCTTTTTCACCGTGATAGCGGGCGGATTCGTGCTCATCACTCCTTGGCTTTACCCAACACCTCAGATTCCGTTGATTGCTGCACTCATTATGACCGCCGTGTTTGGTGGGGGGGCTTGGCTTGTGCAGCGTGGCGCGATCTACCTCGCTGGTGGGATGGTCTGCAGTGTGCTTTGGCTGGTAATTACCTTGGTAGCGCTATTTTCCGGTGGTGTGCAGAGTTCGGCGGTATTACACTACATTATTGTGACGCTCTTGGCCGGGATTAGCTTTGGCCGGCGCGGTGCGATAGGAGCGATGGCAGCTACTACCGCCACGATCGGTCTGCTCTGGTTGTTGGAGGTATCCGGACATCTGCCGGTGGGATCGCTGCTTACCACCTCGCTAGCGTATGCGATAATGTTGCTGGTGATCTTACTATTGACCGGTATCATTCTGGTCATTGTTGATATTCAATTGTCAGCGGCGTTTCTAGCGGTGCAGCAGGAAATAAACGAACGGAGCCGCACTGAGCAACGCTTACGAATGGCGTTATTAGCGGCGCGCGCCGGTGCGTGGGAATGGGATGCACCTTCTCGCACAGTGCGCTGGTCGCCGGAAAACTATCCGTTGTTGGGGCTGAATCCCCAGACGGATACGCTCACGTTTCGGCGTTGGCGCGAGCAAGTGTACGCTGAAGATCGCGCTGCCTTACAAGCGGCGATTGATCGTTCGGTTCAACGGCATGCTGAGTTCGAGATTGAATTTCGGGTTGTCTTGCCTGATGGCACCCTACGTTGGCTGCGCGTCATCGGCCAACCGATAATCAACGCTGAGGGTGCGCTGTAAGGGATGTATGGGTTGCAAATGGATGTTACTGCGCGCAAGACGATGGAAGCTGAACTACGGCGCAGTGAGCTGTATTATCGCAGTCTCGTAAATGATCTACCGGCGATGGTCTGCCGCTTTCAGTCCGATGGTACGCTCACCTTCGTTAACGACCTCTATTGCCAATTGTTTCAGCGTACCCGCGATGAATTGATTGGTTTTAACTTCTACGACCTCATTCCTCCTCCCCAACGCGCGCTAGTGGCAGAGGGGATTGCCAAACTCAGCCCAACTCAGCCGGTGATTGAGCATGAGCACGAAGTGTTGCATCCCGATGGCTCGATCGGTTGGCAGCGCTGGGTTAATCGCTTGCTGCTCGATGAGCGAGGGCAACCGGTTGAGTATCAAGCATTGGGGATGGACATTACGGCACGCAAGCGGGCCGAACTTGAACGCGAGCGGTTGATCGCCGAACTCGAAGCGCGCAATGCCGAATTAGAGCAGTTTACGTACACGGTTTCACATGATTTGAAAAGCCCGTTGATCACGATTAAAGGCTTTGCTAGTTATATCGAGCGTGATCTCGCTGCCGGCAAGCTTGAACGCATCCCATCCGATTTACAACGCATCATTTCAGCGGCGGATCGGATGTACCAATTGCTCGAAGATCTCTTGCATCTATCGCGTGCAGGCCGGCAACTCAATCCGCCGGAGCGCATCGGGCTTGGGTTGCTGATTAGTGAAGCGGCAGCCGCAGTGAGCGGGAGATTGGCGGAACGCAATGTCTACTTGCATCTCCCGCCGAATTTGCCGGAAATCTACGGCGATCGCACCCGTTTGCGCGAAGTGTTTCAGAACTTGATCGATAACGCCGCCAAATTCATGGGTGATCAGCCAAACCCTCAGATCTGGATCGAAGCACGTGCTGCTGATGAGCCTCATTTTGTGCTGGTGAGTGTGCGGGATAATGGGATTGGCATCGATCCTCGCTATACCCAGCGGATTTTTGGTCTCTTTGAGCGTCTTGAGCAGCGGGTGGAAGGCACTGGCATCGGGTTGACGCTCGTGCGCCGGATTGTGGAAGCGCACGGTGGTAAAATATGGGTAGAATCAGAGGGATTGGGGAGTGGTTCAACGTTTTATCTAACGTTGCCAACGGCGTTGCAAACCTCAGCGCCTGCAGAGAGGATAAATTCTCATGAAAGCAAGCATTGAACCAGCTATCATTCTGCTCGTCGAAGATAACCCCGACCATACTGAGCTGATCATACGGACATTGAACGATCATCGGATTCCGAACCGGATCATCCATGTCACCGATGGCGAATCGGCGCTCGATTATCTTTGGCGGCGCGCGCAGTTCGCTGATCCGGCCACCAGCCCTCAACCGGATATCGTGTTGCTTGACCTGCAACTGCCGCGGCTGAGTGGCTTGGAGGTGTTGCAAGAGATTAAGACCCGCGCCGAGACGCGCCATATTCCCGTCGTGGTCGTGACCACCTCGAGCGCCGAGCGTGATTTGCAGGCTGCCTATCAACGCTATGCGAATAGCTATTTGGTCAAGCCGGTGGATTTTCAACAGTTCACGCGGATGTTGAACGATCTCGGCGATTACTGGTTAGACTGGAATCAGACGCTCGGCGATCGGTACAGTCTTGCTACACCTTAGTCGTTAACTATCATCAGCTAATCCATATCGGGGGGAGTGCTGGAGAGTGACGCTCAATTTCTTATTGGTAGAAGATGATCCAAGCCATGTTGAACTAGCGCGGCGGGCTTTCGCACAAAGTAACGTGACGCTTACGCTGGCCTCATCACTGAGTGAGGCGCGCCAGCATATAGCTGCACAGACGTTCGATCTCATCATCTGTGATCTCTTTCTCCCGGATGGGCAAGGTGATGCGTTGTTGAGCGCTACCACGGGGCCATTGTCTTTGCCGGTCGTATTGATGACCAGCCATGGCAATGAACGGATTGCGGTGGCAGCGCTGAAGGCGGGTGCGCTCGATTATCTGGTTAAAACGCCAGCAGCGTTGTTAGATTTGCCCCGGATCGCCGAGCGCGCGTTGCGTGAGCGGCGGTTATTGATCGAGCGCCACCAGGCCGAGCAGGCATTGCAACAGAGCGAGCGACTCTTTCGGGCGATGATCGAGCGGAGCAGTGATGCGATCTCGATTGTTGATCGCCACGGTCGCATTCACTACGCGAGCCCCTCGACGCGCAATCTGGTTGGCTACCCGATTGAAGGCTTCCTCGCGCAGCCGATCGATGGTTTTGCGTTAATCCACCCTGAAGATCTCGAGCGGGTGCGTCATGTGTTTGGCGAGCTGATCCAGCATGCCGGCGCATCGGCAACGATTGAGTTTCGCGTGCGCCATGCCGATGGCAGTTGGCGCTGGCTAGAGGTCACCGGTTCCAATTGGCTTGATGATCCGGCGGTGCAGGGGGTGATCGTCAACTATCGTGATATTACCGAGCGCAAGTTGATGGAGTTACGGCTGCAATACGGCATTTTGCACGATGCGCTCACCGGCTTGCCCAATCGCTTACTGCTGAGCGATCGGCTGGCACTGGCGATCAAGCGCAGCCAGCGCAACCCGAACTATCATTATGCCCTGCTGTTCCTTGACCTCGATCATTTCAAGTTTGTGAATGATAGTTTTGGCCATCCGGTCGGCGATCATCTGTTGATGGCCATCGCCTCGCGGTTGCGCTGTTGTCTGCGCGCGGTTGATACGTGCGCGCGGTTAGGCGGCGACGAGTTTGTTGTGCTGCTGGATGATGTCGAGTCGCAAGCGGCGGCGATCCGGATTACCGAGCGCATCTTGCAGCAGCTCAGCCGTCCACTTGAGTTGGAGGGCCGGCTCTTTCATTTGTCGGCTAGCATAGGCATTGTATTTGGTACGGCCGAATATCACGAGCCGGCAGAGGTGTTGCGTGATGCTGATATTGCGATGTACCGGGCAAAGGCAGCCGGTAAGTCGCGTTATGAGATCTTTCAGCCGGAAATGCGGGAAGCGGCGCAGGCTCGCTTGGCGCTCGAAAATGAATTGCGCCGGGCCGTAATGCAACAAGAGTTTCGGGTCTATTACCAGCCCATTATTGACATTCGCTCAGGCGTCTTAGTTGGATTTGAAGCATTGGTGCGATGGGCGCACCCAACCCGTGGCATCTTGTCGCCAGCGGCATTTTTGGATGTGGCCGAGGAAGCTGGGCTGAATGATGCTATTGGTTGGCAGGTACTTGAACACGTGTGCCGGCAATTGGCGGAATGGCGCAGGATGTTGCCCCACGTGGCGACCTTGTCAGTCAGTGTCAACTTGTCGGCGCGCCAGTTTATGCTGCCTGATCTCTACTCTCGGCTTGTCCGGCTGCTTGAACAATACCGGTTGCCGCCAGCCGCGCTCAAGCTCGAATTGACCGAAAGCGTCTTGATGGAGTACAGCCGTGATGCGGCGGCGGTGTTGATGCGCTTGCGCAAATATGGTATCCAGATTGCGATTGATGATTTTGGCGTGGGCTATTCGTCGTTGAGTTATCTGGTGCAATTACCGATTGATCAGATCAAGATTGATCGCAATTTTATCGTTCAACTCGAACAGGCGCAGCATTCGCAAGCCATCGTCAGCGCGATCGTGAATTTAGCCCGCAGTCTTAATCTCGAAGTGGTCGCCGAGGGCTTAGAGACCACCGGTCAAATCGAGCGTATGCGCGCGGTTGGCTGTCAGTATGGTCAAGGCTATTTGATCGGCTATCCCTTACCGGCTGAAGATGCTACGCAGGTGTTGTTGAGTAGCGATAGACTGTTCTGACCTTAAATGTTGTCGCCATACCCTGCTACTGCCCAAAAGCAGGGTATGGCTTGGTTGCTTCAGTATGATTCGCTAATTCTTGATCATCCACTCGCACTGCCACCCAGTCAAGCGAGAAGTCGCGTGTAGTGTTGCTAGCGATTTGGTAATCCGCACCCGAAAGTTGGCATTGCTCAACTCGCTCGCGTTCCACGTGCGCCCCCATGTGTTGGTTGCGCTGCCGAGCAGGTAGGTCGTCTCACTTGTGGTCAGGGTTGCCGTTGGGTGCGCGCTCGTCTATGAAACACCGCCATCCCACGAGAGCTAGACATCCATACGCGGGTTGCCGTTGGTGCTGTCGGCGAAGGAGTCGAGCCGCACAGTGATTCCCGTGATGGTTGTGCCAGCGGGAATGCTTAGGTTGTAGTCACAATAGATGTGGCGATCTTTGCGGTGAGACGTACACGAAGTCTGGGTTCCGGTACCGCTGTCGGTGTCAACCGCAACGCCGCCGCCATCGGCATAAGCGTTGGCCGGGTTGGTCTGGAAGCCATTGTTGTTGCCCGATCCGCTGGTGACCGGCGCGTTGGCGGTTGGGCTGAGCCAACCGGTGTTGCTGGCTGTATGGGAGTAGGGTATATATTAAAGAAGCTTTCATTTCTGACAAGTCAACGCTATCGGTGTATACTCACAGAGAGGAACGAAATGTTCGGTTGGGAGTGCTGTTTGCATGGATGCCCATTGTGCCATTGACTGGTCGCCTATCCGTCACCTCTTCCCTTTTGCTATTGGTGAATATGCGCTACCCGCCGGTGTGTTGCGCTATGTTGATGAAGGTGCTGGCACGCCGGTTGTTATGCTCCACGGCAATCCAACGTGGTCATTCTTTTACCGGCGGTTGATCACGGTCTTGCGCGGGCAACGCCGCGTCATCGCGCTGGATCATCTCGGTTGTGGCTTGTCGGATAAGCCGCAGCAGTATCACTATTGCCTCGCCAACCATATTGCCAATCTCGAACAGTTGTTGGCGTATCTTAAGCTGGGGCCGATCGATCTGGTCGTCCACGATTGGGGCGGCGCGATTGGGATGGGATGGGCCGTACGCCATCCCGAATTAGTGCGGCGGATCGTCATTTTGAATACGGCTGCGTTCCTCTCGCCGCATATCCCGCTGCGGATTGCCGCCGGTAAGACGCCGAAGATTGGCGAGTGGGCGATTCGCCAGCTTAATGCCTTCGCCCTTGCCGCAACCGTTATGGCGGTGGCGCGACCATTGCCGCCGGAAGTGCGCGCCGGCTATCTCTGGCCATACCAGACTCCGGCTGACCGGATTGCGATTGCGCGTTTTGTGCAGGATATTCCGCTGCATCCGGCCCATCCCACATGGCCGATGGTCGATGCAATTGATCGCGACTTGGTCAGGTTACGTCATAAACCGGTGCGCATCTTGTGGGGCGGGCGCGATTGGTGTTTTGATGACCGGTTTTTGGCCGGCTGGCTGGCCCGTTTTCCGCATGCTGAAGTCACCCGGCTCGATGACGTCGGTCATTACGTGTTGGAAGATGCCTCCGCTGAGATGATTGCGCGGTTGGCGAATTGGTTATTGGAGAAACCTTATGAGCGTTGAACCGATCAACCCGCCGGTAGCCGAGCGGAAACCGGTGGTGATCCAGCTCCACGGCGATGAGATCGTCGATGAGTTTGCGTGGTTGGAGAACCGCGATGACCCGGCGGTGATTGCCTATCTTGAAGCTGAGAATGCATATGCCGAGGCGGTGATGGCCCCGGCGGCGGCGTTACGCGCGCAGCTTTACGCCGAGATGCGTGGCCGGATTAAGGAGGATGACCGGTCGGTGCCGGCGCCGCGTGGCCGCTATCGCTACTATGCGCGCACTGAGACCGGCGCGGAATATCCGTTGATGTGCCGGACGGAAGGCGACGATGGGCCGGAAGAGGTGTTACTCGATCTGAATGCGCTTGCAGCCGGGCATGCCTTTTGTCAGCTTGGCCCCTACGAGCCGTCGCCGAATCAACAATTACTCGCCTATGGTCTTGATACCACCGGTTCGATTATCTTCACACTGTTCATCAAAGATCTCGCTACCGGCGCGCTGCTCGATACGCCGATCGATCACGTTGACGATGTAGCATGGGCGGATGATCAGACCCTCTTTTATACTGTGTTCGATCATGCCCATCGCGCTTACCGCCTGTATCGCCATGTGCTGGGTACTTCTCCCAGTGAAGATGTACTGATCTACGAAGAGACCGACGAGCGGTTTAGCCTTAGTCTGCGCCGCACCCGCTCTGGCGCTTACCTATTGTTGACCTGCTTTAGCCATGGCGGCACCGAGGTGCGCTATCTGCCCACCGCTGCCCCCTTCGTTGAGTGGCGCGTCATCTACCCGCGCCGGCCCAACGTTGACTACTTTGTCGACCACCACGGCGATTATTTCTACATCCGCACCAACGATGGCGCCGAAAACTTCCGTTTGGTGCAAGCGCCGGTAGCCGATCCAAACGCAGCCGTTGTAGTGTTGCCGGGCCGCGACGACACGCTGATCGACCATCTCGACTGTTTCGCTGACTATCTGGTCGTCTATGAGCGGCGGGCCGGCTTGCGCCAGATCCGCATCAGTGCACCTGACGGCGCCGATCCGCGGTACATCGCTTTTCCTGAGCCAGTCTATACTTGTTGGCCGCAGGTGAATGATGAGTTTGGCACTAGCCGGTTGCGGCTGAACTACAGCTCACTGGTGACGCCGACCTCGGTGGTGGAATACGATATGGCGAACGGTATGTGGCAGGTTCTTAAGCAGGAAGAGATTCCTTCCGGCTACGATCCGTCGTTGTACGTCAGCGAGCGGTTAGCGGCGACGGCTCCCGATGGTGCGCAGGTGCCGATTTCGATCGTCTACCGGCGCGACCGTCCGCGCAAGGGCGGCCCGTGTTTGCTAGTGGGCTATGGCGCGTATGGCTACAGCTACGATCCCTCGTTCGACAGCAAACGGCTGAGCCTGATCGATCGTGGTTTTGCGGTGGCGATTGCCCATATCCGTGGCGGTCAAGAGCTAGGCCGGCGGTGGTACGAGCAGGGCCGTATGTTCCACAAGCCAAATACGTTCAGCGACTTTATCGCGTGCGCCGAGCATCTGATCGCCGAGGGCTACACCACGCCGCGCCAATTGGCCATCAGTGGCCGCAGCGCCGGCGGCTTGTTGATGAGCGCCGTGGTCAATGCCCGGCCCGACCTGTTTCAGGCCGTAGTGGCTGGCGTGCCATTTACCAATGTCGTGATCGCGCTGCTCAAATCCGATCTGCCGCTGACTGTCACTGAATGGGAGCAATGGGGCAATCCGGCGATCGAGGCCGAATACCGCCTGATGCGTTCCTACGATCCGTATCTAAACCTCAAACCGGGGGCGTACCCGCACATTCTGGCGACTGCCGGCTTGTACGACCTACAGGTACCCTATTGGGATCCGGCCAAGTGGGTGGCCAAGCTGCGCACGGTCAAAACGAATGACACGATGGTGCTGTTGCGCACCAACTTGCAAGCCGGACACGGCGGCCATTCGGGTCGCTTCGCCCGGCTGGAAGAGTTTGCGTGGGAATATGCGTTTATCTTGACGGCGTTGGGGATAGCGGAGTAGCATCCGGTAGGTAGGTGGCAGTATGGGGTGCGAGTGAGTGTCGGGAGTGGTGTTCTGCCCCCACTCGCAAAGCAATTCCTAGCGCAGGGGTATGCTCCAGAATGCCTCTGATCGTTGGCCTGCATTCATCGCGAAAGCGGCGCTAGTTGGTTAGCTTACTCGTCAACATCGAGCAGTCTGTTAGCAAGGAGCACCCATGGCTTACTCTAGCGCGCTTGATCTGAATCGTGTGCGCACCACGCCAGTCGGCGCGAATGTCGCCCGCTATCTGCCGTGGATGGCGCAACACATTCCCGATCAAACGGCAGTGATCACCGGCGTTGGGCGCGATCGGGCCGGCAAGGTGATCTACCACCGGCAGAGCTTTGCTGGCCTGCATGCGGCCAGCGATCGCTTATCATGGGGGTTGACCGCGTATGGCATCCGCCGCGGGATGCGGGTCTTGCTAATGGTGCCGGCGGGTGGGCCATTGATTAGCTTGACCTTTGCTTTGCTGAAGGCGGGTTGTGTGCCGATCTTGATCGATCCAGCTATGGGCCGGCGCAATCTGAGTCAATGTATTGCCGAGGCAGCGCCGGAAGCTATAATCGGTGTGCCACGCGCGCATCTGCTCCGGCTGATCTTCCCCCGCGCCTGCGCGACGATCAAGCGGGCCGTGTCGGTTGGCCCGGCTCTGCCCGGCGCGCCGGCATTGCGCGAACTCGAGGTCGCGATCAAGACGCCGTTTGGGCTGGCCGAAGTCGCTGCCACCGATCCGGCGGCGATCGTCTTTACCAGCGGCAGCACCGGCACTCCGAAAGGGGTGCTCTATACCCACGGTATGTTCGAGGCGCAGATCAACACCTTGCGCGAACTGTTCGGCTTCGAACCGGGTGAAATCGAGATGCCGGCCTTCCCGCTCTTTGCCCTCTTTAACGTCGCCCTCGGCATTACCTCGGCTATCCCACCAATCGATCCCACTCGCCCTGCCCAATGCGATCCGGCGGCAGTGGTTGAATGTATTCAGGACGTAGGAGTTACTTCGACCTTTGGTTCACCGGCGATTTGGGAAAAGGTGACTGCGTACTGCCTTGAGCACGATATTCGTCTGCCGTCGCTGCGACGGGTCTTGATGGCTGGCGCGCCGGTGCCGGCCCAGCTCCACGAGCGGTTGCAGCGCATTCTGACGCCTCCTGCCGACAGCTTTACCCCGTATGGCGCTACCGAAGCTCTGCCGGTCACATCGATCAGTGGACGCGCGGTGCTGGAGGCGCGCGCCGAACAGCCTTCGCCACTGGCTGGCACCTGCATCGGCTGGCCAGTGCCCGGCGTGGAAGTGGCGATTATTCCGATCAGCGATCAGCCAATCCGGTCATGGCAAGAAATCGATCGCTTGCCGGCAGGCGTGATCGGCGAGATTTGCGTGAGCGGGCCGGCTGTAACCCGCGAATATGTGGGCCGGCCCCAAGCGACCGAGCTGGCCAAGATTGCCGATGGCGATCGTGTGTGGCACCGCATGGGTGATCTTGGCTATTTCGACGAGCACGGGCGGCTTTGGTTTTATGGCCGCAAGAGCCAGCGCGTGATCACGGCTCGCGGCCCGCTGTTTACCGAACCGGTTGAGCTGCTCTTTAACCAACACCCCGCCGTCGCTCGTTCGGCACTAGTCGGGGTGGGGCCAACCGGCGCGCAACTGCCAGTTGTGATCGTTGAACTGCGCCGCGATGCCCGTATCGCGCCGGCGCCATTGGTGGCCGAATTGCGCCAATTGGCCGCTACTACCGAGATGACGGCGGTAATTCAAGATTTCCTGATCCATCCCTCATTTCCGGTCGATATTCGCCATAATGCCAAAATCTTTCGCGAGCAATTGGCGGTTTGGGCGGCCAAGCAGTTGCACGCGCCGGGGTGAGGTGTGACGCATCTGTGTCGTGTCATTGCGAGGGGGCGCAGCCCCCGAAGCAATCTCCTGCGTAAGCGTGAGCAATGCCTGTTGGCGAACGACTGCAAGGAACATAGTGTAGATGGCAACTAACCTCTCACGGACAAGCGATCATCTCTTTGGTGTGACACCATGATTGCTCTCGTTACCGGCGGCAACGGCTTTGTTGGCCGCTACCTTGTTGAACAACTCTTGGCCCGCGGCGACCATGTGCGCGTGGTAGGGCGAGGTGAATATCCTGAGTTGCAGGCGCTTGGCGTCGAGACCTTCCGTGCCGATCTCGCGACACCCGAAGCGGCGCCGGTGTTGGCCCGCGCGATGCACGGTGTGACAACGGTCTTTCACGTCGCAGCTAAAGCTGGCCTGTGGGGCCGCTACGACGACTTCTATCAGGCGAATGTCAGCGCGACCCAGCGCGTGGTGAAAGCGGCGATCCGGGCCGGTGTGCCCAAACTAGTCTATACCTCAACGCCATCGGTGGCGATTGGGATGGAGGACATCCACGGCGCTGATGAGCAGACGCCATACCCGGCCCGCTATCTTGCGCCCTACCCGCAGACCAAAGCCATCGCTGAGCGTTATGTGCTGGCGCAGACCGAGATTGCTACTGTGGCGCTGCGTCCGCACCTGATCTGGGGGCCGCGTGATCCGCATATCTTGCCGCGCCTGCTGCGCCGCGCGCGTCGCCGCGCGCTGTTGCAAATTGGCGATGGCACGAATTTGGTTGATGTCAGCTATGTCGAAAATGTTGCCGAAGCGCATATACTCGCAGCATCAGCCCTCGGCGAGCGATCGCCGGTGCGTGGAAAGGCCTATTTTATCGGCCAAGAGCGGCCAGTCAATCTCTGGCAATTTATCGGCGAGATAGTGGCCCATGCCGGCTGTCCGCCGGTGCGCGGTCGTATTCCGACCCGCGCTGCCTACCGGCTGGCAACTGGCTTAGAGTTTCTTTACGCCACGTTGCGTCTGCCCGGTGAACCGCCGCTGACCCGGTTAATGGTACACGAGCTGAGCCATTCGCACTGGTTTAGCCATGCTGCGGCTGAACGCGATTTTGGCTATACACCGCGGATCAGCATTGAAGAGGGATTACGGCGCACATTTGCTCAGTCAACAGCGTAACAGCGTTACGGAGGGCGGCAGTTTCCCTGCCGCAAGGGATAGAAGGTACAACACGGAGGCTTGGGTGCTCTTTCGCCATGTCATGATCGAAGCGGTCAGCTATGTGCTGGCCCCCCACCGCATTACGTCCGACTGGATCGAAGATCAGATCGCTGAGACGATGGAACGGCTGCGCTTCCCACGCGGAAAGCTTGAGGCGCTATCGGGCATTCGCGAGCGCCGGTTTTGGAATGAGGGCACCCTGCCCAGTACGGTGGCGACAATGGCCGCCGAGCAGCTCTTGAGCCGAGTTAATATTGATCGCGATCGAATCGGTCTGTTGATCAACACGTCGGTGTGCCAAGATTATCTCGAACCATCAACCGCCTGTTTCGTCCATCGCAATCTCGGCCTGTCGCCGCGAGCGATCAACTACGATGTACGCAATGCCTGCCTTGGCTTTCTCAACGGCATGGCCATTGCCGGGATGATGATTGAAGCGGGTACGATTGAATATGCGCTGATTGTGGATGGTGAAGGGGCGCAAGATGCGGTGATGGCGACCATCCGCCGCTTGCGCCAGCCCGAAACCACCAAGCAAGATTTGCGCGACAATTTCGCTACCCTCACTTTGGGATCGGGCGGTGCCGCGATGTTGCTCACCCACGAGTGCCTCTCGCGCAGTGGCCATCGCTTGAATGGCGTGGTGACGATGGCGGCAACCCAATACAATCACCTCTGTCTCGGCCAACCCGATTATATGAAGACCGATGCTGGTGCGCTGATGCATGCCGGTGTCGAGTTGGCGACGGCAACGTGGCGGTTGGCGCAAGAGACGCTGCCAAACTGGAGTGATCGCCAGATTGCGCTCTATGCGCCGCATCAGGTTGGCGCGCGCCACATGGCGGCGGTGACAAAAGCCTTGGGGATCACGCCGGCTAAGCTCTTTCTCAATTTCCCCACCCTCGGCAATGTCGGCCCAGCGGCGCTGCCGATTTCACTCGCCCAAGCTGCCGAAGCTGGCCGGTTGCGGCCCGGCGATCACGTCGGGTTGTTGGGGATTGGGTCGGGTCTGAATTGTTCGATGATGAGCGTGACGTGGTAGAACCGGCGGTTACGCCGCCGGGATCGTAAACCACACCAACGTGCCGGCATTAACCTTGCTTTCGACGCCGATTGTGCCGCCATGAGCTTCGACAAGGCCTTTGGCGATCGATAAGCCAAGCCCGGCGTTGTTGCCGTTATTAGCCCGGTTGCGCGCCTGATCCGCCCGGTAAAACCGCTCGAACAGATGGGGCAGGTGTTCAGGTGCGATGCCGCAGCCAGTATCGCGCACGCCGATCCGCACCTGTTTACCGGTTACTTCGGCGCTGAGCGAGATCGTGCCGCCGGTAGGCGTGTAGCGGAGCGCATTGTCAATCAAGATCAACAAAATCTGGCGCAACCGGTCAGGATCGGCGAAGACCGTACCCTCGGTCTTGGTGAGCGCGATGGTCACTCCGTGCTCGTCGCCGAGCCGGGCCGCGTGGCGTTGAACATCGGCTAGGAAATCGCTCAATTGGATCGGCTGGCGCTGGAGCGTCAATGCCCCGCTGTCGAGCCGCGAGAGCGTCAGCAGATCATCAACCAGCCGGCGCATGTGGTCGCTTTCGCTCAGCACATCGGCCAAGAGTTCGCGCTGATCCTCGTTTTCTGCATTGCGCAGCGCGACTTCGGCGCTAGCCCGTATAAGTGTTAACGGCGCGCGCAATTCATGGCTGGCGCTCGAGATGAAGCGTAGTTGGCGCGCCCATGCCTCTTCCGCTGGCCGCAACGCTCTTCCTGATAACCACCACCCTGCCGCGCCAACGATCAACGAGCCGATCAAACCAAAGCCGAGCAACCCTGTCAGCAATTGGTTCAGCACCTGCGCTTGATCGGTCAACACACGGCCCAATTGCAGCGCCGCCGGGCCGTCGGGCCGGGTCAGCCGGTAGGTCAGCAAGCGCACCCGTTGGCCGGTAGCGGTCGTGATGGTACGCAGATCCGATCCGTTGCGCAGCGCCGAATCCAGTGCTTCTTGATGAGCGAGCATTGGTAAAGCGGCGGGATTGGGGTTGAAGAGAATGCGACCTTGCGGGTCGAGTGGTAAAACAAAGATCGAAGCGAGTTCGGCATCATACGCTGTCGGCAGTACGATAGGGACAGAGGGCGGGCTGAGGTATTCGCCATTGATCTCGATCTCGATAATCTGCCCGCTGTATGCGTCAATTTTCAGCTCACTGCCATCACGCAGCTTCACTTCATACTGCCTTGCATCTTGTTCCAATTTGATGCTCTTAATCTCGCCGCCGCGCGCCGCAAGCGCAATCTGGCGCACCTCCTCAGTCGTAAGCATACGGCTGCCGGGTGCTGAGTGTTCATTGCGAAGCATCGACCAATCGGTGTCAGCAAAGACTAAGGTTGATGGCAGCGGCGCATTGAGGGAATGAAACTCGTGCGCCATCTTGTGTTGCAGCGCCAGATCGGTGATCCGCTCGAAGTAGCGTGCGACCAGCACGTAGGCGCCGCTGCCGACCAACGCAATGATCGCGACGGCGGTCAGCGCATAGAGCAGCGTAAATTGCCAACGCAACGGTTTAAGCACGTTCTGCCTCCAGCCGGTAACCGATACCGCGCACTGTCACAATCGGGTCAGCCTCACCCGGCGCGTTGAGTTTACGCCGTAAATATGAAACGTAAACATCAACCATCTGCGGTTGCACGTCATGCTCAAACGACCAGACATAATCGAGAATCTGCTGGCGAGTGAGGGTTTGGCCGGCGTTGCGCAGCAGGTATTCTAACAAGCGCCATTCGGTTGGCGTCAGATCAAGCCGGCGTTCGCCACGCCGGGCCGTGTAGCTGCGCAGATCGAGCACAATTGTGCCAAGCCGTAATTCGTTATTGCCAAGGTTGGGGTTAAAGCGCCGACTCAGCGCCCGCACCCGTGCCAGCAGCTCTTCAAAGGCAAAGGGTTTGACCAAATAATCGTCAGCTCCACTTTCAAACCCCAACACCTTATCTTCAATCTGCCCGCGTGCGGTCAGCAAGAGCAAGGCCGTTGGCAACCGTGCTGCTCGCGCGGCCCGGCAGAGCGATGGCCCATCGCGCCCCGGCAGCATCCAGTCGATCACAGCCACATCATACGCGCCCTGCAACAGCAGATCAAGTCCCCTCTCGCCATCGTGCGCGACATCAACAGTGTAACGCTCTTCGCGCAAGACGCGCTCGACAAGGCGCGCAAGCCGTTTGTCGTCTTCCACAATCAAAATGCGCACAAGTCACTCCTTACTATGTACCAACGCGAAGGTACAAAGATATTTGAGGGTGAATGCCATCCCGCGTTCTGCAGCTACCATCCCGTTCCGCGCCGATCCGCCCCGATCCGTGCCCATCCGTGGCCTTAACCTTGCTTCTCCCACCGTCCCATCCGGTGTCCGCTTCCCACCGTACTTCGCGCAACGTGGGTTTGTTTTCGTTATACCCCAGCAACCTTGGAAAAAGATTGGAATATTTCTGCTTCATTTTAAGACTCTCTTGAGCGAGCGCCAGTACTGTTACTCACGGAAAGCAGATTGCACAACGGAGGAAACCTATGTTGAAACGAATATTCCGTCCTCGTAACGTTGCTATGGCCCTCGCCGTTCTCTTCGTTGCGATCCAAGCGGTGCCAGTGTGGGCTTGGCAAACCAATCCGCCGGTGACGGGCGACGTGGCGTGGACGACCCCTGAAGCGGCGAGTATCGCCCGCCGCGCCTGCTACGACTGCCACAGTAACGAAACGGTTTGGCCGTGGTACAGCAAGATTGCACCTGCGTCATGGCTGATTACTTACGATGTAATCAAAGGGAGAAGCGAGTTGAACTTCTCACAGCCGCTGCGAGAGCCGCATGAATTGGCCCAAGAGATTGCTGAAGTTGTGCGTAGCGGTGAAATGCCGCCCCGCCAGTATCTTTTGTTGCATCCTGAGGCCAAGCTGACGCCGCAAGAGGTTCAGGCACTTGTTGCCGGTACACCCGGTGGAGCTGGGTTACAGGTTGAGCAAGAGCGGGATGATGATTAGTTGTTCTAACATTCTGTGAACCGTCATTACAACAAACTATGGAGGTACTCAAAATGAATCGCACGATGTTTCTGATCTCGGCTGCATTGACGGCATTTGTGTTGGTTGTTATTGGAGGAGTTGTTAGTCGCTTGAGTGTTACTACGCCGACTGATCAAATGCCGACGGAAATTGTGATCGAGTCAACGCCGATTGCCGTTCCAGCGCTTGACCCCGCCACCGAAGCACAGATACGTGAGCGTGAGGCGGCTTACCAAGCAGCACTCGCTGAAGCAAACCAACGCCTCGCCGAAGCAAACCAGCGTCTCGTTATTGCGCAACAGGCTCTGAATAGTCCTGCTCCTGCGGCGCCGGCTGCCCCTGCCCTTGCGGCGCCGGCTGCCCCTAACTCTGCCCCGGCCGCTCCACCTGCGCCAACATATACGGTCTCGCCGCAGCAGGCGCAAGAAATTGCCCTCGCGAATGCTGGTGGTGCAACTCTTATCCGCGCTCCTGAATTGGTTAGCTTGCAAGGAACGCCAGCTTACGAAGTCATGTTCGATCGTGGCGCAATCTACATTGATGCTCAGACGGGTACAGTGCTAGCGAATACCATTGCTGCTCCTCCGGCGGCTCAGTCTAACCCGATAAGCCCTGATCAAGCAGTTGCTGCTGCAACAGCGTATCTTGGCGGCGGGACTGTCGTCAAAGTGGAACGGGAATATGAACATGGTGTCGATGTGTACGAAGTGAAATTTAGCGATGGTAGTGAGGTGTATGTTGATGCGTACACCGGTCAAATCGCTTACGCCAAAATCAAGAATGGCGGCGGTGACAATGATGACGACGACAAGAAGAAGAAGGATGACGACGACAAGAAGAAGGATGATTAATTAAACTTACTCGCTTGTCCCCTCACAGCCGAGCTAGTCTACCGTACAGGTGATGACAGTTATGAGCGACTAGCTCGGCCCTTTCCGAAAGCTAATTCATCTCAGCTACAAGGAGTGACACTGTTATGACCGTCGCTAAAGCCCCGCGCAAACCGAATCGATTGACTGGAGTTGACGGCTTGAAAGCTGCGATTAGTGCCACCGCTGTTGCGGTGACGATTGGTGGCTGGGGATGGTTGACCTCGCAGAATCCGGTCGAAGCAACAGTATCAACCCCATCAATTATCATTGAGTCGCCGCTTGTTGAGCGCCAACCCCTGCCAGCGTGGTTGTCACAGCCGCCTTCGATGCCGGTCTTGCCAACAGTCGCACCGCTGGATATTCCTAGTCGGGAGAATGTGGCAAATGCCTCGGCAGCGCCGGCTGTGAGTGCGCCGCCGCCTGTGCCACTTGCACCGGCCGTGAGTGTGCCTCCGCCAGCGCTACCTCCACCACCGGCGCCAACCCTGCGTGAAGTCTCCGTCCCGGCGCCAGCGTCAGCACCCGCTCCGGCTGCTCGTACACGCTCATCACGCTGAGGGGATAGTCCATGCAGCAGCTCAGTTTTCGCGCAATGGGTTCTACAATCAACATCATTATTGATAGCGATAAAGCCGCTGCATACCCTGCTCTGAATGCTGCTCGCAAGACCTTCCTGCGCTACGAGCGCATGCTTAGCCGGTTTCGCCCGCAGAGCGAACTGTCGGCGCTCAACCGCCGTGCCGGCACAGGGCCGGTGCGGGTTGGGCAAACGCTATGGTGTGCAGTGCAGCAGGCGTTGCGCGCAGCACGTGCAAGCGATGGATTAGTAACACCAGCCGTTGGCGCAGCGCTGATTGCCGCTGGGTACGACCGTGATTTTACGGCACTGGCAAGCGGGGTGGTCAGGACGAGCCAGTCGGTGCCTAGCCCTGATTGGCGCTTGATTGACTGCGATGCGCATCGACGCACGATTACGCTCCCTGCCGGTATGCGTCTTGATCTTGGTGGCAGTGCCAAGGGTTGGACGGCTGCGTTAGTGGCGCGCCGCTTGGGCCGCCGGTTTCCAACTCTGGTCGATGCCGGCGGTGATATTGCTGTGAGTGGTCCGCGTCGTAATGGCTCATCTTGGCCTATTGAAGTAGCCGATCCGTTCGCACCAGATCGAGGGATCGAGCTGCTACGTATTCGACGCGGTGGGGTGGCTACGTCTGGTATTGACTATCGACGCTGGCAACAAGGCGGTCACGTCTATCATCACCTCATCGATCCGCGCACCGGCGCACCAGCAACAACCGATCTACTCAGCGTCACAGTCATCGCGCCCAATCTGCAAGAGGCCGAGCTAGCAGCCAAAACGATCTTACTCCTCGGTACCGAAGCCGGCTTGCGCTGGCTCGATACTCGACCGCAACTGGCGGGGTTGTTGGTCGGCGTCGATGGCCGAATCATCCGTACATCGACGCTTGAACACTATTGTTGGCGAGCGGGCGGATAGCAAGTAGCGAACAGAACATCGTGCATCCCCTGTCATCGCGAGGGTGTGCAGCACCTGTAAGGGCAGGGCTTGTCCCTACTCGCACCAAAGCGATCGGTGGATGGCGCATGCTCTACCCCACCCTTTCCCGGGATCGCAGTAGCTCGGCTCTACCAACGTATGGTTGGCGCGGGAGACGATTGTGTTCACTCAGCCTCTATCCTAGGATGGCGGGCAGCTTGCCCGTAGTGGGCAATCAAGATAGTAACACGTTTGTTAGCAATAATATGTAAAAGGAGAACATCGAACAATGAACACGAATCCTATTTCCACCGATCAACCAACTCCACAAGCGCAGCCGCCTGTACCGAAAGCGTCACGACCTGCTCCGCGTCCCGATCGTCAGTTAACCACAAATCCCGAACTTGTTGATTTACCGCCGGCAATGTCGATTAGCGCGCTGCTCACCTTGCTCATTGGTACGGCACTCGGCGCCTTTGCTGCCGTGATGGTCTTACCAACGTGGCTGCCCGGCCTGAGCGCCTCACTGCTAGGCAGCGAACCGAAAGCCTATTGGTACCTCTCGCGCAGCAGCGCCGTCGCCGCTTATGGGTTGCTCTGGTTGTCAATGGTCTTTGGTCTCCTGATGACCAATCGGATGGCGCGCCTCTGGCCGGGTGGGCCGGGAGCCTTTGATCTTCACCAACACACCAGCCTGCTCGGCTTAGCGTTTGCCATCTTCCACGCGCTCATCCTGCTTGGTGATCGCTATATTAGTGCGACGCTCGCTCAAGTGCTGATCCCGTTTGGTTACAGTGGCTATGAACCGCTATGGGTTGGGCTGGGCCAGCTTTCGCTGTATGGGATGGCGATCGTTGGTTTGAGCTTCTATATCAAGCAGTGGATCGGGCGCACAATGTGGCGGGTGATTCACTTCATCAGCTTTGCGATTTGGCTGCTCAGCCTGCTGCACGCCCTGTTTAGCGGCAGCGATACCGCTGTGCTCAGTGGCTTGTACTGGGCCAGCGGTGGGAGTGTACTCTTTTTGACGATCTACCGGATACTGGTTGCCTTCCAGCCAACCAAGCCGCGTCCGGCGCGCAATTCGGCCCCTAACGATCTCAGCGCCGCTAGCTCTTAGCTCGGGTGCAGCGCCGCAAGCTGCCAGTACGGGCAGAGCGCCGCTCTGCCCTCATCTCATTGCTTAAAACCATCCCCCCGTATGGGCACAGCGCCGCTGTGCCCATAGCCCCTCTGAGAAACAAATCACAACCCAACTTTACCTGCCTTGCGCTTGTTTCACCAAGTTGCAGCGGCTACACTAACTCCATGGTTGCGCGAAGAGGCACAATCAACGCAAAGGAGTGCGCAATGACGACGCTCGAACAAATGCAAACCGGCGTTGGTGTTCTGAGTCCGGCTGAGCTGTATGCTGAGCTGCTGGCCGAACAACCACTGTTCATTCTCGATGTGCGCAATGAGGTCGAGTTTGCGCGCAATCGGGTGCGCGGTCGCCAGCCTATTCCGACGCTCAACATTCCCTACTTTGAGTTTATCGAGGACGAAGAGAGTGCAATTGCCCGTGTGCCGTCCGATCAGTTGATTACGGTCATCTGCGCTAAGGAAGGCTCCTCGCAATACGTTGCTGAACTGCTAGCTGAACACGGCATGAATGCCCGCTACCTGATCGGTGGCTTCCGCGCTTGGCTCGATTTTCATGCCATTCACGAACTGGTGAACGCTAGTTGGGGGAAGATCGTGCAGATCACGCGCCCCGCTCGCGGTGATCTGAGCTACGTGATCATCAGCGCTGGTGAAGCGGCAGTCATCGATCCCGGTCTCCATATCCATCTCTACCAAGAAGTGGCAGCGGCAGCGCAAGCCGATGTGACGCGCGTGCTGCTCACCCAGCTCTCGGCTGGAAAGTTGTCCGGCGGAGCGCTGCTCGCCAATACGCGCCATACCTTGCTCTATCTGCATCCGTATGATGCATTGCATCCGCGCACCCTGCTGCCGGCTCATTTTGACTACATGCCGTTGCTTGGCGGTGAGCGACTGCCGGTTGGCCATCTGCTGATCGAAGCGCACTGGTTCCCCGGCCACACCCCCGGCCACCTCGTGTACCGCGTGATCTCGCCGGCTGGCGATCGGTTCCTGTTGACCGGCGATGCCCTGCTGCTGGCCGGTTGCGGTCGCACCGATCTGGGTGGTCATCCAGCAGCGTGGACTGACCTCCTCTTCCGCAGTCTGCACACTACGTTACCTGCACTGATCACCGATGAGACCTTGATTATGCCCTCTTCAAGCATAGGCTTGGCCGAAGCATGCGCTGATGGCATCGTCGCCGCGCTGTTTGCGAGCATCCGGGCAACGAATCCGGCGTTGCGGGCTAGCACTCCTGCCGAGCTGCTGCCGCTGGTTCAAGGCAAATCAACCGATTTGCCTGTCGCAATTGACACCATGTTGTACGCGAATCTCGGTTTGCGGCAGCTCAATGACGACGAGATTCATGAATTGGAAACCGAACCGTCGCATTGCGTTTTGGCGCGGTGAATGGAGGTTCGTTTCATTCACCATCAGGGCGGGGTAGTTGTGCCAATGCCTGTTGTACGATTGCCACAGATCAGCTATACTCTACTTCACTGAGTGGACTAGCTTTCATGTGGCGGAGGTGTCATGAATCGGACATTGACCACAACCGAGACGCTGGCGCAGGCAGTCTTGCCGCGCCGAGGATGGCTGGCCTATCCGTTAGTTGCCGACACGTTATTAGTGGTGTTAGGCAGTCTATTTGTGGCGCTTAGCGCGCAAATCCGCATTTCGCTGATGCCCTTCTCACCGGTGCCGATTACCGGGCAAACGTTGGGGGTATTGTTGGTTGGCAGTCTACTCGGCCCGCGCTTGGGTTTGGCGGCATTGCTGCTCTACCTGCTTGAAGGCGCGATCGGGTTGCCCTTCTTCGCTGGCGGCTCAGCCGGCTATACACACCTGTTCGGCGCAACTGGCGGCTATCTGATCTCGTTCCCGATCGCGGCGGCATTGACCGGCTGGCTGGCGGCGCGGGGTTGGGATCGCCGCTTCCTCACAACCGTTGCTTCGATGGCGCTGGCGACGCTCGTCATTTATCTGATCGGCGCAACGTGGCTAGCGTTCTTTATCGGGCCGGTGAATGCGATCGTGAAAGGCGTCTTGCCCTTCCTGCTCGGTGATGCGATCAAGATCGCGCTGGCTGCGGTGGCGTTACCGGGTGGTTGGCAGGCGCTGAAGTGGTTCCGTGAGCGGCCTTAAGTATTAATTTCGTTGATACTACCCTTGTCATCATAAAGTCTGGGGCGGGCCTCGTGCCGCTGTTGGGGCGGGCCTCGTGCCCGGCCCGTCGCGGGTTGGGGCGGGCCTCGTGCCGCTGTTGGGGCGGGCCTCGTGCCGCTGTTGGGGCGGGCCTCGTGCCCGGCCCGTCGCGGGTTGGGGCGGGCCGTGTGCCTAGCCCGTCCATCGCTGATCCGCCTAACCGCAGGACGTCTACAGCTCACCCTCTACTGGCACGCAACGGCTACACACCCGAAACGGGATGCCATTCTCTCTAACGACTCGCACCTCATCACGCGCGCCGCAATAGCGACACACCGACAGATTCTCGATCTCATCAGCGCGCCACAACTGGGGAGTATGGCTCAACTCCATTGGTGTCTCAGTGGTGAGTACGTCGATCCGGACACAAACCGCTGCGGGAAAAATATCGGCGACACGAGCGGCTAGGTGGTAGTGGTACGAATAGACTTCGTCGCCGATCATGATACCGTGTAAGCGGGGATGCGGTTGAATCTTCATACCTGTGCCAGCCGATCCATCAATTGCCGTAATTCAATCTCACTCAGCACGAATGGCTCATCATCAGCAAACATCAGCTCATCGAGCGCGTCGCGAATGATTGCTTCCTCGTCAAGCGGTACGATCAACTCACCCTGTTCAAGTTCGTAAAACCGGTCAAATGCCCACGCCGCCAATTGACTGCGCGAGATTCGTCCGGCCAAATGTTCGGCAATCGCCGCTACCAGATCATCGCAGGTGAGATCCATAAAGCTGCTTCCAGTTGCGCATCTATCCTCATCTTGTCACGAGCTAGCCGCTTAGGCGAGAGCATCATCACAGTGAGCGCGAAACCCGCAGCCGCGACAGCGGGCCGCTTCAGCGTGGTTGCGCGCGACATCATCGCAATCGAGCAGATCGCGCATTTCGACCAGCGTTGCTAACACCTCATCACGCACCGCAGCAGTGTACCGCAATTGAAACGTCTCATCGGCGTAGCGTAACAACCCATACGGTGGTGCGACGCCAGTTGTTTCCTCAATCAAGACCAAATAAGCCGCTAGTTGGATGAGATCTGACGGATACGGCTGCGCTACGCGCCGGTTCGGTTTCACTTCCACTGGAATCAGCGCCTGCCCCCGTTGCAGAATATAATCTGGTTTGCCGGTGAGACCAAGCCGAGCGCTGAAGAGCGGCCGTTCGAGATGGCGTTGGATGCCGGTATCAGAGCCTACCACCCGCGCCCATGGCAAACCGCTGCGCCGGCGCAACATCATCGCCAGCACTAACATCCCGACTGCGCACAGGATTAGCGCAATACCTAGCCACGCCATCAGCTTGCCCAGATCACCAAGCCTATCCCGCCTACGAACAGCCCTAACCCGATCCAGAGGAGGCGCTGGCTGGTGGCCACCAGCCGGCCGTGAAGGGCATGGCTAGCCGTCCCAGCGGTACGCCGTTCCGCGCCGTCCGGTTCTCGCCCGGCGACGCGGCGCAGCCACCATGCCCGCGCACAATAGTAATACTCGCCCAGTTCACTTGCCCGAATAATATCCATCAGCGACCAAAGATCGGCGTACCCTGTACTGCGTTAATCACATCATTCACGGTTAGCAGCGCCATTAACCCCATTAGCGCCATAAAACCGAAGGCATGCACCAGCGCTTCTTTCTCTGGCGGCAGCTTCTTACCGCGCACCCACTCGATCAGCGCAAACAGAATATGGCTGCCGTCGAGTGCTGGAATAGGCAGCAAATTAAGGATAAACAGGTTAAGGCTAAGCACCGCCGTGAGCGACCAAAATGAGATAAAGCCGTCAGGCTGGCGAATGACTTCGCCGGTGGCGCGGGCGATCCCCACCGGCCCTAGCGGTTCGCCGGCAGGTGGCGGCGTGGGGCTAAACAGGCCGGCAATCGCTGCCGGCAGATCGGCCAGCATCATAATCATCCGTCCGGTCAATTCGACGCTGTGCATAAACCCCGTGCCAATTGCCGCGATCGGGTTGATTGGCTGGTTAACCGTCTGCGCTCCATAGCTAAAGCCAAAGCCGGCGCTAAACTCGCGTCCGTCAGGCGCCATCCATGCACCCGGTGTCACTATCAACGTCACTTCGACACCGTCGCGCACCACGACTGCCTCAATTGCCGTACCTTTTCGACGCTGCGCAACCTCACGCACGATGTTTTCATCGGTTACCGGCTGGTTATCGAGGCGCACCAACTCGTCACCGGCTTGAAAACCGGCTGCTGCTGCCGGCGTGTTAGGAAAGACATTGCTGATCAGCATTCGTCCCGTTGGCGTAGGTACCCCAACCGTTGCAAACAGAACAGTAAAAATGATGACGGCCAATACAAAATTCATCAGTGGGCCGGCCAGCATTACCGGAATCTTACGCCATGGTGGGGCGGCAGCAAGACTGCCGGCGCCATAGACCGCGTCCTTCTCGCCGTCCATCCCAGCAAAGCGCACAAAACCGCCCAATGGCAACCAATTGAGCGTATACTTAATCCCGTTGCGCTCAAAGAGCACCAGTGCGCGGGGCGGGAAGCCAATCCCAAACTCCTCAACTTTAATCCCCATGCGCAGGCCAACCCAGAGGTGCCCCAATTCGTGGACGAACACCAGCAGGCTGAGCATGAGAAGGAAGACGATGACAGTTAATAATGGGTCAAAAATTCCAGTTGCAACTTGTTGCCAGATGTTGTTGAGTGTTGATGCGAGCATAATGCGCTCCAGCAGATAAGAGGAATAACGGCGACGAGCTAATT
This sequence comes from uncultured Chloroflexus sp., assembly GCF_937951745.1. Classification (GTDB taxonomy): domain Bacteria; phylum Chloroflexota; class Chloroflexia; order Chloroflexales; family Chloroflexaceae; genus Chloroflexus. The sequence continues at coordinate 32,002 of NZ_CALFBQ010000046.1, forward strand.
GCCCGCCGCCGCTCGTATGCATGAGTAGTGTACCGGATCGATCTAGCCACGTCAAGAGAGTCGATGCATGAATTGGCACTTACGGTCTGCGCTTGAGATAGATATTCTCAAAACCTACGCTGAGCGTAACAGTTCCTCCAGAACTTGTTGGGGTAATCGAAGTACCATCACGGGTGTATGCAGCAATAAACGAGGTTGCTGGTAATGTGATCTGGCGGGAAGTTCCATCCATTGACCAGAGGACGTCCAGCACGAAACCATTGCCGCTGAAGCGATAGGCTTCAATATCTGTTCCATAACCGGTAAATGATTGCGGCGGCACGCGCACTTCATTCAAGCGCTCAATCGCAGCCTTCATAGCTAAGAATGCAGGACGTGGTTGTTGGTTATCATCTAGTAGACCTGAACGTTGCCATCCCGGGCCTTCAAAGGTGTACCAAATATATGCTTCGACGCCCTCAGCAATTGCTCGCATCGCCGATCGAACAAGATGATTTGCCTTCGCCTGTTCAAATTGAAGAGCAGCACTGCATGCACCCAAACAGCGCAATCCAGTTTCGTTGAGAATGATAGGTTTGCTGATGCCATACCGCCGCATGACATCGCGAAGGAAATTAATTTTGCCGACCGTCAAGCCACCTTTCCCTGACCATTTAGGTGACGCTTTGCTATCAAAATCAAAGGGACTGCTGGTAGGATAGAAAACTGCGTAAGCGTGGAACGCTAAAATATCAAAGTATGGAGCGGCACCGGCACGCAGCGCACCCTCTAGAAAGTTGAATGGCTTGTCAGGAGGATCACCTATTTGGTTAGCCGGGCGATCTAGTAACAACCCACCAAAAATGATCTTTGCCCCCGGATCAGCAGCCCGAATCGCCGGAGTTACGGTGGCTAACATGCGACCGTAACGTTCACCACCATAGTATTCATCATTACTATCACCCCAACAACCAAAAGGCACATCATCAGAAACCAAATTAGCGTCTACATCCGGTTCATTGCCCAATTCCCAGTAGCGCACATAATAGGGATGTTGACTATACTTGGCAACGACCGCGCGCACAAATGCCGCAAATTCATCATGGTATTCATCGAGAATGGCTGCACAAATTTTGCTGCTACCGGTCGCCCACGACGGGTGATCGTCAACAATGGCCATCACTTGCAGGCCAAGGGCATTAGCCGCCAGCACTTCTTGTTCAAACCGCTGAAAGCTAGGGGCGCTCCAGTTGATTGGACTCGTTGCTGTGGGTTGCGCTTCGCGCCAGCTTAAGGTATTCAGCCGCACCCAGTGTGCGCCTAAATTTGTGGCTTGGGATTGAACGGTATTGGTATACAACGAACCGGAGCTAGGTTCGATACCAAAGGGACGAATATTATTTGATGAAACGATCGGTATGTAGACTGTAGTTGTTCCAGCCGGTTGCTGCGCTGCAGCTGGTAAGTTGCCAACAACACTAAGCATGAGTAGTACGATGATAATGTAGTGTTTCATAGTACCTCCATTGTTCTGTATCCATAGAACTAAGACTATATTTACTCCCGTTACGCAGCTAGAGCCTGTTATGTACTTTCGAGCATAACGGTCATGAACCGCTTTAGCACGAGCATCGCAAAGGCCAGCACATGCACTCCCGCCAAGGTCTCCAGCAACCGCTCATCATCGCGTGCCAGCCGGCGAACGCGTGCCATCCACGCGAAGCCTTGCTCAACGACCCAGCGGCGCGGCAGCAGCACGAGGCCGCGGTTGGCTTCCGCCAGTGTAACGACCTCCAGCCAGATGCCGTGGGCGTAGGCGTCGGCCGCTGGTTATTCCCCCGTATCGCCCTAGTCGACGAACGCCGCGTCGACAGACTCGCCGGTGACGGCTTGGACCTGTTCCGCCACTGCGGCGACCGGCGCGCGTTCCGGTTCGTTGGCGGGTGTGACGACCACGGCCAGCACCTAGTCCACGGATCACTCGCCACGGGGACTTTGCTGCCCTTGCGGCGTTGATGCTCGTCATCGCCAGCGCGCGCGCCGCGTTCCGGGGTCGATTGCGTGGTGCGCGCGTCAACGATCACCGCGCGGCGCAGGCACGCGCCCTTCGATGTCACGCACCAGCGCGTGCCGATCATGGACGAGCGTCTCAACGACCCCGGCCTTCAGTAGAGACGTTTCATTGCAACGTCTCTACTGCGAGACGGTAACCACGGCGGCAGATCGTTGGGCATCATGCGCCAAGGCGCTCCCGTGCGGACGATCCGGCGCAATCCGTTAAAGACCTCGCGCAGCGAGTGGTCGCGCTGCGGGGTGTCTTCGGTCATGAAAGTCAGGGAGGGAGCGACGAAGGCCCACTCCTCGTCGCTCACATCGCCTAGATAGGGTCGACGTGTCATACTGAAATCATACAAGTTTATCTCTGAAGTGCATAACAGGCTCTAGTTGAACGGGATTGCGTTCCTGCAACTTGGCATCAGCGGCACGAATGGCACGAAGATACGGTTTGGACTTGCGGGCAACGTGATTGAGATGGGTGTTGCCGTTGAGCAGTTCGCGTTGATATATCCACTCAAGGCCGCAAAGCAATGGGTGTGGGCTGGGTCATCACGGGGTGCGTGGGCGATGTGCCCGGTGAAGCGGTCGGTTTCAGCGACCGGTGACCGGATTGCCCAGTCCATCGGGTGTGAGCAATCGCGGCGATCCCGTGACTGTCCAAGGTGGTAATGCTGGTGACCAGATCGTGGATGCCGATCGAACCATCTTCGTTGGTGAAGACTGGTGTGATGAGCAGGAGCAGTCCTCCCACACTGTCCAGAACGATGGTGACTGGGTGCATCGGTTCCAGTTCCAGCGCGTCCCGCGCCGGTACCGTCCCTGCTGCTTGGCTGCCGCACGCAGCGCCCCTTGGCGGGTGCCTGTAAGCGGCATAACGAACTCCTGCTTGCGGGTGCGAATGCCAACATGCGTGTTCTTGGCGGCAGTAACCCAGAGGTCATGGATCCTATCTCTGAATGGCATCCGGTTTTTTCGGCTTGTGCTAGGAAGTCGCGATCTATCTTAGTTGCTTGGTTGGGTTTGCGCGACGCTTGTCCGTCCCTTCCTTCAGGTCAAGGGAGCGTTTGGTGTTGCGAATCGGTTCTAATCCGACAGGCCGTGCAATGCTGGGGCGGTGCGACCCACCAGTGGCACAGAGTCACAGGAACTATGTCACCCTGAGTATATCAAATACGAACTACAAAATCAAGATCCATCTTCCCCTTTGACCGCTTCATTGCTCGCTCATACGGGTTGCTGCTACCTCTGTCAGCCATCCCATCAATTCGGCAAAATACTGCTCGCGGACTGGCTTTGGCGATAAGGCCAGATCGTGCAGCCCGCCCTCGATCGCAATCATCGTCACATCATCACCCAGCATTGGGCCATCGCGCCGCATGTGGGCTACATCGAGCACAATATCAGCCCGCGTGATCTCAGGGCTACCGGGGATAGGCCATGCCGACCGCGCCGAGTGTAAGATCAAGATCGGACAGCGGATGCCAAGGCCACGCCGCAGCCGGCGTTGGGCCAGCAAGATGGCCCGCGCCGTGCCAGCCCGCATCGGAATACCATTGACCGGCTTCCAACGTTGATCAAACTCCCATTCACCGCCGGTACCGCGATAGATCGTCTCGCCGTAAACCGATGACAGTTTGCCCACGATGCGGGTAGGTTTGAGCCGGCCTAAGAGCATTACCAGCGGGATCGAAGCCCGCGTGGCACGGTCGATCATAAAATCGAAAAACGGGCTATTCAGCGCCAGCGCACCAAGCCGGTCACGCCGTCCGCCTTCAGCCGCGTAGAGCGCCGTCACCAACCCGCCCGCCGAATGGCCGTGCAAGACCAGCCATGGCCGGTTATGGGCCGTGTCGATCACCCCAATCGCTGCGTCGATGAACGGATAAAACTCGGCAATGTCGCGATAAAAACATGGGATCTGGTCGGGTTGGATAGCACGTCCGTGGCCGGGCAAATCGATCGCGTAGAACGCATAACCGTGCGCGCGGAAGACATCAGCCACATGGGTTTGGAAAAAGTAGTCGGAATAGCCATGCACGTACAGCACGGCTCGACCCGTTGCCGGCGGCTTGCACTGACGCACCAAAACCGCACGGCCACCAGCCAGATCAAGCGGCAGCGTCTCAAATCCGGCCAATGCAGGATCAGGAATCCATTGTTGTTGGGTGATGGTTGATGAAATCATAGCGTCAGCAACACTGCTTGATCGATACGATAGCACTATAACGAACGAGCAACGCCAGCTCAATGGGAAAAAAGCACTATAAGGTAGTAGATCACCGGCCCGGTGAAGAGAATACTATCGATCCGATCAAGAATCCCGCCGTGGCCGGGGATGATAAACCCAGAATCCTTCACCCCGACTTGCCGCTTAATCAGCGACTCAGCCAAATCGCCGAGCGGGCCGAAAATGCCGGCGGCCACGCCGAGAATTGCCGCCTCGATCAATGTGATTGGCAAGCCCAACAGTGGCACGCAGAACAGAGCAGTTGTAATCGCGGCAGCCATCCCACCACAGAAACCTTCCCAACTCTTCTTGGGGCTGAGAACTGGCGCCATCTTAGTGCGCCCAAAGGAGCGGCCAACAAAGAACGCACCGGTATCTTGCAACCACGTGATCGCCAGTGTAAAAAAGACCCATGCTGCGCCGGGCGGGATATGCGCGAAGGCCAGCCATCCGCCCTGTAACGGCGTTTCAAGCTGACGCAATAAGAGATAGCTGCTTAACAAGCCAGCGACGTAATACGCGCCCGCGAACGTCAATGCCCAACCGAGCAGGCTGGTCTGGCGATTTCGGCGGACAAGTTCGGCAATCAATGCACCAAGAATCGAGACGAATACCACAACGAGCACAAGATCGATTGTCGTCAGTGGTTGAAAAAAGGTGGCCGCACAGATCAACCAGCCGATTGCAATACCCTCGAACAGCCGCGGCGCATACCCGCCGTGGCGAAAGATCGCAAACAGCTCACCGATCGCCAATGCGATCACCAAGCCGGCTAACAGTGCGGTAGTTGGCGGCCACCACACGCCGGCAATGATCAAGGGCAACAGCACCACCACACTGGTGATGCGCGCAGCCAAGGTATTAGCTCGACTCGGGGAGCCCGCCGAAGCGGCGTTCGCGCCGTCCATAGTCAAGAATCGCCTGATGCAGATGTTCGGGCCGGAAATCGGGCCAGAACACCGGCGTAAACCAGTACTCGCTGTAGGCTGACTGCCAGATCAGAAAATTCGAGATCCGCCGTTCGCCGCTGGTACGAATGATCATATCTGGATCGGGCAAACCGCGGGTTGACAGATGGGCGCTAATCACATCATCAGTAATCTGGTCGGCGGGGATGCCGCTGGCGACGATCGAGCGCACTGCATCGACAATATCGGCGCGACCGCCGTAGTTAAATGCGATTGCTAACGTCAGACCAGTGTTGTGGCGGGTCAATTCAATCGCGTAATTGACCTTTTCGCGCAGATGGGGGCTTAGGCCATCGAGCCGGCCCAGATGGCGCAAATGGACATTTTGGGCATGCAGATTACGGATTTCGCGATCGATAAACTCGCCCAAAATCTGCATCAAACCCTGCACTTCCAGCGATGGCCGGTTCCAATTCTCGGTCGAAAAGGCGTACAAAGTAAGTACACGTACACCGAGCCGAGCGCACTCGGACACGATCGGTCGGATATTTTCGGTGCCGGCGCGATGGCCGGCAAGGCGTGGCAGGCCGCGCTGTTGTGCCCAGCGCCCATTGCCATCCATAATCACCGCGATATGCTGCGGAATCTTTGTGCCGGACGGTACACCATCCTGACTCATAATAATAGCGCCTCTCAGCGACAGCGTTAGACCGCCATCACTTCCGCTTCTTTTTCCGCGCCGATCTGTTCGAGATCGCGGATGCAACGGTCGGTCAACTGCTGGATCCGTTCTTGGCCGCGATGCAAGTCATCTTCGCTGATCAATTTCTCGGCTTCCAACTTCTTGAGATCATCAATCGCATCGCGGCGTTGATTACGCACCGAAATCTTGACTTCCTCGACGCGATGGCGCACCATCTTCACCAATTCGCGCCGGCGCTCTTCGGTCAGTGGCGGCACCGGCAAGCGAATGATCCGGCCATCGTTGCTCGGATTGAGGCCAAGATCAGATTGCTGGATCGCCTTTTCAATCGCTTTGATCATGCCGGCATCGTAGGGCTGGATCACGATCATCCGGGCTTCGGGAACACTAATGTTGGCCAATTGATTGAGCGGCATAGTCGTGCCGTAGGCTTCGACATGGAGATGCTCAACCAACCCTGCCGAGGCGCGTCCAGTGCGGATCGACGCCAGATGATGGCGCAACGCTTCAGTCGCTTTCTTTAAATGCGCCTCATACTCGGTTATTACATCGTTCAGCATTGCGCGCCTCCTCGCTGACTACTCACAAGCGTGCCAACATGTTCACCCATAACAATCCGTTCGATAGTGCCGGGTTCCATGGCGTTAAAGACAATAATCGGCAAGTTATTATCCATACAGAAGGTCAGCGCCGTGCTATCCATCACGGTCAGACCACGGTTCAGCGCATCGAGATAGTGAATGTGATCAAAGCGGGTTGCTGCCGGATTGCGGCGCGGATCGTCATCGTAAACGCCATCGACGCCATTTTTCGCCATCAAGATCACTTCGGCATGGATCTCGGCGGCGCGCAGTGCCGCCGCTGAGTCGGTGGTGAAGTAGGGGTTGCCAGTGCCAGCAGCGAGAATGATCACCCGCCCCTTTTCGAGATGATGGGTGGCGCGCCGCCGGATGTACGGTTCAGCCACTTCATCCATCTTAATGGCGGTCATTGCGCGAGTATCGAGGCCATGGCGCTCGAGTGCATCTTGCATCGCTAGCGCATTGATAATCGTCGCCAGCATCCCCATATAGTGCGAATGGGCGGCATCCATGCCACGTTCGATCGCGCGATGGCCGCGCCAAATGTTGCCGCCGCCTACCACAACGGCGATCTCAACCCCGTGGCGGTGAACGCGACCGATCTCTTGCGCGAGGAAGTCGAGCATATCGTAGCTAATCACCTCGCCATCGCTACCCTTGATCTGTTCACCGCTCAGTTTGATCAAAATCCGACGGTATTTTGGTTGTTGCATGGAACTACTCGCAGCAAAGCAGAGAACTAGGCGGTTTGCCCGACTGGCAAACCGCCCAATCAATGTGCGTTAAGCGCCGACTTCGTAGCGCACAAACCGCCGGACGACGATGTTCTCGCCGAGCTTGGCGATCGCTTCTTTGATCTTCTCTTCGATGGTGCGGGCCGGATCTTTGATAAACTTCTGCTCGAGCAGCACCGTCTCTTCGATGAACGCTTGGCGGGTTTGGCCACTCTCGGCTACCATCTCATCGGTCACTTCGCTCGCGCTGATAAAGCGCGGGTTGAGCGCAACGATATGCTGGGCCAGATCGTTGGCCAATTGGCCGAACTCGGCCGTGCGGGCCACAAAGTCGGTTTCGCAGCTCAGCTCAACCATTGCGGCAATGCGCGATCCATAGTGGACATACACGCCAATCAGGCCCTCGTTCGCCTCGCGCGATGCCTTCTTGGCTGCCGCCTCAATCCCGCGCTCCCGTAGAATCTCGATTGCCTTATTGATATTGCCGCCGGTCTGCTCAAGAATATCCCGGCACTCTTTGATGCCGGCGCCGGTACGTTCACGCAATTCCTTCACCAGTTCGATTGATACTGCCACAGTCTTGCTCCCTTTGCCTAAGAACCTCTATCCAATGCCGTTACCGGTAGATTAGGGTAGTGCGGATCGTGCGACGGAGGGGCATGCGCCCCCCCGTGCAACGTCGGTTTGCGCTCTTGTGACCGAAGTGCGGCAACCTCACGTCGAGGCTGCCTGCGCAGCTCTGACCTTGAGCAACCGGTCAGGTTTGGGATGCGCATATCGCAAGTGTAAACCGATCTGGGCGGATGGGGCAAGAGATATTGGCGATGAGCCGATTTTTTGCCCCTTACCCTACCCCCTATCTTGAGAGAAAGTAGCCGCCAATCAAGCCGGCTGCCTAGCTGCACAGCGATTGGTTACTCTTGGGCCGCTTCGCGCCGTCGCATCCCCTCAATGGCCGCGTCGGCGATCTTCCCCGTCATTAGCCGGATGCCCCGAATCGCGTCATCGTTGCAGGGGATGACATAATCGATCGGGTCGGGATCACAGTTGGTGTCAACCATCGCCACAATCGGAATGCTCTCTTTCGCCGCTTCGCGCACAGCTAGCTCTTCCTTGCGCGGATCAACGATAAACACAGCGCCGGGCAGCCGCTCCATTCCCTTCAGGCCGGCGAAAACGCGATTAAGTCGGACAATCTTCTCTTCGAGCTTAGCCGCCTCGGCCTTGGTTAAGCGGTTGAACTCGCCGCGGTCGCGCCGCTCTTCGAGATCGCTCAGTAGCTTCAATCGGCGCTTGATGGTGGTGAAGTTGGTGAGTGTGCCGCCAAGCCAGCGGCGATTGATGTAGAATTGGCCGGCCCGCACCGCCTCTTCCATAATCGCCTCTTGGGCCTGCTTCTTTGTGCCGACGAAGAGAATCTTCTCGCCGCGCGCAGTCAGGTCAGAGATGAACTGATACGCTTGGCTTAGGCCAGTTACCGTCTTCTGCAAATCGATAATATGGATCCCATTGCGAGCCGTGAAGATATACGGCTTCATCTTCGGGTTCCAGCGGTTGGTGGGGTGCCCAAAGTGGGCGCCAGCTTCCAGCAATTCTCGAATCGTGACGACGCGCGGCAATGCTTGAGTCATACCTTTCCTGCTCCTTCTCTGGTCGAAACCACCTCCACCCGTCGTATCTCGCAGCCTGTACCGGAGTAGGCCGGCAGGAGCGACTGCGCCTCAGGGTGTGCGTATTTGGCATTTTGCAATGCCGGCGAGCAGTATAGCATAAGGGAGCGCTGGCGGCAAGCGCCCCCTACGAACGATTGGTGAAGAATAGCCACGAAGAGACGCAAAAAGCGCAAAGGGGATGACATGCTTTCGGGCAACCGACGCTGTGGAATGAGCAGTGCTGGTATGCCGTGCCTATCATCGCGCTGGTTAGAGCAGTGCCTTCAGTGCCTCAAGCGCGGCATCGTAGTTGGGTTCTTGGCCGGCGACCGGCACGTATTCGCTGTAGCGGATCACACCCTCGCTATCCACCACAAACACAGCTCGCTGTTCGATCCGGTAGGCCGGCACGTAGGTACCATACGCCGCGCCGAAGCTCATATCGCGGTGATCCGAGAGGGTCTGGATGGCGTCGGCATTGTTAGCGCCACACCAGCGCGCCTGCGCGAAGGGCAGGTCGGCGCTGACGGTGATAAAGTTGGCTTGGCCGGCGAGCCGGGCTGCCTCTTCGTTGAAGCGGGTGGTTTGCTTGCTGCATACGCCGGTATCGAGCGAGGGTACTACGCTGATCAACAGTGGCTTACCGGCAAAATGAGCCAATGTAACCTCTTGCAGCTTGCTATTGACCAGCTTGAAGTCAGGCGCTTTGTCACCGGGCTGCAATTCCGGGCCGATGACGGTCTGGGGGCCAAAGAAGACGAACGCTTCCGGGCGCTCGATGGTCATAGTTCGTATTTCCTTTCCATCAAAGGGTGGTTCCTGCATAATGTAGTGTAGGATATGGAAGCAAGAACTGTCAATATCCGTCTGCATCCTCTCTCCCCATCTCCCATAGGCTGGAAGAAGGAGAACTGCCGGGTTAGCCCAAGAGCAGCGGAGCAGGCGTCGTTAGTCAGCCGCAGCGGGAGCGGTGGCCGGCGCGGGTCGGCGCCCGTCGGTGTAGTTGCGCAGGATTGGTACCTTCGCGGCGACCACGCCGGTCATCAGTACACAGGCCAAGCCGCCGAGTGCTATCGAGAGTTGGGGGCCAAACAGGCGGGCAGCGACGCCGGCTTCGATCTCGCCCAGTTGTGGCCCGCCGGCGAAGAAGAGCATATTGACCGCCACCATCCGCCCGCGCAGTTCGTCCGGCGTTTCAAGGTTGCGGATATTGCCGCGCACGACCATGCTTACTGTGTCGGCAGCGCCGTTGATCGCCAGCATCAGCAACGAGAGGCCGAAATGAGTGCTGAGGCCAAAAATGGCGGTGCTGAGGCCGTAGATCGCTACCGACCATAACAACAACGGCCCCTGCCGGTTGCCGGCACCCCAGATCGAACAGATCACGCTAGCAATTACTGCTCCTACCGATGGCGCGGCGTAGAGCAAACCTAATCCTTGCGGGCCGACCTGCAAAATTGATTGGGCATAGATCGGCAGCAAGGTGGTAGCAGCGCTGAAAAAGGTCGCGAGAAAATCGAGCAGCATTGTGCTCCAGATTAATGGGGTGCGCCAGACGAACTGCAACCCTTCGATCGCGGCGCGCAAGTTAATGTCGCGTTTTTCGACAGCGAGCGGTCGCGGGCGCATCAGCAGCAGCGCGACCAGAATGGCGGTAAAACTCACCACATCCACCCAATAGACCAAACCCACCCCGCCGCGCTCGATCAGCAGACCGCCGATGGTTGGGCCGACAATGGTGGCTAGTTGCCACGCCACGATATTGAGACTCAACGCGCCGGCGAGATGTTCGCGAGGGACAAGCGAGGGGATCAGCGCCTGCCGCGCCGGCAAGCCGAGCGTATTGGCGGCGGCGGCGAGAGCGGTGACGGCGTAGATGACCCACAGCGCGGCCAGACCAAGATTCGCCGTCAAGGCCAGCACCAGTGAGCAGAGCATCATCGCGATCTGCGCGCCAATCATCAAATGCCGACGGTCAACCGCGTCGGCCAGCACGCCGCTGCCTAGCGCCAGCAACACCAGCGGCACGAGCCGCGCTGCGCCGATTGCACCTAGTGCCAGCGGGTCACCGCCGGATAATTCGAGGATGTGCCAGCTCACTGCCGCCCGTGTCATTTCGGTGCCGCTGAGCGAGACAACATTGCCGAACCAGAGCAAGCGAAAATCGCGTGAACGAAATGCGGCAAGTGGGATGTGGGTGGTCATTGTTGGTGTTCAGTACAAAGCAATGGTGCAGACGGACTTATCAGTTAAGTACATATTTGATGATACAAGTATAACAGAGGACTGCCAAGAGGTACCAGATGTGAATGGGTGGGGTTACGACAGGCGTGTTAATTGTCGCACTGCTTCGCGTAGCAGAGCCGTGATAATCGCAGCGTCGCGTTGGCTACGTGCAGCACGAGTGATGATTGTGCGCAGGCGTTGATGGAGTGCGCGGCCATTGCCACTTTTGACAAACTTAGTCGCAGTGAGCAGTTCGTCGACGATCGCAGAAAGCTGATCAAGCGTTGCAAGATCGGCGGGCGGTTCAGCGGGTGGTGCGGGTGGCGCTGGTGGTGGCGAAACCTGTTGCAGTTCGTAGAGCGTGAGTAGCACGGCTTGGGCAAGGTTAAGCGTAGAGCACGTCGGATCGACCGGCAATCCAATGATCTCATGGCAGCGACTCAGTTCGGCGCGGCTGAGGCCATTGTCTTCTGCACCAAAGAGCAAACCCACTGGGCCGGCATGCACAGCCCGTTGGCGCGTTTCTACCGCCCACTGCCGTTTCAATCCACGCCTTCCGCGAGGGAAGGCGACCGCAATATCTAGTGTACCACACATCTCTTTTGAGAACATCGTTACGCCACGGTACGCCGGGGTGAGGGCGATCGCTCGTGCCAACCAAGTACCGCACATCAGCAACAGCGCTGGTCATATCGGTGTAGCTGGTCAACGTCGCTAAGATTGGTTCGGGACGATGCGCAACTGCCGCGATAAGCTCGTGATCGAACGGGGCCGGCGCGACGAGCCGCAGATGGCGAAAACCGGTGTTGAGCATTGCTCGTACCACTGCGCCAATGTTACGGGGGTTTTGGGGGCGGTCGAGAATGACAATGATGTCGTTCATACCATACCCAGAGCGGTGATGATTTGACGTTGCAACGACAACCTCTGTACGATCAGCTCATTTCAGAATGTAGTATGTGGCCCGCTTATCACCCACTTTCAGTAGCAACCCTCGCCCAACCAGATCCGACAGATCACGGCGGATCGTTTCAGCACTCACGTCAGGATACATCTCTTGCAGATCACGGTTGGTAATGCGCTGGTGCTCAACTACGAAGAGCAATGCCTGAATTTGGCGATCATTGAGTCCCATCCGCCGCCACGCAGTGGTATCAACGCCGCCGGGCAGCGATTCGGCCATCGGTTGGCCGGGCAAAACAACAAGAAAGCCGGCAGCCGTCTCGCGGAAGGTAGCGGGAGGAAGCCCAGCGGCAGCCAATTGGCGCAGCATACGGTCGATCCCATAACCGAGACGCTCAACCAGACCGAGATCGGCTAACACCTGCACGATGGCCGGATTGCGTGAAAAGCGTTCGGCACGGATGTTCTCAAGGGTAACGTGACCGGGAAGGCGACCGGGTGAATAGACTTCAAGCCGGTCGCTGAAGAGCGTGATACGAATGCCTTCGCCGTGAACGGTGTAATCGCGGTGAGCGACCGCATTCACCAGCGCTTCGCGGACTGCACCGGGAGGGAACTGCGTCCAATCTTCACGTTCGAGACCAACCATCCGCGACCCGCGCCGCATATGCTCGTTGAGCCAGCGTTCGGCGCGGCGAATAGCTTCGGGCAGCGGTGCGCAAATATCTTCCCGCTCGAAGACATCAGCCGGCTCGCGCCCACGGTAGCGCACGAGCGTGATCTCGGCGTGGGGGAAACGCAACGCGACATCGCGGCTAAAGAGGAGCAAGCCGGCGTTGGTTGGCACACCATCGATCAGGCAGCCGCGCCGGGTAAGTAGGGCAAGCGGATCATCACCGGCGGGCGGCCCAACGCGACGGGCGTAAGCGGCGACCAGATCGGGGTCAAGTTCGGCGAACGTAGCATCAGGCGGTGCTTGTCGCTCCCAACCGAGTTCAGCCCGTTCGCTGAACAGGCGATGCAGCGCAGCCGGCGAGAGCGGCTGATTACTTGCACCTTCGCGACGGAGGTAACGGCCATTGACCGCGTAGACGTAGGGTAGGCCGGCTGGCACTTCCACCACTAAGATTGGCATCTCTTGATAGACAATCACGTGTGGCAGTGGAATAATCAACGGTGGTGTACAGGAAAGCGCAGCCGCCAGTACCAGTTCGGTCGCAGCAGCGGGGTCGCGCAGCGGGCCGAGCTGCGTACCGCGCCCGCCACTGATGATCAATGTGCCACCGTGGGCATTCGCCAACGCCGCCAGTGTCTCGGCGATCTCGTCGAGGCGTTGGCGATCACCGGCAAAGGCGAGGCGCGGCCCCGGCGGTTGGCCGGGCAAGGCGGCAATGGGGGACGATTCCATGCAAACCTCCGCCATAGAGCGAACACAAGTGCTATTATAGCATTATCTCGCACCTGACGTGGTGTGGAAGCTTGGTCGGAATGCATTAGATGGTACGCTGACCGGTGCCGGCATCATACCGCTCCTAACATCTCTATCTCTAGAGTAGCAAAAACATGTATGGTATACTTATTTGCGTCGTTGTACTAGACACCTTGCTAGAAAAGGAAAACTAATGACTCGTGTAGGATACGTTTTCACTACGTTTTTTGCGATCACTGTCACGATTGCACTGCTTTCACTGATACCATTACCAATTCCATTCATTACCGATTTCATCATGCTCTATGTTTCAACAGTAGGTCTCAAGCAAGAGATTGGATTATACGACTATACAGCACAATACGCCTTAGCGTGGCAATTGTTCGGCTCGGAAATGGAAAATATTACGTTTCCATATTACGTATATCCACCTTGGTTAGGGTATAGTTTTTTCTTCCTTGGCTGGTTAACACCTGATCATGCCGCTCGAGTTTGGTTTTGGATAAATCTCACGATGCTTGCTACGAGTATGATGTTCATCACAATCTCATGGCCATTGAAATGGCGACTGATCGCCTTTCTCCTAATGATTTTCTCTCCAGCAATTATCAGTTTCCTTATTGTCGGTCAATTTGTAGCTCCAGTGCTGCTTGGCATTGCAATTGCTATCTACGCTGCATCACGCCAATCGGCTAGTCTCTTCGCAATAGGGATGTTGCTGATGACGTTCAAACCGCATGTGGGATTATTGCCCTTCGTAACTGCGGGAACATGGTTGTTGTTACAGCGCACGCCTTGGCAACGACGAGCGTTAGGCGGAGTAGTTATCGGTATTGTTGCGCTGCTCGTAAGCGCATCGTTGATGTATCCGCAGTGGTTGCGTGATTACCTTGCAATGATCGAAGCATTTCGTAGTTTGCCAACGTTTGGCGTATGCGAGATTTGCTCAGCCGGATCGGTAATGTTAGTGCGCATCGCACTTGGCTATCCGAGTACGTCGGTTGCATTATTTGTTGGGATGATCTTTGTCATCGTAACCGGATTATGGTTGTTATGGAAAACTAGATGGTCGCCTAGCTTTCATCTTACGGCATACTGGTCAATGTTGACGGCAATCCTTGCAATTCCGTATTTTAATAACTACGATCATATTTTCTCTCTGTTGCCATTTCTGTGGTTGTTGAAAACGAGCAAACAGTCTCGTGACTATGTGGCATTAGGAATTGCTTTTCTCTTGCCATGGATCGGGGTTATACTGCAAAATCGCCTCTTCTTTGCCGTCGGATTAGTTGGACAGACGGTTGTTCTCTTTGTGCTCTTTGTCTACCGATTAAGAACAAAATCTCAAACAGAAATGCTTGCTGTATTGTAAGAGTTGTATGCCCTCTGCTCGTACTCATGATCTCATCACTGTCCTTAGCTGCGCAGCGCTCACGCCGCTCGCATATCACGCTTACCTCGAACACAGGCAGCTCGATCCGAACGCTGCCCTCGTGTGTAGTCTGTGGTTGGGCGGCGCGCATCTGCTTTCGGGGATCATGTTCTCGCCTGACCTCGACATCGACTCGGCGATTGACAATCGCTGGGGGATCTTTTTCTGGGTCTGGCGGCCCTATATGTGGTTGATCCCGCACCGCGCCTTCTGGAGCCATAGTCTGGTCATTTCGCCACTATTGCGGCTCGGCTATTTCGCGGCGGTCGTGTACGGGTTGCTGCTGGTCGTCCTCTGGCTGCTAGGGCAACTCGGCCTCACGACGCTCGCCTATCATCGCGAATTAGCCGCGTGGGTGCAGGAATTGGTGACAGCGCATCCCACTGAGGCTTGGGCCTTCATTATCGGTTTCTGCACCGGTAGCGCCGCACACACGATCGCCGACTGGCTGGTAACGAAAGGCAATTGGCTGCTGGGAGGGTATGGCCGGCGATTGCGACGGCGCTATCGCAACCACGATCAATGGCTGCCACGCCACGAACGGCAGCGGCGGTGAACTGTTTGGCTGTTGAATACGTCTTATTTAAGATAGGAAAAAGAGAGTAAGGCATTGCGCCTTGTTTGAGGTTGTGGCGCAAAGAGCGTCGCGTGATAAAGAAAGGTACAAGTTATGCGCCTGCAATCGGTTGACCGCTTTTTGCTGGGCATTGTTGGCGGCACCGTGGTCTTGGCGACGATCGCGGTCGTGATTGTGTTTACGCGCCCCGCGCCAGAATACCGGGCCGGCAACGGGCCGGAAGACGTGGTGTTCAACTACATCCTAGCGGTGCAACGCGGCGACTACGATCGCGCTTATGGCTATCTCGCGCCAACACTGCCCGGCTATCCGCTCAGCGCGCAAGAGATGCGCGAGCAATTGCGGCGGTTCGGCGTTTCTGATAGCGACACGAGCTACGCGATCATCAATACCGAAATCAACGGAAATCGGGCTACCGTGACGGTACAGGAAACGAATGTTTATCGCGGTGGTCTACTTGGCAGCTCACAATCAAGCAACAACTTTACGATGGAGCTAGAGCAAACGGCTGCCGGCTGGCAACTGACCAGCAGTTCCGGCTGGCGGATCTGGATGTGGTGCTGGGAACAGAAGGAGGGCTGCTGATGGCAGTCGTACGGCGATGGTATCTCTACATCAGTGCCACAATCGGCTTGCAAGGATTTGCATGGTCGCTGATCTGGCTGCTGTACGGCGTCTGGTTAGCACCTATCCAAGCCTCGATCAGCACAACTGCTTTTCAACTAGCGGCGCTCGCGATCTGTTTACCACTCTGGCTGATCCATTGGCTATGGGGCGAGCGGCTAGCGCGGCGTGATCTCGACGAGCGTGCGTCAGCAGTGCGCAAGCTTTACTTGTATGGCAATCTGGCAGCGTTTTTGATCCCATTGACTGGCAGTGTCTATGATTTGCTCGACACTGTATTCGGATTGCTTGCCGGCGTGGACCGCACCGATCCACAAGCGCACATCTGGTACGGTGTGATAGCCTCGCTGGTGTTAGGGTCGCTTTTTACCTATCACAGCGTAGTAGCGCGCAATGATGCCCATCAAGTACCGCTGGCTGGTGCGGGGGCACTGGTGCGGCGGGTTTACTTGCTCTTTGCTGCCGGGGCCGGCTTGGTGATTTGGACGAATGGCGTAAAGGATCTGATCCGGCTGATTTTCGGCTCAGCGAGTGGTACCACTGTCGTCCAACTCTTCATCAGCGCCATTCTCAACGTGTTTATCGGTCTCATCGTCTGGTTAGGCCACTGGTGGCGGGCGCAGCGTCTCTTTGCTAGCACCGGTGAAGACGAGCGCGGCTCGGCGTTTCGCAAGTTCTACCTCTATCTGGTAATTGTCGTCGCTTCCATCACAGCAGTGACAAACGCCACTTTCTTGTTGGCTGGAGTGTTCCGTAGTATGTTAGGCCTGCGGGTCGAAGGCAACCTCATCGACGTACTGGCGCCGATGATCGTCTTAACGGTGGTTGCGCTCTACCACGCTTCCGTCATCCAAACCGATGCAACGGCGATTGCTGAAGGGCCGCAGCAGGCGGGGGTGCGGCGGCTGGCGTGGTATTTGGTCGCTGCGATTGGCCAAGTGGCAGCTCTGGTCGGGCTTGGCGGTCTGCTCAGCGTCATTATTCGCGGGCTTGCCAGCGCTGACGCGATCACCGATCTGCGTGAACCGTTAGCGTGGTTCGGTGCGATTCTGGTTGTGGGCTTGCCGATCTGGGTGGTATGCTGGCGGCAAGTTCAGCGCGCGGCAGCCACACCCGGCGAGATAAGCGTCGCCGAACGAAGCTCGCTAGTGCGGCGGATCTACCTCTTTGGTTTTTTATTTATCGCTTCGCTCACCCTCCTCTCCGCCTTGATCTACATACTCTTCCGGTTGATCAGCATTGCGCTGGGGGAGCCATTCAGCGGCAACTTGCTAGTCGATCTGGCGCAGGCGATTGCATATAGTCTGATAGCTATTGGCGTACTGGTCACACATGGGTTAGTATTGCGCACCGACACGCGGATGCGCGAAGCGGCTGAATTGAGCCGGCAAGCGCAAGTGCGAGTAGCGGTGTTGGCTGAGGGCGCATTAGCCGAGCAGATCGCCAGCGTGTTGCGCCAGCAGTTCCCGCAACTGGCGCTTACTATTGCCGGTGTTGGGTCTGAAGCCGAAACACAACTGGCCAGCGCCGATCTGATTGTTGGCGTGTGGGAACCAAGCGGCGATTCTAACCGGCTCGATCGCTATCCGGCACGAAAGCTGCTAATACCCTTGGCTAATATGAATTGGGCATGGGTTGGGATTGAGCCGGCAGTGGTGGCGAATATTCCAGTGCAGCTTGCGCAAGCGGTACGGCAGACGCTCGCCGGCGAACCGTTACGGCCACAGCGTGGGGTTGGGGCAGGAGTGGTGATAGGGGGAATTATCGCGATCATTACGGTTATTTTCGTGATGGTTGGGCTAGTACAGGTGGCATTATTTACGTTTAGGTAAATACCTATTGCACATCCACTAGGGACGATTTGCAGCCTCACAGGATGCGACCCGCCAAGGGGTTACCGGACGACCGCATCGGTGGGTTCTGCTTCATTCGCCCGATCGAGTGCAATATCGGCTAGCGCCGCCGGATCGTTGCGTGGTTCGAGGTGCGTAAACACCGTGCTGTTAGGGACCGCAGCGCGCACGGCGGCCTCGACCTGTTCGGCTACCGTGTGCGCCTGCTGAATGCTCCACGTGTCGGGCACGAGCAGGTGGAACGAGATAAAGCGGCGCGCGCCGGATTGGCGAGTGCGCAAGGCGTGATAATCACAGCCATATTCATCGAGATCAGCAAGCGCGGTCTGAATAGCCGCTAACTCGTCATCAGGCAGCGCAGTATCCATCAATCCCAGCACTGCCCGGCGCACTAGTTGGATGCCGGTCATGGTAATGTTCACCGCTACCGCTAGCGCAATCAACGGATCGAGGATATACCAGCCGGTGAGCGCCACCAAACCGATCCCGGCCACCACTGCTATTGACGTCCACACATCAGTCATTAAATGTTGGCCATCGGCCTCAAGGGTGAGCGAGTCGTGTTTGCGGCCAGCGCGGAGCAACACCATCGCCACTGTACCGTTAATCAACGTAGCGATACCGGCTACCGCTAAACCAGCGACAGTATGGTCGAGCGGCTGTGGCGCAAACAGGCGCTGGAACGCTGCCCAACCAATCCCGCCGGCAGCGATAATAATCAGTCCTCCTTCGATCACCCCGGCGAAATATTCGGCTTTGCCATGACCATAAGCATGATCATGGTCGGCGGGACGGGCGGCGATAGTCAGCATCCAGAGCGCCATTACTGCGGCGGCGAGATTCACCAGCGACTCAAGCGCATCGGCCAGCAAGCCGATCGAATCGGTCAGCCAGTACGCAACCAGCTTGAGACTGATCGTCGCTACAGCGGCGGCAATCGAAAGCCAAGCATAACGGGTAAGGGTGTATCGCTCGCTCACGTTCATACTCCTCTGTATTTCCCATCACTTGCAAGGATAGCCGGAACAATACGGTTTTGGCAAGATCGCAGCCGATTCTTTGGTCGGCGTGATCAGACAATTTTGCGATCACGAAATGTGGCGATTGCTTCTCGTGTATACTACGAATAGCGAGCATAAAGCATAGAGGTTTCTGGCAAGGAGCGCCGTCACATGAAGATTTACACGCGCACTGGCGATAATGGTGAAACAGCTCTGTTTGGCGGCCCACGAGTACGGAAAGATGTGCTGCGGGTCGAAGCTTATGGCACTGCCGATGAATGCAATTCGGCGATTGGTGTGGTGCGGGCATCCGGAGTTGATCCAGCACTCGATGCGGCGCTAGCGGTAGTGCAAAACCAACTGTTTGTGGTGGGATCGGATCTGGCTGCACCAGAGGACTCGCCCTATATCCCACGGGTAACGGCTGAGATGACGGCTTTCCTCGAAGCGCAGATCGATGCGATGGAGGCCGAATTAGCGCCGCTCAAGCAGTTTATTCTGCCCGGCGGCACTGCTGCTGCGGCGTATTTACATTTGGCCCGCACCATCTGCCGGCGCGCCGAGCGGGTAGTGGTCTCGTTAGCCGCTGAAGAAGCGATCAATCCTGAGCTGGTGCCGTACCTCAACCGGTTGTCAGATTTTCTGTTTGTTGCGGCGCGTATTGCCAATGCACGGGCCGGTGTGGCTGATGTGCCGTGGCAGAAATCGTAGCGGCGGGTGAGAGAGCAGGTTGGCGGTTTGGAATGCAGCAGTGAGACTACCGCACGCCATAGTGAAGACAGATTCCGGTGCGGTAGTCTCACTGCCGCACGCCGTATTATGAAGATAACGTTCCCAGCAGTTGGTTGAAAAACGCCGGGTCGAAATAGTAAATTGTGCCGCCGGCAACCGCGAGCGCCAGCACAATCGCGAGCGTGACAATCAGCCAGCGGGGCGGAGCGCGGCGGGTAATGCGCGTGTTGACGTTACCGACGGTAAATGAAAACGACGGCCCTTTATCGTCAACTTGGTAGCGAGAGCGATATTCGGCCTCGGCAGCCGCTGAGTCGATACCGAAATAGCTCGCATAGGCGCGCATCATGCGCAGTGCCGCCGGGCCACGCGGCAAGAGCGACCAATGCTCATCTTCGATCGCCTGCAAGTAGTACATGCGCACCTTGATATCGTTTTCAATTTGCACCAGCGTCAGATGGCGGCGCTGGCGCTCGGCGCGCAAACGATGACCAAAGCTGGCCTGCTCTTCGCTCTCGGTCAACTGGCGGATCGGCGTGGTCTCAGTATTGCGCAGCAGTGCCAGTTCCTCGGCCTCGCTCATAAAGACCGGCTCAGGCTCTTCCTCGGCAGGGCGACGCTTGCTTGGCATTGCAGGAAGCTCCTCGACAATGGCGGCGCTTGCGGATGGTTTGGCTGGCGCAATGACTGGCGCTTCCGGCAACATGCGGGCTTGAATACGGGCCAACAACTCACCGGTGCGGTAAGGCTTCGTGACATAATCGGCAGCGCCAGCGGCAAACCCGCGCATGACATCTTCTTCCAACCCGGCGCTACTGAGCACAATCACCGGTTGTAATGCCGTCAGGCGGGGCAGCGCCTCCCAGCCAGCACCACGCTCGGTACGCACCTCGAGCAATACCAGATCGGGATGCTCGCGGGCACATTCGCGTTCAGCTTGGGCAATGATGCTGCTATTCAGCACACGATAGCCGGCTTCGCTCAGTTGTTCTTTAAGTTTCGCCGTAAAGGCGACATCATCGTCTATAATGAGAATAGTGCGCATAATGGTATCGTCAGGTAGTGCCGCGCGCAATTCCTGTCGCGCGCTGCGGTATTATACCATGCTCGCTTATTCACTGCCGTGGTGGATGGGAATCGCCACGAAAAATGAAAATGGTGATAGGTGTCATTTGAGGGATGCTTGGCCACGTCGTGGGAGATGGCTTCGCCTCGCTCCGCTCGGTTCGCAACGACAACAGGGAGCAGGGGTGAAAAGTCCTTAGCTGCTCCTGCCTCGCGGCGCGGGAGCTGAAGCCTCCACCCCAGCCCGCCCCCTCCGAGGGCGGGAAAAGACACCTCCCGCCCCCAGCGGGGCAGTTGCGCAGATAAGCGAGAGAGATCAAGCGTTCAAAGACGTGAACACACATCATTAATGGTACCATTCAGACATATACACCAACATGCAGACACGATACGATGTGATAGTGGTTGGGGCCGGCCACGCCGGTTGCGAGGCGGCCTATGCAGCGGCCCGGCTGGGGTGCCGGACGCTGTTGTTGACGATTGATCTCGACAAGCTGGCCCATATGTCGTGCAATCCGAGCATTGGCGGGCCGGCAAAGGGTCATCTGGTGCGAGAAATTGATGCGATGGGCGGCTTGATGGGCCGTATCGCCGACCGCAGCGCCATCCAGATCCGCTTGTTAAACGAGAGTAAAGGGCCGGCGGTGCAATCATTGCGGGCGCAATGTGATAAGCGACTCTATGCCCGGTTGATGAAAGAGGCGCTCGAGCGCGTGCCGAACCTTGATCTGCGCCAAGCGATGGTGGAACGGGTTGCGCCGCCGAATGCTGATACGCAATGTTTTACCGTGACGACTCATACTGGCTGGCGGTACCTCGCGCCAGCAGTGATCTTGACTACCGGTACCTTTTTGCGTGGACGGGCCATCACCGGCGAGGCTATGTGGGGGGCGGGGCGGGCTGGCGAAGCGCCGGCGATGACGCTAAGCGAAGATCTTGCCGCGCTCGGCTTTCCACTGGTGCGACTTAAGACAGGTACGCCTCCGCGCTTGGCGGCAGCGACCATCGACTTCTCGTTGACCGAATTGCAGCCGGGCAGCGACAAGCCGCTGGCGTTCGGCCACTACTACGCCGAATTGGGTGAAACGATACCGCCGCCAGACTATCACGGCCCGCCGGCGCCGGTCTATCCGCATCCACAACTCGATGGCTGGCGCCCACAGTTGCCCTGCTACCAAGTGCATACGACGCCAGAGTTCCACTCCATCATCCGCGACAACCTGCATCGCGCCCCGCTCTTCAGCGGCATCATTGAGGGAGTGGGGCCGCGCTACTGCCCCAGCATCGAAGACAAGATCGTGCGCTTTGCCGACAAAGAGCGCCACAGCCTCTTTCTCGAACCGGAAGGCTGGACGACGGCTGAGGTGTATGTGCAAGGGTGCAACACCTCGCTGCCTGAAGATGTGCAGTGGGCGATGCTGCGCTCGATCCCAGCGTTGCGCCACGTCGAGCTGATGCGGATCGGCTATGCCATCGAATACGACGCGGTTGCGACCGGCGAGATTACCGCCGATATGCAGACACGACGGTTACGCGGGCTGTTCTTTGCCGGGCAGATCAACGGCACGACCGGCTACGAAGAGGCGGCGGCACAAGGGTTGATGGCCGGCATCAATGCTGCGCACTACGTGCAGGGCAAACCGCCGGTGATTTTGGGCCGGGCCGAGGCGTACATCGGCGTCTTGATCGACGATCTGACCACCAAAGAGATTCGCGAGCCGTACCGTATGTTTACTTCACGGGCGGAATACCGGCTGCTCTTGCGCGGCGACAATGCCGATCTGCGCTTAACGCCGCTTGCCTACCGGCTAGGATTGATCGATGGCGAGCGGGCAGCGGTGGTTGAAGCGCGGCGCGCGCAGATTGAGCAGGCCGTGCAGCAAGCGCGCGAGCGGCGGATGTTTCCAGCGGCGGCAATCAACGCAGCATTGGCAGAGCAGGGCATCAAGCCACTGAGCCAACCGGCGACGGTGGCCGAAGTGCTGGCCCGGCCTGAAGTGCGCTACGAACAGCTCCGCACCGCTATTCCTGATTTGCCAGAGCTAACGCCAGCAGTAGCCGAGCAGCTTGAGATTGCTTGCAAATATAGCGGCTACATCGCCCGCCAAGAGCGGGAAGTGGCACGCATGCAGAAGATGGAGCACCGGCGCATTCCGCCCGATTTCGACTACGCGGCGCTGCCGGGATTGCGCAACGAAGCGCGGCAGGTATTGATGAAGTTCCGCCCGGCGACGTTGGGGCAGGCCGGGCGGTTAGCGGGCATCAATCCGGCTGATGTGGCGATTGTGTTGTTTGCGCTGGAACGGCGGATGGCGGTGCCTGCAACACCGTCGCAATTGCCGTCACCACCCGCTCCAGATCAGCCTGTTCGATGATCAGAGGCGGCAACAGACGCAACACGTTGGGGCCGGCGGGCAAGGCCAGCACGCCGTGATCGAGCAGGGCGGCAATCACTGGTTGCGAACGGCTCTTGAGTTCGAGACCGACCAGTAACCCCAAGCCGCGCACCTCGCGCACGGCAGGCAGATTAAGAGCGCGCAACGCCTGAAGCAACCACGCACCCTTGGCCGCCGCCTGCTCAGGGATGCGCTCTTCGCGATAGACGCGCAGGGCGGCACGAGCGGCGGCACAAGCCAGCGGGTTGCCGCCAAAGGTCGAACCGTGCGTTCCCGGCGGCAAGGGGCCAAACCGCTCGTGAATAGCGACGGCGCCCATCGGCACCCCAGCAGCGATACTCTTGGCCAAAATCAGGAGATCGGGAGTCACCCCGCTGTGTTCAATCGCAAACAACTTGCCGGTACGGCCAAACCCCGTCTGCACTTCATCAACCAACAACAGCGCGCCATTAGCCGCACAAATCTCAGCGACGCCCTCAAGATAGCCGGCAGGAGCGGGCCGCACGCCACCTTCACCTTGCACCGGCTCAACCAGCACTGCCGCCGTCTGCGGGCCAACCGCAGCACGGAGCGCATCGAGATTGCCGTAAGGCACGTGGCTAAATTCCGGCACCAGCGGCAAAAATGGCTCGCGATACTTACTCTCCCACGTTGCGCTCAGCGCTCCCATTGTGCGGCCATGAAACCCGCGCATGGTCGCGATAATGCCGGGCCGCCCGGTGAGCAAGCGAGCAAACTTGAGCGCCGCTTCAACCGCTTCAGCCCCGCTATTGCAGAAAAAGAGGCGGGACGGAAAGGGCAAGGCTGCGGCTAATTCACTGAGATACGCCGCGCGCACATCGTTCGGGAAAATTTCCGGGCAACTGATCAGCCGTTCGGCCTGCTCGCGAATCGCGGCCACAATCGCCGGGTGGTTATGGCCAAGGTTGGCGGCACCCTGCCCACCCACGCAATCAATGTACATCCGGCCTTCGGCGTCGTACAGATGGGCACCCTCGCCGCGCACAATCGCCAGCGGGCGCTTGGGGTACAGACCGCTGGTATACTGCGCCTCTTGGGCAATAATATCGGCATTTGTCACGAAGGTATGCGTCACTCTGGTCTCCTTTCCACCAACCCGGCCCGCTCAAGCGCGGCGCTGACCAAAGGCCAAATTGCGCGATGATCGGCCACATTCTGGTCGCGGCGGGTGCGAATCTCGATCAGATGCAGCCCGCCGGCTAAACTCGTTTGCAGGGCAGCTTGGGCCGCCGACCAATCAGTGGCCAGCGTATAACGAGCGCCGTGCAGCGCGGCCAGCGGCGCAAAATCGATCCCATGCGGAGTGCCGAACAACAACTCAAACTGGTCGGTCTCGCTCGCTTGGGGCAAAAACGAGAAGATACCGCCGCCATCATTGTTGATCAGCAGAATAGTGGCATTGAGCTGGTGCAACCGCGCCGCAATCAACCCATTCGTATCGTGTAGCAGGGAAAGATCGCCGAGTACCATTACTAGCGGTGTCGCGCCGCCGGCTGCCAACCCTAAACCGGTGGATACCAACCCATCAATCCCATTTGCGCCACGATTCCCAAGCACCGCCAGCGGCAGCGCACGCGGGCCAAGAAAACTATCGCAATCGCGCACCGGCATCGAATTGCCGACGAACAGTGTCGTGCCGGCAGGCAACCACTCGCCAAGCCGGGCAAACAACCCCGGCTCGCTGATTGCCGGCTGGGCCAACAGATGCTCCGCCATCGTCTCACGAGCCAGCCGCTCGGCGGTCAGCCACGCGCGCAACCAGAGTGTCGGCCCTTCGCGTTGGGAAGAAGCCAGCGCATCGGCTAGCGCCACGCAAAACCAATGCTCGTCCACCGGCAGATGCTCGACGGCGAGGCTAGTTGGATCGCGCCAACCGGCCCCGCCATCGATCACGATCTGACGCGCCTGCGGATGGCGTTGTAAATAAAGCAACACCGGTTTGCTGGTCGGCATCGCGCCGAACCGTAGCACCACTTCAGGGGCATACGCAGCGGCAAACCGCTCATCGCGCAGAAATGCATCATACGCACCGAGTACCAACTCATCGACGTGTGGCCCATAGCGCACGCCAGAGAGCGGATCGGCCAAAATCGGGAAGCGCAAGCGATAGGCCAATGTCACCACCAGCGAGCCAAGATCGGGCGGGCAATCGGGGCCAGCGATAATCAACCCGCGCCGGTACTCAACAAGGCTCGTCGCCAGCGTTGCCAGCTCAGTCCCGCCGAGCATACGGCGTGCCGGCGCCACCTGCACCGGCGTAGCCGGTGTCGCCAGCAACGACACTAACAGTGCGCGGTCAGGCACCAACGGCTCGCGGAAGGGCAGATTAAGATGAACCGGCCCAGCGGGAGCGCTGCGTGCTGTCCCAATTGCTCTGCCGAGCGTAGCACGCAAAAACGGCACGAGCGACATCTGCGGCGTTGGCAAATCAACAAACCAGCGCACATTCCGACCAAAAATCCCTATCTGGTCTATCGTCTGCGGCGCGCCATTATCGCGCAGTTCAGGCGGACGGTCAGCGGTGAGCAACAACAGCGGCACGCGGGCAAGATTGGCCTCAACGACTGCCGGCAACAGATTCGCCACTGCTGTACCGGAGGTGCAGAGCACCGCGACCGGCGCGCTGCGGGAGCGGGCCATACCCAGCGCAAAAAAACCGGCGGAACGCTCATCGAGATGCATCCAGACCCGCAGGTGCGGATGGCGCGCCACGGCCAGCGCCAATGGCGTGCTGCGCGAACCGGGACAGACCACCACGTCATGCACCCCGCTCACTGCCAGACCATTGGCAATCGCCGCCACCCAATGGGTCAGCGCATAGAGATGGGTTGCAGCATCGCTCATCGTTTATCCTTCATTAAGCCCTCGCCCCTTGGCAGACGGGGCGAGGGGAAGTCATGAGTTGACGGGAGGAGAGAGCAATCTTTCCGTCCCGCTCACCTCATCGTGCCATACCGGCAGAGAGGGAGAACCTGCTAGGCTGACAGGAAGAGACACTCGTGCTAACCAATCATCTCCTCGCCTGCCCCCAATGCTCCCAACATCGCACGCAGCTTGATGCGGGTTTCAGCCAACTCCCGTTCCGGCTCAGAAGCAGCCACAATGCCGCAGCCGGCAAACAGGGTCGCCTCGCGGCGGCCAATCAACGCCGAACGCAGCGCCACAGCAAACTCGCCATCGCCGCGGGCATCGACCCAACCGACCGGTGCAGCATACCAACCGCGATCGAGCCGCTCGCGGGAGCGGATCCATGCCAGCGCCGCCGGGCCGGGTTTACCGCCGACGGCGGGAGTGGGATGCAGCCGGCCAACCAGATCGAAAATATCGTAACCGGGCCTGATCCGTGCCGTCACCGGTGTAAAAAGATGCTGGACATTCCGCACCTGCATGATCTCAGGCGTGTCAGGCGCTTGTACATCGTCACAATACTCAGCCAGCGCCGCGCGGATCATCTGCACCACAAATGCATGCTCAGCCCGGTCCTTCGCGCTCTGCAACAGAGCGGCGGCCAGCGCAGCGTCTTCATCAGGAGTCTTGCCGCGGGGAGCGGAACCGGCCAAAGCTGAAGCGGACACCCGGCCATCGCGCAGAGCGACCAAGCGTTCGGGTGACGCGCCGAGAAAGGTACGCCCGCCACGCGCAACCGCAAACACAAAGGTATGCGGATAATCGCGGCGCAGCACATCGAGCGTAGCCGCAGTATCAAACGGCTCGGCCCCGCGCAGACGAACAGCGCGGGCCAGCACCACCTTCTCTAGCGCACCGGTGCGGAGGTCGGTAATCGCATCGGCGACAATCGCCTTCCATTCGGCGGGATCAAGCGACACATCGACCTGCAAATCGGCAGGCGGGCGATGGGGACGCCATGGCAATCCAATCAAGGCCTGCAAACGACGCGCGGCGGCAGCGCCAAGGGCGAGCGTCGAGCTACGCTCATCAACCATACCATTCACGGTGAGAGTTGTTACATCACCGTGACGAACAATCAACAACCGCGGCAGTACCAACAACGCATGGGGATAATCACGCCACAACTCGCTAGCCGGCTGCGCGGGGTCGAAACGAAAACCGGCGATTGCCACCGGCCCCTGCACCGGCACATCGGGATCAACATCGATCACTGCATCAGCCACCAACTGGCGCCATGCAGCCGCACTCGCGGCAAACCGATCAACCTCAGGCGGCGGGGTAAAACTCCACGCGGCGCCGAGACCGGTCAACTCAAACCCGGCGGCGGGCACGCTCCAAAACAAACGATTATGGGTCACACCAGCGCCGCGAGCAAAGAGGGCCAACGGATCGCGCAGCCCAACTTGGGTCGTCACACTAACCAACACCGGTCGACCCAAGGCGCGCGCGCGCCGGCGCGCAATCTCGGCAGCCGCCTCCATCCGCGGCACTTCCCGCAGTGCAGCGGTTGTCACCCGCACACCCACTAATGAATTTGACATAATAATTCACAAATGATATTGAGTCACCCTGCAACAGCGCACCCTACACCTCGACTCACTACATAGTAACACGGTTCCGGCCACGAATGGAAACCGCAAGTACGCCGTTCTTACCCTACAGATTTGCCCAGATAGCCAACATTCGTTAAAATTCGGTAATCACAGATTCGCCCGAAACAAGTCGCTACCATCATGCAACAACTACTCAAACACTACGTCGCGCCGCCGCAATTTCCTCCGGCCACCATCACCTTCATCACCTTCCCACTGATCGATAGCATTCCGGTGCAAGCGTTGCTCCAACTGAAACAAGAACAAAACCGGACGCAAGCCACGATCACCACGCAATACACGGGCGCCGAGCAATTCCATCATCTCTACCAGCTTGTCCGACATCAATTCGAGCGGCTCGACATACTGCTAGATCAGGGCATCGCGGGCGGCCCGCAATGGCTGATAGAGCCAGCAATTGCGCAAATCGTCAGTGACGCATTAACGGAATTCAATGGCCGCTACTACCGAATGTTTGGCTACTGCATCATGCCCAACCACGTCCATTTAATCATTGAGCGCAGCAGTGCGGTACCGATGTACCAATACTCGCTTGCCCGGCTGATCAAGCGCTTCAAAGGCCAGACCGGACGGCTCGCGAATGAAGTGCTCAACCGCAGCGGCCCCTTTTGGCACCTCGATCACTACGAATACCCAATTTACCGGGCGGGTGAAGCTGAGCGCATGCTGACCTACACCCAGCACAACCCGGTACATGCCGGCTTGGTATCCGATCCGCGCGAATGGCCGTACCGGTTCGACATTGCAGAAGAGTGGCGCGAGTGGTGAGTTTCAATCCACGCCTTCCGCGAGGGAAGGCGACCCCCTACGTGCGCCGCGCGGTGTCGGGTATCGGTGTTTCAATCCACGCCTTCCGCGAGGGAAGGCGACCAAGTACGCAGGACAACCGAGTTTAATTACCCAAACCGCAACATCTACCGGTTCACCCCCACGTGCGTGGGGACAATGACGACGGTGATGGAAGCGGGCATTGACCTAGACGGTTCACCCCCACGTGCGTGGGGACAACGTGATTACCCGTACACCGGCAGCGAATCGAACGGTTCACCCCCACGTGCGTGGGGACAACGAGATGATCCTCGCGCGTTGGGAAACAATTGTAGGTTCACCCCCACGTGCGTGGGGACAACCTGATGATATTGATCCGACGGTCGTCGCTCAAAGGTTCACCCCCACGTGCGTGGGGACAACCTAGTGTCCTGAACTGAGTGGTGACGAGCACTTCCTTTACCCCCACATGCGTGGGGACAATGACGACGGTGATGGAAGCGGGCATTGACCTAGACGGTTCACCCCCACGTGCGTGGGGACAACCG
>NZ_CALFBQ010000047.1 GCF_937951745.1 uncultured Chloroflexus sp.
ATGTAAAGCCAAATGTCGCGATCGGGATCTTCGCTCTCAAGGAAGAGCAACTGGGCGACGATCAGATTAGCGATCTGATCGTCAATTGGTGTGCCCAAAATCACAATCCGCTCTTTTAACAAGCGCGAATAGATATCAAAGGCGCGTTCGCCGCGGCTCGTGCTCTCGACTACCATCGGAATCAGCAATTCCGGCCGTTGCGAGAGCCACTCTGGGCTGGGCATGCTACGCCAATCATGACTGTAGCGTGTTGACCAATTCATACGGTACTCCTCACGATTCAGTTATTGCACGGCTGGATTGATCTTCCGTTGCAGTCGTTTCAGAGGCCGGTTCTGCGTCCGGAGCTGCACTCGATTCGCCGCGGGCAATCTCGGCGAGGCGAGCGCGAAGTTTCTTATCAAGCACCACATTCGCTACCGAGGAGCGCATTTGGGTGTTGAGCATCTCTCTGAGTTGAGGTCGCCGCTCTTCCTCATAGTCGGCCAGAATGCGCTCGATCTCGGCTGCGATCTCGTCGTCGGTGACGGTCAACCCTTCCTGCTTAATCACTTCGCTGAGCGCCAGCGTCACCTTAGTCTGCCGTTCGGCTTCGGGCAGTAGTTCATCAACCGCCTGATCGTGAGTAATGCCGCGATACTGCAACACCTGCTCGAGGGTGATGCCGTAGCGCGCATACTGCTGCTCTTGGTCGTGCAGCATCGAGTGCGCCAGATCGCGGATCATCACATCGGGAATATCGAAGGTGGTCTGCTCGACCAATTGCTCAAGGTAGGCGTTGAGCAACGCTTGCTCGGCACGGCGGCGCTTGGCCTCTTCGAGATCAGCCCGCACCTTGGCCTTCAGCTCGTCGAGCGTACCGGTGAAATTCACCAGCCCCGGCAGCTCTTCCCATGCCGGCACGATCCGGCGTTGAATACCCAACACTTCAACCTTGAACGTCACCTTCTTGCCGCGGATCGACTCTTCGGCATGATCGTCGGGCATCGTCGCGACAATCTCTTTCTTCTCGCCAACGTTCATGCCGATCAGCCCTTGATACAGCTCATCCACCAGCCGGTTCGGCTCGAGATCAAGCTGCTCTTCCGAGCCGGAAGCCTCTGGCTCAGCTTCGGATTCGTCGCTGGCCTCGGCCTCATCCTCGTCGCCCTCGACCTTAGTACTGAGCAGCACGCGCAGCCGGTCACCCTGCTGGGCTGGACGCGGCTCGTCAAGCTCTTGCAAGATGACGTGTTCTTCGCGCATGCGTTCAAGCTCAAGCTCGACCATCTGATCGGTCACCGGTTCGACGTTCAGCGGCACACGGATGCTGCGGTAATCGGCGAGTGTGACCGTCGGCGGCACCGGCACTTTGACCGTAAAGATAAACGGCTCCAGCGAGTCGATCCGTTCGAGGGCCGGCGGGCCGATCACTTCGATCTGCTCTTGCTGGATGGCCTTCTTATAGGCATTATTGATGAGATCCTCGGTTGCCTCTTCGATCAGCGCCGCGCGCCCGAAGGTGCGTTCAATAATAAAGCGAGGCGCTTTGCCGGGACGGAAGCCGTGAATGGGAAACTTCTGCGACAGACGGCGCGCCGCCTGCTCGAGGCCGCGCTCGAACTGATCTCGGTCGATTTCAATCTGCAATGAGATGAGACTCTTTGGCAGTTTTTCGGTCGTAACTTTCACGGTGGTATCCTTAACACAATTCGCTTTGCGCAACGATCAAGGCGCTGGCACTCAACGTTGAGCGCTGGCATGCTGGCGCGCCGTATGTTGCATTATAGCATGTCTGCTTGTGGGATGCGAGAAGTCTAGGGGGTGGGATGGTTTCGCAGCGCGCCATCGCTCATCGGTTGCCAGCGATGGTCGTTTCACTCGGATGCATACGCCACTCCTTATGCTCCACTCCCCCATCACTGCCCTAGCCGGCGTGCCACGCGCTGGAGCAACACGCGCAATTGGCGATACCCAATCTGGCGGATGGCGTCGTTAAGCGGCACCCATGCTGCGGCACGAATCCCTTCGGCTAGCGCCGGTGTTGGTGGTTCAGGAGCAGCACTAGCCAGAAAAAAGGTAACTTGCTTATCACGCCAGCGCCCGCGCCGGTACACTGGGTACGTCACCTGATCGAGCCGTTCGGCGAGTGTACAAGTCACCCCCGTCTCCTCAGCCACTTCTCGCACTGCCGCCGCTTCATCACTCTCACCATCATCAACATGGCCTTTTGGTAATGTCCAGACCCCTTGCTGATCTTGAATCAATAAGACAAGATGCCGGCCCGTTTCATCACGGGCCAGCACAATACAACCGGCAGCGCGAATGGGTGTATCCGTCATACGTCCTCAGAGCCCAAATAGCCGGCCAATCGCTGCTTCAATTTCGACCCACCACTGCGCCATGGGGGTGGCATTCGCTTGGTGCGAAATCCACTCTAGCCGCCCAGTCGCCAAGAGCAGGCCCATGACGACCATCAGTGCTCCACTGAGCAGGCTGGTCGTATGCAAGAAGAGTTCGCGTCCAAAGACGTTGACCGTGAAACCGCGCCCGCGCAGGAATTGCCATGCACGCGAACCGGTGCCGAGCCGCTGAAAGAAGGTGGCAATCAGAATGAGCGGCAGCCCTAGCCCCAGCGAGTAGATAAACGCCAGCACAGCCCCTTGCAAGATGGCAACGTCACTAGTGGCAGCGAGCAAGGTCAACAAGGCGCCCAAAATCGGCCCGACGCATGCCGTCCAGCCAAGGGCAAAAGTAGCGCCATAGAGATACGAACCGGCGAAGGTGGCAGCCGGACGCTCTTGCAATTGCGGGCCGGCGAAGCCTTTGCCGAGCATACCCATGAAGCCGAAGCCGATGATTATCAGGCCTCCCCAGAACGTTAGGGCGCTGCGGTTGGCGAAGAGCAAGCCGCTGAGGGCGGTAGCGCTGGCACCGAGCAAGGTCATAGTGGTGGCGAGGCCGAGGAAGAAGGCGATGCCCATCGTGGCGACCCGTGCTCGCCCGTGGCCGCTGGCCTGAAAGGTGAATGCGAAGTACGCCGGCAAGATGGGCAACGTACATGGCGAGAGAAAGCTGAGCACGCCGGCCAGAAAGGCAGGCAGCGCCAGCACCAGCACACTGCCGCCGCCGGTGAGGAACCGGGTCTGTTCGCCGGCATCTATGCTCAGCGCCAGCAAAATGAGCAAGAGCAACATTCCCAGCACTGCTAGCGCGATCAGGCTGCGCTTGCCAAACCGGCGCGGTGAGTCGATTGGTTGTAAGGTCATACGGCCCTCGCTTGCAGGGAGCGACCGGTGGGCAGCCGCGGCGCTGCGCGCCGAATGCGAGCTGCTTCCTCATCGCTGATTGGTGTCGAACCCATAAAGAAGACAACTTCGGTTGGTATATCGTAACGGTAACGCTGGCGTTCCCATTGACCAGATGTATTCCGGGAGAGCAAGGTTACACGCCAGAACATGCCGTCGGCATCATATTCTTCGGCTTCAATCCAGACCAGCGCCCCGGCAGGAAAGATCGTTGCCAGTCGTTGGTGGCAAGCGTCACGGCTAGCCGCCATCGCGTCGGCCATAGTGATGCGTCCTCCGATATATGTGTACTAAGGAGCGAGGGGTGTCTCGCCGGTTGTGTGTTCGTTCTGGGGGCGAGCAGTGTCTCGCCCTTACTATTATACCGGGTTATCGTAACGGTGATGGCATGGATAGCTATCTCTGCGCGAGATTTAGCCGGCGGTTAGCGCACGCTTAACACTGAGCGCATACCGACTTAACACCCGCATTGTATTATGTCGGCAATATTGTAGGATGTCCGCTCTTCGTCTGGAGCTGATGCCATGCGTGTGGCACTGATTGCGGAAACGTTTCTGCCTGACGTGAATGGCGTGACGACTACCCTCTGCCGACTGCTGGAACATTTGCAGCGCGCTGGTCATGAGGCGATACTGTTTGCGCCGCAGGGTGCGCCAGCGAGCTATGCTGGCGCTGAAATTGTGCCGTTAAGCGGGATGCCATTGCCGATGTATCCTGAAGTAAAATTGACCCCGCCCCAACCCGGCTTGACGGCCCGCCTGCGCAGTTTTCAGCCCGATGTGGTGCATCTGGTAGGGCCGGTGGTGTTGGGGGCAATTGTGCCCGGCATTGTGCGTCGCCTCGGTTTGCCACTGATCGCCTCGTATCATACCGACTTCGGCGCGTATAGCCGGCACTACGGCTTCGGCTTTTTGCAGCATGGCGTCAATGCGTGGCTGCGCTGGATCCACAACCGCTGTCGGATCAACCTCTGCCCGTCGAGCTTTACGTTGCGCGTTCTTCGCGCAGCCGGCTTTCGCCGCTTACGGATTTGGGGGCGTGGGGTTGATGTCGAGCGGTTCCATCCCCGCTATCGTAGTGAGGCATGGCGTGCAGCGGTCGGGGCGCAACCCGGTGAGCGGATTGTGCTGTACGTTGGCCGCGTCGCCGCCGAAAAGCGAGTCGAATTACTACCTGAAGCGATTCGCGGCCTGCCCAATACGCGGCTGGTGATTGTCGGCGATGGCCCCTTCCGACCCGAATTGCAGCGACGCTGCGCTGGCTTGCCGGTGCATTTTACCGGTTATCTGAAGGGAGAGGCACTAGCGGCGGCGTATGCCAGCGCTGATGCTTTCGTCTTCCCGTCCGATACCGACACCTTCGGTCAGGTCATTCAAGAGGCGCTGGCTTCGGCGCTGCCGGTGGTGGCGGCGCGAGCCGGCGGTGCGATTGATCTCGTACAGCACGGCCAGAACGGTTTCCTCTTCACCCCCGGCGTTGCCACTGATTTGCGCGCTCGCCTGCGCGAGCTGCTTGCCGATGACACCCGCCGGATGGCGCAAGGGTTGGCTGGCCGGGCCGCCGCCGAGCGCCGGTCATGGCCGAGCGTGATGGAAGAGTTGATGGGGTATTACGGCTATGCGATGCGGCGCCGGCGTGGGATAGCGCACGCAGCAATCTAGTGGGGAAGTGGTCGCGATTATCCCATAGGGGGACACTAATAGGTGCCCCTATTGTGCCACGCGCGGAGGGGAAGTGGCGACGTTGAATGGTTCTAACGCCAAGATATCGATCCGTGACCGGCGTACCTCAATCCAATCACCAAGTGCAAGGTGATCGCGTCCGATATGATCGGCGATGCGTGGTGCACTTAACGTCGTCCGCAAGCCGATGGTCGCCTCGTCAGCCAATGCAATCACCAATTCAGTGTAGAGCGTCTCGAAGGGGAGATGCTCGCGCTCTACTTCCCACGTCAAAATTGCCGCTACCCGGCCATAGACGATAGGCTCGCTTAAAGGGGTCGCCGGTGTGATGGATGTTAGCGACGTGAAACCGGCGCGAAACGGCGGGTTTTGCAATTGTACCGTGCTTAGCGCGCAGAGCAGGCGGGCAATGATCACTTGACCTGCGAGCTCCGGATCGACACGGTGATGGCGATCAACCAGCCACAGTTTGGTATCTGGCGCAGTGTCAGGCCCGGCGTCCAGCGGCGTCATTATTACCTGCGGCAAATACCGCCGGCCATCGGGGTGCAGCGCGCCGGGAATGAATTGCTCGTAGCGGCAACGCAGATGGAGTTGGCTCAGAGCGCTAAAGCGCATTACTCACCTCCGCCAACTCTTGTAAGCGTTTGGTGGCCGAAGCGAGCCGTTGCTCATTGAGGGCAGTGATAAAATCGCGGGGCCGGTCAGGGCTGATGATCACGACGGAAGCATCGTATCGGGAAATGGCGACAAGCCGTTGCCGGTTGGTGGCAAAGAGCGTCACGCGGCCATAGGGGGCAAGGTGAAACGGCCCCTGATAACCGAATACGCCGGCGTTGAAAGCGAAGCGCAACCCAAACCGTGGCATATCGGCCAGAGCGGTGGCCGGCGACACGCCACTGATCTGATCAAACCGGATGCGTACCGCCGGCGCCCAGCGCCGCTCAATCACCAGCGCATCGGGGTCGATCCGGTACGCTTTGGGTTGAAAGGCGTAACTCAGCAAGAGAAACAAGGCCAGCGCCGCCGCTAATCCCAGCGGGACCTGCAAGCCATTCCAGCGTAGATTGGCGAGATACGCGAAAAATTGCGGCAATACCAGCAAGCCGCCTACATACGCGAGACTGTAGGTAACTTTGACGGCATACGAGTCGAGCGGCGCTGACGCGAAGCGCGTGGGCGAAGACATACACCGAATCCTTATCTTACTCGTTTATGAACTGCGTTTACGAATAGCTCTTCGATAGGCGTTCCAGCGGCCCGCGCTTCAGGCCGGTGGGTGCGCGGGCGACTCACTCGCG
Organism: uncultured Chloroflexus sp.; assembly: GCF_937951745.1. Classification (GTDB taxonomy): domain Bacteria; phylum Chloroflexota; class Chloroflexia; order Chloroflexales; family Chloroflexaceae; genus Chloroflexus. The sequence goes on from NZ_CALFBQ010000047.1 coordinate 6,271, forward strand.
GGAATGGCCTGCGCCTTGCATTGCGGCCGCTCGCCTGCATAACAGTTGCCCACAACGCTACCCTTCGATAAGGAGAAGCGCCGAATTGCTGCTCACAACGTATGTCACCAATGAAGATATGCACTGTTTCCATCGCAACCTCTCTCCGCATTATACCCCGCCTTTTCTTTCTGTGCAGTCTTTGCATATAAAACATATCCTTGCATTTCATTCGATTTCAGCGCATAATAGCAGCGGGATCTACACTCTTGCCTACCGGCAGCCAACAGACAGGAAGATGCTCTATGACGCAAGAATCGGAGTTACCCCTGTTACCGGTGGCTCCCACCTACGTCGGCTGGCGCGATCAACGGATTGCTACGTATCAAGCGGGCGCTGGCCGGCCAGTGCTGCTGATCCATAGCATCAACGCGGCGGCATCGGCGTTCGAGATGCGCGAGCCGTTTCAGCGGTTGAGCCAGCAGTTTACCGTGCATACGCTCGATCTTATCGGGTATGGCAATTCGAGCCGCCCGCCGTGGCGTTACCGCGCTGCGATTTATGTCGATCTGATCACGGCGATGCTTGACCGGATCGGCGAACCAACGGCGCTGGTGGCCAGTTCGCTCGGGGCAGCCTATGCGGTGTTAGCCGCCGCTCGCCGGCCCCAGTTGGTGAGCCGGCTGGTACTGATTTGCCCAACCGGAATTGGCCAGCTTGATCGCGGCCCCGGCATCGCGGCGTACACGGTCTACCAATTGTTGCGCAGCCCGTTCGGGCGGGCATTCTACGAGGTGCTCACCACGCGCGCCAGCATTCGTCTCTTCCTTGCCAGCCAAGCTTACGCTAACCCGGCTAGCATTACTCCTGACCGGCTAGAGGTCTTTTACCAAACGTGCCACCGTCCCGGCGCGTACTATGCGCCGATCTGCTTCCTCAGCGGTTTGCTCAATTGCGATATTAGGCCAACCTTCGCAACATTGCCGCAACCCACGCTGGTGGTGTGGGGGAGCGACGCCAAGACCAGCCCACCGGCTTTAGCTAGCAATTTTGTGCGCGTGCGCGTGGCGACCAAGGTGGTCACGATCAATCAAGCCAGCCTGCTGGTGCAAGACGAGCAACCAGAAGCGTTTATGGCGCAGGTTAGGCCGTTTTTAGCGTTATCGTGACCCTCGTGGTACAATTGCTCTAAACCGACCGGCAACCATCTGCCCGGCAGACGAGCGATGTACCCATGAATAACCGCATTTACGTTGCGATCGATGTTGAAACGACTGGCTTGCAGAGCGGCCTCGATGAGATTATCGAGGTCGCTGCGGTTACGTTTCGCGGGCGTGAGATTCTCGACCGCTTCGAGCGGTTGGTGCGCCCGCGCCAATCGGTGCCGCTGAAGATTACCCGCCTGACCGGGATCGATCCGGTGGCGCTGGCGAAAGCGCCTCGCTTTAACGAGATCGGCGCCGAATTGGCCCGCTTTATCGGTAATCGCCCGATTGTCGGCCATTCGATCAGCTTCGATCTGACAATGTTGCGGGCGCAGGGCATGAATTTTAACCAGCCAGTGTACGATACCTTTGATCTGGCCACCCTACTCTTTCCGCAGGCGACGAGCTATAAACTGTCGGCGCTGGCTGCTCGGCTCGGCATTCCCCATCCCGACGCTCATCGCGCCCTCAACGACGCCGAGGTGACAGCGCAGCTCTTCGCCAAGTTGACCGAGCGAATGTTGCAGCTCGATTTGGCGACGTTGGGCGAGATGGTGCGGTTGATGGGCAAGATTGGTTTACCGTTGCGCGATCTGTTTGAAGAGGCGTTGCGCCAGAAGGCACGCAATGCGTTTCATGAGCCGATTGCCACTCCGTCCGAACCGGCAGAGGCGCTCGGGCCTGAGCTACCGCCGTTGCGCCCGACCGGCGATACCCGCCCGCTCGACCTTGAGGCGATTGGCGCATTTTTCAGCCCCGATGGCCCCTTTGGCCGCGCGTTTCCCGGTTACGAACCGCGCCCGCCGCAGGTTGAGATGGCACGTGCCGTGGCGAAGGCGTTTAATCAGAGCGAGCCGCTGATCGTTGAGGCTGGCACTGGCACCGGCAAGAGTATGGCATATCTGGTGCCGGCGACAATCTACGCGGTGCAACGCGGCGAGCGGGTCGTCATTTCGACCAACACGATCAACCTGCAAGATCAGCTCTACAACAAAGATATTCCCGATTTGCAGCGCATTTTTGCCGCTGCCGGCTTGCCCGCCTTTCGGGCGGCGCTGCTGAAGGGGCGCAGCAACTATCTCTGTCTCAAGCGGTATCACGAGCTGCGCCGCAGCGAACATCTGGCGATCGAAGAGGTGCGTGCGCTGCTCAAGATTCAACTCTGGCTGCCGACGACCGCTAGCGGCGATCGCACCGAGCTGCCCCTAATCGATCGCGAACAGGCGGCTTGGAATAAAGTAAATGTTTCGGCGGAGACCTGCACCGGTGCGCGTTGCCCTCATTTCCGCGAGTGTTACTTCTTCCGCGCCCGCCGCGCTGCCGAGGCGGCTCATGTGGTGGTGGTGAACCATGCCTTGCTGATCGCGGATCTGGCCGCCGCTTCGCAAGTTTTGCCGCCCTACGACCATCTGGTGATTGACGAGGCACACAATTTAGAGGATGTCGCCACCGAGCAGCTTAGTTTTAATCTCGATCAAGCCGGCTTGCTCGAGTTTCTCGACGATCTGTTCCAGACCGGCGGCGCGCAGGTGGTGAGCGGCTTGCTCAGTGAGTTGCCGGTTGTCTTGACCGAGTTGGGGGGTGGGGGTGCGGCTGGCGAGCGGATTGCGGCGGCGATTGAGCGCGTGCGCCCAACGTTGATCCGCGCCCGCACAGCGGTGTACGAGTGCTTTAACCTGCTTACCCGCTTTGTCCAGTTCGATACCGAATCGGGTGGCCAGTACGACCCGCGGTTGCGTTTGACCAAGAAGGTGCGACAGCAGCCCGAATGGCAAGCAATCGAGCAGGCATGGCAGAACCTGAGCGATATGCTGGCGGCAATCGGCAACGAGCTAGCCGTGATCGAAGATCAGGTGCGCGAGCTGAATGAGACGAGCGGCGAGCTTGACGATGTGTTGGTGCGCACCGAGGTGTTGCGCCGGTTTGCGACCGATGCCCGCGTGCGTAGCGGTCACGTGATCTTCGGCGACGACGACAGTATCTGTTGGTTGACGTATGACCGCCAGCGCGATACGCTCACCTTAACCGCCGCGCCGCTGAGCGTGGCCGAAATCTTGCATAGCCAGCTCTTTACTCAGAAACAGACCAGTGTTCTCGCTTCGGCAACCTTGAGCATCGCCGGCGATTTTGCGTTTGTCAAGAACCGGATCGGTCTCGCTGAGAGCAATGAGCTGATGCTCGATTCGCCGTTCGATTACGAGCAGCAGGCGTTGGTCTACATTCCTAACGATATTCCCGAACCCAACCAACGGGGCTATCAGCAGATGATCGAACGGGCGATCATCGATCTGGCGCTGGCTTCCGGTGGGCGGATGCTGGCGCTGTTTACCGCCTCGAATGCGCTACGCCAGACCTACGCCGCAATTCAAGAGACACTTGAAGATCACGGGATCGGCGTAATGGCACAGGGGATTGATGGTTCGCGGCGGGCGCTCGTTGACCGGCTGAAGGAGTTTCCCCGCTCGGTCTTGCTCGGCACCAACAGCTTCTGGGAAGGGGTGGATGTGGTAGGCGATGCGTTGTCGGTGTTGGTAATCACCAAACTACCCTTTGCCGTGCCGACCGACCCGATTGTAGCGGCGCGCAGCGAGCAATTCGCCGACCCCTTCAGCGAGTACAGCGTCCCACAGAGTATTCTGCGCTTTAAGCAAGGCTTTGGCCGCTTGATCCGGTCGCGTGACGATCGCGGGATTGTGGTGGTGCTCGATCGCCGGTTGCTGACCAAGAAGTACGGTCAGCAATTCCTCGACTCGCTGCCGCACACGCGGGTGCGCACTGGGCCGCTGGCCAATCTGCCGGGGTTGATAACGCGCTTCTTGCAGGCGAAGAATGGCGGGTCGTAGGTTGTTTACCTTGTGTACCGCCGAGGACGCAGAGGATTTCAAACCGCTGTGCATCCTCTGCGGAGCCGGACAGCCGTCCGGCTCGCCGGTGGCTTGGCGTTAATACCCTTTGCGCCTTGGCTTCATTGCCGCACCTACGCCCGTTCAATAGCCAATGATTTGCACGAGGTAGCGCACCACCGGTCAGGTGTGGTAAGAATAAGGTAGCAAGCGCTATGCATGTTGTGGCGATGCTGCTCTCAATCACCACACTAGACAGGAATCTCATGCCGCAGTGGATATGGATCGTCTTGATCGGTTTGGTAAGTTTGACGGCTTGCGCCAGCGCAACTGGCAATCCGGCTGCGCAACCACCGTTGCCCCCCACGGTGCCTATCATCACGCCGGAACCAATCACGCCAACGACCCGACCCACGACGGTGCTGGCCACTGCGCCGGCCAGCTCAGCGCCGTCACCATTGCCAACTACGCCAGCAGCAGTGGTTGACCCGACTCGCCTGACTTACACGCTCGAACAGATTGCCGACGGCTTTAACCGACCCACTCATCTGACCCATGCCGGTGATGGTAGTGGGCGTCTGTTTGTGGTTGAACAGGCAGGACGAGTATGGATACTCCGTGATGGGCAGCGGCTGGACGAACCGTTTCTCGATCTTCGCGCCCTAGTTGGATCGCGCGGTAACGAGCAGGGCTTGCTCAGTATCGCCTTCCACCCGCAGTTTGCCGCCAATAGCCGGTTCTTTGTCAACTATACCGATACCGGCGGCGATACGGTGGTGGCCGAATATCGGGTCAGCGCCGATCCGAACCGAGCCGATCCAGCCAGCGCGCGTGTGCTGTTGCGAATTGCGCAGCCAGCGGCGAATCACAATGGCGGTCTGTTGCTGTTTGGCCCTGACGGCCACCTCTACATCGGCACTGGCGACGGCGGCAGCGCCGGTGACCCGCTCGATGCCGGGCAGCGGCTCGATACGCTCTTGGGCAAACTCTTGCGGATTGATATAGATAACGGCCAGCCATACGCCATTCCCCCCGATAACCCCTTCCTCAACCGTACCGGCGCACTGCCAGAGATCTGGGCCTACGGTTTGCGCAACCCATGGCGTTTTGCCTTTGATCCGGTCGCCGGTCTGCTCTTCATTGCCGACGTGGGCCAAAATGCGTGGGAAGAGGTGAATGTTGCACCAGTAAACGCTGCCGGTCTCAATTACGGCTGGCGCTTGATGGAAGGCAATCAATGCTACCGGCCAACCAATTGTGATCCGAGCGGGTTAATGCTGCCGGTAGCAGTGTATGGCCACGACAACGCCACCGGCGGTTGTTCGGTGACTGGTGGCGAGGTCTATCGCGGCACGCGCCAGCCGGCGCTGGTTGGCGTCTATTTCTACGCCGACTTCTGCACCGGCAATTTATGGGCCTTGTGGGCGAATGCCGGTGAATGGCAGCACGCGCTCGTGGCGCGGCTCAACATTCAGACCACCTCGTTTGGCGTTGATGAGGAGGGTGAGATCTATCTGCTAGATCGGGCGGGTGGCGTCTACCGGTTAGCCGGTCAAAAACTGCCGGATTAACTGGATCAACACCGCTGGTCGGTCATCTTGAATACTATGGCCGCTATTGGCGACAAACTCAAGGCGGCAATTAGGAATAGCGGCGGCCAGCCGGCGCACATCTTCCGGCAAATTATTCCGCTCGCCATCGCCGTTGATCAACAACGCGGGGCAACGGATCTGCGGTGCTTCGCGTAAGCAAATATCACCGCCAGCAGCGACGATCGCCTCCGCTGCTCGCACCCAGCCTTCGATCATCGGTTCGAGCTGCTCGCGTCCATGCAGCTTGATAATCTCTTGCCGCCAAGCGGCGCGCTGTTCATCCCATGCTGACACCGGCAACCAATCTTGCACAGCATCAACCATTGCTTGGCTCATCACGCCAGCTACACCCCACGCCACGACGCCACGCAGCAAATCAGGCCGGCGTGCTGCCAGCACCAACGCGCTCTCAGCGCCATCGCTAAACCCCAGCGCCACCACCGGCCCCGGCTGAATGATACCGAGCAGTTCGGCCAGATCGGCGGCATCGCGCTGGTAAAAATCGGGTGGGAAGGTGCGATTGGGTGGGCGGCTGGCGCCATAGCCACGCAAATCGGGCGCAATCACGCGGTAATCACGACTGAGGTCATCGATCAGCAACCCCATGTGCGAGCGAGCCGTGCCGGTGAAGCCGTGGATGAGCAGTAACGGCAGACCGCTGCCGAGATCGTGATACGCCAAACGAGCGCCATCGTGGAGCATAACATGGTGCAGCATAAAAGTCTCTATAATGGTGATGAGAAACAATGCCGGATCCAACGACGATCGAAGATTGAGAGCAGCGCAATGACGATTGAAGACCTGCGCGCCATTCCATTATTTGCCAGCCTTGATGAAACAACACTGGCCGACACGGCGCGGCGCGTCCATATCTGCCACTACCGGCCCGGCCAACATATCATACACGAAGATCAGCCGGCGCATGCCATCTTTTTTGTGGTGCGCGGGCGGGTGCGTCTCTCGCGCACGGCGCCTGATGGCCGCGAGCAAGTGCTGGCCATGGCAGGGCCGGGCGAGTATTTCAATGCGGTGCCGATCTTTGACGGTGGCCTGAGCCCGGCAACAGCACGGGCTATGAGCCATGTGACCTGTTTGTTGTTAGCCCGCGACGATCTGCTGGCACTAATCCGCAAACATCCTGATCTGGCACTGGCCGCGCTCTCGGACTTGGCCGGCCAATTACGCGAATTAGTAACGCTGGTTGAAGACCTCGCCTTTCGTTCGGTGCGGGCGCGCTTAGCACGGCTATTGTTGGCTGAGGCCGCAGGTGGGGCTGCCGAAATGACCCATCAAGAGTTAGCCGAGCGCACCGGTACCGTGCGCGAGATCGCCGGGCGAGCGTTACGCCAGATGGCTGAAGAGCGGTTAGTGAAGTTGGAGCGGGGGCGGGTGATTGTGCTTGATCGGGCACGATTGGCTAAGGTGGCGGAAGAATAATCTCAAGGCGCGAAGATAATCAACATTGATATCTTGGTGCCTTGAGACCTCATTACAATGAATTCCACACTAATACTTATTGGAAAATGGCCGCCACCGTAGTGATCATGTCAGACAAGGATCCGCCGATAGCGCTAATCGCTAACACACAAACTAGTGCAATTAAGGTAATAATCAACTCGTATTCGGCTAACCCTTGCCCGCGCTCACGGTACAATTGCGCAACGATGATCGTTTTCTGCCATTGATTCAAGAACATGAGCCTTCACCTCCTTTCTGTTTGGATTGTATGGATCTACTGTACCGTGAAAAATGGCGTCATGCAACAAGGATCAGGTACTATTACGCCGTGGTACCAACCCTCATTGCCAATTGCAGCACGTAACAATAGTGTAGGAGTAACGGAATGACCATCACATGGCGGGTGCCGTTTGGCAATTTGCAGCGCAGTCATCAAGCCTTGCAAGCCGAATTGCTTGCTGCTGCCGAGCGGGTAATTGCGAGCGGCTGGTATATCTTGGGCGCTGAAGTGGCCGGTTTCGAGCGCGAATTCGCCACGTTGTGCGGTGTTGAGCACTGTGTAGGTGTCGCCAGCGGCGCCGAAGCGCTCTATTTAGCGTTAGCCGCGGCCGGAGTCGGGCCGGGTGACGAGGTCATCACGGTGGCGAACGCTTGTATGTATGATGTCGCGGCGATCCTCCAAGCCGGCGCGCGGCCAGTGTTAGTGGAGATCGATCCGGTGACGCAAACCATGGATCCGGCGGCATTGGCGGCAGCGATCACCCCGCGAACCAAGGCAGTCATCCCAGTACATTTGTTTGGGCGGCTGGCCGATATGGCGGCAATTATGGCAGTGGCCGAACAGTATGGGCTGACGGTGATTGAAGACGCGGCGCAGGCACACGGCGCATGGCGGCTCGATGCCGGCGCCGCGCCGCGCATGGCCGGGCAGTGGGGGCATTTGGCTGCGTTTAGCTTCTACCCCAGCAAGAATCTCGGTGCATTGGGTGATGGCGGCGCGGTTGTGACAAATAATCCTGAATTGGCCGAACGGCTGCGCCGCCTGCGGATGTACGGCTGGGAACGTAAGTATTACACGACGGAAGCCGGCGGGCGCAACTCGCGGCTTGATGAACTGCAAGCGGCGTTGCTACGGGTGAAGTTGCCTCGCCTTGCCGCTGCCAATGCCGCGCGGCGCGAACGGGCTAGTTGGTACGCCGCCGCGCTAGCTGATTTACCGGTTGGCTTGCCAGTTGATGAACCGGGCCACGTCTATCATCTCTACGTGATCACGCTTGCTGACCGGGCGACCCGCGATCGCTTGCGCGAACACCTGCTAGCGCACGGGATTGGATGTGATGTTCATTATCCGGCGCCAACCCATCTACAACCGGCCTATGCCGATCTTGGCTATCATTCGGGCAGTTTGCCGGTCACTGAGGATTTGGCCGGGCGGATTCTGTCGCTGCCAATGTATCCGGAATTGAGCTATGACGACGTGATGACAGTCGCCGAAACGATACGCATGGGGTTCGTATGATTGATCGCACGATATTTGCCGGCTCACAGGTGTTAATTACCGGTGGGCTAGGGTTTATTGGTTCAAATTTAGCCCATCGCTTGGTTGATCTAGGCGCTAAGGTGACACTAGTCGACTCACTGATCCCGGAATACGGTGGTAATCTCTACAATATCGCCGGGATCGAGGATCAGGTGCGGGTAAATATTGCCGATGTGCGCGATGAATACTCGATGGATTATCTGGTGCAGGGGCACGATTTTCTCTTTAATCTGGCCGGCCAGACCAGTCATCTCGACTCAATGCGCAACCCGTATATCGATCTTGATATCAATTGCCGAGCGCAACTTTCGATTCTCGAAGCTTGCCGCAAAAACAATCCACGGATTACGATTGTATATGCTTCCACCCGCCAGATCTACGGCAAACCCGACTATCTGCCGGTCGATGAACGCCATCTGCTCCATCCGGTGGATGTCAATGGGATCAACAAGATGGCCGGCGAGTGGTACCACATTCTCTACAATAATGTCTACGGCATTCGCGCCTGCGCCTTGCGCCTGACCAACACCTACGGCCCGCGTATGCGGGTGAAAGATGCACGCCAAACCTTTCTTGGCATTTGGATCAAGAATGTTATCGAAGGAAAACCGATACAGGTGTGGGGCGACGGTATGCAATTGCGCGATTTTACCTATGTGGATGATTGTGTAGAGGCGATGTTGCTGGCTGCCGTCCATCCGGCAGCCGCCGGACAGATTTTCAATCTAGGCGGTCTTGAGGTGATCAACCTGCGCGATCTGGCAGCGCTAATGGTCGAAGTGGCGGGCGGTGGCAGTTTTGAGATCATTCCTTACCCGGACGATCGCAAACCGATCGATATTGGTGACTACTACGCCGATGATCGCCGCATTCGGAGCATGCTTGGCTGGCAGCCGCGCATTGATCTCCGCACTGGCTTGGCGCGAACCATTGCCTTCTATCGCGAGCACCGCCAATACTACTGGGATTCATCTGATGCAAGATGTTAATAACTAACAGCCGGATGTTCATCAGACCTTCACGATAAACGGCTACAATACCCACTGATAGCGATACTAAGGAGAACTTCAGTTATGCGCGTGCTTATTACTGGCGGGGCAGGGTTTCTGGGATCGCACCTGTGTGATCGCTTTTTGGCCGAAGGTCATACGGTGATCGCGATGGATAATTTGATCACCGGCAACACCGACAATATTGCTCATTTGGCTGGTCATCCCCGCTTCCTCTTCATTCATCACGACGTCACCAACTATATTTACATCGAAGGGCCTATTGATGCTATCCTCCACTTTGCCTCGCCGGCGTCGCCGATTGATTATCTCGAATTACCGATCCAGACGCTCAAGGTAGGCGCTCTAGGCACGCACAAAGCGTTGGGCTTAGCGCGAGCCAAGGGCGCGCGCTTCTTGTTGGCCTCGACCTCAGAGGTCTACGGTGATCCACAAGTCCATCCACAGCCGGAAACCTACTATGGCCACGTCAATCCGGTTGGGCCGCGCGGCGTCTATGATGAAGCCAAGCGTTTTGCCGAAGCGATGACAATGGCCTATCATACCTACCACGGTGTCGAGACGCGGATTGTACGTATCTTCAACACTTACGGCCCGCGCATGCGGTTGCGCGATGGCCGAGTGGTACCCAACTTCATTGCGCAGGCGCTGCGCGGCGAGCCGCTGACGATCTACGGCGACGGCAGCCAAACCCGCTCATTCCAGTACGTCTCTGATCTGGTCGAGGGAGTCTACCGGTTATTGTTTAGCGACGAGGTCGAACCGGTCAACATCGGGAATCCCGGCGAATTCACTATCGCCGAATTTGCGCAGATCGTGAACGAGATTACCGGCAATAAGGCCGGTGTGACCTACCGCGACCTGCGCACCAAAGACGATCCGCAGGTGCGCCAGCCCGACATCAGCAAGGCGCGCCGGATCCTCAACTGGGAACCGAAGGTGACGCTGCGCGAAGGTCTTGAACAGACAATCCCGTGGTTCCGCCAAGAGTTGCAGCGCCGCGGCGAGTTGTAATCGGCGTGAGCAATGGTTAGAGGAGCGAGACGATGCGGTTTATGCCCACTGAGCTGAAAGATGCGTACATCATCGAGCCAGAGTTGTACGAAGACAATCGCGGGTTCTTTGCCCGCGTTTGGGCTCAAAACGAGTTTGCCGAGCATGGGTTGGTCAATCGGGTTGTGCAGATGAACCTTTCGTACAACCGAGTGGCGGGAACCCTGCGTGGCATGCATTTCCAGCACGCACCCTACGCCGAAACCAAGCTGGTGCGCTGTATTCGGGGCGCAATTTACGATGTGATTATCGACTTGCGACCCGATTCGCCCACCTACAAGCGTTGGATTGGGGTGAAGCTGACGGCAGCTAACCGGTTGGCGCTGTACGTCCCCGAAGGGTTTGCTCACGGCTTTCAAACGCTCGAAGATGACACCGAGGTCTTCTATCAGGTGTCGCAATACTACACCCCAAGCGCCGAGGGCGGCGTGCGCTACAATGATCCGGCGTTTGGTATTATCTGGCCGTTGCCGGTCACCGAGATGAGCGAGAAGGATAAGCGTTGGCAACCCTTTACGGGCTAACTGAGATAGCAGGACTCAACCGGGGATAGCACACTATCCCCGGTTGTTGGGTATCGCTAGGAAACAAGTTGCGAGTGATCGTTTATCTCTGGATAGTTGAAATTGTCTCCGTTCCATACATCCACTTGCTCCTCGCGCCCGTAAAGAGTAGTGAAGCCGGAAATTGTGCAAGATATTTGCAAAGAATTGCCAATACCGGTACGTGAGGAAGCGTTGTATTGTAGGGAGGAGACATCCGTGTTTCGCAAGCTGTCGATTGCCCTGACCACTGCCCTCTTGTTCGCCCTGTTGGTTGTGCCAGCTGCCTTTGCCCAGAGCGGCGCGGCGAAAGTGCGTGTGATCCACGCTTCGCCCGACGCGCCGGCAGTGGATGTGTTCGTCAACGGGAATGCAGTATTGACCAACGTCGGATTCTTTGCTGCGAGCCCTTACCTTGATCTGCCAGCGGGCACTTATCGCGTGCAGGTCGCGCCAACGGGTGCCGGCGCCGGTTCGGCGGTGATCGATGCCAACGTGACGATCGAGGCGGGCAAGGCCTACACTATCGCTGCGGTTGGCCCGGTGGCCAGCATCAAGCCGCAGGTGATCGTTGATGATTTGCGCGCTCCGGCGGCTGGCCAAGCCAAGGTACGGGTGTACCACTTCTCGCCCGATGCCCCGGCGGTAGATGTCAAGCTGGCTAATGGTACGACCCTGATCAGCAACTTGGCCTTTCCCGATGCCAGCAACTATCTCGAAGTTCCGGCAGGCACCTACGATCTGCAGGTGACTCCGGCTGGCGGTGATGCGGTGGTGATCAACTTGGCGGGCACGACTGTCAATGCTGGTCAGATCTACAGTGTCTTTGCCACCAACTTCGTTGCCAACATCACCCCGCAGCTCGCAGTGACCGCGCCGGTAACCACGGCAGCGCCAGCGGTGCTGCCCACCACAAGTGGTGAGACGCTGCCGCTGGCGGCGCTAGCCCTGACCGCGTTGGCCCTGACCGCGTTGGGTGGGATGGTGGTGCGCCGCAGTATGCGGTAAATCAAGCGATATGTTCGGTTGAGGGCGGCTGCAATGCAGCCGCCCTCGTTACGTTTTGGACGGTTTCGTATCTGTTTACCGCAGAGGACGCAGAGGGTTTGAACGCAAAGATGCAGGAGAGCCGGACGGCTGTCCGGCTCCACCAAGGTGCAAAGGGTTGAGAATGGAATTATCCCGCGCCCTCCACGGTAGCAACCGCTAGGAGCAGGCTCACCCCTCATCTCCTTCCCTCGCTGGGTGAGGGGGATGGGGATGAAGACCACCACTAAGGCGCAGAGAACGCAGCGGGCGTTTGGGAATGATCCCCTCACCCCCAATCCTCCCCTGCTGAGAGCGAGAGCAAGTTGCCCCCTCCCCGCTGGGGGAGGAGGATAGGGAATAGGGGCGACTTCGGGAGAAGGGCCGGGGGAGAGAGCCACTACCAAGGCGCAGCGGGTGGTACCGCCAAGGCGCAGCGCATGCAGAGGGGAGGAAATGAGTCGCATTTTCGGCGTCCGCTACGGGAACAACCACTTGACAACCCGATACAAATAGTGTAAAATTGACACTATACTAGTATAGTACATTTTTCAACCGGCACTCATTAGTGCCAATGAGACATTTACAAGGAGGCGCGCCATAATGACCATCTTTCTATTGGGGCTGACGGCGCTGGTAGGTGTAACGGTAGCCAGCGCGGCGCTACCGCTGCCCACACCGCCGCCAGTGGTCTATCTGCGTGCCGAAACTCCAGCAGAGTCAGGTGGCGGTGACATAGGGTTTGCGTTACTTATCTTTGTGATATTGGCGTTGGTGGTGGCGATGGCGGTGTGATGAGCGCGCAACATTCACCCCTCCCCGCGTCGCCAGTTCCAAATGATGACTGAGAGGTAGCCAGCGGCGCCAATCGCGATTCCGACCGGCCACGAGTTGCTGGCTTGCATGCCGACCAAACCGGCGAGCAACGGCCCGACTGCGGCCAAAAGCGGGCGTAGATCGTCGCTGGGGGTGAGGCTAGCGCGGCGGCGCGGGAGCGACGACGTTTCGGTCGGCGGTAATTCAGCTTGCACGGTTTCGTCATCATCTTCGTCATCGTCTTCGGCCTCGAAGATGGCCGGCGGGAGCGGGTTCTCGACCGGCGGATTTTCGCGCAGTTCGGCGCGGTAAGCTTTGCGCCAGCGATAGGTTGGCCGGCGGCGCGTTTCGTAGAGGTGGTAGGCGGCGCGCTGCAAGAAAGCCGGCTGGCCGGCGCTGAGCACCATCAGTTCACGCACTTCGTCGGCGCTAAAGAGCGGTTCGCCTTCCTCAAGGTAGCTGTCGAGCAGCATACGCGCTTCAGCAAAGCTGAGCGGGCCGAGCCGCACGGTGGCGAACGGTTCGCTGAGCGTCGGCGGCGCCCCGCGCACGGCCCCAACCACCATCAGATCGTAGGCCATGCTCTGACCGGTCGGCCCGGCGACGCCGTGGTAGCCGGGGGAACTGCGCCGGGCCAGCCGGCCTAATCGTTCGAGCAGGTCTTCGCCCCAACCGGCGGCGATTGCCGACTCAACCCCATCGAGGCAGATCAGCACCGGACGCCCATTGGCGGCCAACCGCCGTTCAAGCGCAGCGATAGTCGGTTCGCTGCCGCCGAGTGCGCGCACGATCAGGCCATAGGTGGTGGCGGCGTCGGGCAACACGGCCAGATCGAGATAGAAGGCGTTGAGATTGGGAATTTCGAGCACTGCGCCGGCAGCTTGGGCGAGATGGGTGAGCAGCGACGAGCGCCCGCTACCGCTCGGCCCATACAGCAAAATTGGCCGCCGCCGTTCGAGTTGCTCACATGCCGCGCCAAGCTCACGCCACCGCCCAACAAATTTGCCCGGATCGACGATGCGCCCGCGTTCGCTAAAGGGGTTGGTCATACGTTCCACCTAATATAGAGAGGCAGGGAGTGGGCAGACAGGGGATGTTCACGCACGGCTTCCTCTTGCCTACTGCCTACCGTTCTAAATACCACCGTTCAATATTCCACAAATACCGCGGCGTACTCAGATCGATCGGGCCATCGAGCGTGCGAAAGCGACTATCGAGTACCACCGCCGCGCGATCAACCCACAGGTACAAATAGGGCAACTCGCTGGCAAGGCGGGCCTGCGTCTGGGCAATCGCACTGCGCCGCTCGTCTCGGCCATAGAGTTGGCGGGCAATCAGCGCCTGTTCATCGTAGACCGGATCGTTAAAACCAACAAAGTTGCGCGTGGCCCGCGTATCACCCGGACCCTGTGCGAGCTGGCTGGAATGGAAGAGAGCGAAATCGTCGGGGTCGTAGAACATAGTATCGGCGAAAGCCGGATCGCCGGCGCCGTTGATCCAACTGCCTAGCAAGAGGTCGAAATCGTAAGGCGCGACATAACGGGCGAGAATGACGGTAGCAAAGTCGGCTGGTTCAACCACAATCTGAATGCCGATGCTGGCAGCGATTTCGGCAATGCGCCGCGCCGCCACCAACCGCCGTTCGTCGTCGTTGCGCACGTAGAGGCGGGCAATCAGCGGCACACCCTCGCGTTGGCGAATCGTCGCCCCTGCCGGCAACGTCCAGCCGGCAGCGTCAAGGATTTCACGCGCCGCCGGCAAGTCGCCGGCTGTCATCGGCGGGGTCAGGTCGGCCCAACTTCCCGGCAATGCGCCGTTGCCAACCGGGATGCCGGCGCCTTTGGTGGCCGTCTCGACCAGCCGGGGCAGATCGATGGCAGTAGCTATTGCTTGCCGCAAGCGGACATCGGCAAAGGGCCGTCCGGGGCGCAAATTGAAGGCTAAAAAATACACGCCGTTTTCGGGGATGCTACCGCTGCGCAGGGTGGTCACATCGGCGAGGGCATCTTGGCTGCCCCACGGCAATTCGGCGGCTTGCAACCGGCCATCGCGCAGCGCGCTCTGGGTGAGGCTAGTTTCAGGCATAACGGTCAAGACCACGCGATCGAGCAGCGGCGCGCCGTGGTGATACTGTTCAAACCGATCGAGAACGAGACTACCGTTGGTTTGCCGTTCGGTCAGGCGAAACGGCCCACTGCCAATCGGCTGATTCAAGAAATTAATCTGGCTCAGCTCGCGCCCGGCGAAGAGGTGGCGGGGCAGGATCGGCACAGCCAGCAAACTGAGCATCGGCGCATACCGGCTGCGCAGCTCGATCACCACGGTGCGTTCATCAGGGGCAGAGGCGGTGGCAATGTAGCGCAGATCGGCTAACAACGCCGTGCTGGTTTCGGGTAAACTACGCAACGCTTCGAGGGTAAAGAGCACATCAGCCGCGGTCAGCGGTTGGCCGTCGTGCCAGCGCAGATCAGGGCGCAGAGTAACGGTGAGCGTCCGGCCTTCGGCATCGATATCGAGCCGTTCGGCTAGATCAGGAGTAGGCCAGAGATCAGCGTCGAGGCGCATCAAACCGCTGTACAGCAAGCCGATCAGATGTTCTTCGCCGCGCGATCGCGGTTGCCACGGGCGCAGATCGGTAATATTGGCAGCAATCCGCAGATTTAGTGTGCCGCCGCGTGGCAGTGGCGTCGCGGTTGGCAGCGGCGTCGCGGTTGGCGGCAGCGTGCTGATCGGTGTTGGCGTTGCCGGCGCCGCACAAGCAGCCAACCAGATGCTCAACCCCACCCACCATACGATCCGGAACCAGCGCTGCCAAAGAGGGTTGCGATGCTTCATAAGATTATTATACCAATGCTCATTTTATTAGGGGCGATGAACGAAAGCTTATGGTACAATACCATAGCAATGAAACGCTCCACATTGGCCGGTCGAGATGGCGCGGAAAGGGATAAGGCATGGCATCACGGCTGCATGAAGCGGAATCCTTCGTCTGGCATCGCCTAGCCCCATTAGGGCAGGCGCAGTCATTCCGCCGGCACAGCACCATCTATACTCCAGCCCAACCGGCACAGATGATCTATTTGTTGGCCAATGGGCAGGTTGGCTTGCACCTTGCTTCGCGGGAAGGAAGGTTGCTGACCGTGCGCGTCGTTGAGAGCGGCCAAGTGTTTGGCTTGAGCGCCCTAGAGCGCGAAGCAACCTACGACACCTTTGCCGAGGCGTTGACACCGGTGCGCGCGTTGGCCGTGCCGCGGGCCGAGGCGCTGCATGCGATCGCGAATGATGGCGCGTTGGCGACGGCAATGCTCGAATTGCTCGGTCAGCAACGACTGATTGTCAGCCGCCGGATCGAAGAGGTGGCGTTCAAGTCGGTACCGGCCCGTTTGGCTTCGGTGCTACTCGAGATGTCTGAGACCCATCCGGTCGCGACGCCGCAACCGGCCCGGCTGCCGCGCCGTACCCATCAGCAACTAGCCGACATGATCAATGCCTATCGCGAAACTGTCACCAAAGTCATTAACCAGTTCCGCGATGCGCGCCTGCTCGATGTGGACAGCTCCGGCATCACGCTGCTCAACCCGTCTCGGTTGCGTGAATTGGCTCAAAGTTAGCTTACGGCGTTTCAGCGCGTCGTCTGCTCAACCTCGGTTTGGGCGCGGGTTTTGCGTTTGCGCAGATGCTCGCGCCGCACCACCAACTTCCACCACAATTCAATCAACTGCACAAACGTGCGCCATAGCCGCGGGAAGTTGAAGAACTGGCTCTTGCCGTAAGTACGGTGATAGTGATGCACCGGCACTTCAGCGAACCGGTAGCCGGAGTCTTGCAATTTCTTGACTAGTTCGAGACAAATGGTACCGCTGTCTGATTCCAGCTCGATGTTGTCAAAGACGTGGCGGCGAATCAGGCGGAAATCGCAATCGACGTCGCGTAACTTGAAGCCGAAGAGAAATTTAACGGTGTGGTGATAGATCCGCCCGATAATAACGCGGTGCAACGGATCGCCGCGATCGATCTTCCAACCGTTGACAATATCGACATCCTCGCGCAGCGCTGGCAAGAGTAGCTTGAGTTCACGTGGATCGTACTGAGCATCGCCATCGGTGTAGAAGATGAGGTCTTTCGTTGCCTTGGCGAAGCCAACCCGCAGTGCGCCGCCATAACCGAGCGCCTGCCGGTGGGTGTAAACCCGCAGCTTGTCGTAGCGTTTGGCCAGCGACTCGAGCACTTCGACAGTGTAGTCGGTGCTGCCGTTTTCGACCACAATTACTTCGTAGTCGTCGGTGATCTCTTCGAGCGTCTCGATCGCTGCGACTACCATACTGCCGATAGTGCCGGCGTCATTGCAAGCGGGGAAGAAGACGCTGATACTGGGCCGATTGTCCATGCTGTAAAACTCCCTGCGCCATTGGGTTCGTTGCCGGCTGATTATAACATAGGGTCTGCGGTCGTGACGGTGAGGGCGCAGCGTATCCCATGACGATCCCTGCGCACCGTCGTGTGCGCTGCGGCGTTACCTTTAACCCTTTGCACCGTTGGGTTGACCAGACAGCGCCGTGCCAGCGCAAGTGTGTTATCATGCCTCTGCAATGTAGCGGACATAGCGAGGATGGCTATGGCGACACTGCTTTCGTGGCTCCTGCTGCTGATGATTCTGCTGTCAATCTGGTATGTGATCGCATATCTGGTCGCGTTTGTTCATCTACGCGAACGGATGCTGTTCCTGCCGATTGTGCAGTGGATCCTCGTCGGGATAGGGCTCGGTTCGATTGTACTTACCAATGGCACGCCAGTACTGGTGTGGGTCATGACACCACTCTTGATCGGGTTGGCGCTAGCTGGAATTTGGCGGCGGCATCCGCGCGGGTTAGCGCTTATCTTGCGGTCATACCCCCGTGGCACGCTCGACGTACTCTCGTTTCGGCGTCCGGTTATTGACCTTAAGCGCCGGGTGCGCACGAAGTAGTGTTCAACCGGTTGGTTACCGTTCCTTGGCTGTGACGGCAGCGAGAGGTTTACGAAGGTTATGAGAGATGATCTTGTCGCTGCACTGCTGCGCGTAGTTGATCCGGCCATCGTATTACGCCGGCCTGAAGAGCTGATGCTCTACGAGTACGATGGTTCGGTGCTCGATCAAGGGATGCCGGAGGTGGTGGTAGTGCCGCGCACCACTGACGAGGTGGCAGCCTGCGTCAAGGTGGCGTTCCAGCTCGGCGCGCCGATCGTGGCGCGGGGCGCCGGTACCGGTTTAGCCGGTGGTTCGGTGCCCGAACAGGGCGGGCTGGTCATTTCCCTCGCTCGATTGAACCGCATCCTCGCGATTGATCCGGTTGCCCGCACTGCCCGCGTGCAAGCCGGCGTGGTCAATACCGATCTGAGTCTTGCCGCCGCTCGCTACGGTCTCCATTTCGCCCCTGATCCAAGCAGCCAGCGTTCGAGCACAATTGGCGGCAATATTGCTACCAATGCTGGTGGGCCACATTGCTTGAAGTATGGTGTAACCACCAACCATATTTTGGCCGCTACCGTCGTGTTGGCCGATGGCCGGGTGGTGGAGCTAGGCCACGCCGCGCTCGATGCCCCCGGCTACGATCTGCTTGGGGTGATGATTGGCAGCGAAGGCACTCTTGGCATTGTCACCGAGGCGCTGGTCAAGCTGACGCCAAACCCGGAAGCGGTGCGCACATTCCTTGCGATTTACGACGATCTCGATGCCGCGAGCACGACCGTATCGGCCATCATTGCCCACGGCATTCTGCCCGCGGCGCTCGAGATGCTGGTCGGGCAGGGGATTGCGGCGGTGGAAGCAGCGGTGCAGGCCGGTTACCCAGCCGAGGCGCGGGCGGTGTTATTGATTGAGATTGACGGTTTGGGTGAAGAGGTAGCGGCGCAGGCTGAGCAGATCGCGGCGTTGTGCCGGCAGTATGGTGCGCGTGAGTTGCGCGCCGCCCAAGATGAAGTGCAGCGAGCGAAGTTGTGGGCCGGGCGCAAGGGTGCGTTAGCCGCCTGCGCTCGGATTGCGCCCCACTATCACATTCAAGATGGGGTGGTGCCGCGTTCGCGGTTGCCCGAATTGTTGCGGCTCACCGAAGAGGTCGCGACGCGCCATCAGATCACCATTGTCAATATCTTTCATGCCGGTGACGGCAATCTGCATCCATTGTTGCTGTTCGATCTGCGTCATCCCGGTGCGCTCGAGCGGGCAGTGGCGGCGAGTGAAGAGATTTTGCAGGCCTGTGTCGCGGCTGGCGGCACCATTAGCGGCGAACACGGGGTCGGGATCGAGAAGCGCGATTATTTGGGATGGATCTTCGGCCCGGCAGATTTGGCCGCTTTTGCCGATGTGCGGGCGGTCTTCGATCCTGTTGGCGTGATGAATCCGTGCAAGTTGTTGCCGAGCGGCAGCAGTTGCGCTGATATTCGTCACGCGCGCGGTGCGTTGCGCGCAGTTGATCGCGGGGCATGGATCTGATGGCGGCGCAAAGGCATAACGATGAACGTTGAATCTCTTCAACCAACGCCTCAAACCGCTGCGTATGCGTTTGGTGATTGCTGGCCACGCCAAGTGGCGCAACCGATGACCGTGGCCGAAGTGGCCGAGGTGCTCGCTGCCGCATCCCGCGCGCAAGCGGCAGTGGTGCCGTGGGGCGCCGGCACACGCCAGTTTTTGATGAACCCGCCTCCACGCTACGATCTGGCCCTCGATTTACGCCGGCTCGATCGGGTGATCGAGTATCATCCCGCCGATCTGGTCGTGATGGTTGAGGCCGGCATCACTTTGGGCGCATTGCAGGCCGTGCTGGCCGAGCACGGGCAATGGCTGCCGTGGGATCCGCCGACGTCTGATACCGCTCCTATCGGTGGCTTGTTGGCGACAGCGGCGTGGGGGCCGTTGCGGCTCGGCTATGGCGGGCCGCGCGATTGGCTGCTCGGCATGCGGGTGGTGCTCGGCGATGGCCGGATCGTCCAGAGCGGCGGGCGGGTGGTTAAGAATGTAGCCGGTTATGATAATCACAAATTACACCTCGGCGCTTTCGGTACGCTCGGCGTCATCGCTGCCGTCACCTTTAAAGTCGCGCCGTTGCCAGAACGCATCGCCTCGGTGCGGGCCGTCTTTGCCACCCCGGCCGCGGCGCTGCACGCCGCTACTGCCATCCGGCAACCGCCAACGCAACCGGTTGCGTTGGCCATCACTGTGGCCGAGACGGTCACGCTGGCGGTTCGGTTTGCCGGCGTCGCAGCAGCCGTCGAGCGCCAGCTTGGATTGGCGACCGCTGCTTGTGCGTTGGCGGAAGCGGTGACGCTGAGTACCGATGATCGTGAACTGTGGGCAGTGCCCTCCGCGCCGGACGATGCTCTTGTGCTGCGCATTGGTGTGCCTGAGCGGATGCTGGCGGCGGCGATCGATGCGGTAACGGCGCTGGCTCCTTCCCACCTCGCCATCTTCCCCGGTCTTGGCCTGATGGTTGGGCGCTGGTCAATGGCGGCAGCAACGCACCTGCCCGCTCTCCGTCAAACCCTCGCCGAGATGGATGGCTACGCCGTGGTTGAACGCGGCCCCGCCGGGATCGATCGCTGGGGGCCGCCACCGCCAACGATCGATTTGATGCGTGCGTTGCGCCAGCGTTGGGATCCGGCGGGTATTCTCAATCCGGGACGGTGGCTGGTGGAGTAGCTCGTTGAGATTGCGCCCCGTTCGTGTGATTAGGGTTCGCAGATAAGGAGAAGCAAATGGCGCTGCTTGGTTCATTGATTGCGTTGGGTGCGGCGCTGGTCTTTGCAGCGTTAGCGATCGCTACCCTCTGGGGTGGTTGGCAGGCGGTGCAGCGCGAACTCGTGCGCGGCTTTGTGAGTACCAATCCTCCCGTGGGCGAACGTATTTGGAGCATCCTCTTAACTATTGTTCCGCTCTTAGGTGCGGCGCTGCTTGGCCTGCTGGCGGCATGGCGAATCGCGCAAGTAGCCTTTGGGCTTGGATAAGGAGCAAAACCGTATGACCAGTCCCCGTCCGGTGGTGTTAATTATTATGGATGGCTGGGGCGTCGCCCCTCCCGGCCCCGGCAATGCGGCTGATCTGGCCGATACGCCGCATGTTGATGAGTGGATGGCGACTTGCCCCTTCACGACCTTGGGTGCATCTGGGCTGGATGTCGGCTTGCCGGCAGGCCAGATTGGCAACTCGGAAGTCGGCCATCTCAATATCGGCGCCGGCTTCGTTGTCTATCAAGAGCTGACCCGCATCAGTAAAGCGATTGCCGACGGCGATTTCTTTACCAATCCGGCCCTATTGCAGGCGATTGAGCACGTCAAACAACGTGACTCGGCCCTGCACCTGATGGGCCTCTTCGGCCCCGGCGGCGTCCATGCCCACGAGGATCACCTGCATGCCTTGCTTGAATTAGCCCATCGCCACCAACTGCACCGTGTCTACCTGCATCTCTTCCTCGACGGGCGCGATGTGTTGCCGCGCAGCGCGCTTGGCTTTCTCGATACACTCGAAGGCGTGATTGCCCGGCTCGGCACCGGCGTGATCGCGACGGTGTCGGGGCGCTACTACGCGATGGATCGCGATAAGCGCTGGGAGCGCACCGGTAAGGCGTATGCGGCGTTAGTCGATGGCGTCGGCGAGAAAGCACCCTCGGCGCGGGCTGCGATTGAAGCCTCGTATGCAAAGGATGTTAGCGATGAGTTTGTTTTGCCGACGGTCATCGTCGATGCTAATGGCGCACCGATCGCCACTGTGCGCGACGGCGATGCAGTAATCTTCACCAACTTCCGCCCCGACCGGGGCCGCCAGTTGACCCGTGCTTTCGTCGATCCGGAGTTGAACGAGCGCATTCGCCAGCATTACGAGCGGCAAAAAGCTGAGGGCCAGCCGCTGCCGCCGCAGATTTGGCAGCGTGATCGCCAGTTGCGCGATCTGTGCTTCGTGACGATGACCCAATACGAAGAGGGTTTGCCGGTATTGATCGCCTTCCCGCCACGCTACGTCACTAGCCCGCTGGCGGCAGTGATTAGCCAAGCCGGTATGCGCCAATTCCACATCGCTGAAACCGAGAAGTACCCACACGTCACCTTCTTCCTCAACGGCGGGCGTGAAGAGCCGTTCCCCGGTGAAGATCGCCAGCTCATTCCCTCGCCGAAAGTCGCTACGTATGATCTCAAGCCGGAGATGAGCGCGCCGGAAGTGACCGAGGCGCTCTTGCAGGCGATCGAGAGCGACCAGTACGATTTCATTGTGGTCAACTATGCGAACCCGGATATGGTTGGTCATACCGGCAGTATTCCCGCCGTGATCAAGGCTTGCGAAGCGGTCGATGCCGGGTTGGCGAAGGTGGTGCCGGCGATTTTGGCCCGCGGCGGGGTGGCATTGGTGATTGCCGATCACGGCAACGCCGAGCAGATGATTGATCCGGAGACGGGTGGCCCGCACACTGCCCATACGACCAACCCCGCGCCTTGTTTCTTGATCGGCGGCCCCGGTTACGGCAAAGATGCGGTGAGCCTGCGTAGCGGCGGGCGCTTGGCCGATGTTGCGCCGACGTTGTTGGATCTGTTGGGGTTGCCGCCGGCTGCCGATATGACCGGGCAAAGCCTGATTGTGCGCCGGTAGGAGGTTCAGTAGCGGGTGGCGTGAGTCAGGGCGGGTTTGCAACCCGCCCTGACCACTATCCGGCTATCCATGCCGTCCGTATCATAGATAACGCTCATCTCACCAACGTGCGCACCAAAGCGAGCAAATCACTGCGCCGGTAGCGACCCTTTTGCAACACAGTTGCGCCGATGTTGGCGAGCGCACTCAGCTCGTCGTGATGGAGCGTTTTGGCAGTGACGACCACAACTGGCGTCGTCATTGTTTGGCGTAAATGGTGCAAGAGGGCCAAACCATCGCCATCAGGCAGCATCAGATCAAGAATCACTAGCGCCGGCTTTGCACTGAGCCAGATCGTTTTCCCAGTGACGCCATCGCCAGCTTCAATCACATGCCAACCCTCGCTTTCTAACGCACGCCGGATCATCAAGCGCGTTGGTGGATCGTCTTCAATCAATAAAATGGCATTTGAGTTCTGTTGTGGTCGGGGCAGTACTGTCTTCACGGTGCGAATAACTGCTTCCACATCACCCGGCCACCGCGCGCAAAGCATCGTGCACTCACCACTATCAGCATGGCACAGCCAGATCACGGGGACGGTATCCCAACCAGCGGCCAGCAGCATCTCCTCTACTGGCGCGCGCTCGCGCGTGAAATCGATCAGCAACGCGGATGGCGGCCGGCGCACGTGCGCGATTGCTTCGGCCAATGACGCTGCCCGCTGCACCTGCCAGCCCACTTGTTCGAGCGCGTTTTGGAGGGCGCGGGCTTCAATGGCTGTCACCAACACGATATCGGGTTGCGGCCAATAGTGGGTTTGCGCAACGGGGTCATCAGGCTCACGTGATAACGTGATCGGTATTTGAATCGTGAAACTGATGCCGGCCGGCGTGCGTGGATGGGCTGCCAGTACACCTCCCATCAACTCGCACAATTGGCGACTTAACGCTAACCCTTCCCCTTCATCGGCACGACGCGATCCGGCGGGCGGTAGCACGAATGGCGTGAGCAGGGTTTGGAGGTGGCGTTCGCTCAACGTTGCGCCGGTATCGTTGATGGTGACTGCAAGCACATCTCGTTGCGCGTCAGCCGTTTGTCGCTGCACTTGCACCGTGATAGCGCCATGACGAGTCGTGGCGGCAGCAAAACGCAGCGGATGGATCAACACGTGGCGTAGCCGGTTCAGATCAGCGACGATCAAGCCCAAGTTCGACGGTCGCTCAATTTCGAGCCGGTTATGGTTATGGCGAATCAGCGGTTCAATCTCGCTCAGCACATCATCAAGCAAGGTATCGAGCGAGAACGGTTCAGGCTGTAAGGTCAGCATCCCCGACTCGATCTTGGCGCTATCGAGCAGAATATTGAGCCGGCCTAGCAAACGCCGACCAGCGCGGGCAATCGTGCCAGCATCAGCAGAAGCTGCTGGGCGGTCGGTAAGCGCCTCGCGCAACATTTCGCCCATCGCAATAATCGTGTTGAGCGGGTTGCGCACATCATGGTCGAGGCGGGCCAGAAAGGCGCTGCGCTCGCGATTAATGGCTTCGGCGGCCTCTTTGGCTTGTTGCAACGACCCCACCAACCGCACGCGAGTCAGTGCCTGTCCGGCCAAGCGCGCGGCAATGCCTACATAGGCGATCTCGTCGTCGGTAAAAGCGTTGGGTTGCGGGCGATACAGGGTCAACAGAGCGTAATCTTGCTGATCCAAGTGGATCGTCGCTGCCACCACCGATCCCTGTAGAGCGGGTAAACTCGGAAATGAATAAGCGCTCAGATCGGCGATATAGCACGGGTTGGCACGCGCCTCTTCGAGAGCCTTGGGCGCGACTAATTTGAGGAAAGGATCGCGTTGGTGGCCATGCGTGACTTGCGGAGTCCAGAACGCCCCGTCTGCTTCACGGGTGTAAATACCGATGCGATCATCGGGTTCTTTGCCGGTAGCCAATGTATTAACTACACACTGACAGATCGCCGCTTCATCAGACAGATGACTTAAGGCAAGGCTCAGATCAATCAGAATCTGTTCGCTACGGCTGCGCCGACGTTCTTGAGCAAGCAAGGCCTCATTTTGGGAGAGCGCACGTTGCAATTGGATAGTGCGCTGAGCTACCCGATCTTCAAGTTTAGCAATGGTTTCATTCAATTCATTGGTGAGCCGGGCGAGCGCACGGGACAGATCGCCGATCTCGTCAGCGCCAACAATTGGGATCGGTGTTTCACGCCAGCCGCTGGCCACCCGTTTGGCCGCGTAGGTCAATGTGGTCAACGGGCGAGTGACATGACGATTGATGAGCCAGCCGAGCGTCACAAAGATCGTGGTACTGCTGCCGATCATCCAGAGGATTAAGCCATAACTCATCCAGTCCGCCAGATTGAGCATCGCAGCCGCCTGATCTTGTTCGGTCGCTATCGCCTGCTGGATGCCATCAATGGCGCGCAGCATATCATCGGTGTGATACCGCAAGGTGATGGCATACTGTTGCAGTTCCCAATCAAGCGTAGTCAATTGCAAGAAGGTGTTGAGATAGGCAGTCAACCGCTGTTGGAGGAGGGTGCGCTCTGGTGCGGGCAAGCCCATAGTCGCCGTTTGCAATTGATTAATCTGGATGCGCACCCCATCAATGTATTCCTGCCGGCGAGTAGTCAGATACGACTGCTCTTCCAGCGCGAGCCGCAAACCTCGTTCGCGGAAAGTGCTCTCGTGCTGATCGAGCGTTAACCACAAGGCGCGCTGCGCTTCACGAAGCTGATACTCAATCCCATCGATACGGCGGCGTTGTTCGATCTGGGCCGTAATCTGCGCAAGGGTGACTTGATACGTATTGAGGATCTGTCCCAGTTCTTGTACAAATGGTGTGAGCGAGGTGAATTCGGTGCTCAGCGTCTCAAGCTTGCCAAACGCTTGGCGTACTTCTTGCAAGGTGGTAGTGTAAGCAACGACCGTGAGCGGTTCGATGGGTTGGTTGCGATACGCAAGTTCGAGGAGAGCACTATCATGGCGGTGCGCCATTACCAAGGCAATATTGAGTGACAATGCCGCTTCGCGGGCTTGTGCTGCACGCTGAAGGCGCTCGGTGGTGTGTTGGTGCAGCGCTGCTTGGATCCACAAGCCGCCGATTAACACCACCAGCGAAAGCATGATTGCGCTCGCGATACCGAAAGTTAGCCAGCGGCGCAAGGAAGGGGAAGGATCATTCATCGCCGCACCTCCGCCCAAGCGGCACGGTAGAGTTGATACGTCGCCGAGTCAACATCGACTAAACGGAACAACCGCCCCTCTTGTTCAAGAGCTTGATAGCGTTGGATCAAGCGTCGCAGATCGTCATCAAGACGGTCAAAGGCTGCGCGATTCGGTGAAATATAGCGGGTCTTGTTCGCTAAAGCCGCACCGTGTTCAGCCGTCAAGATAAAATTGATAAACTGCTCGGCGGCGACGTGGTTAGCGGCATTGGCGAGCACACACATACTATCAGCCGCGAAAATGGCACCCTCGGCCGGAACTTCAAACTGGATGTCAGGATCAATGATCGCTATTTGGAGAATATCGCCACTCCATTCGATCGCAACATCGGCTTCGTTGCTCGCCAAGAAGGTTTGCCCATCATTACCGGCAAAACGAACGATGCGCCCGGCGTGCGAGCGCAACCAATCACGGGCAGCGCCAATGGCGGCCGGATCACTTGTGTTTGGGCTAAATCCTAGCTTGATCAATGCTAATCCGATCCCAAAGCGGGCGTCGTCAACCATAACCACGCGATTACTGCGAGCCGGATCGAACACATCGTCCCAACTGGTAATCGATTGGCGCTGGGCTGATTGGCGATAGCCAAAGCCAAGCACACCCCACAGATATGGCACGCAGAACCGATTGACTGGATCGCCTGCAATCCGATTAAATGCCGGAGCAAGATTGGCCAGATTAGGGATTCGTCCACGGTTCAGCACGGCCAGCCGCTGCTCACGGAGCAGGCGATCGATGAGCACATCGCTGACGATCACTAAATCGTACGGTTCTTTGGCGGTGGTTAGAATGTTGTACAGCTCTTCGTTGTTGCTATAGGTGTGGTAGACAATGACAATGCCGATCTCGTCAGTAAACGCATCGAGTAATGCAGGATCAATATAGGTGTCTCGATTGAGGATACGGAGCAGGGCAGGGGTCGGTGACACTAGCGGTGATGGTGGCGACGCGCAACCGATCAACATCCAACTTAAAAATAGCAGTTTGATGAAGCGTGATTTCATTGGACAGAAATCTGGGCGTAACGATTCAGCATTCGCCGCGGTATTCATAATAGCACGATGATATTACCAACCGGCAATCATTCCGTGCCAATACGGCATTCATACAGGCAGGGTGAAAGCGGAGTATAATAATTGCCGCCTGCACTCTGCCGCTCACGACAGGAGTGATGCGTATGTCAGCTCGCCGCCAACGCTGGGAATTCCGCCCGCCAGCGCCTGCCGATGTTAGCGAACGTCTTGGTCTGCCTCCGTTACTGGCGACGTTGCTTTACCAGCGTGGCTTGCATGATCCCGCCGCGGCCAGCGCCTTTCTCGCCGCCGATTACGCTGCCGGTCTGCACGATCCATTTCAAATGCGCGGTATGGCTGAGGCCGCGGCCCGGATCGCCGCAGCCATCGATCGCGGTGAGTTGATGACGGTCTATGGCGATTTTGATGTTGATGGGGTGACGGCAGTCGCGTTGGTAACCCAAGCGATTGGCGCAATGGGCGGGCGGATCCGACCATACATTCCGCATCGCGCTCGCGAGGGGTATGGCTTGAACAACGTTGCGATCGGCCAGTTGGCCGCCGATGGAGTGCGCCTGCTGATTACGGTTGATTGCGGCATCTCGAATCACGCCGAAGTGGCCGATGCGAACCGGTTGGGGATCGACGTGATTGTCACCGACCACCACCATCCGCCTACCGAACTGCCGCCAGCGTTGGCAGTCGTTAATCCCAAGCAACCCGATTGCGCGTATCCATTTAAAGAGTTAGTCGGTGTTGGGATTGCGTTCAAGCTCATCCAAGCATTGGCGCGCAACGGCAAGCGTCCGGCCAATTTGCGCGGGCGCGATATGCTCGATCTGGTGGCGCTGGGAACGGTGGCCGATATGGGGCCATTGCTCGACGAGAATCGGGTCTTAGTGCGGGCCGGCCTCATCGCGCTGAACGAGACGACGCGTCCCGGCGTGCGTGCGCTGATGGCCGCCGCCGGATTAGCGCCGGGGTTGATCGATAGCGGCGCAATCGCGTTTGCGCTGGCCCCGCGCCTCAATGCCGCCGGCCGGCTCGCTGAAGCTCGCCGCGCCTACGAGTTGTTGCTGGCCAGCGATCGGGAAACTGCCGATGGGTTAGCCGCCGAATTGAATGCGACCAATCGCGAGCGACAGGCGCTCACTCGCCAGTTACAGGCGCGAGCCGAAGAGCTGGTCGCGCAGAGCGGGCGGGCCAAGCAACCGTTGATTGTGCTCGCCAGCCCTGAATTCAACGCCGGTGTGATCGGGCTCGTCGCGGCTCGTATCGTCGAGACCTACTACCGGCCGGTGGTGGTGATCGAGCAAGGTAGCGAAACCTCACGCGGTTCGGCTCGCTCGATCCCCGGTTTGAGTATCATCGATATCTTCGATCAATGTGCCGACCTATTCGTGCGCTACGGCGGCCATGCTGCGGCAGCCGGCTTTACCATTACCACTGCGCAGATTCCGGTGCTCGAACAGCGATTGATCGCTCTAAGCCGGCAATATGTGCGCGATGACCAACTGGTGCCACGGCTGATGATTGACGCAGTAGTACCGCTGACCGAGCTATCGTGGGAACTATACGCCGGCATCCAGCAGCTTGAGCCGTTTGGGCAAGGCAACCCGCAGCCGATCTTGATGGCGCCAAACGTGACTGCCATTGACCCCCAGCCGACCAGCGATGGCGCCCATCTGCGCATGCGGGTGCGCGCCGGCACGAGCATGTTCGAGGCGATTGGCTTTCACTTTGGCCACTTCGCCGAGGCGTTGCAGCGATACCCAACGATTGATCTCGCCTATCAACTAGCCGTTGATGAATGGAACGGGCAACGGCGCATGCGGTTGCTGGTGCGTGATTTTCGGCGCGCGGGAGGCGGGCGGAACGGTGGCTGAGACAAAAACCGCCCTGCCTTGATGATCGGCAGGGCGGTGCATAGAGACCGGATGCGAGCGATTAGGCGTCAGACTGGTTGGTAACCGGTGGTTGGGGCCGGCGCGCCGGCAACGGGTTCACGCCCCACAACGACTGAAGGTGTTGGCGTGCGCCGCCGGTGCGCCGATCGAGCAACATCACGAAGCGACTCGCGTTTGCCAGTCCCAGACGCTCAACCAATGCCGCCCATCCTTCCTCGATCAGCCGAGTCTCGGATTGATTCATCGCATCTGCTCCTTAACTAAGTGTAGGTCGGCCTCAACCATCATCTGCACCAGTTCGGGGAACGTGGTGCGTGGCTGCCAGCCAAGTTTCTGGCGAGCTTTGGAAGGATCGCCGATCAGCAGATCCACTTCGGCTGGACGCATAAAGCGCTGGTCAATCACCACATAATCGCGATAGTCAAGACCGACATAACCAAACGCCAACTCGCAAAACTCGCGGACTGAATGCGTTTCGCCGGTTGCAATTACATAGTCTTCGGGTTGATCCTGTTGTAACATCAGCCACATTGCTTCGACGTAATCACCAGCGAACCCCCAATCGCGCCGAGCCTCAAGGTTGCCCAATCGCAGCTCCTCATCGAGCCCGAGCTTAATCCGCGCCACGCCGTGCGAAATCTTGCGAGTGACAAACTCAAGCCCGCGCCGCGGACTCTCGTGGTTAAACAGGATGCCCGAAGTGGTGTGCATCCCATAGCTTTCGCGATAGTTCACCGTAATCCAGTGACCATACACCTTGGCGACCCCGTAGGGACTGCGCGGGTAGAATGGCGTTGTCTCTTTCTGCGGCACCTCCACCACTTTGCCGAACATTTCACTGCTCGACGCCTGATAAAACCGGATGTCGGGATCCACGATCCGCACCGCATCGAGCAAACGGGTAACGCCCAACGCGGTGGTTTCGCCGGTAAAGACCGGCTGCGGCCACGAGGTCTGCACGAAGGATTGCGCCGCGAGATTGTAGACCTCGTGCGGACGATGCTCGCGCAAAATGTGAATTAGCGACACCTCATCGAGCAAATCGCCGCTGACAAGGGTCAGTTTATCTTGAATATGCTTAATTCGCTCGAAATTGACGGTGCTCGAGCGCCGCACCATCCCGATCACCTCATACCCCTTAGCAAGCAAGAACTCAGCGAGATAGCTACCATCTTGCCCGGTAATGCCGGTGATCAATGCGCGTTTCGGAGCCATTGTTCGTTATCCTCTCACATGAGCAGTGCGACACGCCTACGGCTATTCTGTGCCACGGCGACTCAGACAATGCTACTATACAACGGAATGGCGGATCGCGTCTGCTAAGAGAGTTACCATGACCGTTACTGAAGAACCGATTGGTCAACGAATTGCCCGGTTACGCGCCAACCTCGGCTGGACGCAGCAGGATCTGGCTGAGCGTCTGGCCATCTCGCGGGTAGCAGTCTCTCACATAGAGTTGGGGCTGTCAACGCCCGGCGAGCGCACCATCACGCTGCTAGCCGGTTTGTTCAAATGTGAACCGCTGCAACTCGTCGCCGGTACCGATTATCCGCCGGCGCGGGCGGAGCGGTTGCCGTTTGTCGCCTGCCGCTATACCGAAGTCGAGTTGCAACTGGCGCTACTGGCTCGCGATCGAGCTTGGCTGGCCGAGATGGGGGCGGCAGCGGGTGCGCGCGCCGCCGCCATCATTGACGAGTGGCGTTGGCGGCTCGACCAACTCACCCGTGAGACGATTGATCGCCGTGAACGGGCGCTCATTGCCGCTGCGCGCCGCGAACTAGACGGCTAACCTACAACTCGCCGCGGGCCGCCGCCACTGCCTTCTGGGCGCCTTCGGCCAACGTGGCCGCTGGGATCAGCTTAGAACCGGCCAACAGTGCCCGTCCAGCTTCTTCATTGGTGCCAACCAGCCGTGCCACCATCGGCACGTCGGTGGGCACCTCTTCGAGAGCAGCAAGGATGCCGCGCGCGACTTCGTCAACGCGGGTGATGCCGCCAAAGATGTTGAACAATACCGCCTTGACGTTCGGATCAGAGAGGATGATCTGCAACGCTGCTTTGACCTTCTCTTTGCCGGCCCCGCCGCCGATATCGAGGAAATTGGCCGGCTCGCCGCCCGACAGCTTGATCACATCCATCGTCGCCATCGCCAACCCGGCGCCGTTGACCATACAGCCGATGTTGCCGTCGAGTTTGATGTACGTAATATCGGCCTCGCGCGCGCGCCGTTCGGCTTCCGGCTCAGCAGAGGGATCGCGAAGCGCTGCTAGTTCGGGGTGGCGGAAGAGGGCGCTCTCGTCGAGCAGCACTTTCGAGTCGAGCGCAAGCAGGCTGCCGTCAGCTTTCACCACCAGCGGGTTGATCTCGGCCAGCGAAGCGTCGTTCTCGACAAAGGCCCGATACAGCGCACTGGCGATCTGAGCGAATTGGCGAGCTTGCTTACCGTCGCGCAGCCCGATGCGGAAGGCTAGCTCACGGGCTTGAAAATCGAGCAAGCCCATCGTCGGGTGGGCGGAAATCTTGATAATTGCTTCAGGGTTCGTCTTAGCAACCTCTTCGATCTCGACGCCGCCTTCGGCTGAGGCGATCATCGTGATCCGCTTGCTGCCGCGATCCAGAATGGCTGACAGATAGATCTCGCGCTCGTAACTGACCGCTTCGGCAACCAGCACCTTCTCAACGGTCAACCCTTTGATATTCATGCCCAAAATCTGCCCAGCCACCTGCTCGGCCTCGGCTGGAGTTTGGGCCAACTTCACGCCACCCGCCTTGCCGCGCCCACCGACATGCACTTGCGCTTTCACCACCACCGGCCCGCCAATTTGTTCGGCGATGGCGCGCGCCTCGGCTGGCGTGACCGCCACTCCGCCGCCGGTCACCGGAATGCCGTAGCGCGCCAAGAGTTCGCGCGCCTGATATTCATGCAACTTCATGCCAGCTCTCCACTACCCGCCGTGGGCTTGTTTCGTCGTTTAGACACAACCATGCAACTGAGATCTGTGCGTGATAACTTCGGGAATAGTAGCACAGAAATCGGCGAACTGTCAAATATTTTGCTTGTGCAAAAGTTGTGCATGAGGTAGATCTTTCCCTGATCCCATGCCTTGCTGCGCAGCAAAAGGATACCGCAAAATGTTTGACACTTCAAGCGTCATTCAGTCGCTGGCGAGATCGTACCGCGCCACGATGCCGGTGGGAAAGCTACACGCGATCAACTCTTCGACCAGCCCGCGCCGTTTGCCGTCACAGTTGATTTTGCGGCTGGCCAGCACCACATCCACCTCATAGGCATTGTCATATAATTGATGGGCTAGCGTCGTCGATGAATTGGAAAGCATCACGTAACAGCCGCGCGCTGCTAGTTGGTGGAAGACGGCGGCTAACCGGCGCTGCTCGGTTTCGTCGAACCCGCGCCGGGTGTAGCTGGTAAACGAAGCGGTGGGGCTGACGGGGACGTAAGGCGGGTCGAAGTAGATGAAATCTCTCGCTTGGGCATAGTCGAGCACGGCGGCGAAGTCGGCAACGCGCAGTTCGGCGTGGCGCAAGGCTCGGCTCACTTCGCGCAGGTTGTCGCTATCGACGATCAGCGGGTTTTTGTAGTAGCCGAACGGCGCGTTGAATTGGCCTTTGTTGTTGAGGCGGTAAAGGCCGTTGTAGCACGTGCGGTTGAGAAAGATGGTGCGGGCAGCGCGTTCGACAAGCGAGCGCTGGGCGAAGTCGGGCCGGCGATCCCAGCCGCGAATCTCGTAGAAGAAGTCGCGGTCGGTCGCATACGGGCGCAGACTCTGGAGCAGGTCGATCAACTCTTCGGCCTGATCTCGCACGGCCCGATAACAATCGATCAGCTCCGGGTTCACATCGCTCAAGATCGCGCCATGCTGCAAGCGGCCTTGATTCCAGAGGTAGAAGAAGAGAGCGCCGCCGCCCACGAATGGCTCGTGATAGCGGCCAAAGCGTTCGGGAATCCGCCGTGATAGCTCTGGCAAGAGTTGGCTTTTACCGCCAGCCCACTTTAAAAATGGACGCGCAGGCACACATGGCTCCCCGGCAGGCGCGGCGGGCGCGCCCGTCCCCCAAACGCGATCGTAGGAACGCATTATAGCATATCGGTTACCGCCAGCAGCCGGCTAAGCACTGGCAAGGGCGGCGCGCCAAATGACAGTACGGCGTCGTGAAAGCGGCGTAGCGAAAAGTGTTCGCCCCAGCGTTGTTGCATCCGTTCGCGTAGTCGCATGATCGCCAAGCGACCCACGGTATAGCAGATGACCCCCGGATCGAGCGCTGCCCGGCGCGCTTCGCGCATAGCGAGCGGTGGCTCTAGCCCGGCTTCGGCGCGAAATCGCTCGGTGGCGGCGGCGAGATCGGTCGCGCCGGTGTGCAGATCCACCGCCACGACCAGCCGGCAGGCGCGCAAGAGGGCCTCGCCAGCCACCGCCGCTGTGAGCCGGAGATCTTCTCCATCAAAGCCAGCAGCTACTGTCATCTGTTCGACATAATGCGCCCAGCCTTCGAGATGGCACACACTCCAGAAGTGGCGGGCCAACCGGCCCGGCGCGCGCGCGATAAAGGCAAGGTGCAGGTAATGGCCGGGGTAGGCTTCGTGGAGGGCGGCGACTGCCAGCGCTGGCCGGCCAAAGGCGCGCAACCATGCCGCTTGCTCGTGAACTGGCCATGTTGGATCAGGCAGGCTGACGGCCACTTGCGCTAGCCCGCTCCGCCCCGGTGGGATGAGGCTCAGCGCCGTCCAGCGGGCAAACGGCGGCGCGATCGTCACCTGTGGTAACGTTGTGTCGATCAGACTCACCAGCTCGTAGCGAGCGAGCAGGGTGCGCGCATGGGCAATCCAGCCACGCAATTCGGCTAACACCTGCTCAGCCGGCGGATGGTCGGCGGCCAGTTTGTGCAGCAGCCGGCGGTAGTCGCGGTACGGTGCGAGCGCACTCAAGATATCACGCTGCCGGCGCAGCTCAGTTTCACCCAAGGCGCGCAGCCGTTCCGGCGATAGGCTAATCTGTTCAGCCAGCCGCAGCCAATCGCTGAAGTAGGCGGCGCCAAGACCCACTTCCTCAATGGCAGCAGGCAGGTGTTCTACCTGTAAAAAATGGCTAAACGCCGCCAGCGCAGTGAGCGCTGCACGCGCAGCAGCCCGCAACTCGCGGTTGGGCAGATGGGTGCTATTGAGCGTAGCGGCGGTGAGTTGGAGTGCAATCAGCGCCTCTTCGATCGCTAGCCGGCTAAGGGGACGGCGGAGGTTGGCGCGCGCGGTTTCCAACAGGCCGGGAATAGCGCGCAGTTCGGCCAAGAGCACGTCACATTCGGCTTCATCACTGGTCTCTAACCGGCGCGGGTCAAGAAACGCCAGCCCAGCATAGTAACGGGGATCGCGGCGGTGCAGTTGTAACGTGCTCAGTTGCCAGATGGCCCATTCGAGCTGCCAACTCAACAAGGCGTGGTCGAGCTGTTCGGCGACGGTTTGGGGCGTAAGGTGCTGCAACGCCACAGCTAAAGCCCGGTAACGGGCCAGCCGCGCCGCGATTGCCACCGGGCTATGTTCGCCGATCACCGGCGGCGGCGGCAATCCGCTCGCAGCGGCTTGCGCTGGGTGTGCTGCGGTATATTCGGCCAAAAAGTCATCGATCAGGCCGCTAAGAGTTGTCGCAGAGAGTGGCGCAACCACGAATGGTAGACCTCCGAGCGCAGGTGGTTTCTAGCTCTCGATGGCACGCGAAAAGGTTGCCGGCTACTGGTCGGTTACAGCGTATGGCGGTCAAGCTGTTGTATGCCATCTCGTATCTCTAGTATCAAGATAAATGGGGGTGTCTGTCAACAGGGTTTGTTCACGGTTTTTACGATGAAGGGGAAGCTATTTCCGTTGTAACAGACTATTACCGCCAACAGGAGCGATTACTTGGGGCTGCGCCCCCTCGCCTTGACCGCCGATTACGCCCCGCTCCCCACCTGTCATTGCGAGCCGCGCTCTGCGCGGTGAAGCAAGCTCCCACAAGTACGGATTCAGCTCGCTGAGGGGGATTGCTGCGGTCGGGCGCTCACAGTCAAGCTGGGCACCGCTCCCTCGCCCTGACCGCCGATCACGCCCCGCTGTTCCCCCGTTGTTGCTATAATTCGGCGTAGTTCTTCAGGCAGCAATCACATATATTATTGAGGACACCATGCAGATCACTATCCGGCCAGTAGCCACATACGCCGAGTATCAGGCCTGCGAACAACTTCAGCAATTGGTGTGGGGCGATGAGTTTGTGGTACCGCTCAACCTGCTGGTAACGGTGCAGCGCAATGGTGGGTTGGTGCTGGGCGCATTTGCAGGCGACGAACTGGTGGGCTTCGTGTTTGGTTTTTTGGCCCGCACTGCCGATGGCCGCTTGAAGCATGCCTCGCATATGGCGGCGGTACGGCCCGATCTGCGCGATGCGCGCATTGGCGAGCGGCTCAAGCGGGCGCAGCGTGAGTTTGCCTTGGCGCAAGACCTTGAATTGATGACGTGGACGTATGACCCGCTGTTGGCGCGCAATGCCCATCTTAATATCCACAAACTGGGCGCGATCTGCCGCACCTATTTGCGCAATGTATATGGGCCGGAGCCAGAGCTGGTTGATGGTACGTTGCCTAGCGATCGGTTTCAGGTCGAGTGGTGGTTGGTGCAATCACCGGTGGCGCGCCCGTCTGCCGAGCAGGTAGCGGCAGCTCCTCTGATCAATCCGTCACTCGATGCGCTGCCAGTCATTGCTGGTGAACTGGTCGCGCGTTTGCGCATTCCGCTTGATTTTAGCGCCGTGCAGCAACGCGATCCTAGCGCAGCGCAGGCGTGGCGTTACCATTTCCGGGCCTGCGCCGAAGCTGCTTTTGCCGCCGGGTATGTGGTGGTTGATTTTGGCCGCGCCGATCACCAACATGGCCAATATACCTTGGTGCGGCCCACGTCGTAAGGTCGTCGTAGGGGCGCAGCGTGCTGCGTTCCTACAGCGCGGTCGGGGGGCTGGTAAGGCCGGCGGCGCGGTCGGGGGCTCGTGGGTGGCAACAGAATGCCATCGCGCGCACGCGCATAGTTCAGGTCGCCGTTGATTGCGCCGTGGTAGCCGATATGCGGGCAATTGGCCCGATCGAGCACGATTGAGGCATCGATGCCGACCTATTTGTTGGCATCTACCACCTGCCGTACCCATACTGCTCCGTTCGGATATGCATAGATAAGCACGCCATTCGTGGCATCACAGTAGGCGACATGTGACCGTCCGGCTCTGTCAAGGGCCAGCGAAGCGTACCGACCCACATCACCTTCGGCAACTACCGTCTCGATTTGCCAGCCATTGCCGTTCCAACGGGCATAGTGCAAATCGCTATTCGTGGCGTCATAGTAGGCGAAGTGCAGCCAATCGTTACTATCGAGCGCCAACGTGACACACTCGCCCACTTGACCGTAGCTATCCACCCGTTGTTGCTCCCAGCGATTGGCGCGCCGGCGCGCATACTTGAGATCGGCGTTGGTCGCATCGTAATAGGTAATATACGGCTGATCGGCACGATCGAGCGCAAGCTGGACAAACTGCCCGCTTGGCGGCGCTTGATCGACAGTCTAAACTACCCAGTACGCACCCGTCCACGCAGCGTCAGCCAGATTGCCGCTAGTGATGTGTAATACGCTAGATACGGCCGTTCGGCGCTGTCAAGGGCGAGCGAGGCGTAGCGGCCAACCAGACCGGATTGTTCAACCAGCTCGATCTGCCAGAAGCCATTGCTCGGGCGGGCATACCAGAGAGCGTTCTGATCTCAACGGTATTCGGTAAACAAGCTGAGCTGCGGTTAGTTATCTGCATCAAGGTCAAGACTGAGGGCACGGATGGCGTTGTTGGCAGCGATGACAGTTTGTTGTTGCCATGCGGCGCCATTCCAGAAGGCATATTGCAGGCTTGATTGCGCGACGTAGTATTCAATATGCGGCTGATCGCGCGTATCAAACGCCAGCGTCACATACCAGCCGGTGATGTCTCTGTCATCAACGACTTGGATCATCCACCACGATCCATCCCAGTACGCATATTTCAGAACAGCATTGGCCGTGTCATAGTAGGCAAGATGAGGGTGGCCCTACCGGTCGAGGGCTTATGACAAAAATTGTCCGGCGTAGCGATCAACCGTTTGCACCTGCCACGCGCTTCCTGTCTACAGAGCATGCTGTAATGTCGCTGTCACTGCGGCAAAAAAAGCTGATGTGCGGGCGATCACTAGTGTCAAGGGCAAGGGCAACGGCGATGCCGGTATCGTGCTGGTCGACAGTCCGAATCTGCCAACGTTATCCATCCCAGCGCGCCTACTTCAGCGCGCTATGCGTCCAGTCATAGTACGCAATATGCGCATAGCCGGTACGACCAAGGGCGGGGTATTGGCAGTGTGCGTAGTGTTGTCAACAATTGTGATCTGCCAGCCGTTAGCGGTGCGATAGGCATATTTCAACGCGCCGTTAAACCAGTCGTAGTACCCGATGTGCGGTTAATTGGCGTGATCAAGTGCGCGGGCAGCATATTCACCCACCCCGGCATTGTCATCAACGACCTCAATCCGCCAGCCGGCGGCTTCGGCATAGGCGTAATAGAGCGCGTCGCCACCAAAAGCGAGATGCGGTTGCCCGGCGGGGTTGATGCGCAAGGTACGATCACGCCGGCGGGTGAAATGGTATGGCCAATCGACCGTCGCAATCTCCCACGTTATCGTTGGAGCAGGTGAAGGCACAGGCGTGATGCCAGCCAATATCCGGCCATCGCAAATACCCACAAGTGCGAGGATAAAAGAGTCTGAAGTTTTAAAACGTTCCCCTCCCCGTCCAAATACCCACAAGTGCGAGGATAAAAGCCGTGGACAACACAATGCGCAACAACTGCGAATTCTCACAGACAGTTGTCCTGCGCACAGCCGGGGATGCGGGAGAACAAGCAATAGTAGTACAGCACAAGGCCAATGAACCCAATCAGTACCGTGTGCAACCAGTTTGACACATCCCGCCGAGCACCGTACAATCGAAAGTGGGGAAGGGTGAACGAGGCATCACCCCACGCGCAAAGTCACGATGTGTCACATTTCGAGGAGGCTCCATGACCGTCAAGGCGCCACGTTCTCAATCGCGTCGCGCAGCGGCGGCAGTCGCTCCTGATCTGGCAGCAGTAGGTGAAGGGCGGCGCCGGGTTATTATCGAGGCGGTTGAACCGGCAATCGATGGTGGCCGGTATCCGGTTAAGCGGATTGTGGGTGATGTACTGACGGTGCGGTGCGATCTGTTTGCCGACGGTCATGACGAGTTGGCAGCGGTGGTGCGCCACCGTCCGGTCGGGGCCGAGGCGTGGCACGAAGCGCCGTTGCGCCCGCTGGTCAACGATCGTTGGGAGGGCCAATTTACCCTCAATAGCATTGGCCGCCACGAGTTTCAGATTGTGGCGTGGATCGATCGCTTTGCGACGTGGGTGCATCAGCTTGAGAAGCGGCTAGCTGCCGGCCAAGATGTGCGGGTTGATTTGCAAATCGGGGCGGCACTCGTCGGCGAAGCGGCGCACCATGCCAGCGGCGCCGATTCGGCGGTGTTGCACGTGGCTGAGGCGGCGCTGATTGCCGGTGATGTCGATACCGCTTTTGCCAGCGAGATCCATTCATTAATGGCCGTCCATTTACCACGCCGCTTTGCCACTGAATCCGAAGTGTATCCAGTGACGGTCGAGCGTGAGCGGGCGCGGTTTTCAGCGTGGTACGAGTTGTTCCCCCGTTCGACTGCCGATGAGCCGGGCCGTCATGGTACCTTTCGTGATGTGATCAAGCGCCTGCCCTACGTGGCCGAATTGGGCTTTGATGTGCTCTATCTGCCGCCGATCCATCCGATCGGCTACACCTTCCGCAAAGGCCGAAACAACAGCCTCACCGCCGGCCCCAGCGATCCGGGCAGCCCGTGGGCGATCGGCAATGCCGACGGCGGCCATATGAGCGTCCATCCCGAATTGGGCACGCTCGAGGATTTTCGAGCGCTGGTAGCGGCAGCGCGTACCTACGGCATCGAGGTAGCGCTCGACATCGCCTTCCAGTGTTCGCCAGATCATCCGTATGTACGCGAGCATCCGCAGTGGTTCCGCGCTCGCCCTGATGGCACCATTCAGTACGCTGAGAATCCGCCCAAGAAGTACCAAGATATCTATCCGTTTGATTTTGAGTCGGATGACTGGCAGGGGTTGTGGCAAGAGCTACGCCGGATCTTTGCCTTCTGGATCGAGCAGGGAGTACGTATCTTCCGGGTCGATAATCCGCACACCAAGAATTTGCGCTTCTGGGAGTGGTGCCTCAGCTCGCTCAAGGCCGAGCATCCCGACCTGATCTTTCTCTCAGAGGCGTTTACGCGGCCAAAGGTAATGTACCATCTGGCCAAGATCGGCTTTACTCAGAGCTATACCTACTACACGTGGCGCACGACCAAGCACGAGATTACCCAGTATCTGCTGGAATTGACCACACCGCCGGTGAGCGATCTCTTTATCCCTAACTTCTGGCCAAACACGCCCGACATTCTGACCCCGCAGTTCTATGCCGGCCAGCGTTCCGTCTTTCTGACGCGGGCGGCGATGGCGGCAACGCTGACGGCGAGTTGGGGGATGTACGGCCCGGCCTACGAGTTGATGGAGCATATTCCGGTGCCGGGGCGCGAAGAGTATATCGACAACGAGAAGTACGAGATCAAGCGGTGGCACCTCGATGCGCCGCATAGTCTACGCGGCTTTATTGCTCAACTCAACCGGATTCGCCGTGAGCATCCCGCGTTGCACCGCAACGATACGCTGCGCTTCCACCGGGTTGACATTGACTTCCATGAGCACGAGTGGTTGTTGGCCTATAGCAAAACTTCACCCGATGGCCAAGATATTATTCTAGTGGTGGTCAACCTCGATCCCGAACGTATCCAGCGCGGTTGGGTGCAGGTGCCGGTGGCAGAGTGGGGCCTCAATAGTGTGTACCAAGCCCACGACTTATTGACCGATGCTCGCTATACGTGGTCGGGCGAATTTAACTATGTCGAACTCAGCCCGCAAGCGCCAGTGCATATCTTCTGCATTCGCCGCTTGCGCCGCGATGAGCGCGGGTTTGAGTATTTCGCCTAACAGCACGCGCAACGCTGCGCCGATACGACGATGTTGGATGAGGGGAGTAAGCTAAACGAACGATGAGGACGCATCATGAGCCGTACCCGCCCAGCCAAGGCGCCGACGATTCTGGCCGATGATCCGCTCTGGTATAAAGATGCGGTGATCTACGAGCTGCATGTCCGTGCCTTTTGCGACAGCAACGGCGATGGAATTGGCGATTTTCCCGGCCTGACCGGTAAGCTCGATTATTTGCAGGATCTGGGGGTGACGGCGATCTGGCTACTTCCGTTCTATCCTTCGCCACTGCGTGATGATGGCTACGACATCGCTGACTATACCAACATCCACCCTAACTACGGCACTCTCGCCGACTTCAAAGTCTTTATTCGCGAGGCCCACCGTCGTGGCCTGCGCGTGATTACCGAGCTGGTCTGTAACCACACCTCTGATCAACATCCGTGGTTTCAGCGCGCCCGCCGCGCCAAGCCCGGCTCCTCGGCACGTAATTTTTATGTGTGGTCGGATACGCCCGACCGCTACAAAGACGCGCGGATTATCTTCAAAGATTTCGAGACCAGCAATTGGACATGGGACCCGGTGGCGCAGGCGTATTACTGGCACCGTTTCTACAGCCACCAGCCTGACCTCAACTTTGAGAATCCGGCGGTGCAACGGGCCATGTTCAAGGCGATGGAGTTCTGGCTCGATCTCGGCGTCGATGGTATGCGGCTCGACGCTATCCCCTATCTCTATGAGGCTGAGGGTACTAATTGCGAGAATTTGCCGGAAACGCACGCCTTCCTCAAGCGGCTACGCCGGCACATGGATGAGAAGTACCATGGGCGGATGTTTCTGGCCGAGGCGAATCAGTGGCCGGAAGACGCGGTCGCCTATTTCGGTGATGGCGATGAGTGCCACATGGCTTTCCAATTCCCGGTCATGCCGCGGCTCTTTATGTCGGTGCATCTTGAGGATCGCTATCCTATCATTGACATTATGCGGCAGACGCCGCCGATTCCCGATACTTGCCAGTGGGCGATCTTCTTGCGCAACCACGATGAGTTGACCCTCGAAATGGTGACCGATGAAGAGCGCGATTATATGTACCGGGTCTACGCCCGTGATCCGCAGGCGCGCATCAATCTTGGCATTCGCCGCCGGCTGGCCCCGCTACTCGGCAATCACCGGCGCAAAATTGAGCTGATGAACGGCCTGCTCTTTTCGTTGCCGGGCACGCCGGTGCTGTATTACGGCGACGAGATCGGCATGGGCGATAACATCTACCTTGGCGATCGCAACGGGGTGCGCACGCCGATGCAGTGGAGCGGCGACCGCAATGCCGGTTTTTCCCGCGCCAACCCGCAGCAACTCTACCTGCCGGTGATTACCGATCCCGAATATCACTACGAGACGGTCAATGTCGAAACGCAGAGCGCCAACCAGCACTCGCTACTCTGGTGGATGAAGCGACTGATCGCACTGCGCAAGCGATATGCGGCGTTTGGTCGCGGCACGCTTGAGTTTCTCTACCCCGAAAACCGCAAGGTACTCTGTTTCTTGCGCAAGACCGAAGACCAAATCCTGCTCGCGGTCTTCAATTTGTCGCGGTTTGTGCAAGGCGTCGAACTCGACCTCTCGCCGTACCGCAGCCTGATGCCGGTGGAGCTGTTTGGGCAAGTCGAGTTTCCGCCGATTGGTGACCAACCCTATTTCCTCACCCTTGGCCCGCATAGCTTCTACTGGTTTACGCTGGTGCCGCAGCGTGTCGAGGGGGTGCGGTTGGCAGCGCCGCAACCTGAAACCGAGCTGGCGCAGATACCGGTTGACGCGATCGAGTGGGATGCCATCTTTTACGACGGTCGCCAAGAGCGGCTAGAACGGGTCTTGCCCGTTTATTTGCGCAACCGGCGCTGGTTTGGCGCCAAGACGCGCAAGATTAAGCAGGTCAGCATCAACGAATTTGTTCGGCTCGATTATGCCGGCGGCCCGGCCTATCTCACGCTGCTGAATGTGCAGTATGTTGAGGGCAGCCCTGAAATGTATCTGCTACCGATGGCCTATGCCGAAGGTGAGCGGGCCGATCAGATAGTGGCCGATCAGCGCCATTTGGCGATTGCCCGCCTGAAGGTGGGGCGACGGCCTGAAGCGGGGGTGCTGTACGATCCGATCGGCGAGCGGCGCTTTCCGGCGGCGCTCCTCGAACTGACGATAGGTCGCCGGCGCTTGCGCGGCGAGGCTGGCGGCGAGCTGGTGGGAGGTACGACTCGCGCTTTGCGGAAGTTGCTGAGCGGCAGTGATGGCCTTGAACCGAGCCTGATGCGCGGCGAGCAGAGCAATTCGTCAATCAATTTCGGCGCCCGGCTGATCATGAA
Organism: uncultured Chloroflexus sp.; assembly: GCF_937951745.1. Classification (GTDB taxonomy): domain Bacteria; phylum Chloroflexota; class Chloroflexia; order Chloroflexales; family Chloroflexaceae; genus Chloroflexus. The sequence goes on from NZ_CALFBQ010000047.1 coordinate 48,586, forward strand.
GCTGTTCCGCAAGATCGAGCCGGGCCGCAACCCCGATCTTGAACTAGGCCGCTATTTGACCGAAGAGGCTGGGTTTGCCCACACGCCGCCAGTGGCCGGCTACATCGAATACTTGCGCGGCAAAGACGAGCCGCTAACGCTGGCGATTGTGCAGGGTTATGTGCAAAACGAGGGTGACGCCTTCGATTACGCGCTCGATGTGGTGCGGCGCTATTACGATACGGTGCTCACCCGGCCCGATTTGACCCCGCCGGTGGTGAAGGGGAGCGTAGCCGAGCTGTTGGCAGCTGCTGCACAACCGCTGGCGCCGTTAGCCGAAGAGCTGATCGGCGGCTACCTTGAAGCAGCACGCTTGCTTGGCCAGCGCACCGCCGAGATGCATCAGGCGTTGGCAAAAGGGAGCGGGCCGGCTATGGCGCCAGAACCCTTCTCAACCCTCTACCAACGCTCGATCTATCAGAGCATCCGCAGCCTGATCGGGCGCACCCTGCAAGACCTGCGCAAGCAGTTGCCATCCTTGCCGGCGACAGTGCGCCCCGCCGCCGAACGCGTCGCGCAAAGTGAAGACGCCTTGCTAGCCCGGCTACATCGCATTACCAGCGATAAAATCGAGACCGTGCGCATCCGCATTCACGGCGATTATCATCTTGAGCAGGTGCTCTTTACCGGCAAAGATTATGTAATTATCGACTTCGAGGGTGAACCGCTGCGCCCGATCAGCGAGCGGCGGATTAAGCGGTCGCCGCTGCGCGATGTGGCCGGCATGCTGCGCTCGTACCAGTACGCCGCGTATGCTGTTCTCTTTGCGCGTGATGGGGCGGCCAGCAGCGCTGATGAGTTCGAGCGGCTGCAACATTGGGCCGATTTCTGGAGCTTCTGGGTTTGCGCTGCGTTCCTGCACGGCTACCTCGCTACAGCGGGTCACGAACCGTTTGTGCCCGCCAATCGCGCCGATTTGGAAGCGTTGCTTGAGACCTTTGTGGTCGAAAAAGCGATCTACGAACTGGCGTATGAAATGAATAATCGCCCGGATTGGTTGCCCATTCCGATCAACGGGATCTTGCGCCAGCTTGAGCAGTAGCAGTGTACCGCAGAGAATACCGAGTGCGCAGCACGTTTGTCATTGCGAGGGCGTACAGCAGCCGAAGCAATCTCCCGCTTCAGCAGAATACATGCCTGAGCGGGCGACTTCCGCCCTCGCGCGGAATTGCTGCGCCTCCGCGCCCTCGACGCACGCTGCGGGAAAACCAAAAGCTGCATTACAATAGCCTACGAGTTGCGCGTGAGCGCAGCCATCAATACCCACAAGAGGAACCACCCATGAGCGATACTGAAAAACCGCGCCGTACCCGTCGCAAGAAAGAAACGCCGGTTGAAGAAGCGACTGCGCCGATGATTGCGCCGCATACCGCTACACCCGCCGCAGTGGCCGAAGAGCCGTCGGCGGCGACCAAAGCGATGATGGCTAGCATCCTCAGTGAAGATGATATTTATCTCTTCAATCAAGGCACCCATTACCGCCTGTACAATAAATTCGGTGCCCAACCGGTAACGATCGAAGGCGTTTCCGGTACGTACTTTGCAGTCTGGGCGCCCAACGCCGAATATGTGGCTGTAATCGGCGATTGGAATAACTGGGACGCTGGGGCCAACCCGTTGCGCCAGCGCGGCTTTTCCGGCGTGTGGGAAGGGTTCATCCCCCACGTCGGCAAAGGAATGCGCTATAAGTTCCACATCGCCTCGCGCTACTATGGCTACCGTGAAGACAAGACCGATCCCTTCGGTAGCTACTTTGAAGTCGCACCGCAGACGGCGGCAATTGTCTGGGATCGCGACTATACATGGTCGGATCAGCAATGGATGGCCGAGCGCGGCCAGCGCCATCGGCTCGACGTACCAATCTCGATCTATGAAGTGCATCTTGGGTCGTGGCGACGTAAGCTCGAAGAGGATAACCGCCCGCTCAATTACCGTGAGCTTGCGCACGAGCTGGCCGAGCACGTCAAGGAGTGCGGCTTTACCCACATCGAGTTGTTACCGGTAACTGAACACCCCTTTTACGGCTCGTGGGGTTACCAGTCAACCGGGATGTTTGCGCCGACGAGCCGTTACGGTACGCCGCAAGATTTTATGTACTTTGTTGATTACCTGCACCAGAACGGGATCGGTGTGATTCTCGACTGGGTGCCGAGTCACTTCCCCACCGACGGCCATGGTCTGGCCTACTTCGACGGCACCCATCTCTACGAACATGCTGACCCGCGCAAGGGCTATCACCCTGATTGGGGGAGCTATATCTACAACTACGGGCGCAATGAGGTGCGCAGCTTCCTGATCAGCTCAGCCCTCTGCTGGCTTGATAAGTTTCATATTGACGGCCTGCGGGTTGACGCGGTGGCGAGCATGCTCTACCTCGACTACTCGCGCCGGCCCGGTGAGTGGATTCCTAACGAGTACGGCGGCAATGAGAACCTTGAAGCGATTAGCTTCCTGCGCGAATTGAATACCCAAATCTACAAGTACTATCCCGACGTACAGACGATCGCCGAAGAGAGCACGGCATGGCCAATGGTCTCGCGTCCGGTCTACGTCGGCGGGTTAGGCTTTGGCTTTAAGTGGGATATGGGGTGGATGCACGATACGCTGCAATACTTCCGCCGCGACCCGATCTATCGCCGTTTCCACCACAACGAGCTGACCTTCCGCGGCCTCTATATGTTCACCGAAAACTACGTGCTGCCGCTCTCGCACGATGAGGTGGTGCATGGCAAGGGGTCGCTACTCGATAAAATGGCGGGTGATGTGTGGCAGAAGTTTGCTAATCTGCGCCTGCTCTACAGCTACATGTTCGCCCAACCCGGCAAGAAGCTGCTCTTTATGGGCGGCGAGTTCGGCCAGTGGCGCGAATGGTCGCATGACACCAGCCTTGACTGGCACCTGTTGATGTTCCCTTCGCATCAAGGGGTGCTGCGCACGATCAGCGATCTCAACCGGCTCTACCGCAGCGAGCCGGCGCTACACGAGTTCGACTGCGATCCGAAGGGGTTTGAGTGGGTGGATGCCAATGATGCCGACGCCAGCGTTTACAGTTTCTTGCGCAAGAGCCGGCATGGTGAAACGATTCTGGTGGTACTGAATGCGACGCCGGTGGTGCGCGAGGATTATCGAGTCGGCGTGCCGGCGGGCGGCTGGTGGCGCGAGTTGTTTAACAGCGACTCTGAGTACTATTGGGGCAGCGGGCAAGGCAATGCCGGCGGGGTAATAATGGCCGAAGAGACGCCATCGCATGGCCGGCCATATTCGTTACGGCTGCGCCTGCCGCCATTGGGGGCGCTGTTCTTTAAACATAATGGATAAATGAGAGGGGGCGGGTTTTCAAACCGCCCCACCGGCTCGCACATTGTGGCAACACAGGGCGAGTTTTCAACCCGCCCTACGAATTCGAACCGTGGAATCTCTATGTTTGATTTACCCCTGCCCGGCGCGGTCTACCGGGCCGATGGTACAACCGCGTTCACACTATGGGCGCCAACGGCGACAACTGTTGAGCTGATCGTGCTCGATGCGCAGCCGCATGCGGTGGCGATGCAGCCGATCGGCTACGGTTGTTGGCATGTGATCACGGCAGCACCTCCCGGCACGCGCTACCGCTACCGGATCGACGGAGCGCGCGAGCGGCCCGATCCGGCGTCGCGCTGCCAACCCGACGGTGTGCATGGCCCGTCGGCGGTGGTGGATCATCGCTTTGACTGGAGCGATACGACGTGGCGCGGAGTTCCGCTCGCCGATCTGGTGATCTACGAGCTGCACGTAGGCACCTTCACGCCGGAAGGCACCTTCGAGGCGATTATTCCCCACCTACCCATGCTGCGCGATCTCGGCATCACCGCGATCGAGCTGATGCCAGTGGCTCACTTCCCCGGTGCGCGCAACTGGGGCTACGATGGCGTCTACCTCTATGCGCCGCATACCACCTACGGCGGCGTAACGGGCCTCAAGCGACTGGTTGATGCCGCCCATGCTCACGGCATGGCTGTGCTGCTCGATGTGGTCTATAACCATTTTGGTCCCGAAGGCAACTATTTATGGGACATCGCGCCGCCGGCGTTTACCGATCGTTACCGCACACCGTGGGGGGCGGCGATCAACTATGACGGGGCCGAGAGTGATCTGGTGCGCTGGTTGATCATCGAAAATGCACTTGAGTGGCTGCGCGAGTACCACATTGACGGCTTGCGCCTCGATGCAACCCATGCTATTTTTGATATATCGCCCTACCACGTGCTCGAAGAGCTAGCCGATCGGGTACGGGCGCAAGCGTTGCGATTGGGCCGTCCGGCCTACCTCTTCGCCGAGCATCCACTCAATGATCCGCGCTTTGCCCGCCCTAAAGAGCTGGGTGGATATGGCTTGACTGGTATCTGGTCAGACGATTTCCACCACGCGCTGCACACCCTGCTCACCGGCGAGCAACAAGGGTACTACGAGGGCTTTGGCAGCATCGAGCAGATGGCGACAGCAATTGAGCGGAGTTTCGTCTTTGCTGGCGAATATTCACCCCATGCGCGCCGCCGGTTTGGTCGTAATCCGTCGGATTTGACCGTCGAGCAGTTTGTGGTCTTTGCCCAAAACCATGATCAAGTCGGCAATCGCGCGGTTGGTGATCGGCTCGGCGCGACGCTCAGCGAGGCGCAGATGCGCTTGGCGGCGGCGACGGTACTGCTCAGCCCGTATACGCCGTTGATCTTTATGGGGGAAGAGTACAACGAACCAGCGCCGTTCCAATATTTTACCGATCATAGTGATCCGGCGTTGATCACCGGCGTGCGCGAGGGGCGCAAACGCGAATTTGCCTACTTCCTCCATCCCGGCCAAGCTGTGCCCGATCCGCAAGACCCAGCAACGTTCATGCGCTCAAAGCTGAATCATAGTTTGCGTGCGGTAGGGCGGCACGCGGCGCATCAAGCTTTCTACCGCGAACTGTTACGCATCCGGCGCGAACTGCCGGGGTTGCGGCAGCGCCCACGCACCCGTGTGCAAGGGCAGGTGATTATCGTCGAGTGGCCGGGCATCCGGTTACTGCTCAATTTCGGCCTCGATCCGGCGCAGATCGATCTACCGGCGCAAGCGTGGCAGATTCGGCTCGATAGCGCCGATCCGCCGGCAGCGAATCTAAAACGGGCCAGCGTCGTGTGCGCTGGCCACAGCGCGGTGCTGTTGGTAGCAACCGCCTAGAAGTAATACAGGGGCGCAAAGGTGTAAACAATCTGTAGCAGAGCGTCTTTGCGCCAACGCAAACGAAGCTGAAACAACGGAGTACCTCCTATGGCCGAGCGGCTGATCTGCATTCACGGCCACTTTTACCAACCGCCACGGGAAAATCCATGGCTTGAAGCGGTTGAACAGCAAGACTCGGCATACCCCTATCACGACTGGAACGAGCGGATTACTGCCGAATGCTACGAGGCAAATGCCGCCTCACGCATTCTCGATAGCCAAAATCAAATTGTCCGCATCGTCAACAACTACAGCCGGATCAGCTTCAACTTTGGGCCAACCCTCTTGACGTGGCTGGCCGCCCATGCGCCGCAGGTCTATCATGCCATCCTTCAAGCTGATCAAGAGAGCCAGCGCTATTTCGGCGTCGGCTCGGCGATGGCGCAGTGCTACAACCACATGATTATGCCGCTAGCCTCGCGGCGCGATAAGGTGACGCAAGTCATCTGGGGCATCCGCGACTTTGTCTACCGGTTTGGCCGTCAGCCGGAAGGGATGTGGTTGCCTGAAACGGCGGTTGATCTCGAAACGCTCGATATCATGGCCGAGCATGGCATCCGCTTTACGATCTTGGCCCCGATCCAAGCTAGTCATGTGCGCAAAATCGGCGAGATGATCTGGCACGATGTCAGTGGCGGACGGATCGATCCGACCCAGCCGTATCTGGTGAAACTGGCGAGCGGGCGGGCGATCACCGTCTTCTTCTACGATGGGCCGGTGTCGCAGGCCGTCGCCTTCGAGCGCCTGCTCAGCAGCGGGGTCGGTTTTGCCAACCGATTGGCCAGTATTTTCAACGACCAGCGCCCGTGGCCGCAACTTGCCCACATCGCCACCGACGGCGAGACCTACGGCCACCACCATCGCTACGGCGACATGGCGCTAGCATACGCTATGCACTACATCGAAGAGACCGGCTTGGCTAAGCTGACCAATTATGCCTCGTACTTGCAACGCTACCGCCCCACCCACGAAGTGCAGATCATCGAACGCACCTCGTGGAGTTGCGCGCACGGCGTGGGGCGCTGGTCAACCGATTGCGGCTGCAATACTGGCGGCAATCCGGGTTGGAATCAGGCATGGCGGGCGCCGCTGCGCGCTGCGCTCGACTGGCTGCGCGATACAATTGCCCCTCGCTTCGAGGGTTATGCTCGCCGGTTGCTGGTTGATCCATGGGCAGCGCGCGATGACTATATCAACGTGATTCTCGATCGCTCGCCGGAGAATGTCGCTGCCTTTATTGGCCGGCATGGCCGGGGGCGGCTCGATGAGGGCCAGCGGATTGCGGTGCTGAAGCTGATGGAGTTGCAGCGCCATCTGATGTTGATGTACACCTCGTGCGGCTGGTTTTTCGATGATCTGAGTGGAATCGAAACGATACAAGTGATGATGTATGCCGGGCGGGCGCTCCAACTGGCCCACGAGCTGTTTGGCGAAGAGTTTGAAGTGGAATTTCTCGACCGGCTGGCGCAGGCGCGCAGCAATGTGCCGGCGCGCGGCACTGGCCGCGACCTCTACGAGCGCCACGTGCGCCCAGCAATGGTCGATCTGCGCAAAGTCGGCGCGCACTACGCGATGACCTCGCTCTTCAATGGCGTCGGAGAACGTGAGCGAATTTATGCTTATACGGTCGATCGCGAAGATTATCATCTGCTCTTGGCGGGGAAATCCCGCTTGGCGCTTGGTCGGATTCGGATCGAGTCGAATGTCACCGGCGAATCAACTCGGCTCAGCTTCGGCGTGCTTCATCTTGGCGATCACAATATTTCAGGTGGTGTACGCGAATATCAGAGCGAGCAAAGCTATCAGCGGCTGATCGAAGATCTGAGTGAGCTTTTCCTACGTGCTGATATTCCCGGTGTGATCCGTCTCGTTGACCGCAATTTCGGCCAAGAGCAGTATTCGCTCAAACTGCTCTTTGGTGATGAACAGCGCCAAATCCTCAACCGCATTCTAACCTCGAGTTTGGCCGATGCCGAGGCCGCGTACCGGCAAATTTACGAGAATCATGCCCCCTTGATGCGTTTCTTGGCGAGCATGGGTATGCCGGTGCCGCAAGAGTTTCAAATTGCCGCTAAGTTTGCTATCAATACCGAACTACGCCGTTTGTTCGAGGCTGATCCGCTCGATTTTGACCGGATTAATAGCCTGTTACGTGAAGCAAAGCGTTCTGGCGTTTCTCTCGATGCCGAAGGATTGAGTTATACGTTGGCACGCACCATCCGGCGTATTAGCGAGCATTTTCAAGTCAAGCCTGAGGATCGGGCGCTGTTGGCGCAGCTCGACACAGCAGTCGGCTTAGCCCGCAATCTACCCTTCGAGGTTGATGTCTGGCACACCCAAAATGTCTATTACGAGTTGTTGCAGTCTGTTTATCCGCAGATGAAGGCGGAAGCCGAGACAGGATACGCCGATGCCCATACGTGGGTGCGGCTGTTCCGCGCGCTCGGTGCAAAATTGCGCTTTCGTCTGCCGCCGGGAGAACCATGATTGACGTAGAACCACACATTCCACGCGCAACCTACCGCTTGCAGTTGAACGCTGATCTGACCTTCACCGATGTAGCTGAGCTGGTTCCTTATTTCGCTGAACTTGGGATTAGCGATCTGTACTTCTCACCGATTCTGACCCCGCGCGCCGGTAGTCGGCACGGCTACGATATCACCGATCATTCGCAATTAAATCCTGAATTAGGTGGTGAAGCGGCTTTTGCCCGTCTCGCTGAGGTTCTCCGTGCCCATCAATTGGGGTTGATCCTCGATGTAGTGCCCAATCACATGGGTATTGGCGATCTGCGCAACTATTGGTGGCGCGATGTGCTTGAAAATGGGCCGAGTTCGGTGTTTGCCCCCTACTTCGATATCGATTGGGATCCGGTGCCGCCCGAACTGCACGGCAAGGTGTTGCTGCCGGTGCTCGGCGATCAATACGGCGTGATCCTCGAACGGGGCGAGTTGCGCTTGTCCTACGATGATGATGGCGGGTTTAGCTTGGGTTACTGGGAACACCGCTTCCCGCTCAATCCGCGCAGTTATGCCGATATTCTGGCTCACCGGCTCGACGATCTGCTGAGCGAGCTAGGGCCGGATCATCCCGACGCGATTGAGTTGCAGAGCATCATAACGGCAATCGGCTATCTGCCGGCGCGTCACGAGACGGCGCCTGATCGGGTGATCGAGCGCAACCGAGAGAAAGAAGTTATCAAGCGACGAATCGCAACGCTGGTGGCAGCGAGCGAACCGGTGCGCCGCATGATTGAGCAGGCACTGGCCGATTACAACGGCGATCCCGCCGATCCGAAAAGTTTTGACTTGCTTGATGCGTTGATTGCCCGCCAATCGTACCGGCTGGCTTTCTGGCGGGTGGCGACCGAAGAGATCAACTACCGTCGCTTTTTCGATATTAACGATCTTGCGGCTATCCGGGTTGAGCTGCCGGAGGTCTTGCAAGCGACCCACGATCTGATCTTGCGCTTGTTGGCGGAAGGAGTTGCTACCGGTGCCCGTATCGATCACCCTGATGGGTTATGGCAGCCGGCGGCCTACTTCCGTCAATTGCAAGAGAGTTATTTGCGCTATGCGGCGGCATATCGCTTTGGTGGCAGTGCCCCGGCTGATCTCGATGAACAGATTCGCGAGCGGTTGGCGCAGGCCGAACGCGGCGAACGACTGTGGCCGCTCTACGTGGTGGCCGAGAAGATTCTCAGCCACGGTGAACCGTTGCCCGCTGATTGGGCAGTGGCCGGCACCACCGGCTACGATTTTCTCAACCAAATCGGCGGCGCTTTGATTGATCGCAGCAGTCAACGCGCGCTCAACCGTCTATACAGCCAGTTTGCCGGGCCGCAACCCACCTTCGCCAATTTGGTCAACAGCAAAAAGAAAGAGATCATGCTGGTCGCGCTCGCCAGCGAAGTCAATACGCTCAGCCATTTACTCGACCGACTGGCCGAACGCACCCGCCGCTATCGCGACTTTACGCTTAACAGTCTGACGTTTGCGATCCGTGAAGTAATTGCCGGGATGCCGGTCTACCGCACGTACATCAGCACTGACGGTATCGTTAGCGAACGAGATGAGCAGGCGATCCGCTTCGCAGTGAGGGAAGCGAAACGGCGCAACCCGCGCACTGCCGCCCAAATCTTCGACTTTATCGAAGAAACATTGCTTTTGCGTAATCTTGACCACTTTGCACCAGAAGTGCGCGATGATGTGGTGCGCTTTGTGATGAAGTTTCAGCAACTAAGTGGGCCAGTGATGGCCAAGGGGGTGGAAGACACGGCCTTCTACGTCTATAACCGGCTGGTCGCGCTCAATGAGGTGGGCGGACACCCCGAACTCTTTGGCAACGATGTGGCCGATCTGCATCAGGCTGCTCAAGCTCGGCAGCAACACTGGCCGCACAGTATGGTGACAACCTCAACCCACGATACGAAGCGTAGTGAAGACGTGCGCGCCCGCATCAGCGTGCTGAGTGAGCTGCCCGATGAATGGCGCAAGCACGTGCTGCAATGGAGCCGACTGAATGCGGCGAAACGCAGCCAGCTTGAGGGCGGAATGGCGCCTAGTCGCAACGATGAGTATCTGCTCTACCAGACGTTAGTAGGTACGTGGGAAGGGATGGAGCAGCTTGCTCACTTTACCGAGCGGATTGCCGCGTATATGGAAAAGGCCACTCGCGAGGCCAAGGTGAATACGAGCTGGATCAATCCGAACGCGGCGTATGATGCCGCTGTGCAACGGTTTGTGACGGGTATTCTCGACCCACGCCGTTCGCGCCGGTTCCTCGAAAGCCTTGATGCGTTTGCTAAGCGGATCGCGTTTTTTGGCCGCTTCAACAGCCTGACCCAAACTCTCGTGCGGCTGGCGACGCCGGGGGTGCCTGATCTCTATCAGGGATGCGAGTTGTGGGATTTGAGTCTGGTCGATCCCGACAACCGGCGACCGGTAGACTTCCAGCGCCGGGTGGCGCTGCTGGCCGAGTTGCGCGCGCAGCGAGCCGAACGCGGGGCGCAGGCATTGGCGGAAGAACTGCTGGCTACCGCCGCCGATGGCCGGATCAAGCTCTACACCATCGCCACTGCGCTGGCCTGCCGGCGCGAGCGGATCGATCTCTTCCGCACCGGTGCCTACTTGCCGCTCACCCCGACCGGGCCGGCTACCGAGTACGTTATCGCCTTTGCTCGCCGCCATCCCACTGCCGGCGAAGTGCTTGCAGTCGCCCCCCGGCTCACGGCCCGGCTTAGCGGCGGGAAGGAAACGCCGCCGATCGGTGAGTTGTGGGGTGAGACGTGGCTGCCGTTGCCTGAAGTGGCGCCGGGAACGCACTACCGCAATCTGTTTACCGATGAGTGCCTGACTGTCGCCGATCATCCGGCGGGACCGGGGCTGGCGCTGGCTGATGTCTTGCGGCGCTGGCCAGTGGCGTTGGCGGTGCGGGAACCGTGACGGCTGCGGCCATCCGCAAACCGGCATTTTCGGCTATACTATTCATGGTAGCCTGAATACACGATCGCCGTCGATGGGGACGGAACGTAAGCGTTTACGAGCGTGCGCCTGCGTTGTCGCGCCCCGCTACGGCGAACCGTGGCGGGAATTTGGTATTGGCGCGTAAATCAAGAGGGAGGTAGTATCAATGACCGTCTCGATCAACGAAATCAGCGCCAGTCCGGGATTTGGGCACGATCTGCCGCCGCATACGTTGCAAGACATGCTGCGGTATATGATGTTAGCGCGGGCGCTCGATGAGCGAATGTGGGTGCTCAACCGGGCCGGCAAGGCACCGTTTGTGATTAGTTGCCAAGGGCACGAAGCGGCACAAGTAGGGGCCGCATTTGCGCTCAGCCGAGGCAAGGATTTTGTGTTGCCCTACTATCGTGGCTTGGCGACGGTGCTCGTGATGGGGATGACTCCAACCGAAGTGATGCTGGGCCTCTTTGCCCGCGCCACCGATCCGAGTTCGGGGGGTAGACAGATGCCGGCTCATTACGGTTGCCGCCGCCTAAAAATTGTGACCCAATCGTCGCCGGTGGGGACGCAAATTGCGCACGCCGCTGGGATTGGCCTCGCTGAGAAGATCAAAGGTGGTGATGCGGTAGCGTGGGTATCCTTCGGCGAGGGCACCACCAGCCAAGGCGACTTTCATGAAGCACTGAATCTGGCAGCCGTTCACCGGCTGCCGGTCATTTTCCAGTGCGAGAACAACGAATACGCGATTAGTGTTCACCAACGCCAACAGATGGCAGTAGCCAGCGTGGCCGACCGCGGGCCGGCCTATGGCATTCCCGGCATTAGCGTCGATGGCACCGATGTGCTGGCCGTCTACGAAGTCACCCGCCGCGCTGTCGAGCGCGCGCGCCGTGGCGATGGTCCCACGCTGATCGAGGCCCGCGTGGTGCGCATGACGGCCCACTCTAGCGACGATAACGACCGCACCTATCGTCCGCCGCACGAACTGACGCTCGTGCGCCACCAAGACCCGATTGTGCGCTTTGTCGCCCAACTGCGCGAGCACGGCATCTTGAGCGAAGCTGAAGAGCAGGCGATGCGCGCCGAAGTGGCGGCGATCGTTGACCGCGCGACCGAAGAGGCCGAACGCGCGCCGATGCCCGAACCCGAAACGCTCTACGACCATGTGTATGCGCCGGCACGGCCACGCCGGTAACGCAACATCGCAACGGCGCAGAGGATAGTGGAGTATGGCGCAAACGCGCCGGGGGCGACCATCCAAAAACCGTCGCGTCCTTGGCGTCCTTAGCGGCTTTGCGTTAAACACAGTCATTGGAGGATGTCATGCCAGAGATGAACCTGCTCGAAGCGATCCGGCAGGGCCTCGACGAGGCGATGGCTGCCGATACACGGGTCTTTATTTTTGGTGAAGATGTCGGTAAGCGCGGCGGCGTCTTCCGCGTCACCGAAGGCTTATACGACAAATACGGCCCCATGCGCGTGATCGACTCGCCGCTGGCCGAGAGCGTGATCGTCGGCGCGTGCATTGGCGCGGCGATGAACGACACGCTGCCGATCGCCGAAATCCAATTCGCCGACTTTATTGCGCCCGCCTTCAACCAAATCGTGCAAGAGGCGGCCCGGATTCACTACCGCTCGAACGGCGATTGGGAGGTACCACTCGTGATCCGTACTCCCTATGGTGGCGGCATCCACGGCGCACTCTACCACAGCCAGAGCGTGGAAGCCTTCTTTGCCCACGTGCCCGGCCTCAAGGTGGTAACGCCATCAACTCCCTACGACGCCAAGGGCTTGCTCAAGAGCGCGATCGAAGACCCGAACCCGGTGCTGTTCCTCGAACACAAGAAGACCTATCGCCTTATCAAAGGCTTTGTGCCCGAAGAGGATTACCGCGTGCCGATCGGCCCCGCCGATATCAAGCGTCCCGGTGAGGATATATCGGTCTTTGCCTATGGTCTGATGCTGCACTACTGCCTCGAGGCGGCCCAGACCCTCGCCGCCGAAGGGGTGAGCGTCGAGGTGGTCGATCTGCGCACGCTACGCCCGCTCGACACCGAGACGATCCTCGCCAGCGTGCGCCGTACCGGCAAGGCGCTGATCGTCCACGAAGACAATCTGTTTGGCGGGTTTGGCGGCGAGGTAGCGGCAATTATCGCCGAGCATGCCTTCGAGGATCTCGACGGACCGGTCATGCGGATCGGCGGGCCGGATGTGCCGGCGATGCCGTTTGCCCATTCGCTCGAAGCGGCGTTTATGCCTTCGCCAGCATCGATCGCCACCGCTATGCGCCGGTTAGCAGCGTATTGAACATCACACGGGTCGTACCGAAGGGACACAGCGCCGCTGTGTCCCTCTGATCGATGCATAACGTATGAGCAGGTGAGATCCATGATCGACATCAAAATGCCCCAATTGGGCGAGAGCGTCACCGAAGGCACCGTTGGGCGCTGGCTCAAGCAACCCGGCGATGCAGTGGCGAAATACGAGCCATTGCTAGAAGTCGTGACCGATAAAGTTGACACAGAGGTGCCCGCTCCTGAAGCTGGCATCCTGCACGAGATACTGGTGCCCGAAGGCGAGACGGTGCGGGTCGGCACGGTAATTGCCCGGCTCGCTCCGGCTGGGGCAGCGGTTGCCGCGCCGGCCCCAGCGGCTAGCCCGGTGGTAGCGACCGTTGCCGCGCCGGCAGTGGTCGCCGCTGCCGCCACGACCACGACTGCCGCACCGCCAGCTACACCGCCAGCTACCGATGGACGCAATGCCTATCTCTCGCCGGTCGTGGCCCGGCTATTGGCTGAACACAACCTTGACCCGGCCCAAATCCGTGGCAGCGGACAAGGTGGGCGGATCACCAAACAAGATGTACTGCGCTTCCTCGCCGAACGTGAGCGCCAACCGGCTGCGCCGACTCCGGCAGTTGCCCCTGCGCCGGTTGCGGCTGCTCCAGTCCCTACACCAGTTGCGGCAGTTGCACCTGCGTCAGCGGTGGCTTCCGCTCCGGCCTCGGCAGTCGAGCCAGCTCCGGCCCCGGTCGAGATCCCTGCCGACGCCGAACTCATACCGCTCACCCCAATGCGACGCAGCATTGCCGAACACATGACTCGTTCGGTACGCACCGCGCCGCATGCGACTACCGTGATGGAGGTCGATTTGAGCCGAGTGCTTGCACACCGTGCTGCCCATCAAGAAGCTTTCAACCGGCAAGGCGTGCGCTTGACCCTTACCCCCTACTTTGTGATGGCGACGGTGGCCGGTTTGCAAGCAGTACCGGTCTTCAACGGCAGCTTCACCGAGCAGGGCATCGTGCTGCACCGCCGGATCAACATCGGGATTGCGGTGGCGCTGAACGAAGGCTTGCTGGTGCCGGTCATTCCTGACGCCGACGAGAAAAATCTGCTCGGTCTGGCCCGCGCCGTCAACGACCTCGCCGAACGAGCGCGCACCAAACGGCTGCGGCCCGAAGAGACCCATGGCGGTACCTTTACTATCACCAACCATGGCGTCACCGGCAGCCTGTTTGCCACGCCGATCATCAACCAACCGCAAGCCGGTATTCTCGGCATCGGCGCCGTGGTTAAGCGTCCGGTAGTCATCACTCAAAACGGGCTTGATGCCATCGCCATTCGCCCACTGTGCTACCTCTCGTTTACTTTCGACCACCGGATAGCCGACGGCGCTACCGCCGATCGCTTCCTCGCTACGGTCAAGCAGCGACTCGAACAGTGGGAGGGATGAGCAGATCATAAGCCAACACGCCACGCGAAGATGGTATTGCTTAACCTTGCCGTCTTCGCGTGGTTGCCTCTAGTTTTAACCCACATCAATCCGCAAAACCATCGTAGCAATGCGCACCAGATCACGTTGGCGGCGTTCGAGCAACTCCATTGTCCATTCCTCTGGCGCTAGTTCGGCAATGTTTTTGGTCAATTGATAAGTGCTCTGCTGGTAAATGCTCACCTTCTCGCGATAACTGGCATTCCTAGCGCGCCGGTTGGCCGCTGCCCGGAGCAGAGTGAGATTTCCTAAGCGGTAAACAGCAGCTTCCCACTGTGATTGAGGAAACGTCTGTTCCCATTCTTGGCTCGGATTTTCAAGCAGAATATGTTCAATTGAAGCCGGATCAGTATCAGGATCACATCAACAAGGTATATTTGACCAGTTTCTTGCGTTGGCCATTCATTGAAATGGCCAAAGTAGCAAAATCGTGCTCGAATTTATGGTCTGAAACATAAATCGGACGCAATAGTTCAAATACTGTCGCCGGCGTTTTGGCTTGATGAGAGATAATAGCTTTTGCTGCTTCGTGATATACCGGTTCCAATCCATTAGGATTTAATGCGCTGACCACGGTATAGCGAAACGAGATAATTGAAACCATCCTGAGAATACTGACAAAATTCGCGGGATTGTCAGGCATCCACTGTTCCCAAGCGGCAAACAGCACCGGTGTCATCTGGCGCACACGAAACAGGTTGAGTTCGCGAATGTATGGTCGCACCTCACTGAGATCAAACCAGAGTCCGTGATGTGGATCTGACAAGGCGGCGAATAATTCGGCCCGCGCCTCAAGCGCGGTGAGCAGCGCGAATACTTTAACCGGATCGCGCACTCGTTCACGAATGAGTTTAAAGAGCCGTTGACTACGCACTTGCGGCAGAACAATGGAACAGCGGCGTAAACCGGCAACAGCGTGCGTCGCCAGCCAGATCGCAACCGGTGCTTGTACCCTCGTGATGGTGGGGCAGTTTTTGTTGATCAGCGGCGTGATTCCGGTCTCGTAGGCTTGAGCGGCACACAGAAAACTCTCACCCCGACGGTGCAAATCGGCAGGGTGGCGGCAATTGCTATGCTGACCCTCTCGACTACGCCATCCAGCGGCGGGTCGGGCTTGACGGCGCGGGCCATCCGGGGAGAGGGCTAGTGATCGCGTCGTGGCTGATAACTGTTTACCTCTTCCTGAATACTCCAGATCCTGTTGCGCTCAAGCGGGGGATTGCTTCAGACGCTCCGCGCTCTTGCAATGATAACTGGGTACGCTCACTCGCAAGCTCTGAGGGGGGCGAAGGTACGAGACTCTCTTGTCCGTGCGTACCGCGCTCCACTCAGCATAGCGCTTCTTCGCGCGCACAAGCGCGGGATTGAATCCCCACTCCCTTTCCCTTCCCCGCAAATAGGAAAGAGTCCCTTACATCTGCTGCCAAAAGGGCGGACAGAGAAGTATATGATTACGCCCTCCACCAATCAGGTCACGGCACACCGTGGCCCTATTGGAGGGCAAAGAGCAACTCAGCTTCGCACGCCAATTGATCGGCGACGGTGGCACGGGCCTGTCCTTTGCCGATCCCGCGCCGCATCCGTTCGAGCTGCACCTCTAGCCGCAGGGTATCGCCGGGACGCACCACCCGCTTAAAGCGCGCGCCGTCAATTCCGGCAAAGAGCACCAGCTTGCCGGCGTTTTCAGGCAGGCTCAGCGCCGCCACCGCGCCGGTTTGGGCGAGCGCCTCTAGGATCAACACGCCGGGCATAATCGGGTTACCGGGGAAATGGCCCTGAAAGTAGGGTTCATTCGCCGAGACCAGCTTCTCACCCACCGCGCGCACTCCCGGTTCCAGCTCGACAATCCGATCAACCAGCAGAAACGGGTACCGGTGCGGTATCAGGGCCATAATCTCTTGGATCGACAGCATACAGCGTGCTCCTTCAGCAACAACACCGCTCAACGGCGCGGCGAGGCCACCGCAATCAAACGCGGGCTCGCCGACGTATACGGTTCCAAATCGTAATTGCCATAGACAGCGCGAAGGGTAAAGCCGGCCCGCGCTAGCAGATGTTCTAGCTCAAAGCGGTAGAGCCAGCGCATCGTAAACTGCATCGTGCGCCGGCTCAATGCACCATCAGCCGCCGTCTCGTCGTAGATGAAGGTAACGTGACTAAGCTGCTCGGCGGCATCGCTCTCGATCACAACAAATTTCTGCACATAGCGGCCATCGAGTTCGTAGCTGCGTTCGAGCTGCATCCGGCCATCTTCGCGGGTAATGGCCAGCGGATCGGGATTAAACAGATCGATGATCAGTGTCCCCTTGCGGGTAAGCGCCCGGCGCACCGCCGCCAGCGCTGCGAGCTGATCTTCGATCGTAGTTAAGTGCATAAACGAATTAACCGCTACGAACGCTAACGGAAAATGGTTTTCCGGCAAGATCATGCTACGCACATCGGCTTCGATCAGCGTCACCCGGTCGGCCAAGCCTTCGGCGACAAGCCGTTCATTGGCCAGTGCCAGCATCGCCGGCGAAAGATCGACACCGGTGAGACGATAGCCGGCGCTGGCCAACGGCACTAGCACGCGCCCTGTCCCGCACATCAATTCAAGAATCGGATCGCCAGTGCGGCGCGCCCACTCGCGGTAAAAGGGCACATCATCGTGAAAATGGCGAAAATCGGCATCGTAGTAACGCGCAAAGGGATCGTAAAGGTTCATGCATCTTCTTCAGGCAAAGGAGCAGGCCGATTACGGATTGATCAGCAAAAACAGCACACCGAACACCAAGCCAATGCATACCACGCCGATGATACCTATCGTCAAAATCCGCGGTTCGATGATTGGCTCGAAACGGGGCGCGCCGGGTAGATTGGTTGACGAAGCCGGCATGCGCGGCGGTTCAGGCGGCGGCGGCGGCGTGCGAAACACCTCATCGAGGTTTGCGGAAGGCAGACGAAAGACTTCACCCTGCGCTGATGGAACGTTGAAGGGGTCATTCCCTGCCGGCATTGACGGCCCGCCACTACTCTCGCTCGACCGGCGCAGCGCACCAAAAATACTGCTGCCAACCGAGATGACCATCATCAACACAATCAGCGCAATAAACAGTTCGGTCGTGCCGATTGGCAACCCGGTCTGCTGGGTTAGCCAACGCGCCAACGGCGGCAGAATAGACGGCCCCAGAATAAACAGCAGGAACACGAGCCAGCCGATCCAGCCCGATCCCCGACGGCGTTGTTCCATAGCTCCCCCTTTCTCACGAGCCGGCGACCGGCGCAGCGCGCACAATCAGGCGATGCGAGTAGATGCCAATCGGCACGCAGGTGATGAGGGTTAAGGTTTCACTGCTGGTAGGCGCTAACACCCACGTCTCATCTGGCAGCACAGTCAACACCTCACGCACCACATAGCGGCGGTCGCTACCATTCACTGTGACCAATACCTCGTCGCCAACCGCAATCGCCGGCAGTTGATTAAAGATGATGCCGCGATAGCCGACATGCCCGGCAATGACAATGTTACCGCTCGTGCCGGGATAACCGCTGATCGGCCAGTAATGGACTGCCGTGTAGCGCGGCACATCCCACGCGCCGAATGAGAAGCCGGCGCTGACCACCTCGGTATCAACTCCGATCCGGGGCACGCGCACGCGGGTAGGACGCACAGCGGCCCACGCGGTATCGGCGGTTTTCACCGGCGCGAGTGTCCATTCCGGCGCCGGATGTTCGGCCAACCATGCCCGCCCCAAATGGCCCAGCAACACCTGATAGCGCGGCGGATTTTGGGGGTACCACTCGAAACGGGCACGCTCGAAATATTGCACAAGCCGGGGTTGACCATTCTCTTCAATTATCTCAAACGGCTCCGACAGCGGATAGCCGAAGGTGGGCAAGCCACCGTTCTGCCACCAAAAGGCGCGGAACGCGCCGCTCAGGCTATGACCGGTTTCGGGGAAGAAATCGGCATGAGCCGGCGCCGCTGGCAACGGAGCGAAGGCTAGGTGATCGGCATAGGCCGCAGCCGCCCACCGCCCCAGATGTCCCACCTGCACCAGCGCCAACTCGGCATGCCACTCGAAGCGGGCGCGCTCGAAATATTGCACTGGGCGGCCATCTTCGATGAATACTTCGGTCAGGGGGTAACCAAAGATCGGCAACCCTCCCTGCCGGTCATAAAACTCGCGGAACGCATAAGCCAAGGTATGGCCCGTCTCGCGGAAAAGCACCGGCGTGCCGGCGGCGGTATTGGCAGCCACGGGTAGCGGCCCCAATCCGATCAGCAGTACAATCAGGCAGAGGATGAGAATTCGACGCATAGCTGCATTGTACCGTATTTCTAGCGGAACTTTAGGCTGTGCCATCAAGCTAGCCGAATCTTGGAAGCCTTCGGCTCATTGCCAGAGCCGAACCAAAACACGAAAGACGGTCGAACTACTCGGCGGTCGCGCCTCTCACCAAGGCAGTATTCTCCGCATGCTGACAGATTTGGCCTCGCCTCCCCTGCTTACTTTAGGCGAAGAAAGGGGAGGTTGCGCGTGCTTATGTCGCGCTGCCTACAACAAGCACCTTACCCCTCGATCGTAGCAGCAGCCAACGTCAGCAAGAGCAACGCCTGCATTCCCCGGCTCAGGTTGGCCGGCAGGATATACTCATCGGTGCGGTGGGCATTACCGCCGTCAGTCAGGCCGACGCACACCGCCGGCATACCAATGCTGAGCGGGATGTTAGCGTCAGTGCTGCTCTGTTGGAACGAAATCTGTGCGCCGACCATCTGATACGCGGCCACGGCTGCTTGCACCAGCGGGTGCTCGCGCGGGATCGCGCCGGACGGACGATCGCCGACTTTGATCAATTGCAAATGCACTTCAGGCTGTTCGAGCGCCGCTTCTTCCACCAAGCGGTAGACCTCATTGACCAGATCGGCCAGCGCCGCCGACGACACCGAGCGCAGATCAAGTAGCATACTGGCGTGCTGAGCAATCGTGTTCACCGAGGTGCCGCCGCTAATCGTGCCAATATTGAATGTCGTGCGGGGCGATAGCGGCACATACAACTCGGTCAAGCGGGCGGCCAGCCGCACCAGCACATGGATCGCGCTTGGCGTACCAAAATTGCCCCATGAGTGGCCTCCCGGTCCCGAAGCTTCGATCCGAAAGCGGCGCACCCCAATCGCCTGATGGTGGAGCGACCCAAAATCGCAGCCCTCGATGACCACGACAGCGCCGAGCCGGGTGCGCAGCCGGTCGATCACAGCCCGCATCCCCCGCAGATCACCCAACCCTTCTTCGGCAACATTCGCGACAAACCAGATATCGCTGGTAGTGGGTAAATTAAACCGCTGATAGACTTCAGCCAAGCGCAGCAGACCAGACAAACCGGCGCTGTTATCACCGATGCCGGGGCCGTATACCCGATCGCCTTCATAGCGAATTGAGAGATCGGTATCGGCCGGGAAAACGGTATCGAGATGGGCCGAAACCAACAGCGCCGGACGATCGCGCTGGCCGGGCCGGCGGCCATAGACATTGCCAAGCTCGTCGATCTCGACATCGTGCAAGCCGAGCGCCTGCATCCGTTGGCTCACCAGCGACGAACGCGGACGTTCAGCAAAGGTTGGGGCCGGCACCTGTTGAATCTCGATCGCCGTTGCCAACGTCGAACGATAGTCAGCCAGATCGGCCAACGCGGCGCGCACTGCCGGATGGGTATACCATTGCTGAACCACAGCTTTCATCGCCGCTTCCTCATCTACAGGAACAATTCGCAGATCAGACTCTGTGCGGCGTTTGCCGCGATCAAGCGCCTTTGATAAGCATTATCCGGTAACGAGCGATTGCTGTCAATTTGCCAGCCATTCTGAGTCGTGGCATACTGACGCGGTAGACAAGGGAATAGTGAGTGGAGAGTAGGGCGTCAAGGCGACTCAAATATCAACGATCACATGAGAGCGAATCATACCGCAGAAAGTTTGTGATCGACATAGTAAACGCCTTGGCAGTAGCGCACAATTAAGGAGCGTATATGTCGCTGTTGCCGACTGCAACCGTCGCGACCATTGCCCGCCACGTTGGTCAGCGAGTGACATTAGCTGGCTGGGTCTACCACAAGACCGAGAAAGGCAAGCTGATTTTTATCCTCCTACGCGATGGCAGCGGGACTATTCAGTGTGTGACGTTCAAAAAGAATGTGAGTGAAGCAACCTTCGCCACCGCGCAAGCGCTAACCCAAGAGAGTTCGTGCCGGATTACCGGCACGGTGCGCGCCGACGAGCGAGCGCCGGGGGGATATGAACTTGACGTAGAAGAAGTTGAGCTGATCGGCGCCAGCCACGACTACCCGATTACCCCCAAAGAGCATGGGGTCGAATTCTTGATGGCGCACCGCCATCTCTGGGTGCGCTCTTCCAAGCAGCACGCCATCTTGCGCATCCGGGCCGAAGTGATCGCCGCCGCGCAAGAATGGCTCAACGAGCAGGGTTTTATCCGCTTCGACACGCCCATCCTCACTGCAACTGCCGCAGAAGGTACAACCAACCTGTTCGCCACTGACTATTTTGATCTCGGCAAGGCGTATCTCGCTCAAACCGGTCAGCTTTACGTTGAAGCCGGTATGATGGCGTTTGGCCGGGTGTACTGTTTTGGCCCCACCTTCCGTGCCGAAAAGAGCAAGACGCGACGGCACTTGACCGAATTCTGGATGATCGAGCCGGAAGTGGCGTTTGCCGATCACGAAGACAACATGCGGTTGCAAGAGCAATTTGTCAGCGCGATTGTAGGTCGCGTGCTCGATCGCCGACGCGAAGACCTGAAGGTGCTAGAGCGCGACACCACCATGCTCGAGCAGGTCGTCCCTCCCTTCCCACGCATCACCTACGATCAGGCGATTGAATTGATTGCTCATCATCAAGGCGAAGTTGAGGGAGCTGATCCGCTGCCGTGGGGCGAAGACTTCGGCGCGCCGCATGAAACACTGATCGCCTCGAAGTTCGACCGGCCAGTCTTTGTCGAGCGTTTCCCATCGGCGGTGAAGGCGTTCTATATGCAACCCGACCCCAACCGGCCCGAGGTGGCGCTCTGCGCCGACTTGTTAGCACCAGAGGGGTACGGCGAGATCATTGGCGGTTCGCAACGCATCCACGACCCGGCACTGCTTGAGCAGCGCATCCACGAGCACGGGTTGCGGATCGAGGACTACGAATGGTACCTCGATCTACGCCGGTATGGGACGGTACCGCACAGCGGGTTTGGCATGGGGATCGAGCGCGTCGTAGCGTGGCTTACCGGCACCCGCCACATCCGTGAGACGATCCCGTTCCCGCGCCAGTTGTACCGGATCTATCCGTAGGAGACAGCAAGGGCGGGTTTGAAACCCGCCCTTGCATTCCGTCCTATCCACGTTCCTCTCACCGCACCAAGGAGCGGCGTACCCGTTCAATGGCTTGCTGGGCGGTAGTCAGATAGGTGGTGTAGACACCCGACCGGTTGAGTACCAACGGCGTCGCAACGCCAACCGCCAGCAACGCGGGCAACCAGAAGAAGACAAAGAATTGGGCCAGCCACGCACAGATCAGGCCTCCGCCAACCAGTGTATTGAGCAGAGCTGTACTGCCGCGCTGGGTATAGCCAGCACCCAACAGTTCACGCAGATTGGCGATCAGCAACAGCACCCCGGCAAAGGCGCTAAAGTGCATCGTGAGACTGATGTTAAAGAAGCGCAGCAACAAGTAGATCAACAACCCCAAGACGATCAACCCGAAGATGATCACATAGATCGACTTGATCGGATAGCCGCCAATGATCACATACGATTGGCGCGAACCGTTGCCATTGTTCCCGTACATCGCCGTATCCTTTCCCAGTGTTACCATGATTGATCGCTGGCGATACGACGTTGCCGTATTGCCAAAGGTTGCACATGTTTCTGCAAGGCTCGCGATCAAGTAAAGTCGCCAGCCCTATCAGGATAGGGCTAGCGACTTCTGTTTCCCATGTTTGCACAAGCAGCGAGCCATCACCGGTGCTATTCATCAAACACAGCCCGCACGCGGAACATGCCATCTTGCTGATCGGGTGCGTTAGCCAACGCTTGCGCTTGGGTCAACATCTCACCGACCACATCAGGCCGCCAGACCGTCGTCAGGCCGGTAACTTGCGCCGTTGGCGGCACATCACTTACATCGACCTCCTGCAACATCGCGATATAGTCAAGGATCGCCGAGAGCTGAGCCCGCATCACGGTTATTTCTTCATCGGAAAGGGCAATGCGAGCGAGGCGGGCGACGTGACGAACTTCAGCTTCTGACAGTGACATAGCAACCTCG
Source organism: uncultured Chloroflexus sp. (assembly GCF_937951745.1). Classification (GTDB taxonomy): domain Bacteria; phylum Chloroflexota; class Chloroflexia; order Chloroflexales; family Chloroflexaceae; genus Chloroflexus. Next base: position 71,407 of record NZ_CALFBQ010000047.1, read on the forward strand.
TAAGCAATTGATTAGGCAACCCCTGATTCTTTGCGCAATTTTCGATCGCGGGCCGAACCAACCAGCATATGGCGTGTGTAGAGCAGCCGCTGCACGGCGGTAATATGCGAGGCGACCCCAACAGCGATCACTGCCCATTCAAGGATTGGCAAATTAGGGAACAGAGGCATCAACACCAACCCGACCAAGAGCAGGCCAAGCTTTTCTTGCCGGCCGGCAAAACCGACATTGCACGAATCCAATTTACCGGTCGCTTCTGCGCGGGCACGCACGTAGCTCGCCATCACCATGCCAAAGATCGCAAACAGCGCCCACACCGGCGCCACCACACCGGAGAGCATCAAACCACCCATCACAAACGCCTCGGCATAGCGATCGGTCACATGATCAAGCACTGTCCCGTACTCACTTGCCTTGCCACTGGCGCGTGCAGTTGCACCATCGAGAACATCAGCCAGCCCCATCAGTAAGATAGCAACCACTCCCCAGAGGAAGGCGCGTTGCGAGAGGAGATAACCTGCCAAAATACTGAATACAAGGCTCAGATATGTCAACACATTGGGATGGATTCCCAGACGAGTACAGAAATGGCCAAGCGGTAAGGAGGCCTGTTCGTAGAACTGGCGAAAGCGAGCAAGCAACGGCATCATTGACGTTCATCCTTTAGCTAGGCAATGAATAAAGCGTTCATCCATCAGACCTTGTCATCATCAATACTGTGATCGCAGAGCGGACGTCCGCCGCTCCACTTCGGTCAATGTGATCGGTGTATCAGGGCCGGTATCCTCAATCCAGATCGAGGCTGTCGCCGCGCCGGTGCAGCCGGCCCGGAAGAGATCGCACGGATCGGAGAGATAGGCGTGCAAGAAGCCGGCCAGATACGTATCACCGGCGCCGGTCGGGTCACGGGCATCGGTTGTGTAAGCCGGGATCGTGATCGAGCGTTCACCATCATCAATCTGCGAACCGGCTTCGGCGATGGTGACAATCGCAATCGCGCAGCCGGTTTCGCGCAACCGGCGTGCCGCGAGCACCGGATCGATCCGCGGATCAATACCCGTAATCACTTTGGTTTCCACTTCATTCGCCTTGATCACGTGACACAGCGGTGCGATCGCAGCGAATTCATCCGGCAAAAAGTGCTCGATCCGGCCGTCAGCGCTAAACCGGCGCAGCAGGCCTTGCGGGTCAAGAAAAATCGGTGCATCGGTTTGGTTACGGATGGCTTGGATCAATGCCAGCGGCGTCTCTTGCAAAATCGGGCCAACGATGACCGCTTTAGCTGAGGCGACGGCTGCCGGCACGGTGGTAATCGGTTCAGCCACGCCGAGCACATCGAGCGTGCGATCACCGCGATGATCGTACACCAGCTTAAACCCGCCGGTCTGGGAAGCTACTTCAACAAACGGCGCAATGCCGTAGCGAACCAGATCGGACTGAAACCGGTCGAGGTAATCGATCCCCACCCGTCCCACCAGTGCAGTGGTGCGGCCAAGCCGGCTGAGGGCAAGGCAGGCGTTGGTCGAACACCCCGACAGCACCCGCCCTTCGGTGCGCACCACCGGCGTGATAATCTCGTCGTACACCGGATTACCAAAAGCAATAACATCTACCATAGCGCGCTTAGCCATTTCCTAATAAGCGATCGTACAAGCCTTGCAATTGTTCTTCATCGTACAGGGTAATCGTCACTCTGATCGTTCGCCCGCTGCGCGAAATCTGCACCGGGGTTTGCAATAGCTCTTCAAACATCTGCTGTGCCATCTGATCTTCCGGTGAACGAGCCTCAGAGGTGCGTGATCGCTCTAGCGCAGGTCGTACTGCAGATGGCGCGAGCGGTACACGTTTGGAGGGATGACTCAGCGCTGCAATGGCCGCATTGAGTTCAACACCGGCAGCCAACGCCGCGCAGAGCCGTTCACTCTCGGCAACGCCAAAACGATGGGCGATCATCGCCTCGCAAGCGGCCGCTTGGATTTGGGGGTCGGTAAGCCGGAGCAACGCCAGCGCCTGCGCCGGTTCGATCTGTCCGGCGCACAACGCGCGCCGGGTAGGCGCCGCCAGCCCGGGTTGGCTAGCCAGTTCAGTGAGGCGTTCGACATCGCGCACGTTCAGGTCACGTTGTTGGATCAGTTCAAGCGCAGCTTGTTGATCAGCGGGATCGTCGAGCCGCAACAGTGCCCGCCCGTGGCCAGCGCTGATCGCACCGTCGAGCAGGGCCTGCCGGGTAGCAGGGGCAAGGCGGAGCAGACGGCGGCTATTGACGATCGCCACCCGGCTTTTGCCGACCCGGCGGGCAATATCATCATCGCTTAAACCAAACTCACGTCGCAAGGTCTCATAGGCTTGGGCCTCTTCCAAGGGGTTGAGGTCAGCGCGCTGAACATTCTCAACCAACGCCAATTCAAGGAATTGCTGGGGAGTAGCATTCTTGACAATGGCCGGCACGGTGGTCAAGCCGGCCATTCGTGCCGCGCGTAGCCGGCGTTCACCGGCGATCAGCTCGTAACCGTCAGCCGGGTCTTCACTTACGATCAGCGGCTGCAACACGCCGTGCTCTTGAATAGAAGCAACGAGTTCAGCGAGGGCAGCCTCATCAAAGGACGTGCGCGGCTGCGCGCGATTGGCCCGAATCGCCGCCACCGGCAATTGGCGCACGACAGCTTGCTCCGTCGTTGATGACGGAATGAGCGCATCTAACCCGCTGCCCAAACCACGCTTCCGGCTCATACCAATCGCTCCTCCCGTCCAATCAATTCTTCGGTCAGCAACGCATAAGCTTGCGCACCACGACCGTGCGGATCATGTTCGTAAGCGATCCGCCCGTAACTCGGCGCTTCACTCAGGCGCACGCTGCGCGGGATCAAGGTGCGGCAAATGAGGCGGGGAAAGTAGCGCTGTACTTCATCAACCACCTGTTGGGCGAGATTGGTGCGGCCATCGTACATCGTCATCACCACACCGAGAATGTGCAGAGTAGGATTGAGCCTTTCGCGCACCCGTTCTAGCGTAGTCTTAAGCTGCGCTAACCCCTCTAGCGCTAGATATTCACATTGCAACGGAATGAGCACCGCATTGGCCGCACACAGAGCATTGAGGGTGAGCAAGCCCAATGAGGGAGGGCAATCGATCACAATCCAATCATAGCGCGGTAAGAGGGGAACTAAGCCATCGCTGAGCCGCCACTCGCGCCGGTTGAGATCGACCAATTCGATCGCTGCTCCGGCTAACTCCTGATCGGCTGGAATGATATCGAGTCGTTCACGGCCACTTGCCATCGGTATTGTCTCTGGTGGCGCACCACCAAGCAGAAGATCATAGGTTGTTACTGTCAGTGCGGTCTTCGCAATCCCAAGGCTCGTCGTCGCGTTACCTTGCGGATCAATGTCAACAAGAAGCACCTGCTGACCACGCCGGGCGAGTTCACCGGCGAGATTAACGGCGGTTGTTGTTTTACCAACACCGCCTTTCTGGTTAGCAATAGCTAATATTCGCGGTTTCGAGGCTGTCGGTTGCTGTTTCACGTGAAACACCCGCGCTAAGCAGCCAATCCAACCGCTATTGTACCATAGCCAGAGGGGAGGAAACGTTACCGTGACACCTGAGTGAGGAGAGCCGCAAAGAAACGCAGACGAGTCACTTGCTACTTACCGAGCGCCGGTCAGGAGGAATTCTTGTGTATCTGTTCGCAACTCTTCCACCCCTCACGGCAAATACCGCAGCGGATTCACCGCTCGCCCATTGACAAGGATGGTGAAGTGGAGATGGACGCCGGTTGAGTAACCGCCGCCAGCGCGATCATACGTGCTGCCCATATAGCCGATCAGTTGGCCGGTACTGACCTCCTGACCGACACGCACAACCGGCTTTGTTATCAAGTGGCCGTAAATTGTTTCAATACCACCGGGATGCCGGATCTTCACGCAGTACCCGTATCCGCTACACCAGCCCGATTCGTAGACCCAACCGCGACTCGCCGCCACAATTGGCGTCCACGCGGCGTTGGCAATGTCAATGCCATTGTGGAAGCCGCCCCAGCGCGGGCCAAACCCCGACGTCACCATCCCACGCGCCGGCCAAACCCAACGCGGCGGCGGCGGCGGGAAATCGCGCACTTCCGGCAAGGCAGCTACCACCGCCGGATCCGACTCGAGCAAATCACTCCGGATCCAGCCGGTGACATCACCGATCGCGATTTTGACCCAATCGTTGTATCGGCCACGCAGCGCGACTTGCCGTCCGGCAGCTAACTGGGCCTGTCGCGGGTGATCCGTGGTCGGTCCAGAACGAACATTTGTTTCATCTGCTAATACAATCCCAACCGGTTCAGCCGTGCGGTGGGCGAATGCCGCCTCCTGCTCAGCCGTCCACGGTAATCGCCCGCCCGGAATGAAGATCTCGCGCCCAACGATCAACTGGCCATCACGCAGCCGATTCGGCGCGAAGGTGGCGATCGCCTCAGGCGCTACACCGTACCGTTCAGCCAGTACCGTTAACGTCTCCCCTTCAGACACTGTATGTGCCGCACCAGCCAAGCGCGCAATCCGCAATGGCTGGCCCACTCGCAGCGCATCGCCTCGATCAAGCTGATTCGTCCAGACGAGCGTACTGAGCGGGATCTGGTAGCGCGCCGCCACCTCAGCCAGCGTCTCTCCCTCAGCGAGGAGGTGGGTCGTCTGATAGGCGGTCGCCACAGGTATGGGTGCGCGCACCGCCGGCGCAATGGGTTCAAGCTCACTCGGCGCTGCTGCCTGCCGTACCGCCGGTGCAACGACAACCACTTGCTCCGCCGGCAGCAATGATGTAACGACTGGCTCTGATACAGCATGGGTGACGGGGGTAAACATCTGGAGCTGGAGCGTGCGATCAGTGGCAAGAATCAGGATGACAGCCGCTAGCAGCAAGAGATGCCCGATATGGCGAGATGGACGGATTTGCCAACGTACTACCCGCCGACTGGCCCTGCCCAGTAATGCATCACTTGCCGGGACCTGACCTTCACGCAGACGGCGAGCAGTCCTACGTGCCGCAGCTAACCGTCGCTGGCTGCGCACCCATCGCTCATACCATGGAGGTTGCTCGAAGATAACCTGCATTGCATGTTCTCGCTCACTTCACCGAGAGAGCATACACCGAGCGGAGTAGTTTGTCAATCTTGACGGCATCTTTCATCGCATGATAAGATATAACTGCTGATTCTTCCGCTGCCCGATCCGGCCTCCCCCTGTGAACCGGTGAAGGGCGTTTCATGAAAGGCCGGCCGATGATACGAGTCGTTGTCGATAGTATCCGTGTCAGCCTGTTAACGCAGAGCCGGGTCGTCGTCCTCCGCGAAACCGAAGGAAATCGCTATCTGCCTATCTGGATCGGTCAATTCGAGGCCGATGCCATTGCAATGGCTATTCAGGGTCAAGAACCGCAACGGCCGATGACCCACGACCTGCTCAAGGCTGCCATCGGCGAATTGGATGGGGTAGTTCGCCACATTTACGTTAATGACATTCGCGATAACACCTTCTTCGCACGGATTGTGATCGATCAGGCTGGGCGCACGGTCGAGCTTGACGCCCGCCCCAGCGATGCGATCGCGCTCGCCGAACGGGTGCAAGCCCCGATCTTCGTGGCAGACCATGTGCTGGATCAGGCAGGCGTGCTCTTCGATGAGGAAGAACAGGCTGATGAGTCTGCTCCTCCCAGTGCAAGCCGTAGCGAAGAAACCAATCCTGAATCTGCTCCAGAATCCGAACCAGAACTGAATGAAGATTCGTTGTCCATCTTCCGTAACTTCATCAATACGCTAGACCTCGGCGATCGCGATCGTCCTAGTGATAAATCGTAAGTTCCACAGACTGTCTCCGCAGTGGGGTGGTTTTGCCACCCCATTCTTTTTCCCCATCTTGTGGATAACTGGCGATATTATGTGGAAAACTCGCCGTCTTTGTGGATAACGTGCGGAATACGTCGTTGATAGCACGTGGACGTTCTGCGGAACAACTGCGTTCCCTCGTCAATTCTTTTCACCATGTGGATACTCATTCCCATGCGTTCCACATATCATCTAGCCCATTGGGAAGCGGTTAGTACGGTCATATCCACATCTTCCACAAGACTACGATCATGACGGTTTTCTCTCGAACTGTTTTATCATGTTGATCTCTTGAAGTACCGTACTTAGCACGGTGGATGGTTTATGATCGGAACTCGCTCAGGACTTTGTGATCCATTCCCCACCCTCGTCCAACGGATCGTGCAAGAGGCCATGATAGTTGATGACCGGATTATCAAGATCGACCATTTTCTGAATCACCGTATTGATACCGACCTGATGCACGCGATCGGCGCTGAGTTGGCCAACCGGTTAGTGCCATTCGCTCCTGAATTGATTTTAACGGCGGAAGCAAGCGGCATTCCGCCGGCGCTTGCCACCGCGTTTGCCTGCCGGATCCCGCTAGTTTATGCGAAAAAGTATGATCCCGCTGTACCTGCCCCAGCCTTGACCCGCCGCGTGCCCTCGCCGACCAAGGGCCGCGAGACTCAGTTGGCGATTACGGCTCGCTTTCTGCCCGCTGGTTCGCGGGTGGCGATAGTGGACGATTTTTTGGCGAATGGGCGCACGGCACTGGCATTGGCGGAAATGGCACAAGAGGCCGGCGCCAACCTTGTGGCGGCGGCGTTTGTGGTTGAGAAGATGTTCCAACAGGGGCGGGATCCCTTGGTAACGCTAGGTCTCCCGGTGATCGCTTTGGCCCAGATCGAACGGTTTGCCGACGGGAGGCCGGTGATCGCCGGTTGGCCAACTTAGGCGCTCCCGAAATAACGCAACGCCAACCGTAAGCGCTCCTCTAACGCCGGCGGCGCGTCGGCCGGCAAGGAGGCGATCGCGGCCGCTGCCTCGGTGGCGCTATAGCCCAAACTGACCAAAATATCGCTCAGTTCACGGTCGATCACGTTTGTGCTTGGACTGCCGGCGCTCGCTAGTTGGCGGAGATCGATCTTGCCGCGTAGTTCAAGCACAATTCGCTCCGCCGTTTTCTTGCCAATTCCCGGCACCCGCGCCAGCCGGGTCAGGTCGCCACCGGCGATCATACGGCGGACTTCATCCGGGGTTCCGCTTGAGAGTAGGCTCAGCGCCATCTTTGGCCCTACTCCGCTTACCCCAATCAGTTGCTCGAACAGACCGCGCTGGGTATTGTCGCTGAAGCCGTACAGCATGAGCGCGTCATCCCGCACAATCAAGATCGTATACAAGAAGATGTCGCTGCCAACTGCGCCGGCGGCTTCCAGCGTGGGGCGTGGCGCGTAAATGAGGAAGCCGACGCCGCCAGTTTCGACGATCAGGTGATCGGTGCCAATGCTCTGGATCATGCCGCGAATTGATGCAATCATGAACGTAGGCCTTATCTGGTTATACCTCAGGAGGTTGCTGCTGATGATTCGTTCGCCGTTACGCTCGTTTGGTTTAGTGTTCGGCCAGTTTGCAAGTTTAGGAGCAATTGCTTTCACTGGCCCATTGGTTCCCTCGTCACCGCTCTTGCTGGGGTTGCTAGCCGCCGGGTTGGCGCTTGGGTTGTGGGCCTTGCTCACAATGCGGCTGCACCGCCTCTCGGTACTGCCCGATCCGCTGCCGCGGGTTGAATTGGTACGCACTGGCCCGTACCGCCTGATCCGTCACCCAATGTACGCCAGTCTGCTGCTGGCGGCGCTGGCATGGGTGTTAGCGTCGCCAGCGTTGTGGCGCTGGGGGTTGTGGTTGCTCTTGCTGGCGGTATTGGTGACCAAGCTGAGCTATGAAGAACGGATGCTGTCGGCTTCCATCCCCAGTTACCGCGAATACCAGCAACGATCGTGGCGGTTAGTGCCGCTCGTCTGGTAGCTGGCGTGATGTGATCTTACCACGGCCAAAAGAGTGTGACCAGTATCGTCCCGCTGATTAAGAGCAACGCCGGCGCAATGGCGCGCCGCAAGTGGGTGCTGCCACCGGCCAGAACGATCCCGCCTTTGACTACCGTGTTGGTGAGCACCGCGACCCCAATTGCCCTAGCGGCTAGCTCGCTGGTCAAGCCGCCAGTGGCCACCGCTAGCTCGCTGAGTGATAACGTGATGGCATCAACATCAACGAGACCGCCGAAGATGCTGGTGATAAAGAGACCAGCATCGCCAAACTGAACACGCGCAAAATTGGCGCCGGCAAGGATGGCCGCATAGAGCAGGCTAAACCCAATCGCTGAACGTAATTCCAACGGATTGCCAAAGCTCAGCGGCGCTCCTTCGTGCTGGCGCGCTTGGCGGGCCAGCCACCCTCCCCAGAGCAGGCAGCCGCTGCCACCGGCCAGCAAAATCGGCCACAAGGCTTGGAGAACCGGGGGCGCGACTGCTCCGGTGAGCAACCCGATCCGCACGAACATCACCCCCCACGAGAGCAAAATGGCCAGTGCGTATTCTTGACTTAACTCCGGCGCGATCCGGCTGCGTTGGGTGTTGCTGAGTGTTACGGCGGTTGAAGAGACGATTCCGCCGATCAGGCCGGTAAGCGCGATACCACGAGTGGCGCCAATGATTTGGTGGAGCACATACCCGCTAAAGCTCAGCGTCGAGATTAAGACGACAAGGAGCCAGATCTTCTGTGGGTTGATTACATCAAATGGGGCCGGCCCAACGGGGGTGTTCGGCAACACCGGCAAGACGATCAGGCTGATGGCGGCCAAGGTGAGGGCCGCTTGCATATCTTGCGGGCTGAGCTGGCGCGCTAAGCCGTGCAAACGCGCTTTGAGCGCTAGCAGGACGGCGATGGCCACTCCTATCGCTGTGGCTACCGTGCTATAACCCCACGCGACCATTCCGCCGCAGAGCAACGTGATGAGCACGGCCATCTCGCTGGTCAGGCCGGGGCCATCGCGGCCATGACTTAACACGTAGGCTGCGATCAATAACCCGCCTACCGCCAATACCAGTGCCGCAAAGATTTCCGGCGCTTGCAGGGTCAGCGCTGCCAATCCAGCCGCGCATCCGATCACGCCGACGATGGCATACGTGCGCACGCCGGCGAAGAGATCACCGCTGGCGCCGTGGGCATGTTCGCGTTGCAAGCCAATCAGCGCGCCGATGAGCAGGGCAAGGCCAAATTGGTAAAAGAGTTCGGTGCTGGCGCTGTTGTCGAGCATGGTGGTCGCAGTTGATGATTCAAAAAACGAGTTGTTCGCGTTGTGTTCAACTCCACAACGATCGCAAGAGGAATGATCATACCCTCAATCGTAATGAGGTCAATCTGCATTGCTGGCATCACCACTCAGATTGACCAGTTCATCGCAGTGTGCAACAACAGGCAAGCGAGGATGCTGCCGTTGGTGTGATTGTAGATCCAAGTAACGAGGAATGACGTGAGAATAATCACGATGGCCAAGGCGCTGAACATGAAGATGTCGTTGACCATAAACCGGCCCGGAATGAAGGCCGCCGGCGTATGCCATAACCACCACGCCACACCAACGATCAAGCTGGCGCTGGTGGCTCCGTAACGCGCTTGCAAGCGTGGCAAGGCATAGCCGCGCCAACCAAATTCTTCTTGCAGGGGCCCGCTGGTGAAGAGAATGACGAAGAACGCGATCAGGGCGAAGAGCGGGTCGCTGATGACCAAACGATCGATGGTGCGTCCGCTGATGCTGGTCGCAACGATGATCGATCTGCCAAAGATGATCATCGGCCCAATCAGAATGATGGCCAACCAGCGCCAGCCAAAGTGAAAGTCCACTCCCCGGCGTAATAACGTCCGCACGCCGCCCCATCACTCGTGCTGCCACGTGAGTGCCAATGCTGCCAGTGAGGGGCCAAAGGCGGCTGAATGGCCCGCTGAGGATATCAGTGAGTGAAGATGGGAATGTGACGCCGCGGGTGATGAGCGCGGCGAGAATCCAAAAGAGCCACGAGAACCCATAAGTGACAGCGAAGAACATCCATACCTGCTGCGGCGGATGGTAGTGGGTTGCCATCACGTGCTTCCTTCCCTCGGTTTCGGCTTCGTTGCCAGCAGTCTAGCTCATTGGGGGCCGTTGTGATTTAGCATACTGTTCGGGAAGTGGCGCTGCAAGCGCTCCGGCGTGCAGAATTCTGCACTCACGCCGGTTTTTTTGTTATGTCTATACTTTTTTGAAGGGGCGGTCGGGACATGTAGCGCGTGGTAGGATAACCGCCGTACTCCGTCGTGCGCTGAGGTTAGGCGCTCTCTGCCCAGTACGGCGTAAAAATCGCTCCACCCTCCGCCGTGCCGAAGCTGCGGCAGCGCGCCGTGCCCCAACGCTGGCCGTAGAGGGCAATGTACGCGCAGAGCAACGCATCGGCTTCGTCTTCAATCGCCTTCAGTGCGCTAGGGCCAAGGCGATCGAGGTCGATCTCGCGCCACATATCATCAATGCCAGTCAAAGGTGGATCGCCCGTGCTCAAGTTGCGCAGGAGGGCGAGGTAGCGTCCTAGTTCACTACGACGCTCGTGTATCGCTCGTCCGGGCCGCGCTTTGTAGCGCAAGATATGCGGCAGCCGAAATAAGACCACCGCTGCCGGGTGGGGAAAGACTTCGATGATGAACCTCCCATCCATTCCGGCCTCAATGGCGGGCACGTAGACAAACCCATCCGCGGCTAGCGCGGTCAGCAGCGCCTCGCCGCGTACCCCGCCGTAGCGGCGCAGCAAGCGTCGGTTGGCCGGATGCGGGCCGGCATCGTACCGCCGGAATACGGCGGCCAGATCAGCTTCAGCTTCACGGCGTCCGCTCTCGTTGGGGACGATCAATGGGGCATCGATCGCAACGATGGCGGGCGCATCACCGATTGCGGCGCGAATGGCTTGCACGATGGCTTCGTTCGTCACCAGACGGCTTGGCGGCTGCCCGAGCCGTGCCCCGGCTGGCGTTCCAACACAGGCGACAAACCCGCTGGGGTTGCGTTCCGACCACGCTAAATCCAGCCCGATATAGACCGTCGGTTTAACGTTCATTGCGCGTTGCCCGATTGTAACTCTGCTCTGCTGTTCTCCACGGTACAGTATGAACAAGTCGAGATGGTTTGAGTCACGTTTGCACTGGCCGCGATTACTGTCCGCTGTGTGAACGTTGGTAATGATTGCATCGTTTTTTCGTCCGCTTGGCCGGCGAAGGGTGAGCGATGAAGAGCTAGCCGCAGAGCGCAACCGAAGATGCCCCAACCTGTTGGCGCGCTTTTGAGTATTCGTAGCGAACCTAAACCATTACCGCTACTCGACGAGGAGGTCTCTATGAGCCTGCTGAAACCGCCCCCCACCGCGATGGTGGTTGTCTGTCGCATTGGCAGCCGGTTTGTGGCCTTGCCAATGCAGACCGTAGTGCATACCACCCGTCTGAGCGAGTTAGCGCCTCCCGGTGATGCTCCGCTTGTGGTCTGCGGAATCGTGACACTGCACGGTGCGACGGTGCCGGTGATTGATGGCCGCTCGCTGCTCGGCGAGCCGCCCGGTTATGCCCTCGATAGCCATATTCTGCTCGCTGCGCCAGATATCGAGCAACCGCCGGAAATTGGCTTGCTGGTCGATGAGGTGATAAGCTTGCATCGGGTCGGCCCTGATGGTTTGGCACCGCTCGATCACATCGATGGTATTTCGTGCGGCGTGGTGCGCGATTTGCCGCAGCCGGCCTTGCTGTTGGATGTCGATGAGCTATTTGCGTTGGCCCATGGCAGCGCGCGTGATTGATGTCGGATGTCGTAGGTGGGGCTGCAGCCGTGATTGAGATGACCGGTAGGGCCGCACCACAGTGCGGCCCTATGGTTTACCGCCCGACTGTCGCTGGTTGCACCAAAGGTACGTCTTCGCTAATGAAATGCACCGCGCTCTTGGCCGCCTCTAAAATCGTCATCAACCCGCTGCCCGGATGCACGGCGCCGCCAATCCAATACAAATTGCGCGCTCCGTCGTGCCGGATGTGGGGCCGGAACGGGCCGAGCTGGCTCCAACTGTGGATCAGGTTAAAGACTGCACCAAGATAAGTGTGATGCTCGTCGCGCCACGTCTCAGCGGTGTAGCGCCGCTCAACTACGATGTGTCGCTCGACATCCTCAAAGCCGAGTTTGGCCATCTGACGAATAATGAGGTCGCGGTAGCGTTGCTCGACCGCTGGCCAATTAACCGGGTAGCGCAAGTTGGGCACCGGCACCAATACAAACAGCGTGCTGTGGCCGGGTGGCGCATTGGCTGGATCGACAATTGTTGGATTGCAGACGTAGAATGACGGGTCTTCTTCATCGAGCACTGCACTCTTCGCCCACAACGGATCGTTGCGGCGAATGCTCGATGAAAGGTAGAGTTGATGATGGGGCAGATTGTCCCAGCGCCGGTTTACGCCTAAATAGAGCATAAAGGTCGAGCACGAGAATTCCATTGAGTTCAGTTTTTGATCAGTATACTTGCCCCGCGCATGCGGTGGGATGATGTGGGTCAGCGCGTGACCGAAGTCAGCGTTGACCACCACTGCGTCTGCACGCACCTGCTCGCCATCGGTTAGCTCGATACCGGTCGCTGTGTCGCCTTCGACTAACACTTGCTTGACTGGCCGGTTGTAGTGAATCGTCACGCCAAGATCAGTCGCTGCTTTAGCCAGCCCCGCCGCTAGCGCCCGGAAGCCGCCAATCGGGTGCCAGATGCCTTCGGCGAATTCGAGGAAGGTGACAAGGCTAAAGACGCTCGAGCAGGCGGTGGGGTGCATGCCAAGGTACTTCGCTTGGTACGACAGCGCGTACACCACCCGCTCGTCGCGGAAGAAGCGTTTGAAGTGGTCATACAGGCTTTCCCAAGGCCGAAAGGCTAGTGCTGCCGCCACTTCGTGCGGTTTGAGATAGCCGAGCGGAGTGCGCACTGGCGTGCCGAGGTATGGCCCGTAGCCGACCACATTTTTACGGATGTGCTCGATGTACCACCGCTCAAACTCGGTGGGCAACGCGGGATCGAAGCGGGCTAGTTGCGCTTTGAAGGCGGCGGTGTTTGAGGTGAGATCGAGGTATTCGCCATCCCAAAACCGGATGCGCGTGTTAGGTTCGAGCCGCACGAGGGTCACGTAATCGCTAAAGCGCAATCCGGCGCTGCTGAACAATTCGTCGTAGACCCGCGGCACTTGCAAGATGGTCGGGCCGGTGTCGAAATGATAATCGCCGAGCGAGAAGCCACGCATCCGTCCGCCCGGACGGTCAACCGCCTCAAAGATTTCCACCTGATATCCGCGCCCGGCCAGCCGGATGGCAGTCGCTAATCCGCCCGGCCCGGCGCCGACAATCACAATTCGTTGCGACACGCTCTACTCCTCTATCTAAACTCCTGTGCAGAGACCTCCTGTTTGAGTATACACCGCTTTTCTAAGCTGGTCACGCTGAGATTGGCGTGGAGATGGTTGGGTAACCTATGATTGCCATTCCCCACTCCTCATCCTTAGCGGCTTAACATACAAATTGTGGATAACTGGTGGAATTGTGGATAACATGGGTGGTTCACCGGGCTTGGCAAGACGTTAACACGCATCTAATGTTCGATTAATCTGCGGCTAATCTCAGATTGCTATAGTGCATATCGTCAAGCGAAGCGATTTGCGGTGGTCGCCGCAAGACAAAATAGCTCCTAATCTGCACACCGCCCTCACTCCCCCACTCTCCGGCCGCCTACGACAGGTGGCCGTTGTTGATTCATGCGAGTATGATCCCCCTATGACTAGCCTGAATCTCATATCCAATCATCAAGTTGCGAATGCGGTTACACGCTATGGCTGCAACATTCGGCAGTCACGTCAGGGGCTATTAGCTCGTGAGCGACGGCTGCGTTGCGCTGCGTGGTATGGCCGTGGCCTGCGGCGCTGCTGCTGGCGCACTCTACGGCAACGTCCACTGCTGCCAGTGGCAGTGGACGCCGCGTTGGGGGCTGCGGAAGCTTTACTGCCATGCATGATAGGGAGCATTTCGAGGACGGACAGATCGCGTGAGCGCAGATGCGGTTGATGGCTTCGCGATGCGCCGGCTCGCCATCATCCTTAGCCTCTCTCCTGCGAGCGTGGGAGAGGGGTGCGTAGAGTCGAGCGTTGAAGCATCGCACAGCGATCGTTGTACTCGACCAACGTTCTGTTCGTCTCTTAATCCACCGGCTCAGGAGAGGCGCGCTATTGTGTTCCGTTCCCGCAATACCTTACGCTCCATTTAGCAGCTCCCCCCTCACCCGCCGTCAGGTAGGAGAGGGGCAGGGGTGAGAGCCATCAACCCGCGTAGCAGACTTTGTCAGTGTAGCCCGGCGCTGAAGGGCCGGGTTCCCTGTCCAGCGGCAAGCGGCTGTGCTGGATCAGATGTTCTGTTTGCAACCTGAAAGGGGAGCATGGGGGCTTACGCGATCACCTCCGTCTCGTCCTTCGTCAGTGCGGCCAGCACATGATCGACGAAGGCGCGGGTGGCGAAGATGATATTGCGCCGCGTGACGCCGCCTGACACAACCAGATAGTCGTCAAAGCCGATGTCGCCGTCGCGATCGACGTAGGCGCGCACGATGTGCAATTCGTCGTTGACGCGGTTAACGTACAGCGGCCGGTCGGCCAGATCGTGTGCCGGGCTAGCCCGAAACTGGGTCATAAACCGGATCTGTTCGCCTTCACGGATCGGGAAGGCCCAGATGCGAAAGTCTTGCCGGATACACACGTCATCGTCGCTGTCGCGTTCAACCTCGAAGTAGGCATTGTGGTAGAGGTCAAATAACCACTCTTTGCTAATCTAGTTAGGATAGACCAGCTCGTCGGGCGCGTTGCCGGCGGTTGACATTGGGGTTCCCTTTCTGCGAATGGCTGATAACGCTTTCATTATAGCAGTCGCGCGAATGCACAGCCATGGCTAAACCATCAAATCTCTATGCCCCCTGCAGTAAACACATCCTGCATTGACTCTCGCCGTCGGGAATGGTATACTTCGTCCACATTTAAAGAACTGACGTTGATCAGGAAGAGTAGCAAGCGCGGCGACAGTCCAGCGAGCCGGTGATGGTGCGAGACCAGCGAGTTCGGCGCTTGTGAATGGGCCTGTGAGTCGCGCGGTGAACCGGGTTTGCCCCATAGTAGCCGTTGCCGGAGACGCCACCGTTATCAGGGCGCGAGGTGTGGAACGGCTTGGCCGACAGCACCTGCAGAGTGCGTCGCTTGTGCGAGCAGCGGCGAACGAGAGTGGCACCGCGGTTTCCCCGTCTCTCGACCAATTTGGTCGAGAGTTTTTTGTTGGTTTCTTGCTGTGAGGAGGGTGTCTGTGGAAACGGTCAAGTATCTGCTTAACGAAGATCACCTGCCGGAGTCGTGGTACAACATCGCCGCCGATCTGCCTTCGCTGCCGCCGCCACCGTTGCATCCGGCGACTGGCCAGCCGATTGGCCCCGCCGATCTCGCGCCGCTCTTTCCAATGGAGTTGATCAAGCAAGAGGTCAGCATCGAGCGCACAATCCCGATCCCTGATGAGGTGCGCTCGATCTACCGGCAATGGCGGCCAACGCCCCTCTTCCGCGCCCGCCGGCTTGAGCGCGCGCTCGATACGCCAGCTCGCATCTATTACAAGTATGAAGGTGTTAGCCCGGCCGGTAGTCACAAGCCGAATACGGCAGTGGCGCAGGCCTACTACAACAAGATCGAGGGTGTGCGCCGGTTGGTGACCGAAACCGGCGCTGGCCAGTGGGGATCGTCGCTCGCCTTTGCTGGTGCGCTCTTCGGCCTTGAGGTCGAGGTGTTTATGGTCAAAGTCAGCTACAACCAGAAGCCCTATCGGCGGGCGCTGATGGAGACCTACGGCGCGCGGGTGATTGCGAGCCCCAGCACCGAGACGGCGTCTGGCCGCGCGATTTTGGCCGAGCATCCCGATAGCACCGGTAGCCTTGGCATTGCGATCTCTGAGGCGGTGGAAGTGGCGGCCCAGCGTGATGATACTCGCTACGCGCTTGGTAGTGTGCTTAATCACGTGCTCCTCCACCAGACGGTCATCGGCCAAGAGGCGATGATCCAGATGGAGATGGCCGGCGATTATCCCGATGTGGTGGTGGGTTGTACCGGTGGCGGCTCGAACTTTGCTGGCATTGCCTTCCCGTTCATCGGTGCTAAGCTGCGCGGCGAGCATCCGTTGCGGGTGGTTGCGGTCGAGCCGGCGGCTTGCCCCTCGCTGACGAAGGGTAAATACGCCTATGACTACGGTGATACCGCGCATCTCACGCCGTTGGTGAAGATGCATACCCTTGGCAGCACCTTCGTGCCGCCCGGTATTCACGCCGGTGGTCTGCGCTACCATGGTATGGCGCCGCTCGTCAGCCATCTGCTTGAGTTGGGCGTGATTGAAGCGATTGCCATCCAGCAGCTTGAGACGTTCGCTGCTGGCGTACAATTTGCTCGCACTGAGGGCATTTTGCCCGCCCCCGAAGCCAATCACGCCATCGCTGGCGTGATCCGCGAGGCACTCCGCTGCAAGGAGGAGGGCAAGAGCGAGGTGATTCTGTTTAATTTGTGCGGCCACGGCCATTTCGACTTGCAGGCCTATATGGATTATCAGGCCGGTAAGTTGCGCGATTACGAATATTCCGACGCCGAGGTGGCGATGGCGTTGGCCGGCTTGCCGTCGGTGGGTGCGTGATGGGCGGCGGGGTAGTAGGGCTACCGCGCCGCTGTGGCCCTACTACTTACTTACCGGCTTAACGTGACACTAACGGTGGCGATCGGCCCGGCGGTGGCGATGACGGCGTACCGGCTCAAGCCAACCTGCTCAATCTGCACGGGAACCGGCGCACCGTTAAGCGTCACAGTTTGCGGACTCGCGCCTGCCGGCACAAACAGGCGTAAGCGGAAGCTGTCGCCACTGCCGGTGGCGGTGAGATCGATCCGGCTCGGCTGGTTGGCGGTCGCTGGCGTGTATTGCCAGCGATAGGCGACATAACCGTCGCCGGCGGCGTAGCGGGCGACGGCGTAGACATCACGGATCGCGTACACCGGATCGGCGGGCCAACGCGGCGAGATGGTGACGGTATTGAAAGCGATGTGCTGGTCTTCAATCCCAGCAGCGCCTTCGACTAACGCGCCGAGCATAGCGCTCGCGCCCCAGCCGTCGGTGGGCAAGAATTCATGAACCGGTGCAATACCGCCGGTCGGGTAGTACCAGAGGTAGGTTGCGCCGGTACGTTCGATCAGGTCGATGTAACGCTGCACGATGTTGAAACCGTAGGCTTCATAACCGTACCGGAACGCGCCACGGGCCAGTTCGCCGCCGACCAGCGGCATGACGCCGCCGTTGACGTACTCTCCCGGACGTTCGCCCAGCCGGCCATTCATGCCGAATGCGCCTGATGGGAAAGGCGGGTCGATGCTGTACCATTCGGCAAAGGCGATCCGGTTTGGATCGTTCAAGCGGCGCAGGTATTCGGCGACAATCGCGCGCCCTTGCGATTCGGTCAAGACGCCGCGATTGAGCGCAATTGCGTTCGAGAGGCTCAGTTGCTCGGCTTCATCGACACCGGGCACGTCGTAGGGAATGAGTTTGACGTGATGGGTGTAGAAGCGACCATTCCAACTCAGCGCATTGAGTCGCACCATCAGGTCAGCGGCAATGGCGCGGCGCACAGCGGCCAGATCGGCCTGTCCTGCCGTCTCTTCCATCAAGGCCAGCATGGTAAGTGCGGCTGCCAAGCCGGTATTGTCGCCGTGGAAGATGCCCCATTTGGTCTGGTCGTCGATCCAGTGGCGCGGCCCCAGTTCGCCGGTATTCGGATTGATCATCGGCGGGCCGTATTCGTAATCCCACGTGTCGATGGTGAAGGGGCGCTTGACCAAGCCCAGTGCCGGTTCCCAGCGCAGTGGATCGCGCATCGTGTAGTCGATGGCGCGTTGCGCTGCCGGCAGCATGCGCAACATCCACGCCGTGTCGCCGGTGACTTGCCACGTCTCGTAGACCAACTGCACGAAGAGGTATTCTACGTCGGCTTCGACCGGGGTACGGAAGGCGGCGATCTTCCATTCTGGGCGAGCCAAAAAGTCGGGCAGGCTGCCGTCGGGCGCTTGTACACGGGCAAACGCTTCTGGCAGCGAACGTACCTCGCTCTCAAAGTAGCGGAAGGCGCGGTTTTGATAGTAGTGATCGCGCAGCCAGAGCAGTGGGCTGTCGGGCGAGCGGTAGCCGGTCACCACTTGTCCGTCGAGCAGGTAACTCAGTCGGTCGGCGGCCATAAATTGGCGCACGGTCGGGTACAGCCGGTCGTAGCTGGCCACGCCGGTGCGCAGGGTGGTTTCGGCCTCCAGCCGGTAGATCGTTCCGTTAGCGACCATCCGCCCCTCAGCCGTGAAGAGGGCAGCCCAATGATCGCCCAACGCGCCGCGCGGCGTTACTTCGACCCATCCGTCGCCATTGGCGATGGTCAATGCAAACGAGCCGGCAAACCGGCTACGGCTGTCGAAGACGAGCAGGGTGGCTGGGCCGTCGTAGCCGGTGATGCGCACTGCTACTGGGGTAGGGGTCAGCGGTTGCACAACCGAATTGAGGCTAATGAAGGTTGCGGTCGTCTCGGCCAGCGCCGGCGTGATGGGCGCACTCAGGCTGGCGAGCAGCCCGATCATAACAAGCAAGAGGATCAAACGCTTCATTTGGTACCTAAAACGCTGCTGAAAGGTAACGATGTTCCTAGTATAGCATTGTTGAGGAAATGCTCCGATGAGACGCAGACCGCATGGAGTTTCCCTTCGTCGTTCTCTGTGATCTCGGCGGTAAAGATAGTTGGCTTACTCGTACCACACCTTTGCGGTAGACATTGACAAGAGGTTAGCTTATGGATCGCAAACCACGGGTCTTTTCCGGCATTCAGCCTTCGGGCAATCTGCATATCGGTAACTATTTGGGTGCCATCCAGCAGTGGGTCGCGGGGCAGGGCCAGAAGACTAACTTTATCTGTATCGTTGACCTGCACGCGATTACGGTGCCGCAAGAGCCGGCGGCGCTGCGCCAGCAAACCCGCGAACTCGCCGCGCTGTTGCTTGCCTGCGGGATCGATCCGCAACAGACGACGCTCTTTGTGCAGAGCCACGTGCGCGCCCATGCCGAATGTTCGTGGGTCTTTAGCTGCGTCACGCCGTTGGGGTGGCTCGAACGTATGACCCAATACAAGACCAAAGCACAAAAGCAAGAGAGCGTGATGACCGGTTTGCTCACCTATCCGGTGCTGATGGCCGCTGACATTTTGCTCTACGATGCCGATGAGGTGCCGGTGGGCGAGGATCAGAAGCAGCATATTGAGCTGACCCGCGATCTGGCCCAGCGCTTCAACCATCTCTACGGCGAGACCTTCGTCATTCCCAAGCCGGTGATCCGCGAGAGTGGTGCCCGCATTATGGGGTTGGATAATCCGGCAGTGAAGATGAGTAAGTCGGAAACGGCTCGTGGTCATGCTATTCGGATTGTCGATGACCCCGACGAGATTCGCTGGGCGATTAAGCGTGCAGTGACCGATTCCTACAACGAGATTCGCTTTAGCGATGACCCAGAACGGGCCGGCGTCAACAATCTCTTGCAAATCTATGAGCTGCTTACCGGAAAGAGTCGATCTGAGATCGAGGCTCATTTTGCTGGTAAAGGCTATGGCGCACTCAAGAAGGAACTGGCCGAGGTTGTGGTCGAGTCGCTCCGTCCCATCCGCGAGCGCTACTACCAGTTGATGAACGATCCGGCTGAGCTAGATCGGATTCTGGCCATTGGCGCCGAACAGGCTCGCGCCGTTGCCGAACCCAAGATGACCCTCATCCTTGAGCGGGTAGGGTTTGTGTTGCCGAATGATCGCAAATAATCCCGCCGGTGACGGCGCGCGGCGGTGCGTCGTTACGGAAGCATCACGATTGTAAGGATATCAACATGTATTACCCAACTCTTGACCAGATGTACGAATTGCGTCGGCAGGGCAACCTCTGCCCGATCTACCGCGAGATTATGGCCGATCTGGAAACGCCGGTATCGGCCTATCTCAAGATCGCGCAGAATGGTCTCGGCTTTCTGTTGGAAAGCGTGACCGGCGGGCAGAATGTGGGGCGTTATTCGTTCATCGGCAGCGATCCCTATATGGTGCTGCGCATGCACGACGGCGTGGCGCAGGCGACCCATGGTGGCTATAAGCAGACCCTCTCGTACACCGATCCGCTGATCGTGCTTGAGAGCTATCTCAACGCCTACCGCCCGATCCGCCTGCCCAACCTGCCGATCTTTGTCGGTGGCGCAGTTGGCTATCTCGCTTACGAGTCGGCCCGCTACTTCGAGCGACTGCCGGTACCGCCGGTGCGTCCCTACGACATGCCCGATAGCTGGTGGATGTTTGTTGATACGTTGCTTGCCTTCGATCACGTCCGCCACAAAATCATTGTTATCTCGCACGTCCATCTCGATGTCGAGGATCTAGCCGCCGAGTATCAGCGTGCCGTCCATCGGATCGAGACGTTGATTGCCCGGCTGCAAAAGCCGTTGCCGCCGACTATTGGTTTCAGCTTGCGTAACTACGAGCCGCATAACACGCCGGCGCGTACCGTGCCGAATCCGGCGGTCTCGAACCGTACCGAAGCTGAGTTTAAGGCGGCAGTGTTGCGGGCTAAAGAGTACATCATGGCCGGCGACATCTTCCAAGTGCAGATTTCGCAACGCTTTAGCAAGGCCACCAGCGCCGACAGCTTCACCATTTATCGCGCCCTGCGCACGATCAACCCTTCGCCGTATATGTTTTACATTCGCACCGGTGAAGGCGATCTGGTCGGCGCGTCGCCCGAAATGTTGGTGCAGGTGCGCGACGGCAAGGTAACGACCCGCCCGATTGCTGGCACCCGTTGGCGCGGGCGCGATGCTGCCGAAGACGAGCGATTGGCCGCCGAGCTGCTGGCCGATGAGAAAGAGCGTGCCGAGCATCTGATGCTGGTGGATTTAGGTCGGAACGATCTGGGCCGGATCAGCGAACCCGGCACAGTGCAGGTGCCGGTCTTTATGACTATCGAGAAATACAGCCACGTGCAACATATTGTATCGGAGGTCACCGGTAGGCTGCGTGCTGATCTGAAGCCGATCGACGCGCTGCGCGCCTGCTTCCCTGCCGGCACCGTCACCGGCGCGCCCAAGATACGCTCGATGGAGATCATCGCCGAACTCGAAGGTGAGCAGCGCGGCGTCTATGCCGGTGCAGTTGGCCACCTCGGCTTCAACGGTGACCTTGATACCTGTATCGCCTTGCGCACCTTGATCGTTAAAGACGGTGTGGCCTACGCCCAAGCCGCCGCTGGCGTGGTCGCCGACAGCACACCCGAATACGAATTCAACGAAAGTTGCAACAAAGCGGCGGCATCGTTGCGCGCGATCGATCTGGCGGAAGAGTTGCAAGCTGGCGTTCAGTCATAAACAATGATGGACAATGATCCAATTGCTGTTGCGTTCACCGATAGCCCGCTCGGCCGGGTGTTGGCTGCTGCGACCGTCAACGGTCTGTGCGCCGTTTATCTTGGTGATGACGATGCGATGCTCCTGACTGTGCTCTGCGCTGAATTCCGGGCAACGCCGATCATTGGTGGTTCACTGCCAGAGGTTGCTGTTGCGGCGATTGCGGCCTATCTGCGCAATGAGGCTAATCTGCCGCCATTGCCGCTCGATCTCTACGGTACACCGTTTCAACAGCGGGTATGGCAGGCGCTACTGGCCATCCCGCGCGGCAGCACCCGCACCTACGGCCAACTGGCCTGCGACCTTGGCCTGCCGGTAACGGCGGCGCGGGCTGTGGGCCGGGCCTGCGCAACCAATCCGCTGGCGGTGGTGGTGCCGTGCCATCGCGCGATCGGCGCTGATGGTAAGTTGCATGGTTTTCGGTGGGGGATCGAGCGTAAGCGGGCTTTGTTGGCGCTCGAGGGGGGATTGTTGCCAGAGGGATAACATCTGGTGATGGTGCCCTACTGCGCGGAGTGGGTGCGCTTTTCATTGTGCGGGAGAGGTGTGCGGTAGCGAGCATGAACCCGCTGGCGGCACTGCCGCCAACCGTGCCTCGCTGTTATCACCTGCTGCAACCTGTGCCATTGCGGTGAGCGCCCCTTCCCGCTGAAGGTGGAGATGGCTCCGCTTCGCTACGCTCGGTTCGCAATGAAAGACGGGGAGCAGCGTTTGTGACCCTCATCTCGGTCCTCTCCCAGCAAGCAAGGGAGGAACCAAGTGCCCCTCCCCCACTAGGGGAGGGGAAGGGGGACGGGGTCAATCACAGCACCGAGATGGGCCGCTTCACCCTCACCCCCGTCTCCGTGTTTACTAGCGCGGGAACGGGGCGAAATGGCGTTCGGTTGCGCAAGGGTCTCTGCGGTAACGTCGTGGTTCCCCTTGCCCGCCGTCAGGTAGGAGAGGGGCCGGGGGTGAGGGTGTCAGCCCGCGCAGCGGGCTTCGTCAGCCTAGCCCGGCGCTTTATGGTCGGGTTCCCTACCTAGTGGAGTGGAGAGAGTGTGGGCAAAACAAAACCCGCCAATACGGCGGGCTGACTGGCGACCCCGGCGCGACTCGAACGCGCGACCTTTTCCTCCGCAGGGAAACGCTCTAATCCACTGAGCTACGGGGTCGTATTCATTTCACCCCCGGATTATAGCACAATCTCGGCAAAGATGCAAATCGGTCTTACGCCGGAAGGAGTCGGCAGCGGCGCGTAAGCTTGTTTAGGCGCGAATTGAATCATACCGGTTTGGAATGCTCATCTCGCCCAATGGCCTTTTGCAAGGGTGGCGTTGTTCGTCAAACCTCTCTGTTGTATCGTTCGTTTTGGTCATGAGGACGCCTAAAATCTCCCTGCTCCCGTTTGCAGAGAAGGGGGCATCTATCACGCTACGTGTTGTTGGAAGCGCGCATTGCGTCTCGCC
This sequence comes from uncultured Chloroflexus sp., assembly GCF_937951745.1. GTDB lineage: Bacteria > Chloroflexota > Chloroflexia > Chloroflexales > Chloroflexaceae > Chloroflexus. The sequence continues at coordinate 94,307 of NZ_CALFBQ010000047.1, forward strand.
ATCGCCAAGTAGGCAACCTCCTTGCTCTCTCTTCACCCCGTCAACAAATGCTCGGCGAAGATCAAGCGACGGGTACGGGTTTCACAGCGCAGGATGAGTGAGTTGGTTTCTGCCCGATCACCAGCCAAGCGCACGCCGCGCAGTAAGATGTTATCGGTGATACCGGTGGCGACAAAGAAAATCTGTTCACTGCTTACGATATCATCGCAGGTCAAGATGCGTTTGGAATCAAGGCCAGCACGAGTAATCGCGTCGCGCTCGGCTTCGCTCTGGGGGGCGAGCCGGGCTAGCATCGCCCCACCCAGCGATTTGATCGCGCAGGCCGCCAGTACTCCCTCCGGCGCGCCGCCGATCCCCATCAGGAGATCAACATTAGTGCCGGGCATGGCTGCGAGCAGGGCGCCGTAGATATCGCCATCATCGGCCAGCATAACCCGCGCGCCAGCCGACCGGATCTCTTCGATCAGGTGGGCATGGCGGGGCCGATCGAGCACAAAGACGACCAGATCACGCACCGTGCGCCGGGTAGCGCGCGCCACTAGCGCCAGCGTCCAGCCGGCTGGCGCGTCGAGGCATTCCGGCACCAGATAGGGCGCGACTTCCGGGCCGACGATGATCTTTTCCATGTATGCGGCTGGATGTGGCGCCCACAGCGCGCCGCGATTGGTCACGGCGGCAAACGAGACCGCGCCGGCCCGCCCTTGCGCTAACTGGCGCCGACCATCAATGGGGTCAACGATCAAATCGGCTGGCGGGCCATCGCCGGTACCAACCCGCGTCCCACTGATTAGCGGTGTTGTTGCCATTGCCCGCACCTCTTCACCCATTGCCAGCCGGCCATCGAGTTCAAGGTTAGCTAACGCTGCTGCCATCGCTGCCGCAGCAGCTCGATCAGCCTCTTCGATTTCGCCGCGTCCCATGAGGCGAGCAGCCGCAATAGCTGCCGCTTCGGTTGCGCGTACCAGATCAAGGCCGGTGTTGGGGCTGAGCCGTTGTGATATTGGGATTTCCATCTTTGTTTTCCTCGCTGTCGCAGAGAAACGTGGTATGGCAATATCGCTCTCATGTTCTGTTAGAATTGCTCGACTGCCTCAAGCAGATTAGCCGCTGCCCACGCCAGCATACCCCCTTCGAGTACCTGAGGCGGCGGGGTGCGTCCGGCCAGCAACGCCGCCGCGCGCATACTTCGCCTCCCGCTGCGACAGACCAGCACGACTGGCCCCGCCGGCACGGCGTCGCGTTCGTGAATCAGCCGTGAAAGCGGAATGTTGCGCGCGCCCGGAATGTGGCCGCGCTGAAATTCGCGCGGTTCGCGCACGTCAATGACTAAGGGCGGCTGCGGGCTATGCAACGCCTCCCACAACGGGCGGGGGGCGATCTGGGCCGGTGACTTGCCGTCGAGCAGTGGGATCGCCAAGTGACCCGGTAGCGTCTGCTTGGGCAGCTCTTGGCATTCGCGGAAGACGCGGCGGTCGCATTCGTAGATGCAGACGGCGGGGTCGAGCACGCGGTGGAAGAGAAACTCGATGGCTTTGTCTTCATCGAGGAAGCGTTCGGGGCCAAGCTGCTCGTAGAAGCCGCTGATCTGCATCCGGTACATCACGCTGGCCCGCACGCGCACGAAGTAGAGGTCACCGCCGCGCACGCGCAAGATGCGGCGGATGGTGTCGAGGGCGCGGATGCCGCTGACATCGCATTGGTTGACGCTGTGCATACGCAAGAGCATAAACCTCACGCTCGGGTGGTGGTCGAGCAGGCGCACCAAGTGCTCTTCGACGTGGTTGACCGCGCCGAAGTAGAGGTCACCTTGCAGATCGACCACCAGCAACTGGGGGCAGGTAGGGCGGCCGTGGGCGCTCTCCCAGTGGCGAAAGTCGGGATCAGGAACGACCGCCTCGACGCGGGGGGTAGCTGTGCGCAGCAGGTAATAGCCGAGCGACATCAACACACCGATCAGGATGGCGAATTGCAGCGGCAAGGTGAGGGTCAGCGCCAGCGTCACCACCATAATCACCGCTTCGCCGCGTGACCCGCGCCAAATTCGTACCATCCCCTGTCGATCAACCATGCCGAGCGAAGCAACCATCAGCGTACCGGCAATCGCTGGACGGGGAATCATCTCTAGCACATCGCTCAGAATCGCCGTTCCCAGCAACACTGTCACCCCTGAAATGATAGCGGTCAGGGCTGTCTTGCCGCCGGCCTGATACGCTAGCGCCGAGCGGTTGAACGATCCAGAGCAGGGCATGCCCGAAAAGATGCCGGAGACAATATTCGCCAAGCCTTGGCCGACAAACTCTTGGTTGCTGTCGATACGCTGGCCAGTGTAACCGGCAATCGCGCGCCCGATCGCAATCGCTTCCACCAGACCGATGATTGCCAAAGCGAGCGCGCCATTGGCGAGTTGGCCAATCAAGTTGAGATCGAAGATTGGTAGATTGGCGAGGGGCGGAAAACCCGGTGGGATGTCGCCCATTAAGCGAATACCATATTGTTCGGCGCCGAAGAGAGCCGTTATTATTGTGACGATGGCCATGCTCAAGAGTGCTGCCGGCAATTTGCGAGTGATCCGTGGAATAAGGTAGATCAGCGCAATCGTCGTTGCTCCTATTGCTAATGATGGCCAGTGAATGGCGGCAAGTTGGGTGAAGGTCTCGGCAAGAATCGTCGGAATGCCGGCGCCGGGTGAGATCGAGATTCGCACAATTGGCCCGATTTGATTGAAGAAAATGAGCAGACCGGACCCAGCCGTAAAACCGACTGCCACTGCATCAGAGATAAACGTGACTAGCATCCCTAGTCGCGCTATGCCCATCAACAACCGAATCACGCCGGCCATAACGGCAATCATACTCGCCGCAAGCACAAACGCTTCGCTGCCGATCGGCGCAATGGGCAACAAGACCGAGAGGGTCAGAATGGCGCCAGTAGTTGAGGGGCCACTGTTGAGGTGTGAAGATGACCCCCACAATGCGCCGACAATGGTGGCGGTCATCGCGCTATACAAACCAACGATCGGCGGTAAGCCGGCCAGAATGGCGAAGGCTAATCCTTGCGGTAGTAAGACTAGACCGACGGTGATGCCGGCAAACAGATCGGCCCGCAGCGCATCGAGTGGGTAGGTGCGGGCCAACCGGATGGGCTGCATGAAGAGCGTGGCAACCGAACGTATGTAGTCAATCATAACGTCGTGCTTAGGAGCGCGGGCCGCTGGCCCGCTGATTCAATCGTGATTGGGAACTGATTGTGAATACGGTTATTATCATACCGCGATTTTGAGATGCGGTGGCACTATCAGTGCCGTTGCACTGCAATGGCGCTACTCGACTGCCTCAAGCAGATTAGCCGCTGCCCACGCCAGCATACCCCCTTCGAGTACCTGAGGCGGCGGGGTGCGTCCGGCCAGCAACGCCACCGCGCGCATACTTCGCCTCCCGCTGCGACAGACCAGC
>NZ_CALFBQ010000048.1 GCF_937951745.1 uncultured Chloroflexus sp.
GCGGCTTCGGGCTGCTGCCGCGCCGCCGAGATGTCGCGCGATGATGAGCGGTGGCCGGAGATCGTAGCGGGAGGGCTGGTGCTGGCCGTCGCGATGCGCATGCGGAAGCGGTTCATGACCGTGATGCTCGAACGTACATAACAGGTTAAGCCGTATACCGCACCAACTCATCGTCTTCGTGGCGTGCGATCATACCGTCAGTCACCAGCCATTCGAGGTGGGCAATCGTTTCGGCAACTGCAAAACGCGCCTCGTGGGGAGTGAAGCGTTCGACGGCAAAGACTTGCTGTGCGACGGCAAAGGCCGTTTCTGCTCCATTGCGCACCGCTTCCAGCATCGCGGCCAGCCGCTCGTGGTGATGCGCTTGCAATTCGGCTACCCGCTCGGCCCACCCTGTGATCGTCTTGCCATGGCCGGGCAGGGCCAGCTCAACCTCAAGCGTCGCCAATTCGTTCAGCGAGGCCAAATATTTGCGCAACGGATCAGGCTCGCTTTCCGGCCAGACGCCGATGTGCGGCGTGATCTTGAGCAACACTTGATCGCCGACCAGCGCTAGCCGGTCATCGGGGGCGTAAAATACTAACTGGCCATCGCTGTGGCCGGGGGCGTGGATCGCTAGAAAGCGCCGCTCTCCCATTGTGAGCCATGTACCCGCCGGCAGCGGCGTGAGTGGCGGATAAGGCCGGGTGGCAGCGCGCAAGGCTGCGATTGCACCGACTACCTGTTGCACGAGATCGGCGGGCATGCCGTGACGGAGAAAATGGCGTAAACTAGGATCATCATGGTCGGCGCGGTGCATCCACACCTCTTCGGCCAATTCGATCTCGCGCGGCGCGAGCAGCACTCGTGCCCCCGAACGCTCATGCAGCCAACCGGCCATGCCGAAATGGTCGGGGTGAAAATGGGTGAGCACGATGGTGTGAATCTGGCGCGGTTCGAGGTCAAGCTCGGCGAAGGCTGCTTGCCAACCGGCTTCGCCGGCAGGGGTGTGCAAACCGGTATCGATCACTGTCCAGCCCTGCGCATCGCGCAGCAAATAGACGTTAACATGGTTGAGGGCGAAGGGGAGCGGCAAGCGTAACTGGTACAGATTAGCGAGCAGTGTGGTGATCATACAGCAGTCCCTGTGTAATGGCGCGACGCGCTGGCGAACAGCTATCTGCATTATAATACCGCGAGGATGTAGACAATACCACATTTGATGTATGGAACATTTTGAGCCAACGTACACCAACCAACCGCCGGCATGGCGCTTGCCGGCAATCATCGGCGGCATTGTGCTACTGGCCGGCGTGCTCGCTTTCGTCATCACCGGAACCGGTGCGCCGGCACCGGCTGCCACTCCGACGGTTGCGCCAACCGTTGAGGCGGCGGCTGGCCACGGCGATTTCAGCAACAGCCTGCCTGCGCCGGTAATTTCGGTAGCTGATGCGCAACGGCGCTGGCAAGCCGGTCAGGTAATTTTTGTTGATATGCGGTCAGGCGACGCCTACAAAGCCGCGCATTTGCCCGGCGCACTCAGTTTGGCCTCGCCCGATCTCAACCAGCGGCTGGCGGCCTTGCCTTCCGGCTGGGTCATCATCACCTACAGCGATGCCAGCCGGCCAGAGGCGGGCCAACGTGGCGCGCAGATCTTCCGTGATCTTGGCTACGGGCCGGTCGCTGCGCTTGAAGGCGGGATTGAAGCGTGGCAGGCGGCGAACCTGCCAGTGGAGCGACCATGATTGATTTGCACATTCATACCAACGCTACCCCCCACCATGCGACGTGGACACCGGTGGCATTGGCGGTGGCGGCGGCGGCCCGCGGTCTGACGATGATTGCAGTGACCGACCACAATACGACGGCGAATGTGATTACCACCGCGATGGCCGGGATGCACTACGGGGTGCAGGTGGTAAGCGGGGTTGAGATTGATAGCGCGTTTAATGGCAAGCTCTGGCATACGCTGGTGTATGGGGTTGATCCTGAGGCGCCGGCCCTGCTCGATCTGTGCGCTGAGGTCGTGAATCGCAATGCGTCCGATGCGGCGCAATTGCTGCGTGATCTGGCGGCAGCCGGCTTTCGACTGCCCAATCTCGGCGATCGTGACCGCCCGCCCACGGTGGCCGATGTCGCACTGACGTTGGCACGCCACAATGACTTGCCCGGACGGGTGGCCGGTGAGGGTGATGAAGAGGCTGGGATGCGCTTCATCCTGACCCATTTTGCTGCGGCGTACCGTCCGTTGAGTGTTGACGAGATCATCAGCGTTGCGCACGATCTCGGCGGGTTGGCCGTGTTGGCGCATCCGGGTCGTGATAAAGGTATCTATGCAATTCCCGCTACCGAGGACGACATTGCGGCCTTGGCCGCAGCAGGTCTCGATGGCATCGAGGTTTACTACCCAACCCACGATGCTGCCACGCGCGAATGGTTGTTGGCTGTCGCAGCTCGCTATAGTCTGCTTGTGTCGGGTGGGAGCGACTCGCACCATCCTCATCAAGCCTTGGCAACGTGGCCGGCCAAGGATTTGACGATGGTGAGCCGGCTGCGACGGTAATTCTATCGCCAAGAGTGCGACAGCATTTAGATCAGGCGTGTTGTAGGGGGAGGTTGCGGTGGGTTAGTAGGAAGCAGTAGCCCCGTATCCCTCTGCTGCGTGTCTTCGCGATAACAAGAATCCATGTCCCTAGCGAACGACGAAGCCTACAGAGATATACGTTCCGCCAAAGCAGAAGATTGCTTCGGGCGTGTTGCTCCCTCGCCATAACAACAGGACGCGCCGCTTTCGTGTCCTTATGGTCTTTGCGCTAGACTGGAGCGACGCGGGCATCGTTGCCTGACAACAGAAGACTGTTGCGGGCGGGTGCTCCCTCTGCTCGAACCGTGTGCATCCGTCTCATCTAGGTGTATTTGTGCCCCATATTCCCTTGCCGTAGCGCCGAGCATGCGCTCAGAATGGTTGAGGTTGCAGTCATGATAAATATTCAGTCGTTCGTTGATCGACTTCCAGCTCACCACCAAGCTGAAGTGGCTGAACTTGCCGCCCAGTATGGCGTGCCGCGCTATCGCCACGTCGTGCTCGCCGATGGCACATTCGATCCGCTAATCAAAACCGATCGGGTCGGTGAAGTTGGGATGGTCGTGCGCCGGCGCAATGGTGGCATCTTGGTCGCGCGCAAAACCTATTATCCGCCAGCAATTTTCCGGCTATTGACCGGTGGCGTTGGGCCGGCTGAATCTATTGCGACGGCACTCGCGCGCGAAGTCGCCGAAGAGACGAGCCTTACCGTGCAGATCAGCCGGTTTTTGAGCGTTATCACCTACGAAGTGCCGCATCCAACGTCGCACCGGTTTGTCAGTTACGTGTTTCTGCTCGATGAAGTAGGCGGCACGTTGCAGGTTGCCGACCCGGACGAGCAAGTTGCTGAGATGCGAACCGTATTGCCGGGCGAATTGCCGGGATTGGCTGTGCGGTTGCGCCAACTGCCTGATTGTAGTGATCTGGCGATTAGGGGTAATTGGGCCCGTTGGGGCCAATTTCGCGCCGTGATGCACGAAGAAGTGGGTGTGTTGTTGGCCTCTGGCACTTGACAGGCCGGCCCTTCCATGTAATACTGCACACAATTGTTAAGATTTGTGTAGATTTGTGAGGGAATGGCATGCTGCAAACAAGTGGTCTCTGGTTGGCTCTCGCCACCTTTCTTAGCATCTGGTGGGGGCACGTTGGCGTGCGTTGGCTTGAAGCGAAGAGCGTCGATATTCGGCCACCAATGGTTGCGTTGATCATCGCCGGTCTCATCCTCAACGTTGCTGCTCTCTTCGCGCCGAATGTCACCATCGGTGGCGTGTGCAGCGTGGTTGGGATTGCGCTATGGTGGGATGCGTTTGAGCTAGTGCGGCAAGATCGGCGGGTGCGCCACGGTCATGCGCCGGCTAACCCCAGCAATCCGCGTCATGCCCGTTATCTGGCCGAAGGGAAAGCAACGCTCCACGATCCACTCGATCGTGAACCATCTGATCCGATGGTAGATACGCAACCATCGGCACACCGTGAACCAGAAGTAGCCTAGTGTGCAAGTAGATGAATCGACCATACCATCGAGGTGTATCATGATGTGGGAAGGCTTAGCAATCGGCTTGTTCAGCCTTGGTATTATTGGTTTCGGTTTCTTCTGGGTTATCCGCATGGAATATTATCTCGGCTACTTATGGTGGCCGTACCCTATGCTGTTTGGCATTGGCATTGTTGTTCTGTCGCTGTTCGTCATGGATTCCGGCTGGTCAGCACTGCTCGGTGTAACCGGCGCTTCCTTCATCTGGGGTGCGACCGAACTGAAGGAGCAAGCGGTCCGTGCCGAATTGGGTTGGTTCCGGCGTAACCCGCATCCGAAGCCGTTGCCACCGTTTGCTGCTCTTATTCGCAAAATCAAAGCTCCACATTTGTGATTGTAAAGACGCAGAGGGGTAAAGGGGCAAAGATTCTTAACGCAAGGAGGCAGAGAACGCGAAGGGCGCGGAGAATCTTAACGTAAAGGCGCAGAGGACGCAACGGATTTGGGATGGTTGTTATCCCACTGCGTCCTCTGCGTTCTTTGCAGTAAGATAGCTGGCAGCCTCCTCTACGACGGTAGGCTTATAGTGCCTTTGCATTTGTTCAATGGAGCAGGTATCATCGACAACATGACCGAGCTTGCCGCCCAGAAAGCTGCTTTGCGCGCCGAAATGATTGCACGCCGCGATGCGCTGCCCGATCGTGATCGGCGCAGTGCGCAGATTTGCGCCTTGGTGCAGCAACTACCGGCATTTCTGGCAGCGACAGCCATTCATTGCTATGTGCCGATGCGATCTGAGGTTGATACGAGATCGCTGATCGCGGCGGCGCTGGCTGCCGGCAAAGCGGTGGCCGTGCCGATCGTGGCCGGTCAGCACCGGCTGGAGCATAGCTGGATCGATAGCCTTACCGAAACCGAATGGGTGCGTGGCCGGTTTGGCACGCTCCAGCCGCGCCAAATCCGCCCGGCTCAACCCGGCGCGTGGTCGTTGACCATCGTGCCCCTGCTGGCGTTCGATCGCGAGCTGTACCGGCTTGGGTATGGCGGTGGGTTTTACGATGCGTTGCTGGCCTCTGCACCTGCTATCGCGGTCGGCGTCGCTTTTGCCGTACAAGAAGTGGCGCACGTGCCCCGCGAGCCGCATGATATTCGGCTTGATATGGTTGTCTGCGAGGATGGGGTCAGAAGAGTATAGCAGGGTCAGCGCAGCGCTCTGCCCTGCTGGCCGGTAGCGGATTCTTATCTGGCGCTGGTTCCTACTCTGCGGTATGATAAGAAGGAGAGGATTCAGTTTCCGTTTGCGTCGCTTGTTGATTAACCCCGATGGCATTCCACGGAAATAGATGCCTTGCCTCGCCTGTCTTTGGCAGCGATCGTAATCGGCTGCTGTTTGTAATGTCTAAGGAGTCTTGAATCATGCGCGCCACCGATTTGCCGATGATTATTCAGGGTGGTATGGGCGCCGCCGTTTCTGATTGGCGGTTGGCGCGGGCCGTTGCCGCTTGCGGTCAGCTCGGTGTTGTTTCCGGCACCGGCATTGATACCATTCTCATCCGGCGCTTGCAAGATGGCGACCCTGATGGCGTAATGCGGCGGGCTATGGCGCATTTTCCCATCCCCGGCGTAGCCGAGCGGGTGCTTGAAGCCTATTTCCGGCCTGAAGGTCGGGCGCCTGATGAGCCGTATACGTTGCTGCCGATGTACAACCTGAAGGTGAGTAAAGAGCGGCAACAAGTGGCGATGTTAGCAGCGTTTGTCGAGGTTTGGCTGGCCAAAGAGGGGCATGATCGCCCAATTGGGATGAATTTGCTAACTAAAATTCAGTTGCCCAATTTGGCCTTGCTCTATGGAGCGTTGTTGGCCGGGGTTGACGTGATTATCATGGGCGCCGGTATTCCACGCGAAATCCCAGCGGCGCTCGATGCGTTGGCGGCTAACCAGCCGGCGCGCCTGACGGCAGAGATTGAGGGTGACGATGGCGCACCGCCAACGTACATTACCTTCGAGCCGGCGGAGCATTGGCCGGGTGAGCCGCCGGCGTTGCGCCGGCCACTGTTTTTGCCGATTGTAGCCAGTGTGACGTTGGCGACGATGTTTGCGCGCAAGATTGCCGGCGTCGATGGTTTGGTGATCGAGGGCCCAACTGCCGGCGGGCACAATGCGCCGCCACGGGGCGAGTTGCAACTGAACGAACGTGGCGAGCCGATCTATGGGCCGCGCGATCTGGTTGACCCAGCCAAGATTGCTGCACTTGGCCTACCGTTTTGGCTGGCCGGCGGCACGGCTTCGCCGGAAGGGTTGGCGGCGGCACGGGCCGCCGGCGCAATGGGTATTCAGGTGGGCACGCTCTTTGCCTTCTGCACCGATTCGGGCTTGGCTGATCCGCTGCGCCGTTCAGTACTCGCAGCGGCTGCCCGTAATGCAGTTGATGTCTTCACCGATCCGCGCGCTTCGCCGACCGGCTATCCGTTCAAGGTGGTGCGTTGGGAGGCCGACCCGGCGCAAGGCGTGCCGCGCCAGCGGATCTGTGATCTTGGCTATTTGCGCACGATGTATCGCACACCGAAGGGAACCATCGGCTATCGTTGTGCCAGCGAACCAATTGCGACCTTCGTCAAGAAGGGCGGTGATCTGGCCGAGACCGAAGGCCGACGCTGTTTGTGCAATGCGCTGATGTCCAATATTGGGGTGGGGCAGGCGCGCACCGATATTGGCGTTGAGCCACCGCTGTTGACGAGTGGCGATGATCTGGTGCGGCTGCGCACGATCTTCGATTTGACGCAGGGCTATTCGGCGGCTGATGTGATCGCCTACTTGCTGGGCGAGCGTTCGGCAATGGTCGTGCTGCCGGAGGCGCAACCGGCAGAGACCGTGGCACAGTAGAGTGAACACGGCAACGCCGGATGTTTTCTACCGCGCCCACGACAAGCCCGCATCGGCGTTGATGGTGAAATTGGTTGAAATGCGGCGTGGTGAGTCAATCTGCAATCCTTTATCAGTAATCGTCACGCCGGCCAGATAGAGGTCAAACCCGCGCCCCCCCGGTGGAATGGCGAGAAAGGCAAGCATCGCGCCGTCGGGCGAAAAGACCGGTGCGCGGGCAGTACCGAGGTCGGTCAAGCGCACCGCCGATCCACCAGTAACCGACATGGCGTAGAGATCACTTCCCCCGTTAATGCCGACGGCGAACACCAGCCAGCGCCCGTCGGGGCTCAAGGCCGGATCGTATGCTGGAACCGGCGCTCCCGGTAAGGGGGCAGCTTGGCCGCCGGCAATCTGGTACAGTTGTTGTTGCCCGTCACTGCCTAGTGGGGTACGCACCGCGATCAGATCGCCCGATGGCAACACGGCAATGCGGCCCAGATGGGCATTTGCGTCGGCGAAGATAGGTTGGCGCTGGCCGGTTAGGTCATAACGAAAGATAGCCAGCGGCGCATCGGCTGGCGGATCACCCACCGGCGGCGCGCCTTGGGCCGCGGCGAGCAACCCGCTGCCATCGGGCAACCACGTTGGGTATAGCGCCCACATCGCGGCGTAGACCCGCTCGAGGCTGCCGGGGGGCGCAGCCGGGTCGTTGCGGGTGAGTTGGGCAATGGGAACACCCGCACGATCAGCAACGAGCACATCACTGGCGCCGGCTCGCGGCACAACGTAGGCGATCCGTTCGCCAGCATGATCAAACACGGCGTGGGTTGCCGGCGGTGCAATGACTTGGCGGGCCGTGCGTCCTTCCCACAACCAGATACCGCCGCTGTGGCTAAACAAGAGCCTTCCGGGCAGTTCGTCGCCGCGCAGGGTCGCCGGTGCGGTCGGCGATACTGGCGCGGCTGGTGTGGCGCAGGCGGTAACGAGGAGCAGAAGCAGGATCAGGAAGCGATTCATAAATAGTCGACAAATAACCTTTTACTCTTCTACGCGGCGGCGGCGCAGCCACGCCAGCAGGCGTTGCGGCCACCGGCGCGCGCTTGGCGGCGGCTGCTGGATCAGGTCGTCGGGCAGATCGGGCGGTAAGAGCGCACGCAAGGCCGCTGGCGCCACTGAAAAGCGCATAGGTGTCGTCCCAATGGGATCGCCGTCGACCTGTACCGGCAAGGGTGGGCGTGTGATGACCTCGATCGTATGCACGCGGTAGTAGGAAATGTCGGGATTGAGGCTGAAGCGACGGCGTAAGATCGCGATCAGATGGCCGATCGCATTAATTCCGTTATCACCCTTAATCACGCACACATCGAGCAAGCCGTCATCAATGCTGGCGCGGTGGGTAATCTTGACCAAGCCGCCGTACAGTTGCGAATTACCGACCACAATCATCAACACCCGCGCCTTGATCGGGCGACCGTCAAGCAAGATGCGGGCGCGAGTGCCGCGAATCCGCATCACCTCTTTGATGCCGTGCACCACGTATGCCAAAGCGCCAAACCGACGCTTTTCGTCGGGGCGGACATTCGCCGTAATTGCGGCGTCAAACCCAATCCCGGCCATCAACAGAAAGTAGCGATCGCCGGCGCGGCCCAAATCAATCGTGCGCGGCGACCATGCCAGCATCGTTTGTGCAGCGGCGCGAGGTTGAAGGGGTAAACCCAATTCGCGCGCCCAAACATTCATGGTGCCCAGCGGCAACGTGGCTAACATCGTCTGGCTACCGACAAGGCCATTTACAACCTCATTGATTGTACCATCGCCGCCGGCGGCCACCACTAACTCGTAGCCATTGGCAGCGGCTTGCCGGGCAAGGCAGCGGCCATCACCGGGGCCATTGGTCGGCTGCAGATCAACCACCCATCCCTGTTCTCGCCAGACCTGAGCGGCCGCCTCAAGTTCGGCTTCTAACTGTCCGGCATGGCCAGCAGTTGGGTTAAAGACAATCAATGTGCGCATGCAAGTTGGCTCTCTGTATATCAGGCTATGGTCAGTATAGCAGAATCTATGCGCAGCGTATTGCCAGCCGGCAACGCATGGTACAATAGGCGGGCGAAGGAGGAGGATGTCGATGAGTCAGTTGCAGCTAGAACCAATCTCGCCAGCGCCTGAGGAACCGGCCCCGCTGATGATAGCCGGGCTGCGCAGCACCGATGATGATGAGCGTGAATGCCCAGTCTGTCAGGCGCAGATGCGCCTCTGGGCCGGATTTTATCGCTGCCAGCACTGTGGCTTTAAGGAGAGCTGCTGTTTCTGAATTGACACGCCGCCGTCTTTCCAGTACCATAACCGCTACGCAGGCGGCGATCAACGACCGGGCAGACGCATGAACCAGTATGTAGCGCAATTTCTCGCTTATCTAGCCGATGAACGCAAAATGTCGGCCAATACAACCGCAGCGTATCGTACCGATCTCGATCAGTTGTGCAGCTTCTTGCAGGATCGCGGTATCGAACGCTGGGCCGATGTTGACGCCGAGGTGATGATGGCCTTTGTGCTCAACCTCAAAGAGAAAAAGTACGCCAACTCGACGGTTGCGCGCCGGCTGGCGGCAGTAAAGTCGTTTTTCGCCTTTTTGCGCGAACGAAACGTCATCAGCCACGATCCAGCCGAACAACTCGACGCGCCGCGCGTCGATCGCTTTCCGCCGCGGGCAATCTCCCAGCATCAGGTTGATGAACTGCTGGAGTTGCCGCTGCAAAATGGCACACCCGAAGGGTTGCGCGATAGAGCGATGCTTGAGGTGTTGTACGCAACGGGGATGCGGGTAAGTGAGTTGGTCGCGCTAAATGTAGATGATGTCGCCTTTGATGCTAAAACCGTGCGCTGCTTGGGCCGGCAAGGCCGCGAACGAACGGTTCCATTGAGCGATCCGGCAGTGACGGCGCTGGAAGAGTATCTCGATATCGCGCGTCCTCAGTTGGCCCGCCAGACGAGCGGTAATGATGAAGCGCTCTTCCTCAATCATCGCGGTAAGCGGTTGACCCGTCAAGGCTTTTGGCTCATTCTCAAGAGTTATGCCGAACAGGTGGGCATGCATGATTTGACGCCGCATATGTTGCGCCATTCCTTTGCTGCCCACCAGTTGCGCAGCGGGGTTGATTTGCGTGAGTTGCAGGAACGGTTGGGCCATGCCTCGATTGCGACTACGCAGATTTATACCCATCTGGCCGAAGAGACGCCGCCGTCGAATGCGGCCAATAACGGCCATGCTCCTCATACGTAGCGCCGCACGGCAGGGCAGTGTTCTTGCGGCTAGGCCGAGATGGCTCGCGTGAAGTGTTTGCGCGCCCTTCCGGCCTGTGCTATACTCGTTTGGTGGTGGCGATGAACCGGAGGAGGAAGACTCTAGTCTTGACAATTGTGTGCGATAGTGTATACCAGTCTCATGGAAAGCACCATGAGCACTGGTAAGGCGGCGAAGCTGCTCGGCGTGTCTGTCAAGACATTGCAGCGTTGGGAACGCGAAGGGCGCTTGATACCGGTGGCACAAACGGACCGCAATCGCCGTCTGTACACCGAAACACAGTTGCGTGAGTTCATTGGGTTGCGGCAGGCGGTAGCCGAGCCAACACGGATAGTAGCTTCCTGCCGTGTATCACGTGCGGCGCAGAAACCGGACTTGGCAAATCAGCGTAGGGTGCTGGAAGAGTTTGTGGTAGCGAAGGGGTTGGCGAACGTCGAGTTCGTCGAGGAAGAAGGCGGTGGGCTGAACTTCAAGCGCAAAAAGTTTTTGGCGCTGATGGGCGAAATTGGTCGGCGGGAAATCAAGACCCTGATCCTTGCCCACCGTGACCGGCGTACTCGCTTCGGTTTCGAGTGGTTTGAGCACGACGCACCATCCCACGGATGCGAGGTGCTGGTGCTCAATCAAGAGCGTCTCTCGCCAGAACAGGAAGTGGTGCAAGACCTAATGACCATCGTGCATTGCTTTTCGTCCAAGCTTTACGGATTGCGGAACTACCGGAAAACCCTGAACGAAGCGCTGAAACAGGATACAGCTCATGACGTATCGAATCGAATCGGACTTCCCGCTGGAAAGCGATTTGCTTCCCAAAGAGGCATTCACCCTACCTGCGCGAGAGGCCCCGGCGTTCAGGCCGGGGAGGGATAGCGCAGACCGCATCACGGTTGGTTGCATCGTAATATAGAAGTTTTCGGTCTATAATACGAATCATGAAGCTTACGCTGCAAACGCAACTGCTGCACCCGCCTGATCAGGTTTGCGTACTTGAGGCGACCACGCGCGCCTTCAACGCGGCGGCGGACTGGCTGGCAGGAGAAGCGTTTGCCCGAAAGACAGCCAACAAGATTGCGTTGCAAAAGCTGTTTTATCGAACCTTGCGCGCACGCTTCTCGCTCTCCGCACAGATGGCGGTGCGTTGCATTGCGCAGGTATGTGAGGCGTACAAGCGTGACAAGACCAAACGCCCCTGTTTCCGTCCGTTCGCGGCCATTCCCTACGACCAACGGCTGATGAGTTTCAAGGGGCTGGATCGTGTGTCGCTGCTGACGATTTCCGGCAGGATACTGGTGCCGTTCATCATGGGCAGCTACCAGTCCGAGCGATTTACCGCCGCCAAGGGACAGTTTGATCTCGTTCGCCGTAAAGACGGCAAATGGTTCCTGCTCGTGACTGTCGATTTGCCGGACGGCACCAAGATACCGGCAACCGACTTTATCGGCGTAGACTTGGGTGTAGCAAACATCGCCACGGACAGCGATGGAAGCCGATACTCCGGCGCCAGTGTCGAAGCCTGTCGCATTCGCAACCATGATCTGCGCCGCAGTCTCCAGAAGGCAGCAGTCGGACGAAAACGGCGTAGATTGCGTCCCAAGAATATACGCAGAAAGCTCAAATCCATTGCGGGACGCGAAGCGCGATTCCGCAAGGATATAAACCATGTGATTTCCAAATCGCTCGTTGCCAAGGCCAAAGGCACCGGACGTGGCATCGCTCTTGAAGACCTCAAGGGGATCCGCGACCGGACACGGTTTCGCAAGGCACAGCGGGCGAAGATGGGCGGTTGGGCCTTCCATCAGCTTCGCAGCTTCATTGAGTACAAGGCGAAGCGTGAAGGTGTCGAACTTGTTCTTGTCGATCCGAAAAACACCAGCCGGGAATGCCCGAGCTGCGGGCATATCGACAAGGCCAACCGCCCATCGCAAGCAGAGTTCCGCTGCGTGGCTTGTGGACATACAGGCCACGCGGATGTGAACGCGGCCCGGAACATCCGTTCTAGGGCTAGGGCGCTCGTCAACGCGCCTAAAGTCTCGGAACGGCACTTTGGTCTCCAAGCTGCCTAGTGCAGGGACAAGCTCCGCCCTTCAGGGCGGGGTGGTTGACGCGACACTACGAGAGTATATCTTCTGCCGTGGCAGCAGCCATTGAGGGCGTCGAAGACCCAGAAGATGCAGAATTCAGGGTCGTATGTGTCGAGACTGGCGCGATAGTCTGGCGTTCCACTGTCGAGAAATACGAGTAAGCCATGCACCTGACTCACAAGATCGCCCTTTGCCCAACACCAGAACAGGTGGACTACTTCAAGCGCGCCTGCGGTACGGCAAGGCGCGTCTGGAACTGGGCGCTGGATGAGTGGAACAAGCAATACGCGGCGGGCCGTAAGCCGAATGCGATGGCCCTGAAAGAGCAGTTCAACGCCATCAAATACAGCGATCCGCGGTGGCTCGATGAGAACGGTCGGCCTTGGCTGCGTGACATTCACCGGGATGCCCATGCGCAGCCATTGGCTAATCTGGCAAAAGCATGGGATCGGTTCTTCGCCGACATCAAGGCTGGAAAGCCGGCGCACGCCCCACAGTTCAAGAAGAAGGGTCGTTGCCGCGACAGTTTCTACGTGGCGAACGACAAGTTCAAGCTCGATGGCAAGACCATCCGCCTGCCCAAGATCGGCGACGTATTGATGACCGAAACGTTGCGCTTTTCGGGAAGAATCATGGGTGCGACGGTGTCGCGCACGGCAGAGCGTTGGTATGTCGCAATCCATGTCGGTGTGCCTGATGCGCAGTTTTACCGTAAAAGGACGGCGCATGGCACCGTCGGCGTTGATCTGGGCATCAAGTCGGCAGCTACGCTCTCCAGCGGTGAGGCTATCCCAGCTCCGAAGCCTCTCACATCAGCCTTGCGCAGGTTACGTATTCGCAGCAGGCGTTTGAGCCGTAAGGTCGAAGCGGCGAAGATAAATGCTGGTTTTGTGCCTGGGCAGCGACTGCCAAAAGGCACGCGGCTAGCGCTTTCGAACCATGGCAGGAAGTCCTCTGCGACATTGGCAAGACTACATGCTCGTATTGCCAATATCCGAGCGGACTTTGTCCACAAGCTCACGACTCGACTTTGCCGCGAAAACCAAGCGGTGGGGATCGAGGATTTGCACGTGAAGGGGATGCTGGCGAACGACAAACTCGCCCGCGCCATCAGTGATGTGGGCTTTGGCCTGTTCCGCTCGCAGATCGAATACAAGGCCAAACGCTACGGAACCCGGTTGATCGTCGCCGATCGCTGGTGTCCGAGCAGCCGCCTGTGCTCGGTCTGCGGTTATAAAATTGATGCGCTGGCCTTGAGCAACCGTGATTGGGACTGCCCGCAATGCGGTGCCCACCATGATCGCGACCTCAATGCCGCGCTGAATCTTCAACGGCTGGCAACCGCAACTGCCCTACCCGTGGCGAGTCCGTCCGGCAACGGCGGCACTGTGGGAGAGGGGGTCTCTCCGACAGTCGGGAAAGTAACGCCTGCCAGATACGAATGCGGTCTGCAAGACGCTTCGGGGCAGGAAAAGAATCGTGCGCAGGTTTGCGCACTTTTTTGATAGCAGTACGTCGCGATGAGCGTCCAGCGAGCCGGGGACGGTGCGAGCCCGGCGGCTCAGAATGGCGGAACGGCGCCGGGGAGCCGTAATTGGCGTTGAGGTGAGCGGCAAGCGCCGCTAACCGGGGTGGAACCGCGCGTCAGGTGTGATGCGTCCCCGAGCGACATGTTCGCCCGGTTTTTTTTATTGTGTGCGAAGGAGGAATCGCTGTGCCGGCTACATCACTCGATCAGATTGTGGCGCTGGCCAAGCGTCGCGGCTTTATCTTCCCCAGCAGCGAGATTTATGGCGGGTTGCAGGGGGTGTATGATTACGGCCCGCTCGGGGTTGAATTGAAAAATAATATCATCGCCGATTGGTGGCGCACCAACGTCTATGAGCGCGATGATATGGAGGGTCTGGATGCCGCGATCTTGATGAACCGGTTGGTCTGGAAGTATTCTGGTCACGAAGAGACCTTCAACGATCCGCTAGTTGATTGCCGTGTGTGTAAGATGCGCTGGCGCGCCGACCATATCGACGGCGTTTGTCCCAATTGCGGTTCGCGTGATCTCACCGAGCCGCGCCCGTTCAACATGATGTTCCGCACCCAGATCGGGCCGGTGGCCGATAGCGGCTCGTTCGCGTATCTGCGCCCGGAAACCGCGCAGGGCATTTTTGTGAATTTTGCTAACGTGCTCACCACCACAGCCCGCAAACTGCCGTTTGGGATTGCTCAAGTTGGCAAGGCGTTTCGCAATGAGATCAACCCGCGCAACTTCCTCTTCCGCGTGCGCGAGTTCGAGCAGATGGAGATTGAGTATTTCGTGATGCCCGGCACCGACGAAGCTTGGCATCAGCGTTGGCTCGAAGCGCGGTTGGCGTGGTGGGAGCAGATCGGCATTCCGCGCCGTCGGATCACGATCTACGATGTGCCCGCCGATGAGCTGGCTCACTACTCGAAACGCACCTTCGACCTGATGTACGACTATCCCAATATCGGTGTGCAAGAGATTGAGGGGATTGCCAATCGCACCGATTACGATCTCGGCTCGCACAGCAAGGATCAAGATCAGCTTAACCTGACCGCGCGCGTCAATCGCAACGAGGATAGCATTGCCCGCCTGACCTACTTCGATCAGGCTAGTGGCCGGCACGTGGTGCCGTATGTGATCGAGCCGTCGGCAGGGGTGGGGCGTGCTATGCTGGCGGTGTTGTGTGAAGGGTATGCCGAAGAGTTGACCAAAGCCTTGCCGGATGACAAGCTAGTGATGGTTGGCGAGGCGCTGCAATCGTTCCTCAAGTCGGTTGGTCGCAACGAGAAGATTAGCGCCGAGTCACGTGATGCAATTCTGGCCCGTGGCGAAGAACTCAGCCAAGCGTTGGCCGAGCGGTTGCCCGAAGTCGAGCAGTTGCTGGCGATGCCGGGAGCGGATCAGATTGAGGTGGGCAAGAAACTGCGCGGGCAAGCCCAACCGCTGATCGACGAGCATTACCGCACTGTCTTGCGGCTCAAGCCGCGGCTGGCGCCAATCAAAGCGGCAGTCTTCCCGCTCAAGCGCAACCACGACCAACTGGTCGCCACCGCCAAAGAGGTGCGCCGCCGGTTGCAGCTTGGCGGCGAGATGCGCACCGTCTACGACGACACCGGCGCGATTGGCAAACTCTACCGCCGGCAAGACGAGATTGGCACGCCTTTCTGCATCACAGTCGATTTCGACACCATCGGGCAGGGCAAAGACCCGGCCTTGGCCGACACAGTCACGGTGCGCGATCGCGATACCATGACTCAAGAGCGGGTGCCGATCGCCGAACTCGAGGCATATCTCCGCGACAAGCTTCGCGTATAGCTCCCGGTAGCACCGCGTGGCGGTACAGTTTGTATGACCGTGCGGCGCTACAGAAGCCAATGGTACACTACGGTCTGGCCGGCCCCATCGGTGATCTGTACCGCTATCTGGCGGCTCAGGCTGATGGCCGCCGGATCGTGATAACTAAACTGTCGCCATGCGCGCGGGCCAAGATCGCTAGCGAGGGTGGCTGGATGCCACGGCCCATCGTCAACCGCCAATGCCACGCGGGCAATGCCCTGCCCCGCCGACCATGCCACCCCGCGTAGCGGTTGGCGATTGTTTCCTTGGATGACCTCACCGAGATTGAACAGCCGGCAGTCAATGGCTAACGAACCATCGCGGTGCGCGGCAGGCGGCGCTGCTTCGGTTGAGATCAGTGTGATTCGCTCGATCCATTTCATCCAATACGCGCCAGCCCAGCCGGGCACAACCAGCCGTACCGGCCCGCCGTGCAGTGCCGGCAGCGGTTGGCCATTGACCGCATACGCCAGCATCGCATCTTGCCAGAGTTTAGCAAGCGGGACATAACATACCTGCGGCTGCGTACCATAGCTCGAACAGGCGGCAAAAGCCGCCTGCGGCTTGACGCCGGCAGCTTCCAGCAAGAGCGCAACTGGCACGCCGATCCACTCGGCGTTGGCAATCGCGGCGTAACTATCGTCGCTGCCATCATCGCGCCCAATGAGTACTGCAAAGAAGCTGCTGACCGGTTTGTGGAGCAGGTCGTGGTAATCAATTACCAGTGGATGCCGGACGAGCCCATCAATCGTTAATTCCCAAGTGGCTGCGCTAAGATCTGGTATCGGTTGCTGGTTGCGCGCAAAGAAGTGCTCAATGCTCGTCACTGTTGCATCGAGGATCGCAAGTGGTGGGTCAAGGATCAGCGGGTGGTCGGAGCGCTGGCGGAGCCGGTTGTCTTTGACCAGCGATTGGATTGGCGAGGTGAACGGGAACGTCTCAAGTGACATACGAGCATCCGTTAGGTTAGAGTGCTTGGTCAACTACCGGCAGTATAGTGGCGCCGGCTGCAAAAATGATGACAATTACCGGTGTCGAGACTACAAAACGTTTAGCCGTGCTGGTCAATTTGACGAGGGATGAAAGGTTACGGTATAGTGTTCATACTGTGAGTATTCAAAATACAAAATCACAACACGTTGCGTGACGCTAGCTTCACAGCTCATGGTCGGGCCTGATTTCAGCAGCGTTCTAAGGTAACGTTGCTGCGATGAGTATCTGCGCAACGGTAGTCAGCGGCGGCAAGGGGTAAGCGATGCCTTCACAGAAACAGCCCCTCACCATTGAGCTAGCTCTGCTGGGGTTCGTGCGACAGCGCCCCATGCATCCGTATGAATTATTTCAGCAAGTTCAAGCGTGTGATGGGTTAGGCTGTATCTGGCGAATTAAGCAAAGCCATCTCTACGCCGTGCTTGATCGGCTTGAAGCGGAAGGATATCTCAGTTGCCATCTCGAAGGACAGGGCAGCCGGCCACCGCGCAAAATCCTCTCGTTGACCGAGCAGGGTGAAGCCACCTTTACCGAATGGTTAAGCACGCCGGTGCCGCGTGGCCGTGACATCCGGTTGGAATTTTTGGCCAAATACTACTTTGCCCGGCGTGAAGGGCCAGTCGTAGCGACGCAGTTACTGACGCGGCAGATTGTTTGTTGCCGGGATTGGCTGGCTGAGTACGAGGCTAAAAGCAAGGGATTGCCAGCCGATTCGTTTGAACGGGTGGTATTACAGTACCGCATGGGCCAGTTGCAGGCTGTGTTGGTATGGTTGGAAAAATGCCAACAGTCGGTAGAGGTGATTGAAAGCTAAGAGGAACGGTGGTATGACGCAATCATTGAGCATATTGTTGCTCGCACTTTGGATGTTAACCGCCTGTGGTGCATCCCAAGCGACTGCAGCTACCGAGATTACGGTTGCGGCTGCCGCTGATCTTACTCCAGCGTTTCAGGAGATTGGGCCGCTGTTTACCGAACGCACCGGTATTCAGGTGGTATTCAATATCGGCTCAACCGGCCAGCTCGCCCAACAGATCGAGCGTGGCGCGCCGTTTGATGTGTTCTATGCGGCGAATAAGAGCTTTGTCGAAGATTTGGCGGCTAAGGGGGCAGTCGATGAGTCGTCAATGACCATCTATGCCCAAGGCCGGATTACGGTCTGGACGCGGGCTGATCAGGCGTTGCAACTGCAGCAGCTTACCGATCTACTCGATCCGGCCTACCGGCGGATTGCGATTGCTAATCCAGAGCACGCGCCGTATGGTCAAGCGGCGCGTGAAGCGTTGGAACGGGCTGGGATATGGGAGCAGATCAAAGACCGGCTGGTGTTTGGCGAGAATGTGGCCCAAACTTTGACGCTAGCTGATACCGGCAACGTCGAAGCGGCGATCGTCGCTCTCTCGCTGAGTGTGCAGAGCAATGGCCATTGGGTGCTGATCCCGGCTGAGTTGCATCCTGATCATCCGCTGATTCAGATGGCGGCAGTTGTGACTAGCTCGAAGCAGTATGAAGCTGCTCGCCGGTTTATGGAGTTTGTCAATAGCCCGGAAGGGCACAAGATTATGAAGAAGTACGGCTTCATCTTGCCCGGCGAGATTATTGAGCCAGCGAGGTAGCGAGTATGAATTGGCCGGCGTTTTGGTTGTCATTGCAAGTAACCGCCTTTGCGACTTTTTTTATCTTTGTGATTGGGTTACCAATCGCTTTGTTGCTTACGCGCACCGCGTTCCCCGGCCAGATTGTGGTTGAGACGTTGTTAATGCTGCCGCTCATTTTGCCGCCGAGCGTGATTGGCTACTATCTCTTATTGGCGCTGGGTCGGGGCAGCCCGATTGTGGAATGGTTTCAGATCCGCATCTTGTTTTCGTGGCCGGCAGCAGTAGTGGCGTCGGTGGTAGTAGGGTTGCCGCTGATGATCCAGAGCAGCAAAGCTGCACTGGCGAACGTTGATCCGCGGCTCGAACAAGCGGCGCGCACGTTGGGGGCCGGCGAACTACGGATCATTACCCAGATCACCTTACCGCTGGCGCGGCGCGGGATTGTGGCCGGCATCGTGTTGGGAGGCGCGCGGGCGCTGGGCGAATTTGGCGCTACCTTGATGGTGACGGGTAATATTCCCGGCCGCACACAAACCTTGCCGGTCGCGATTTATGATGCAGTGCAAGCGCAACGGTACGCTGACGCCAACTTGATGGTATTGGTCATGACAGCCGTAGCCTTTGTGGGCTTATGGTGGGTGCGTCAACTGGAACGCCCGCGCCAAGCGCCATCCGCGACGCAGATCACGACGTAGGAGGAGACAGATGCAACCGCGCTTGTCCGTTGATATCCGGCGCCGGCTCGATCATCTGACGCTACGCATGCAATTTCAGGTTGAGGCCGAAATCCTCGTGTTATTCGGGCCGTCAGGCGCGGGCAAGACGCAAACGTTGCAGGCGATTGCCGGTTTGATGACGCCGGATGCGGGTGTGATCAGCCTCGGCGATACAATGTTGTTCCGCCAGCGTCAAGGCGAACCGCCGATCAACCTCCCGCCGCGCCGGCGCCGGATTGGCTACGTCTTCCAGCATTACGCTCTCTTCCCGCACATGACGGCGTTAGAGAATGTTGCGTTTCCGTTAGGCAATAGCACGCAGGCCCGCCGCCGCGCTTACGAGCTGCTCGATCGCATGCATCTGGCCCATCTGGCCCAGCGCAGACCCCATGAGTTGTCAGGCGGGCAACAGCAACGGGTGGCGATTGCGCGCGCTTTGGCGACCGACTCGCCCGTGATTTTGTTCGACGAGTCATTTTCAGCGCTTGACCAGCCGGTGCGCGACCAGCTCCACGCCGATCTGCGCGCGTTGCAAGCCGAACGCGGTCTGATTGTGATCTACGTCACCCATAATCTCGATGACGCCTTTGCGGTTGGAAGCCGGATCGCGATTGTACGCGAGGGCCAGATCGAGCAGATCGGGCCGTTAGCCGAGGTCTGCCGGTATCCGGCCAATGTGCGGGTGGCGCAGATTCTGGGCATAGCCAATGTAATTACAGCGCAAGTGATTGGCATTGAGCTTGAGCGAGTCTGGCTTGATTGGCAGGGATGGCGGATCGCCGCCGCGTTGCCGGCGCAACCGCCGGCGCTAGGTGAGATGGTCACGGCCTTCATCCGGCCCGAAGAAATTTGGTTGGTCTACCCCGATCGTCCGCTGTCCCGGTTTGCCAATCACAATCTCTTGCCGGGCCGGATTGTCGAGCAGTGGCCGGGCCGGCGGTTATTTCAGGTGCGGATTGCGGTTGGTGGGGCGATGCTAGAGATTGCCCACCCCTACACCGCGTATGCTGATCTCGGTATCGCGGCAGGGAGCGAGGTCCAGATCAGCTTCCAGCCGGAGAGTGTTGTCATTGTGCCAGCAGTAAGCCACGCCACGCATGATTTACGATCTCACCCGCCCGATCACATCCGGCATGCCGGTATATCCGGGTGATCCGCCGGTACAAATCACACCGTTGCCTAACCCGCCGTGGCAGATCAGCGCGCTGCAACTCGGCAGTCACAGCGGCACCCATCTTGATGCGCCGCGCCATCGCTTTGCCGGCGGAGTCGGAATTGATGCGATTCCACCTGCGCGGCTGGTTGGTCCGGGAATCGTGATCGATGCCGGCGGGTATGAGGCCAATGCACCGATCGGGCCAGAGGTGTTGGCTGGCGTGGCGTTGCCGGCAGGCCTGATGGTTCTTATCCGCACTGGCTGGGAAGCGTATTGGGGCACTGATGTGTATGCTCGTCATCCGTATCTGAGCGCTGGATTGGCGCAGGCGCTGGTTGATGTTGGCGTGACGTTGGTGGGGATCGATGCCTTCAGCGTCGACTCAACCGTTGATGGCAACGATGCCGCGCACCTGACTCTCTTAGGGAACAACATCCTCATTGCCGAAAATCTCTGTAATCTGGCTGCATTGGAGTGTGGTACACGCTATACCTTTGCGTTCCTCCCCCTTCCCCTCGTGCAGGCTGACGGCGCACCGGCGCGAGTGCTGGCTTGGCGCGAAAAGTAAACTATTTTTTAACTGCAAACACTCTTCAAATTCGATTTAGTTCATGTTATGCTAATTGAGCGTAATCTGTTTTCTGTGTTAGAATATAATTTACGCTACAAGATAACACGGTTAATAGATTTTTTTGTAATAGTGCTGGTTGTTCTTCGATGATAGTTTGATTATTAAGAGTGTAACATGTGAATGGGATAATTGTATTGCAACGTCTCTTTAACATTTTTTATCATGCAGGATACACCCGAACAGAAGTTTCAGCGCTTTGAACACCAACGCCGCCGAATTTACCAAATCGCCGGTCTGTTCAGTATCGCTTTCATGTCAATTGATGTGTTTGCTATTAGTTCTTCCGAGTTGTACCAATCGTGGGCAGAACGTTGGGTGCATTTGACCAACAACCTGTTTATGGCTGTCTGCGCGCTGTTGCTCATCTGGATGTTATCTCAGCGCCGCTATCATCTGGCGTTTATCGAACGACTCGCCTTCTTCTTGTTCACCTTCGATTCGCTGTGTTAAATAGTTTGGTACCGTTACTATTTGGCCAAACGCTAGCGCAACGTTGGCATGAGACGAGATGATGTATGGTTGATCATGGTGGTATGCGCGCTCGCGTTTCACCTATTTCGCTATCAAATCGCGATGGCGTTTACGATCGGTTTTTACGGTCTTTCGACAGCAATGGTGGCCGGTCAGATGTGGTTCGCGAGTATGCAAGGCGCTGATCTTGCAGCGGGGTGGCAAGCGTTGCAAATCTTCGGTTCGGCAGCGGTATTGCTGGGGTTTATCGATGTGATGAGCCACTACCGGAATGCAGGCGCAACAATTGCAAACCGAATACGCATTGATGAAAGAGTGGGCGTTATTTGATGGCTTGACCGGGATTGCCAACCGGTGCCGCTGCGAACAGGCGTTGCGAGAGGCGATGGCGCGCGGCAAGCGTTACGGTGGCCGTTCACCATTTGCCTATGGCACATTGACTACTTTAAGCAGATCAATGATACCTACGGCCACGAAGCAGGTGATTACGTGTTGCGCCAGATAGCCCAAGTAGCCCGCTCTCAAATCCGCGCGGCTGACACGGTTGGCCGGTGGGGTGGGGAAGAGTTTTTCTGACTGTTGCCACATACCCGGTTGCCTAAGGCGCAGCAGTTGGTTGAGCGGCTGAGGCATGAGATAATGTCAGTAATTGTAATTGGCGATCGTCCGGTCACTGCTAGTTTTGGTTAGCTGAGTATTGCAATAATGATCTGGCCAGCTTGTTGGCGCGGGCTGACGAAGCCTTATACACGGCCAAATCCACCGGACGCAATCGAGTGTGTGTGAATGCTCCGTTGGCAAGCCTGCCTGTTGCGTTCCTGTAATGCGTGACCTCTACCATTGTCTTGTTCCGTGTCTAATGTGTTGCGTTATGAGTCTGTAGGAGGCGGAGCATGCAGAGCGAATCGCTGCTGGTGGTACAAACTTGCTCTCATAGATAAAGATTTCGGTGTCATTTCTCCTCCCAACCCTATGCCAAATCAGGTATAACAAATGGGAATAGTTTCACAGGTTGCTCAAAACTCAACGTTAGTACATTAGTACATGGTAAGGTGAATTGTCCTCTAATCAGCATCACTTCGTTGGCGTAGCATTGGCTAAAGTTCCAATACCTCATCGTTGCTGCGGTGGCGAAGCCCCTTTCTGCTATGCAAACCGTCATCGAACAAGAACGCGGACGCTTCGACCAACAACGTCGCCGTACCTACCAGATCGCCGGTTCGCTGGGTGTCTTGATGGTGGCGCTCGATGTTGTCAAGCAGAGTCTTGATCACATCCAACCATTGTCTGTGCGCCTCATTTACATCGCCAACGATCTGTTTCTGATCGCGGTTTCCCTCCTCGTGATCTGGATGGTCACCACCCGGCGCGGTAGATTAACGACCGTTGAACGGCTAATGTTTATGGTGTTTGCTGCCGAGTCGTTGTTATTTAACGGGATCGTACCGCCGCTCCTGCTCGGCCAAACACTGGAATTGCGTTGGGAGCAGACCGTTAATGACGATATCTGGTTCTTGCTCATGATCTGTACGCTCGGTTTTCATCTCTTCCACCATCGTACTAGCGTGATGATAGTCACCGGTTTGTACGGCCTCTCGGTGGTCATTCTTGGCGGTCAAATCCTGTTCAGTCTGCCACATGAACCGGTAGAACTGGGGTTGTACTCGTTACAAGTGTATGGTATGGGCGCGATCTTTCTGTGTTTTATCTATATTGTCAGCCGTTACCGGGCACAATCCCAGCAGTTGCAGATCGAGTATAAGCTGATGGAAGAGTGGGCATTTGTCGATATGCTTACCGGGTTGGCCAACCGCCGGCGTTGTGAGCAGGAGTTGCAAGAGGCGATTGCGCGCCATCAACGGTACGGCGAACCATTTACGATCTGTCTGTGGGATATTGATCACTTTAAGCAGATCAACGACACCTATGGCCACGAAGGCGGCGATCAGGTCTTGCGCCAACTTGCTCGCTTGGCGCGCAACACGATTCGTTCGACCGATGTCGTTGGGCGGTGGGGCGGCGAAGAGTTTTTCCTGCTCCTGCCCTGCGTGCATCTCGCTGAAGCTGAGCAACTTGCTGATCGTTTGCGCCATCATATTATGGGGCAAACGGTGATCAGCGATCGCGTCGTCACAGCGAGTTTCGGTTTGGCCGAATATCACCCAAGCGACGATCAGGCCAGTATGCTGGCGCGAGCGGATGCTGCCCTGTACGAGGCTAAATCGGCCGGACGCAACCGGGTAGTCGGCGCAGGATTCGCTTCTGTGCTCGTATGAAACAATCGCAATCTAGCCGCCCAAGCGTTTCAGGCATCCAGTTCGCTCAAGTGGCGTAGTGCTGTGGCCGGGTGGTGCCAGCTATGTCGGATGCCGCTCCTTACCTACACTGGCAACCGTTTTTCTCCCCACTTGTCTCTGGTGGTTGCGAACGCAGCACACATTACCCACGAGCGCGGGCCGATCGCTTCAGGGTTCGTTCCGCCATACACAGGAGCTTGCTGTGGAGGCAACGCCCTCTCGTACTGGTCAATGGGAGGGTTATAGCGAGTCGGGTGCAGTGCGGCGCGCATCACTGCCGATTAGGCTGGCAGCGCTATGGTGTCGGCCAACCTGCGACAGCAGATGAGGGTGATCTGGTGGGTGTGGGAGCACGCGAATTGATGAGTATCGCGGGCTAGTGAGTTGCTCGGCGTCATTACTGGTGTCAATCGACATAACCGCGTGTCGCGGAATCGGTTATATCTGCAATCGATGCTATAATAACTACTACGCTGAACAAGCAAGGGGTTGGGTATGAGCATCGAGCAGATTGTTGCCGGGTGCGTAGTGCAGCTTGAGAGTATCCACATCGCGCGCGAGCGCGCGATCGCAGCGACCCGCGTTTTAGTGCGGCAGAGCGCCAACAGTATTCGCGCCGCCCATCGCGGCGATTATACGACGGCCCGCCATCTCTTAGCGGTTGCCGAGGGGGTAGTAGCCGAACTCAATGACGCTACCGCCGGCGCGCCCGAAGTGCGTTACGCCGGTTATACCCAAGATGCGCTCAAAGAGTATGCTGAGGCGCACTTAGTGCTGGCCTTTCTTGCCGGTGACGAGCCGCCAACCGGTGAAATGATTGGCGTTGAGCCAGCGGCCTATCTCAATGGTCTAGCCGAGGCGGCAAGCGAGCTGCGCCGGGCGATTCTCGATGGCTTGCGTCGGGGCGAGGTAGCGCGTGGTGAACAATTGCTTGGCGTGATGGACGATATCTACAGCGCATTGATCACGGTCGATTTTCCCGAGGCGATTACCGGCGGTCTGCGGCGCACCACTGATGCGCTGCGAGCGGTGCTTGAGCGTACTCGTGGCGATGTGACGGCGGCGATCCGGCAGGAATATTTGGTGACGGCGATGCGAGCGTTGGAAGCACGGCTTGAGTAGCTGGCAATCGTGAGGGCATGATGCAGGTTGATCAGGAAGCGCAGGGTCGCCGCAATAAAGTAGTGAGCGCTGCCGATGCTGTGCGCGTGATCTGCAGCGGTGATACGGTGGCGACGGGTGGGTTTGTCGGCACCGGCTTTGCCGAAGAGATCGCGATCGCCTTGGCGGAACGGTTTCGCGCCACCGGTCAACCGCGTGATCTGACTCTCGTCTATGCGGCTGGGCAGGGCGATGGGAAAGCGAAAGGGTTAAACCATCTCGGCCTACCCGGTTTGGTGCGCCGGGTCATTGGCGGTCACTGGGGGTTAGTGCCGGCCTTGCAACGCCTTGCTGTCAGTGGGCAGATCGAAGCCTATAATTTGCCGCAGGGCGTGATTACCCACCTCTACCGTGACATCGCCGCCGGCAAGCCGCGCACCATTACGCGCGTCGGCCTCGGCACATTTGTCGATCCACGCATTAGCGGCGGTAAACTCAACGAGCGCACCCAAACTGATCTGGTTGAGCTGATCACGTTTGATGGCGAAGAGTATCTAGCCTATAAGACCTTCCCGATCAATGTTGCCATCTTGCGCGGTACAACCGCCGATATCGAAGGCAATATCACCATGGAGCGCGAGGCGCTGACGCTGGAAGCGCAGGCGTTGGCGATGGCCGCTCACAATTCCGGCGGGATCGTGATCGTGCAGGTCGAGCGGTTGGCCCAGCGTGGTACCCTTTCGCCCCGTCACGTCAAGATTCCCAGCATTCTGGTCGATTGTATCGTCGTTGCGAGCCCCGAACATCATTGGCAGACCTTTGCCGTGGCTTACGATCCAGCGCTGAGCGGTGAGATTCGGGTGCCTACCGAGCTGTTGTCGCCGATGCCACTCAACGAGCGTAAACTGATCGCGCGCCGGGCGGCATTTGAACTACAGGCTAATGCGGTGGTAAACCTTGGCATTGGTATGCCGGAAGGGATTGCGGCGGTAGCCGCCGAAGAGGGCATCTCCGATCTGTTAACGCTCACGACCGAGCCGGGGGTGATCGGCGGCATTCCGAGCAGCGGGCTCAATTTCGGTACTGGTATCAATACCGATGCGATTGTCGATCAACCGGCGCAGTTTGATCTGTATGACGGCGGCGGGTTGGATCTGGCCTTTCTCGGCTTGGCGCAGGCCGATGCGGCGGGCAACCTTAACGTCAGCAAATTTGGCCCGCGGCTGGCTGGGGCTGGCGGTTTTATCAACATCAGCCAAAATGCGCGCCGGGTGGTGTTCGTAGGCACCTTTACCGCCGGCGGCTTGCAGGTGGACGTCCACGATGGGAAGCTCCAGATCGTACAAGAGGGGCGTGAGCGCAAATTCGTCGAGCAGGTCGAGCACATTACCTTTAGCGGGCGCTACGCGGCCAAGCGAGGGCAGTCGGTGCTCTATGTGACCGAGCGCGCCGTCTTCCGGCTCACTCCCGATGGCATTGCGTTGTGCGAGATTGCTCCCGGCATTGACCTTGAACGCGATATTCTGGCCCAGATGGCGTTCCGCCCGGCGCTGGCCGCCGATGTGCGCTTGATGGATGCGCGCATATTTCGGGATGGGCCAATGGGGCTGCGGGCAGAACTAGTTGGGTTGCCGCTCGAACGGCGCTTTAGTTATGACCCGCACAGCGGCATTCTCTTTATCAACTTCGAAGGTCTGCGCATCACCCGGCCTGAACAGATCACCGCGATTGCCGATCACGTTGACCAATTGGCGCGCCGGGCCGGCCAACGTATGGCGGCGGTGGTCAACTACGACAACTTCAGCATTACGCCTGAACTGTTGCTAGAATATAGCGCCATGGTCGCGCATTTGATGGAGCGGTATTACACCCACGTCACGCGCTATACGACGAGCGCCTTTTTGCGCATGAAGATCGGCGACGCCCTGACGGCGCGTGGGGTAGCGCCGCATCTATTCGAGCAGCAGGAAGAGGCGTTACGCGCGTTGCACGTGTTGCCAGCCACGGATGCCGGTTAAGTGCAGGCTGTGCCTTCAACCGGCATCAACCTTCCCCATCGGTACCTGAATCGCCACCGTGGTACCCGGCCCAGCGCCAAATTGCAAGGTGGCCCCGATCTGGCGGCAGAGGCCCTGCACCAATTGCATACCAAGGCTGCCGCCGCCAGTGTTGACCGTGGATGGCATACCGATGCCGTTGTCGGCAACCTCAACGCGCAATGTATCACCGTCTTTGTGTAACCGTAGGCTGATCGTACCGTCTTTCGTGCCATGGGGAAAAGCGTGCTTGACGCTATTCGAGACCAACTCGGTGACAATCAAGCCCAACGCAATTGCCTGATCGATATTGATGCTAATGCCGTGGCTCACTTCGCTGACCAGCCGGATCGGGCTGCCCCGCATACTGAGTGAACGCCAGACGCTGGTGGCGATATTTTGCAGATACTCGCCAATATCGATATGGGCCAGACTCTCTGAGCGGTACAGTTGCTCATGCACTATCGCCAAGGCACGAATGCGGTTTTGGCTATCTTGAACTGCGGCGCTGACCCGCTCATCGCTGATATTCTCGGCTTGCAAGCGCAAGAGACTCGACACGATCTGCAAATTATTTTTGACCCGATGATGCACCTCGCGCAGCAACAACTCTTTTTCTGCCAGTGCGGCGCGCAGTTGGGCGGCAACCGCTTGCGGCCCTGACAAATCGGTCACTACAGCACACATATTGGCTTCGGTCTCGTCACGTAGGGCGCGCAACGAGATCTGCGCTGGTCGCTGCGAGCCATCAACCGCTTGCAGCGTGATTGGGCCTTTGCTCGAACCGGCGGCGCCAGCGGAGAGCAATTCAGCGCAGAGGAGCCGGTCAGCCGGCGCGACCAGATCGAGTAACGAGCGGCCAGTCAATTGGTCTTGGGGCAGACCGGCCATTTCAGCGAACTTGCTATTGCAATAGAGAATGGTGCCATCGGCCAGTAGGGTCAAGGCGCCTTCATTCATGGTTTCGACCAACACCCGGTAGGGATGTTCGGCGCCGCGCAGGGTATAGATCAACGGGCCGCGCGGCCCATCAATCACCAGCGCATCAGCCTCACCCATCTGTAATGCCCGCACCAACTCTTCCAATTCAGTGAGGCGCGCTTGAAGGCGAGCAATCTCGGCTGGACTCATCTGTGGCTCATTTCCCATACGGCACTTCCCTATGTATTCGCGCGAGGGTGTATGGGGGCAACCCCGTGTGTTGCCGGTACCACGCTCGTGAAGCGACACTCCTCAATCATCATCGGTCAGAATATTCAACGCAGCAGCCACTCGCGGCCAATCCGACGAACGCAATTCACCGATAAACGCCGTAGGCGGGCCGGGTTCGACAACCAGCAGTGTCGGTGTCGCGATAATGTGATCTTCGCGCGCCCGATCGGGCTGTTGGTAGACATCAATTACCTCAAGCCGGTAGCGACCGGGCATATACCGCTCGCACAACCGGCGCACCGTGGTAATTGCGCGGGTCGAGCGGCTGGTTGCGCCGGCGACGTACAACCGCAGCAATGGTACAACTGGCTGATTGGTGATATCCATCGGCTCAGCTCCCTGTATGTCGCCGGGGTGTTAGATCCAGCCCAACCAGCACCCGTTCCGTATTCGAGAGATCGCCAACGATTTTGCGTATCGGCGGCGGCAACTTGCGCACCAAGGTTGGAATAGCCAGAATATTATCGCTAATCGCTCGTTCGGGTTCGTGATGCAAATCGATCACGTGAACCCGATAGCGATTATGCAGGTATTGGTCACAAATCCGGCGCAAATTAGCGACTGCGAGCAGACTTTTGGGAGTCTGTCCGGCAATGTAGAGCCACAGATCATATTCATACTCCGGCGCTTCATCTGCCATCGCTACCCTCTTGAGTAGAGTCACGGTACCGGCTGGTCGCGAGCCGGCTCTGGATCTGCGCGCGTGCGCGTGCTTCCGATAGGTCGGCTGCCGCGTTCATCTCGTCATCGAGCGCAGCCAACTCGGCTTGCAACGCCTCGATCTGTAATGCCAACAGGCGCTGTTGCAAGGCGTAACGACGCTGGCGCTGGATCGCTTCCCGCTCGTGCAGTTCCTGTTCGTGCCGGAGCCGCTCTTGTTCGGCGATGCGGGCAGCGCCAATCAACACCGTCTCACCGGCGGCGTAAATTTCCACCAATCGCAACCCGTGCGCATCCATCACCAGCTCGCGCACCTGATTGGAATGGCGCATGCCGCGGGATTTGAGCACCAGCAAGCTACGGTTGCGTTCGCCGTTGGTCTCGTGGTTGCGCAAGACGATCCACGTATCGACCAGCGATGAAATATTGACCTCACTCTGGGCAGGATCGGCGCCGGCATTGGTTAAGCTGGTAGCGAGGGTGGTGACACCCAACGACTTAAGGCCATCGAAGAGGCGGAACAGCATCGTCGTAATATCAACCGGACGGCTGATGGTATGAAAGCCGGTGATCGGGTCGATCACTACGGCGCGCGCGCCGCTCTGTTCCACCGCTTCGAGCAACGTGATCAAGTGGGTCTCTAAACCGGCCAACGAGGGCCGGCTACTGATGATCTGCAAGAGGCCGCGATCGCGCCATTGTTGCAAATCAATCCCGATCGAGCGCAGATTGCGCACGATTTGATCGGCTGATTCCTCGAACGCGAAGAAGATCGCCGGTTCGCCGCGGGCGCAGGCAGCGGCGACAAACGATGCGCCAAGGCTTGTTTTGCCCGAACCGGTCGGGCCGCTTACTAGAATGGTGGAGCCGCGGTAATAGCCGCCGCCATCGAGCAAGTGGTCGAGATCGGGAAAGCCGCTTGAGATGCGTTCAGCGGAAACCGGATACCTCAGCGTAAACGAGGTGATTGGCAGCATAGTGATGCCATGTGGCCCGATCGTAAAGGGATACTCATTGACGCCGTGAGAAGAGCCGCGATATTTGACGATGCGGGCATAGCGGGTCAACACATGCTCGGTAATCCGGTAGTCGAGCAAAATGACGCAATCAGCCACAAACTCTTCGATCCCAAAGCGGCTCAGGCCTTGCCCGGAACGTTCGGCGGTAATTATGGCGGTCAGGCCGCGCTGGCGCAACCAGCGGAAGAGACGTTGCAATTCGCCGCGCAGAATGGATTGATTGCCAAACGCGCTAAAGAGGGTTTCAATCGTATCGAGCACGATCCGTTGTGCCCCAATGCGATCAATCAGCAGGCCAAGCCGAATGAAGAGGCCTTCGAGATCGTACTCGCCCACCTCTGCTATTTCACCCTGCTCAAGCGAAATCTGTTCGAGCAGCAACAACCCGCGCTGTTCCAAATTGGCGACATCAATAGCAAGGTTCGCCACATTCATACGCAAATCAGCCGGGCTCTCTTCAAACGAGACAAAGAGGCCGGGTTCGCCGTAGAGCGCCGCGCCGCGGACCAACGTTTCAAACGCGAGCAGGGTCTTGCCACAGCCAGCGCCGCCGCAGATCAAGGTCGTCCGGCCTCGCGGCAGACCGCCGCCGGTGATGTCATCGAGACCACGAATCCCAGTTGGCGCTTTAGGCAAGTTCGTGATGGCGGCAGGAAATTCCACCAACGCTCCTCTTCTCTACAACAATACCGGCTCCTCCCCGTCATGCGCGGCGGCGACGAGTGGCATCATTCATCAGTCGGATCAGCGCGGTTCATCACCTTGGCCATATGCTTGCCAGCTAACGCGCCGAACCCCAGACTAGCCAATTCGGCAATCATTGCTGCCAACTGGTAGCCGCTGCCCTGTGCTGGATCGGGATGGTACAGGCTCAGTACGCCAATCACCTCATCGTGTTGCCGGATGGGTAACGACATCCGCTCGCCGAGCAACCCGTTCGGGATAAAATTGCATACATGGCTATCGCCGGCCAGACTCAACGCCCAGCGCCGTTCTCCCCAACACGAGCAGCGCGGTACCGGCCGGTGAACGAGTGGTTCACCCCAGTGACCAACCGGATGGACAAGATCGGTGGCAGGGTTGTAGATCAACAAAGAACCACGATAGCCGTGTAACAAGTTCGCGCCAGCGGTAATGATGGCCGCATAGATCTCTTGGCGCGAGCGCGCTGCGTTAAGGGTATGCGCGAGCGTACCGAGAGCGGTGAGTGCCTGTTCACGCTGTTCTAGCAACGATTGATTAGTTTGTAATCGGCGTTTCGCTTCTTGCAACTGGTTGATTGCCCGTTGCCGTTCACTGACATCACGGAACACGATCACGACACCCTCATTTGCACCGTCAGCGCCGGTTATTTGGGCTACGGTATGCTCAACCAGCAAGCGATCGCCATTCCGGGTCAGGAGCGTGACCGGGGCTGGCAAGCCATTTACCGAATCGGGATGGGGCGGCGTGCTATCAGCCGGCAAGCCGGTATTGGTGGCAACCAAGGTATAAATGCGCGCCAAGGGCCAACCGATAGCCTCCTCGGGGGTAATGCCCAACAAGCGCGCAGCCACCGGATTGACAAAGGTGATCCGGCTTTGCGGATCGGTGACAATTACGCCATCGCCGATGCTGGTCAAGGTCGTGCGGAGATGGCGTTCGCTAGACTGCAGGCGCCGTTCAAGCCGGTACTTATAAGCGGCGACGGCAATAGCGACCTCAAGCTCGCGTTCGTCAAACGGTTTAAGCAAGTAAGCCCATGGTTCAGCGAGGAGCGCCTCGCGCAAAGTCTGATCGTCGGCGTGCGCAGTCAAAAAGACGACCGGCACCCCCCAACGGCTGTAAATCTGGCGTGCGGCTTCAATGCCGTCCATAGCCCCGCTGAGGCGAATATCCATCAAGACCAGATCAGGCGGTTGCCGCGCCACCGTAGCCAACGCCGCTTCACCACTTGTCACCACATCGGCGACCGAATGGCCGATGCGCCGCAAGGTCTGGCTTAGGTCTTGGGCAATGATTAATTCATCTTCGACGATCAACACCCGCATGTGTTTTCTCGGAGCTTAGCAGCAAAAGTGGTTCGTTGTACTGCTAGTATACCGCGTTATCTGTAGTTGTGTTGCAGAAAGATCTCTGGCCAGATCCGTACAATGATGACAAGTATCGCTAACGCGACGACTTGCGACCCGCGCACCTGACCCGGCAAGAGCCAGCCGGTGGCGGCAAATCCTTCGCCGATCAACGTACCGGCGGCGAGCAAAGCGCTGACAGTGAGAAAGAGCATGCCGTGCGGTTGCGACTGGCGGTAACGCACCCGCCAGACAACTAAGGCGATTAGCGCCGTGAGCGCAGCGTAGAGTTGGGTAGGGTGGCGCAATTCACCCCACAGATTGATCGCCCATGGCACTTCAGCCGGCAGACCGTAACCATCGCCGCTGGCCAATTGGGCGATAGCATGGGTGAGGACGGCGAGGGCGATTCCCGGCGTGAGCGCATCGAAGGTGGGCCACAACGGCCAGCGTTGTCGCCAGAGCATCACACTGCCGATTATGATGGCCGTCGCCACGCCGGCTAGCGGAGAAAAGGCTTGCAAATCACGCGAGAGCAAGGCCCACGGATCGGCTACATAGCTCGGCCATGCCATCAGCGCATAGCCGAGGCGCGCGCCGATGACACCGGCCAGCATAGTGATAAAGATGATCATCTCGAGCCGGTCGCCGTTAAGCTGCTTGAGGCGGGCAGCGCGTCCGCTGACTTGCAAGATGAGCCAGCCGCCTAGCAGCAGGATTAGGCCGGGTGTGTACAAGGCAAAGGGGCCAATGTTGAGCACTGGAAGCATAAGGTTTCGGTAGCGTATACGTTACACTGAGCGGCAACAAGGTCTGTTACGTTTGGCTGCTTGATGAAGCAGTCATGCGCAGCGCGGCCTATTCACCGAGCAACGGTTCGATCACGCTGCGCAGGCTAGCTTCGCTGAGCGGCCCGCCAAAGAAGACCTCCCGGATGACACCGGTTCGATCAACAATGAACGTGGTCGGCAGCATCCGGATGCCATACCGCTGGCCGGTCTCGCCGTTACGGTCAAACACGATCGGAAAACTCAGTCCGAACTCGCGTTGCATGGCCGCTACTGCGCCTTCATCGTCTTGCACCGTGCTATTGACGGCCAGAATTGTCAAGCCACGCTCGCCTTCGGCTTGATAGATCTTTTCCAAGGTGGGCATTTCGGCCCGGCAAGGGCCGCACCAACTGGCCCAGAAATTAACGATCACCACCTGACCGCGCAACGCCGACAGCGCCAGCGTCTCGCCATTGGCCAGCGGCAAGGCAATGGCCGGTGCGATAAAGCCCGGTCGTGGGCTCACCGTTACCGACGGCAGATCCGGCGGCCGGCTGATGACAATCCAGCCTACGCCAGCGATCATGAGAATAAGCGTTAACCAATCACGCTGGGTCTTGTTCATAACGTACATCGCCTCAAGCGACGGCCCACCGGGGCGTCGCAGTAATCGGGTGACGATAACAGATCGTTGCGGCGGTACTGTCTGCGACAGATACGCTAATTTATGGTATCATATAACGAGTCTGTGACCAACACAGCGTGTAACTCTCACCGATATGATAAAGTCACGCGCACATGTAGGCGCATTGCCGCCGCCAACTGCGCTACAGCGCCGCCAACAAAGCGCACTGTAAGCACAGCTTCCCGCTCTCGTTATTGTGGTTGAGTCTGCCAGTCCGACACGCCATTGCTCGGCAAGGCGCACTGTTCGTTGGGCGCGCCGGTGCGTCATGGCAGCAACGGGCGCCATTAGAGTCGCAGAGCCTTCTGGAACAGGAATATGGAAACGCTTGAACTGTCGCTGATCACGCCACGGGTTACCCTCATTGCAGCGGCTGAAAATTATGGCCGCTTCGCCATCGCGCCGCTGCAACGCGGCCATGCCTCATCGCTCGGGAATGCGTTGCGCCGCGTGTTGATCTCGTCAATCCCCGGCGCCGCTATTACCCGGATTAAAGTGGCGGGTGTGATTCATGAATTTACTGCTATTCCCGGCGTCGTAGAAGACGGCACCCAGTTGGTGCTCAATGTGAAAGGTATTCGGCTGCGTTCGTATAGCGATCGGGCAGTGGCGTTGCAGTTGGTTAAGCATGGCCCCGGCCCCGTGTTTGCAGGTGATATTGATACTCCTAGCACCGTCGAGATCGTGAATCCGCAACACTACCTTTGCACGATTGACGATGAGAACACAACGCTCGAAATGCAGTTGACGGTTGAGCGTGGCCGGGGGGTGCAGTTAGCCGATACAGTGAGTGGCATGCCGATTGGCGAGATTGCAGTTGATGCTCTTTTTAGTCCGATTCCGCGGGTCAACTTTTTGGTGGAAGAGATGGGTGATGATCCACTCACCGGCTACGATCGGCTCATTCTTGAGATTTGGACTGATGGCACCATCAAGCCGGGTGATGCGTTGAGCCACGCTGCCCAAATCTTAACTCAGTATTTTGGCCGGATTGTGAGCTTGAACCAGCCGGAAGAGCCTGAACAGCAGCCCAACCTGCCGCCGCCGATCCCGGAAGAGATTGCCAATCGCACGATTGATGAGCTTGGTTTAAGTACTCGAACCTACAACAGTTTGCGCCGTGCGGAGATCCACACCATCGGGCAGTTGTTGCGCCTTGATGATCGTGGCCTTATGGGGATTCGTAATTTGGGTGCGAAGGGGATTGAAGAGATCCACCATCGTCTTGAGGCGCTCGGCTATCGTTCGGGTGAAGCTGCATCCGGCCGATTGCCCGACTCATCCGCCGACCATACTACTCCGCCAACCGGTGCAATCCACGCAGAGGAGTGATAAGACACGCAATGGATGACAAGCGTATGACGACAGGTACTCCCGAATCAGCCGATAAGACGCGCCGGCGCCGGCGCCGGGTGAATGGTGATGCGGGGTCATCAGCCGGGAGCGAAGGTGTGCTTGCTGCGCCGGCAACAACTGCTGTGGTCGAAGAACCGGTGACAATGCAGGGTTCCGGCTTACTGGAAATCGTTCCCGAAGGCCACGGCTTCTTACGTAATCCGCGGCTGAGCCCCAGCAACGATGATGTGTACGTGGCGCAATCCCAGATCCGCCGCTTTAATCTGCGCACTGGCGATATGATCGAGGGTCGTGTGCGCCCGCCCAAAGAGGTTGAACGTTACCCCTCGTTGCTCTATGTCGAGCGGATCAATGGCCTGCCAGCCGAAATGGCCCAGAAGCGACCGTTATTCGAGCAGTTGACGCCGATCCATCCCAATGTGCAGATTGTGCTCTCGACTGAGCCGAATATTCTCCCGACGCGCATTGTTGATGTGATTGCGCCGATTGGTCGTGGCCAGCGCGGTTTGATCGTTGCTCCGCCCAAAGCTGGGAAAACGATGTTGCTCAAGGCGATCGCCAATGGTGTGACGACCAATGCGCCTGATATTCAGCTCATTGTGCTCTTAATCGGCGAACGGCCCGAAGAAGTAACCGATATGCGCCGTTCGGTGCAGGGTGAGGTGGTGGCCGCCACGTTCGATGAGCCGGTCGAGCAGCATATCAAGGTGGCCGAATTGGTGCTCGAAAAGGCCAAGCGGCAGGTGGAGCACGGGCGCCACGTGGTGATTTTGATGGATTCGCTCACCCGTCTGACCCGCGCCTATAACATTGCGATGCCGCCAAGCGGGCGCACGCTCTCCGGCGGTGTTGATCCGGCGGCGCTCTACCCGCCCAAGCGGTTTTTCGGTTCAGCGCGTAATATCGAAGATGGCGGCTCGCTCACCATTATCGCTACCTGCCTCGTTGATACTGGTTCGCGTATGGACGATGTGATCTACGAGGAGTTCAAGGGTACCGGTAACATGGAGCTGCATCTCGATCGTAAGCTGGCTGAGAAGCGCATCTTCCCCGCAGTTGATATCCAGCGTTCGGGCACCCGCCGCGAGGATCTGTTGCTCGATCCGGTGACGCTGCGTCAGAGCTGGATGCTGCGGCGAATGGTCAGCATGGTTGGCGAGAATGAAGGCGCTGAGTTGATGCTGACCCGAATGGCCAAGACGAAGAATAATGCTGAGTTCCTTGCGTCGCTGGGCAAAGTTGGCTCATAATCACCTCGCTGTAGGTGCGCATGTCTAGTGATATCGAGCTGAGTGGGATAGTGATCGCCGGCGGGCGTAGTCGCCGCTTTGGCGTTGATAAGCGGCGGTTGCGGCTGTGGGGCGAAGGCGGCCCGCATCTGCTTGGCCACGCCGTTGCGCTGTTGCAGCCTCTGTGCGTTGAGACCATCGTCGTACTCAATGATGCTGAAGCGTGGTCTGACTTGCCAGCGCGGATTGTGCCCGATGAGCAGCCGGGCAGCGGCGCGCTTGGCGGTCTGATCAGCGGTTTGCAAGCTATGCGCGCACCGGCGGCCTTGGTGATTGCCGCCGATATGCCGCTGATTGTTCCAGAAGTGCTAGCGGCGCTAGCGCAGTGGCCGTTTACCGGCGATGCGCTGGCGCCTACTCCCCCCGGCCAGCCTGATCACCCACAGCCACTGTTCGCTGTCTACCGGCAAAGCGCGCTCCCGCAGTTGCGCCGGGCCTTTGCTGCTGGCGAACGCCGCTTGCAAGCTGCATTGATGGCGTTGCGTTGGGTTGATCCCGGCCCTGCCCTCTGGCGTCGTTATGATCCTGCTGCGCGCTCGTTGCTTAATCTAAACACGCCGGACGATTTGGTTGCCGTGCAAGGGTGGTTGCGCCAAGTTGAATAATGGTCGGTCGTCGAGCGGTAGTGCTTGGCGTTGTTCTGTTTGCTAACAATTTGACAGAAATGTTATCTTACAACGTGGTGACTCACAGGTATCGTTTATATAGTTGATCTATGATTGTTGGCACCACGTGGATACTAGCGCATTCGACGACCGAGTTTGACAATGCAGCAGCCTTCTTCTCCCAATGGTGTGGTTGGGTCGTCCGCCGACCAAGTTTCGTCGGCGTTAGAGGTGTTGTGGCAAAAATTGCTGGTAGCCTATGACGGGGCCTGCGCTATCAGTGGTTGCCAAGTAGCCGATGTGTTGCGCCCGGTCTTGATCGATCCGCAAGGGCCAGCGGAGCCACATAATGCAC
Organism: uncultured Chloroflexus sp.; assembly: GCF_937951745.1. Lineage (GTDB taxonomy): Bacteria > Chloroflexota > Chloroflexia > Chloroflexales > Chloroflexaceae > Chloroflexus. Next base: position 36,635 of record NZ_CALFBQ010000048.1, read on the forward strand.
TGTTACTGCGCGCTGATTTGCAAATCCTCTTTCATTCTGGCTTATTAACTATTGATGCGATGACGCTGGAGGTGCTGGTAGCGCCGGAGTTGCGGGATAGCGAGTACGGCGCGCTGGCCGGCAGGCGGCTGCGCCAGCCTAACCGGTTGGCGTTGCGGCCTAACCGGCGCTTGTTAGCGACGCATCACCGCTTGTTCCAGCTCGAACAGCCAGCGACTGATGCGCTGGCCGTCCAGCGACCGTTGCTGCGCCAATTGTTAGCTGTGCAGAGCTGGGTGAACAGTCTGACATTTAGTCCTGATCAGGACATACTCGCGACAGGGTCATGGGATGGCATGCTCCGGCTCTGGCGGTTGCCTGATGGCCAATTGCAGCGCGTCATTAGCGGGAATATTGGCGAAGTCAATGCCGTCGTGTTTAGTCCTGACGGTCAGCGGATTGCGGCGGCGGGTCGCCAGCACGGCGCGCGGATCTGGCGCGTTACTGATGGCGAACTTCTCATGCATTTGGGTGATGGCCAGCGTCACGGTGCGGTTTTTAGCATTGCGTTCCAACCGCACGGTGATTTGATCGTGACCGGCGGCTGGGATCCGGTGGTCTATTTGTGGCACGCGACTGATGGTACCTTGAGCGGTATATTGCCCGGTCATGAGGGGGTGATCAATAGCGTGGCCTTTAGCCCTGATGGCAATCTGCTGCTATCCGCCGGCCATGATCGGGTCTTACGACTTTGGCAGATGCATGATCGTTCATTGGTGCGGGTGATGCACGGGCATAGCGATGCGATCTTTAGTGTCACCTTCAGCCCGAATGGACAATTGGCGGCGAGTGCCGGCGGCGATGGCCTGATCTTTATTTGGCGGGTCGATGATGGCCAGCCGTTGCAAATGTTGGCAACCCCTTCCGGCGCATGCTTCAGCTTAGCGTTTAGCCCCGATAATCAGTATCTCGCGAGCGCGCATTATGGCCGGACCGTGCGCATCTGGCGGGTGCGCGATGGCGCGTTGCGCTGGGAGTTGAGCGGGCATAACGAAAGTGTCACCTCGGTGGCGTTTGCGCCGGGTGGTGATTTGTTGGCCAGCGGCAGTTTCGATTCGACAGTGCGAGTCTGGTCGTATCAATAGCTTGTTCGAGCAGCAGATGGCGGCGCACAGGCATCTCTTCCGCCAAAGGGGAGATTGCTTCCGCTGCGCGCCTTCGCAATGACACGTGGTTTGCGTATGTCGTTGCGTGCCGAGCGGAGCGCGGCAGAGCAATCTCCTCCGGACTGCATCTGCTCGGGTATGCGTTCCGCCAAAGGGGGAGATTGCTGCGGTCGGGTGGCGCTAGCTACGCTGGTAGCCGCCACTCCCTCGCCATGACACGCGGGGTGGGGCGCGCCTTCGCAATGACACGAGGGTAAGGTGTTGACCATGGTTCACCCTCACAACGCCGTGCGCGCGTTTTATCGCCAGACCGACTGGATGTTCCGCGTGCTCGGCATCATCCGCGGTTCGCAGGCGATGCATGCCGGTTTGTGGCAGCAGGTTCGGAGCCATCGCGCTGCCCTGCGTTCAATTGACGAAACGTTATTAGCAGCGGCCCAGCTTGCTCCCGGTGAATGTTTGCTGGATGCTGGTTGCGGCGCCGGCGCGAGCGCCAATGCGATTGCCGCTCGTCATGATGGGCTGGTGATCGGCCTCACGATTGTACCCGAACAGGCCAAGCGGGCGCGGCGCGACGGGACGGCCACGTTTGTGTGCGCCGATTACGCCGCAGCGCCGTTGCGCAACGCAAGCTGTGATGTGGTCTGGATGCTGGAAAGTATCTGCCATGCACCGGATAAGCCGGCGTTGCTGGCTGAAATCACGCGAGTGTTGCGTCCGGGAGGCAGGGTTGTCATCGCCGATCGTTTCGCAGCGCGATCCGATCTCTCCCCGGCTGAGCGCAATCAATTGCGGGCATGGCTGCGCCCGTGGGCAATGCCCGATTTGGTAACCGCTGACGAGTTGATCAAGCTTGCCGAAGTAGTCGGTTTGCGCTTGCTCCGGCGCGATGACCTTACCCTCAGCGCCGGGCCGTCGCTGCGCTTCCTCGGCCATTTCGCCCAACTGACCCTGCCGGCGGCACTGGTGTTACGCGCGCTGCATTTGCAATCCGAGATCCAGATTGACGCAATGCGTGGCTGTATTGCTCAAACCCGCACCCTCAACGCCGGTCTCTGGCGCTATTATCTGTTAGTGTTTCGTTACCAGTAACGATGCGTTGGCGGCAACAATATGGCGTGCGGCAGTCACCCTGCCGCACCCTATGTTAGCACGCTGTGCTGGTTGCATACGCTTGCGACCGGCAATATGCGGCTGTGCGTATCTCTCGCGAGTATACTTGACGAAGCAGCATCTCATCATTCCCATCTGGTGGAGTTGAGCTATGGAAACCAATGGAGGGACGCAACAGTCTGAGCAGTTCCGCACTCTGCAAATGACCGTGTTGATGACGCCTGATATGGCTAATTTTGCCGGCAATGTTCACGGCGGTCATATTTTGAAACTGCTCGATCAAGTCGCTTTCGCGTGCGCGTCACGCTACTCTGGACGCTACGTGGTGACGGTGTCGGTCGATCAGGTTATTTTTCGCGCTCGTATCCATGTTGGTGAATTAGTGACCTTCTTGGCATCGATTAACTACACTGGTAATACGTCAATGGAGGTGGGCATTCGGGTGGTGGCCGAGAATATTACTGCGCGCACCCAGCGCCATGTGATGACCTGCTACTTTACGATGGTGGCGGTTGACGAAAATTTTCGCCCGTGCCCGGTGCCGCCAGTGCGGATCGAGACGGCAGAGCAGCGCCGGCGTTGGATGGCGGCCCGTTTGCGCCGTGAGTTGCGCCGCGAGATTGAGCAACGCAGCCTTGAAATTCGCCAACACCCTGAAGACTTTCTCAACGAACTCGATAGCGAGCCGCATTAAGGTAATGCATTGACGAGCGCGCTACCTCTTCGTATACTACAGGTATGGCGCGAATTTTGATTGTTGAAGATGAAACTGAAATTGCTTCGTACTTACGGCGCGGCCTCAGCTTGGAAGGCTATCAGGTTGATGTTGCCTACGACGGCATCCGCGGTTTAGAGATGGCTGTCACTGGCAATTACGATCTGGTGGTGCTCGATCTGATGTTGCCGGGGGTTGATGGCTTTGAAGTTGCCCGCCGGCTGCGCGCCGAGTCGAGTATTCCAATCATTATGTTGACAGCGCGCGATGCGGTGCGTGATCGAGTGGCTGGGTTGGAGGCCGGCGCTGACGATTATTTGGTCAAGCCGTTTGCCTTTGAAGAGTTACTGGCCCGTGTTCGCGCCCAGTTGCGTCGCCAACAAGCGAGTCTACAGCAGGAAGTACTGCGTTTCGCTAATTTGACTCTTGATACCCGATCACGTGAATTGCGCGTGGGTGATCGTCGCGTTGAGTTGACGGCGAAAGAGTACGATCTGCTAGAACTCTTTATGCGCCATCCCAATCAGGTGTTAACCCGCGACATTATCTATGATCGGGTGTGGAATTACGACTTCGGCGGCGAAAGCAATATTATCGAGGTCTATGTGCGCTACTTACGTCAGAAGCTTGAGGCCAACGGTGAGCCACGCTTGATCCATACCGTGCGTAGTGTGGGGTATATCCTGCGCGAAGATGGGTGACCAGTAAGGGCACAGCACTGCTGTGCCCCATTGCGCAGGCACAGCAGCGCCGTGGCTCGACGGGTTACGGGTTTATGTGCTGCCCAAGGCTGCGATAAGCTGTTGCACCGCACTGACCACCGGCAAATCTCCTTCTACCACCGCCTGTTCGATCACAGGTAAGCGCTCACGCACAGCCGGATGGGCAAAGAAGAGCGTGCGTAATTGTTCATCGATCAGCGTGTAAAGCCAATCACGCGCCTGTTCACGGCGACGAGTCGACCAAACACCGCTGGCCATCATCTCGGTGCGGAAGTGTTCGATCTCGTGCCAAACGGCAGTGATGCCGTCGCCGGTCAGCGCCGAACAGGTACGCACCGGCGGTTTCCAACCCGGTGTTGCTGGGGTGAGGTAGCGTAGAGCATGACGATATTCGGCTTGCGCTGCCAACGCGCGCGCTTTGTTATCGCCGTCGGCTTTGGTGATGACCAGCGCATCGGCCAGCTCAATGACGCCCTTCTTAATCCCTTGTAGCTCATCACCGGCGCCGGCCAGCATCAACAGCAAGAAAAAGTCCACCATCCCGCGCACGGCGGTCTCGCTCTGGCCGACGCCGACCGTCTCTACTAACACCACGTCAAAACCGGCTGCCTCGCAAATCAAAAGAGTCTCGCGAGTCTTACGGGCTACACCGCCCAAACTACCGCCCGACGGTGAGGGTCGAATATAAGCGTTGGGATGGCGGGCAAGTCGTTCCATGCGGGTTTTGTCGCCCAAGATGCTGCCGCGCGAGATACTGCTAGATGGATCGATTGCCAACACCGCCACCCGATGCCCCTGTTCACAGAGCATTGTGCCAAGTGCTTCGATGAAGGTGCTTTTACCGACGCCGGGCACGCCGGTGATGCCGACCCGGAGCGCCCCGCCGGTGTAAGGCAGCAGTTGGCGTAGAACCTCTTGGGCTTGAGCGATATGAGCTGGTGCGTTGCTCTCAATCAGCGTAATGGCGCGGGCCAGAATAGCGCGGTCACCGTTGCGCACCCCTTCGACATACTCCTCTGTTGTGAGGGTGCGGCGACGTGACCCACTCGGTGCAGGAGCTGACGTGAGAGGATTGCCGGGCAAGCCGTCGTGACGACTGGCGATCCCAGCCAGCACCGATAACGCGAATGGCATCTCTTCGGTTGGTGATTGGTCGTTGGTCATAACGGTCTCAATATTCTAACATAATGGAGAGACGTTGCAAGGCAACGTCTCTCCAACGGTCGTATTCCTTTCTACGGCGCCGGTGTTGCGACGCTATCACCGTGCAACCGTCGTTGCAGCTCACGGAGCAGTTTCTCGGCGGCAACGGGAATGATTGTACCGGGGCCGAAGATCAGCGCCGCGCCGTGTGCGCGCAGGAATTCGTAATCTTGGGGCGGAATAACGCCGCCAATCACGATCATAATGTCTTCGCGACCCAATTTGCGCAACTCTTCGACCAGTTGCGGCAAGAGGGTTTTGTGGCCGCCGGCCAGCGAGCTGATCCCAACCACGTGTACGTCATTTTCAACTGCTTGCCGTGCAACCTCTTCAGGTGTCTGGAAGAGCGAACCAATATCGACATCAAAGCCGAGGTCGGCAAAGGCCGTCGCCACCACCTTGGCGCCGCGGTCGTGGCCATCTTGCCCGATCTTTGCCACCAATATGCGGGGGCGGCGACCTTCAAGTGCAGCGAAGGCATCAGCCATAGCGCGCACGTGCTGTATCTGCTCGGCGTCGCTATACTCGCTGCCGTAAACGCCGGCTACCGAGCGAATTTCGGCTTTGAAGCGGCCAAAGACCTTTTCCATCGCCATCGAAATCTCGCCGAGGGTAGCCCGCGCGCGCGCAGCTTCAATCGCTGCCGCCAGCAGGTTGCCTTCCCCGGTGGCCGCCACGCGCGTCAGCTCATTGAGAGCTGCCTGCGTTTTGGCCTCGTCGCGTTCAGCGCGCAGCTTTTGCAGCCGTTCGATCTGCTTCTGGCGCACAGCAGTGTTGTCAACTTCCAGAATCTCGATCGGTGCTTCGTATTCGAGCCGGTACTTGTTGACACCGACAATCGTCTCGCGGCCTGAATCGATATGGGCTTGCCGGCGCGCCGCCGCCTCTTCGATCCGCAGTTTGGGCAAACCGGCCTCAATCGCTTTGGCCATACCACCCAGCTCTTCGACCTCTTGGATATGTGCCCATGCGCGGCGGGCCAGCGCATCGGTCAGCCATTCGAGATAGTACGACCCGCCCCACGGATCGACGATCTTGCAGATGCCGGTCTCTTCTTGCAGGTACAACTGGGTGTTGCGGGCAATGCGAGCCGAGAAGTCGGTCGGTAACGCGATCGCCTCGTCGAGCGAATTGGTATGCAATGACTGCGTGTGGCCGAGGGCAGCGGCCATTGCCTCGATGCAGGTGCGGGCTACATTGTTGAACGGGTCTTGTTCGGTGAGGCTCCAGCCCGATGTCTGGCAGTGGGTGCGCAGCGCCAGCGAGCGGGGGTCTTGTGGGTTAAACTGCTTGATAATCTTGGCCCAGAGCAGACGGGCAGCGCGCATCTTGGCGATCTCCATGAAGTAGTTCATCCCGATCGCCCAGAAGAACGAGAGCCGCGGCGCGAAGGCGTCAATCGCCAGCCCGGCCTTCAACCCAGCGCGCACATACTCCAGCCCGTCAGCCAGCGTGTAGGCTAGCTCAAGGTCGGCGGTGGCGCCGGCCTCTTGCATGTGGTAGCCCGAAATACTGATGCTGTTGAACTTGGGCATGTGCTTGGCCGTGTACGCAAAAATATCGGCAATGATGCGCATTGACGGCTCAGGCGGGTAGATGTAGGTGTTGCGCACCATGTACTCTTTCAAGATGTCGTTTTGGATGGTGCCGGTGAGTTGTTCTTGCCGTACACCTTGCTCTTCGGCGGCGACGATGTAGAAGGCCATGATCGGAATCACCGCGCCGTTCATCGTCATCGAGACCGACATCTGATCGAGCGGGATACCATCGAACAGTATCTTCATGTCGAGGATCGAGTCGATGGCCACACCCGCTTTACCAACATCACCGACGACACGTGGGTGGTCAGAGTCGTAACCACGATGGGTAGCAAGATCAAAAGCTACCGACAACCCCTTTTGGCCAGCAGCAAGGTTGCGTCGATAGAAAGCGTTACTCGCCTCGGCAGTAGAAAAGCCCGCATACTGGCGGATCGTCCACGGTTGGGTAACGTACATGGTCGGGTACGGGCCACGTAAGTATGGTGGAATGCCGGCGGTAAAGCCAAGGTGCTCAAGGCCGACCAAATCGGCAGCCGTATAGAGTGGCCGCACCTCGATCTGTTCCATCGTGCGCCAAGTCAGCTCGCGCAACGGCTTGCCGGCTACTTGTTCAGCTTTTGCCTGCCACTCAGTCAGATCAGGGACAGGTCGCTCATCGCGGTATGACAGCGTCGTGAAATCGGGGTTCTTCACTCAGCCACTCCTTTCAGACGTTGCAGCCGGGCCAGCGTTTCATAACAATTGGCGCGCAGGTGGATGAACTCATCGATCCCGGCGGCGCGATACGTGTCAATAAGATCGGTCGGATAGCCGGCCAGCACGACCGTGACATCAGGTCGTTGCGACTTGATCGCGTGGGTCAAGGCCGGCACAATATCTGGATACGTTTCGTCAGTTGAGCAGATCGTAACAATCTCAGCGTCGGAAGCGAGCGCTGCAGCGGCGGCTTCTTCAACAGTAGTGAAGCCATCGTTGCCGATGACAGCAAAACCTCCAGCGGCGAAAAAGCCGGTCGAAAAGTCTGCCCGAGCCTTGTGCTGACTAATTGGTCCCATATTAGCGAGGAACACAGCCGGGCGGCGCCCGGTGCGGGCAGCATAGGCATCGGCAGCGGTGCGTAGAGCTTCGAACTGCTCGGCGGCACGGTGGGCCGGCAGCAACTCAATCTGCGGCGCGGCGCTATCGGCGGCAGCCAGCGCGCAGCTCAGTTCACCCATAGTCGCGCCGGCACGAACGGCGGCCAGTGTGGCTGCCATGGTGCGCCGGTGGGCCAGCTCAACTAGCGCAGCTTGGCATGCCTCTTCCGAGCGCATCTCACGGGCGTGGCGTAGATCAACCGCACGGGCAGCGTGCAACTGCACGTGGTCGATCTGGCGTACCTCCGGCAGCTTCTCGCTGAGATTGGGATACATATTGACGCCGACGATCACCTCGCGGCGTTGAGCAATAGCGGCAAAGCGCTCGGCACGGGTGGCAGCGATAGCCGCTTGCGGCATTCCCGCGCGCAGAGCGGCTGCCATGCCACCCTGCCGTTCGATCTCTTGGAAGAACGCCCACGCCTTGGCCGCGATCTCATCAGTCAACTTCTCGACCGCCCACGACCCACCGGGTGGATCGATCAGGCGGAAGAAGTTGCACTCTTCTTGCAGGATCACGTGCAAATTACGGGCAATCCGGCGCGAGAACTCGTCGGGCAGGCCCCACGCTTCATCAAAATGACTGATATGGATGCTCTGCGCCCCGCCCATCACTGCTGCCATCGCCTCGCTGGTGGCACGCAGCATGTTGTTATAGACATCGTAGCGCGTCTTCGTCCACGCCGAAGTGCGGGCGTGTAGATGCATCTGCTGCGCAGTTTCATCACCGTCGAACGCGGTTACTACCCGCGCCCACAGCATACGAGCGGCGCGCAGACGGGCTACTTCGATGAAGAACTGCGATCCCACCGAGCACGAAAATTGGATGCGTGGGGCCACGTCATTGACACTGAGGCCACGCTCTTGCAACGCGCGCAGATAGGCAACTCCGGTTGCTAATGCGCATCCTAGCTCTTGGGCGGCGTGGGCGCCACTGTTGTGGTACACGTGAGTACTAACAACTATGGTGCGTAGATTTGGGGCATGCGTTTGTGCCCATCGTGTCCACTCGGCCAACAGGTCGTAGCAACGGTCGAGCGACGCCGGTAACGTCCCATCGGCAGCTAACACTTCGAGCGGATCGGCGCCGATACAACCGCGTAGCCGGTCGGACGGAAGGCCCTGCTCTTCGGCGGCGGTTACGAGCAGGGCCGCTACCGGCAGCGCCTGCGCGCCGGCATTCACCAACAGTGACAGCCGGTCAAGGTCGAGCTGGGCGAACAGGCGGCGGGCATCGGCTAGCGTTGCCAGTGAGAGACCGCCCGCACCTACCTGCGCCGGCGCGGCTACGTCGGGATCGAGACCAAAGCGGGTAGCCTGATCCAGCGGCAAGTTGAGTGTCGTCAAGCCGCGCGGTACATCGGCCTGTGCCGCCCGATTCGTTTCATCTGCGGTCGGATAAGGCAGCTCTTGCGCCACCTGCCAGCGTTCCAACACCGGCCCCAACACGCGCGTATCGCGCACAAACGGGGCAAAGCCGGGCAGCGAGCCAGTGTGCGGCAACTCGGCAATATCGGCAGCGTTATAGATCGGTTGCAGCAGAATTTGTTCGTAGGTCTTGGTAATTAGGCGCTTCTCAAACGGAACGCCCTTCAGCGTCTTCTCAGCCGCTGCCCGCCATTCCTCATACGTCGCAGGCGCGAACATATCGAACAACGGAGCGTGCTGGGCCGTCTCCTGCGTCTCTGAAGGCATGGCTATACTCCTTGCCGGCAGCCCATACCCAACCCTCGATACCGTTAGTATACCAGCAAATCGAGGGTAAAATGGGCACGATAAACCGGATCGTCCATGAAGTAAAAGACTGGTTACCCTAACCACAGGTTATCTGATCGATGCTGCTTGTCAATAGCTCATCGTAGGGAAGCGAGTTACAGTTCAACAACCGGTCAAAATCGGGAAGGCTCGCCCTTGACAATCGCGCCAGCGCCGCGTATAGTGCGATGACGATAGCGAAAACCTGTTCAAGTAGACTTCTAGATTCATTGGGAATTGCTTCATGGGCGAAAAAGTAGTGATCGTTGAGTCGCCGGCCAAAGCGCGGACGATTCAGAAATATTTGGGCAAAGGCTATAAGGTTACCTCCAGCATGGGCCATGTGCGCGATTTGCCTAAGAACGGGCTGGCGATTGATATCGAGCACGATTTTGCCCCTTCCTATGAAATCGTTAAGCCGAAGGTCGTTCAAGAGTTGAGCCAAGCAATCCGCAACGCTGACGCGATCTATCTGGCGACCGACCCCGATCGCGAGGGTGAAGCGATTGCGTGGCATATTACGCAGTCGGTCAAGACGCCAAAAAAGACGCCGGTGTACCGGGTGGTCTTTCAAGAGATCACGCGCAATGCGGTGCAGCAGGCGTTACAACAGCCGCGCCAGATCGACCAAAATTTGGTTGACGCTCAACAGGCGCGGCGGGTGCTCGACCGGCTGGTTGGCTATCAGCTTAGCCCGCTGCTGTGGGATAAGGTCAAGCGTGGTCTAAGCGCCGGGCGGGTGCAGTCGGTGGCGGTGCGGCTGATCGTCGAGCGCGAGCGCGAGATCGAGCAGTTCCAGCCGCAGGAATATTGGACGATCGAGGCCGATCTGTTGAAAGAGGCTGGCATCGCGCCGCGTGATCTCTTCCGCGCGACCCTGATCGAGCGTGACGGTAAGAAGCTGGAGAAGTTTTCGATTGAGCGGCGTGAGCAGGCCGAGGCGATCGTGGCCGATCTGAAAGGCGCGACCTATACCGTTGCCAAAGTGACCCGGCGCGACAAGCGCCGCTCGCCGGCGCCGCCGTTTACCACCAGTACCTTGCAGCAAGAGGCAGCCCGTAAGTTGGGGTTTAGCGCCAAGAAGACCATGATGCTGGCTCAGCGTTTATATGAAGGGGTCGATGTTGGTGGTGAAGAGGGCACGGTCGGTTTGATTACCTACATGCGTACCGATAGTGTGCAGGTGGCGGCGGAAGCGCAAGCTGAAGCCCGCGAGGTGATCGGTAAGCGGTTTGGGAGTGACTATCTCCCCGACCAGCCGCCGGTCTACAAAACCAAGGCGAAAGGTGCGCAGGAGGCGCATGAGGCGATTCGTCCAACCAGTAGCGCTCGCACGCCTGAGCAGTTGAGTGAGCGGCTTGATCGCGATCTGTGGCGGCTCTACGATCTGATCTGGAAGCGGTTTATCGCTTCGCAGATGGCCCCGGCTATCTTTGACAGCACTACGGTTGACATTGCCGCCCAACCGAGCGTGGCCGGCGCGCCGCCCTACCTCTTCCGCGCCACCGGCTCGGTGCTTAAGTTCCCCGGCTTCCTCGCCGTCTATAACGTCAGTCTCGACGAAGGCGAAGAGGACGAAGACAGCGAACGTCGCTTGCCACCCTTGGCTGAAGGTGAGGGTTTGCAGTTGGTTGAGCTGCTATCGGTGCAACACTTCACCGAACCGCCGCCGCGCTATACCGAAGCCAGTCTGGTAAAAGAGCTGGAACGGCTCGGCATTGGTCGGCCTAGCACGTACGCGACTATTCTCTCAACGATTCAAGAGCGTGAATACGTCGAGATGGTCGATAAGAAGCTGATTCCGACCACATTAGGGCGGGTGGTCACCGATTTGCTGGTTGAGCATTTCGGCAACATTGTCGATTACGATTTCACCTCGTCGCTCGAACAGCAGCTTGATGATATTGCCGAAGGTTCTAAACAGTGGGTGCCGGTATTGCGTGAGTTCTACGGCCCTTTTCGTTCGACGCTTGAGACGGCGCAGCGCCAAATGCGCAATGTTAAGCGCGAAGAGATTACGACCGATATCGATTGCCCGAAGTGCGGTCAGGGAAAGCTGGTGATTAAGTTTGGCCGGAACGGTGAGTTTTTGGCCTGTTCGCGGTACAACCGTGAGGGTGAAGGCGATTCGTGCGATTTCACCAGCGATTTTCACCGCGATGAGAATGGTCAGATCATTCTTGATAAGGCGAGCGCGCCAGAGACGAGTGATGTGCTGTGCAACGTCTGTGGCCGGCCTATGGTGATCAAGAAGAGCCGATTTGGCCCCTTCCTTGGTTGTTCGGGCTATCCAGAATGTACCAACACCCGCCGGATCGGTCGCGATGGCAAGCCGGCTCCGTTGCCAGAACCGACCGGTGTGACCTGCCCAAAGTGCGGCGAGGGCGAACTATTGCGACGCCGGGGCAAGTTTGGCCGCCCGTTCTACGGTTGCTCGCGCTATCCGAAGTGCGACTACATCGCTAACTCGCTCGATGAGGCGCAGGCCGGGGTGGCAGTCGAAGCTGCACCGGCGCCACAGCCCGCTCCTGAAAAGCCGGCGGTGTCAGCCCGCAAAGCGAGCAGTAAAACCCGTAAATCGGCGTAAGGGTAGGTTTCAATCCTAACCGAGGAGTGCAGAATATGGAGTGCGGCAGTTTGACTGCCGCACTCTCTGTTGTTAGGACGCCACCGTCTTCCCGTCCGGCATCGCCAACGACCCGGTCGCGCGGATCTTGCTTGTCGCCTGACCAGCCACGATCTGGCGATGGACAGTGTAGTTGATCAGGCATAACGCCGGGATAGCGAATGCGCCGATGCCCGGGATTGATTGCATTCCGATGAGGAAGATCGCCACGATTCGCAAGACCCAGTTGGTGAAGCAGCCGATGCCTACCGGCACGTAGCTCTGCAAGCTGGCGATTAAACTCAGCCGGTAGTAGATGATTGCCGGTACCACCCCAATAATCGGCACTAACCCCAGCAAGCCGCTAACGAGCAGGGTGCGCGGCAGTTGCCGGTCTAGTACGCGCAGAAATGAATTGACCTGCGCCACATCGGTGAAGGTGACAGTTTCGCATGCCGGGCAGGCTTGTTGCACCGCGCGCTTCTTGAGCCGGGTAGCGCAGCTTGGGCAACGGCGATGCTTGATCAGTGTAATCCGGTGCGCCGCCAGATCGGTGACCGGTTCTGGCCGTGGTTGGCCGATCCAACCAACCATGCGCGGTTGCTGGTTGGGCTGGCGGCAGGCCGGGCATTCGAGCGCCGCGGGATGCATCTGGCCGCCGCAATGTTGGCAGGCGATCATCATCTTCCGCTCGCGCAGCTCGAAGTAGCGCCGGATGAACCAAAGGCCGAGCACGGTAAGACCGGCTAGCAACAAGGCCAGCAGCGGGAAGAAGATCAGCACAACGGTGGTCGTTATTGCCCATCCGCCGTCACCCCACGAAAACAGCTTGAGCAAACCAAGGTGGCCGCCGGGATCCATCAGGCAAATGAGGGTAATGATGGCGGCGCGGATGCCAGAGATGATCCAGATCGCGATGGTGACAATGCTTGACCAAACGACCGCAATCGGTTGGGCCAACCATGCGAGGCTATCGGCTGGCTAGGGGGCCAGCGGCACGACAGTGGCAACTGCCACGCCGGTGCTGAGTGCGGCCACAATATCGGGCGGCAGTGTCTGTGTCAGTAGATCGAGGATCTGTTCCATCTGGCTATTCACCATCTGATATTGCACGCCAAAGCCGGCCCCAGTCTTCACAAGGCGATTCACAAACCCCATCATCTCTTGTGCCGTGGCGCTGCGTTCGCTCGACCACTCGTAGATCACGCCCAGCAAAATCAAGAATAAAAATGGCCCTTCAAACGCCCACGTTGGTAGATCAACGCCGCCAATTTGGTTGGCAAGAATGGTAGAGAACCCCATCGAATCGCGTGCGATTTGCTCAGGATTGAGCAGATGTTGTTGTACAAGACCGCCGATCAGCACTAGCATCAACACACTGGTGAACGGGTAAGCCGACAAGGCTGGCGTGAGGCCGACCGCTTGGATGAGCGAGGTAAAGTGGATCATACATGCTCCTGTGTTAGAGGTTGATATCGAGAGGTGTCTGCCGATCGCAATCGCTTACCCTTTCCACTAACGAAAGATTTAACGGATGTGTTCTGGTTGTAACAAAACGTTCAATCTGTTTCAAGAATGCGATGGTATAATGCAGTAACACAAGAGTGACACAAGCCGGCAGTACCATTGCGGCCCGCTGAAGCACACTTCCGGCTAAGTAGGCCAAATGTTTTGCAAAGGATGACAAGCGCTTGCCGGCTGCCATCACCTTTCCCGTTTTGCTCAAGCAATGCCGTCTTGAGCTGGGGCTGACGCAAACCCAATTAGCGGTGCGCGCCGGGATCTCGGTGTCGCTGGTGCGAAAGTACGAAACCGGCGCGCGGATGCCGCCTCGTGCCACGGCGGTGCAACTGGCGAACGCTTTGGGGTTGGCCGGTGAGGAGCGCACCGCCTTTCTTGCTGCTGCCGGTTCGCGCACGTTACCCAATGCCACCATCCAGCCCATCCCGGCGACGGCGCGTCCTCTAGCGCATCGCTTGCCAGTTGCGCCGACTCCATTACTTGGACGCGACGCCGAGATCGCTGAACTTATCCAGTTGATCGGTGCGCATACGGCCCGTTGTGTCACGTTGATCGGCCCGCCGGGAGTGGGAAAGTCGCGCTTGGCGCTGGCTGTGGCTACCGCGTTGCAGCCATCGTTTGCTGATGGCGCAGCGGTGATCGAGTTGGCGGCGCTTGATGATCCGGCAGCGGTTGCGCCATTCATCGCCGCGCGCCTTGGCGCGCAGGGTGATGAAGCTGAAGCGGCGCTGATCGCCTTGCTTGCTCAGCGTTCATTCCTGCTCGTGCTCGATAACTTCGAGCAGCTCTTGCCGGCGGCGCCGTTGATCGCGCGCTTATTGGCGGCGGCGCCGCAGTTGTCCGTTCTCATCACGAGCCGTGTGCCGCTATGTCTGCGTGCCGAAACCCGCTTTTTGGTCAAGCCGCTGATCGTACCGGCCAACCGGCGCGTGAGCGCGGTGGCGGCAGCGCCGGCTACCCGGCTGTTTTGCGAACGCGCGGCGGCAGTGAACCCGGCGTTTGCCCTTAGCGTGGCTAATGCAGCAACGGTTGCCGCGCTTTGCCAGCGGCTCGACGGTCTGCCGTTGGCGATTGAGTTGGCTGCGGCTCACGCCGATGTGCTCGAACCGGCGGCGTTGTTGGCGAGCCTTGAGGCGGGGGTGACGGCGTTTGATAGCAGTTTTGCCGATCTGCCGGCGCACCAGCGCTCGTTGCAGGCCACGATTGCGTGGAGTGAACGTTTGCTGGCGCCGGCAGCACGCGACAGCTTTGCTCGCTTGGGTGTGTTTCCGAGTACGTTTGACGCACCGGCAGCGGTAGCGTTGGGTGTAGACAGTCTTGACCCGCTGGTTGAGGCAGGGCTGGTGCAGGTTGAAGCAAGCGGACGGTTTCGTTTGCTCGAAACGATCCGGGTTTTCGCTGCCGAACGGTTGCAATCGCATCCTGAAGCTGCCAGTGTCTATACGTGCCACGCCGCCTATTTTGCCAACCTTGCCGAAACGGCCGGCCTGCTGCTCGAAAGCGCAGCAGCCGCAACGACGCTGAATCAACTCGATGCTGAGCTACCGAATTTACGTGCAGCGATTCGCTGGTCGTTGACCGCCGACAACGGGATGGTGGCAGCGCGAATCACCGCGGCGCTGCGCGTTTACTGGCTGAGCCGGCGCGCAGTCTACGCGGGGCGTTTGGTCGAACCACTGTTGATGTCTGGGTCAGCGCAAGCCATCCCGCCTGCATTGCGCGGACGTGCACTGATTACGGTTGGCTATCTTGCCTCGCAGCAGGGTGCGTTACATGCCGGTGATCTGCTTGCCCAAGGGATTGCGCTGGCACGCCAAGCAGGGCAAGAGGCCGATGTGGCGCAGGGCTTAGCCTACCAAGGCATGCTCAACCGCTTCCCCGGCAATCTGGAGCGCTATGCAACCATCCTCAACGAAGCGATTATGATTGCCCGGCGCAGCAATGCGCCGGCTCCTTTAGCGTATGCGCTTAATCAGCTCGGCGTCGGGTATTGCACCCATGGCCATTACCACAAAGCATTGCCTATGCTGCGCGAAGCGGTTGATCTGGTGACGCACAATGGCGATCAGATCATGGTGTGGCGCTACCGGTGCGATGTGGCCGAAGCGTTGCGTTCATACGGCGACCTATCGCCGGCGCGCCGGATGTTTGCCGGCCTGATTGCACAATTAACTGCTGGTGGTGACGCGATGGCGTTGTGGGAAGCGCATCTGCGCCTCGCCAGCATCGATCTGGAAGAGGGAGCGATCACAGCGGCGGAACGCAACCTTGCCGCCGCCAGTGCGATCATCACCGAGATGAGCATTTCCTATGGTCGGGTCAGCCTGTTGCGACACAGTGGCTATCTCGCGATCGCCGCCGGGAGGCATGAAGCTGCATTAATCAATCTCAGCTCCGCGCAACGGGAAGCCTGCAAAGTATACCTGCCAGAAGAGTTGTCTGCTGCGCTGATCGGGCTTGCCTATCTGCACCGCAACGCAGATCGCCGGCGCGCCGCTCGACAGTGTGGTGCGGGTGAAGGTATCCTTACCCGCTACCAGCTCCGCCGTGATCGGCAGGCCGAATGGTTGCGGCAAGCGGTACGGGAAACGTTCACTCCATCTGAACACGAGCTAGCAAACGAAGCGGCGCAAACGGTAATCAATAGCTTGCCCCAGCTTGCGTTTATCAGTGTGGTAGAGGCTCGTGACATGGTGCGGTTAGATCGCGTCATCGCCGCTGCGTTACGAGGAGCGCCGTAGGTACATTGCACCGCAATGTCCCTACTCAAGCGGTTGCGAATAACCCATCTTAATCCACCCCTTTTTAATTGCCACAATTACCGCCATCGTGCGGTCATTGACCTGCAACTTAGAGAGGATGGAGGTGATATGATTTTTGACCGTCTGGCCGCTAATGCTCAGCTCGTTGGCAATCTCTTTGTTGGAAAGGCCGCGGGCAATGCAATCGAGAATCTCAATTTCGCGCGAGGTCAGCGGGGCAAACAAATTCGCGCTGTCCTCTTCGTCGGTGGCGGCCAGTTCGCGGAATTGGTGCAGCACCCGCGCCGCGACGTTGGGCCGGGCCAGCACTGCATCGTTGATCAGATAACGCCCGCGGGCGACCTCGCGGATCATTTGCACCAGCTCTTCCGGGCTAATATCTTTGGATGTAAAGGCAGCCGCACCGACCTTAATTGCCTGAAATAATTGATCATCGTCTTCATAAACACTCAGCACGATGATGCCGGTGCGCGGCTCGCGGCGCTTAATCACCCGCGCCACCTCCAACCCGTTCAAGCCGGGTAGGTTAATATCGACCAGCACCACATCGGGCATCAGGCGTTCGGTCAGCTTGATCGCCTCTTGGCCGTTCTCAGCCTCGCCGATCACCTCAATATCGGATGCACTCTCTAAACTCCAGCGGATCCCCTGCCGGAAGAGCGGGTGGTCATCAATCACTAATACTCTGACCTTTGATGATAATGGCGCTGTCACGCATGACTCCTCGGATAACTCAACCCGGTTGCGGCAATGACATCGTCACTTGCACTTCGGTGCCGGCGCCACGCCGGGTCGTGACGGTTAGTTGCGCGCCGATCAGCTCGGCCCGTTCGCGCATGCTTGTCAACCCCCAGCTCTCGCGTCCGGCGCGCCGAACGACTTCACGCAGATCAAAGCCGGGTCCTTCATCACGGATCGACAGATGCAAGCGTCCGCCGCGAGCTAACAAGGTGACCCGAACTGGCGCGCCGCGGGCATGTTTGCGCGCATTCTGCAAGGCCTCTTGCACGATGCGGTAGAGCACGATCTCGGTTTCAGCCGGCAAGCGCGGCAACGGATCGGCTTCAAACACGACCGGATTGCTTACCGTGTCGCGGTAGCGACGGATGTATTCGTGCAGCGCCGGCACCAGACCTTGTTCTTCCAACTTACCCGGACGGAGATCGGCGATAAAGCTGCGCACTTCACGCAAGCCCTCGCGCACGTTATCACCGAGCTGGCTAAGGATCGAGCCGAGCTGTTCCAGCTTCTGCTCTTGGAGCAGATTTTGGCAGACTTCGACCCCCATCAGTGCATTAGCCAGCACTTGCGCCGGCCCGTCATGCACTTCGCGCGCCAGTCGGATGCGCTCTTCCTCGCGACCCTTAATGACTTGCGCCCGCAACGCCTGCACCCACGGATCGGCAGCCACGCCTTCCACATTGCGGGTAAGGGTGGTGCTACTCATCTCGATTTGGCGGATAAGTTGGTCGAGTTGGCGGAGCGACCGGCGCAATTCGGCTTCAGCTTCAGCCGCGGTGGCGTGTTCGGCTCGCAATTGCTTGACCCGCGCCGCGATAGCAACGGTGGATAAGCCGTGTTCACGAGCAAACTGCTCTTGTACCACTGCTTCATCGAGTTGGCGCGAAAGTTGGCGCGCACGCTGAACCACGCCTTCTTGCTGTTGCAAGGCGGCGTGGTAGAGTTCGCGCAATCCGGCAAGTTGGGCGGCAACAATGGCTGTAGCGCGCTCGAGAAGGGCGGCTGGCTCCGTACTCAAAGGCATACTCCCACAACCAATCGTTTTGATGGTGTAAGTATAGCACGCAACTGGCCGGCAATGAAGCAGGCAAGATGATCAAACATTCATCTTACACCGCTTGTCCTTGCGCGCCGAGCGGTGCATGGCTGCCTTTCGTTCCTCGATGTTATTGCGAGCCGCCGCAGACGGCGAAGCGATCTCCCGCGCGGATGGGACGCCTGAGCGGGTTAGTTTCGCTGAAACGGGAGACTGCTTTGGTTGGGCGGCGCCAGCTCCGCTGGATGCCGTTGCTCCCTCGCAGACAAAGTAGCATGCGGTGACTTCTGCACGGCCTGTTGAGCCGTCGTCACACTACCGGCGTAAAGCCAAGCACCTCACCATAAAACGCCAGTTCGCGTTCGATGGCGGTGATAATATTTTCGGCCTTGCGGAAGCCGTGCTGTTCGCCGGGGAAGGGCACGTACTCGGTGCGGATGCCGCGCGCACGGAGCGCCTCGTACATCGCTTCTGATTGGGCCGGCGGCACTACTTTGTCTTCTAGCCCTTGAAAGAAGATGACCGGTGACCTGATCTGATGGGCATGGTAAAGTGGTGAACGAGCATGATAGAGGTCGGCTCGCTCTGGGTAGGGGCCGATCAGACGGTCAAGGTAGCGCGACTCGAACTTGTGCGTGTCGCGAGCTAGTGCCGCTAGGTCGGCGACACCGAAGTGGCTCGCCCCGGCCCGGAAGGTGTGGTGGAAGGCAAGCGCCGCCAAGACGGTGAACCCGCCAGCGCTACCGCCGGTGATCAGTAATCGTTCGGGATCAGCTTTGCCGCTGGCCGCGAGAAACTGTGCGCCGGCGACGCAGTCTTCGACATCGACAATTCCCCATCGACCGTCGAGCAGTTCACGGTAGGCGCGGCCAAAACCGGTGCTGCCGCCATAATTCACATCGAGCACCCCAATCCCTCGGCTCGTCCAGTATTGAATCGAGAGACGCAAGGTGGGGTAGGCGGCGGCAGTCGGCCCGCCGTGGATCATTACCAGTAGTGGTGGCCGTTCCCCTTCTGGGGCGATGAAGTCAGGGTTGTGTGGCGGGTAAAAGATGCCGTAGGCGGTGCGGCCGTTGGCGCTTGGAAAGCTGATCACTTCGGGCAGTGAGAGGTACGCCGGATCAACCGGCAGCTCGCCGCTGCTCCGGATTGGTGTGAGCGCGCGGTTATTTACATCGAGCAGGAAGAGCGTTGCCGGTAGTGTTGGTGAACTGCCAATGAAGACTACACGATCACCAGCGCCATTGACAATATTGATCACCGAGACCGGCACTTCGATTGGCTCGGCACTGCCGTCTCGCCCTATCACCACCATTTGCCAACGGCTCTGCTGGCAGAACGATGCTAGGATACGTCCGTCAGGCAACGGTAGATAGGTACGCATGCCCAACTGCCAAAGCGGCTGGCCGAACTCGGCTTCTCGCGGGTAAAGCGGGATGGCGTTGCCGTCGAGATCGAGCCGGTACAGGTTCCACCAGCCGCTGCGTTCAGCCACCACCAACAAGCTGCCATCAGCAGCCCATTCCGGCTGAAAGCACGTATCGCCGGCGCCGCCGGCTAATCGGCGCGCCGTTCCCAGACTGCCATCGGCCAAGATCGGCGCCACCCACAACTCAGCGGCGTCCCACGGCATATTGGGATGATCCCACGCCAGCCATGCCAGCCATGCCCCATCGGGACTCAGGCGCGGCGCGGCCACGAAGTCGCGTCCGGTGAGTAATGGTGTCGTCGCGCCGTTGGCTAGATCCACCGCCACCAGATAGTTCTGGGCTTCACCATCACCGCGGTGATCTTCCCCAATTGCAATCAACCGGTTATGCGCCCGATCCACAACCATTTCGGCGAAGCGTAAGCCTGCCGGTGTGCCGAGCGGTACCGGCGCCGCGCCGGGAAGCTGGCGGTAGAGGGTCTGATCACTAAACTCAACAAAGAAAACTTCACCCTGATCGACCACATAGCTGAGACCGCCGTACTCATGAACAAGAGTACGCACGTTCATACCGGTTGGGGTCACATCGCTGATCGTGCCGTCAGCGGCACGGCGCACGAGCACATTCCGCCCACCCTCTTGCGGACGTCCTTCGATCCAGTAGATATCAGTGCCATCAATCTGCGGCCAACTGAGGCTTACCTGCTTGGCGACGAGCAGAGCGGCGGTAATCGGCGAACGCCAACTGCCGTAGGGTGCGATCTGGGCCATACGTATTCCTTGCCAATATCAGAATGTTTCTCCTTGCATCATAACACAAAGCGCTAGATTTGGTGAATTGCATTAACTTGCTCGTATGTCTGCCCGATCTGGCCGCCGCCATAGCCAATAGCCGCCAATCAGGGCATAACCTGCCAGCAACAGCCAGAGTGGGAAGGACGGCACAGCAAGCGCCGCCCATGCCGGTTGGGCCAGCACCAGCGCCGTATTGCTGATCCAGCTCAGCGGCAGCCATGCGATGATCGCTAGCCACTTGCCAAGCGGCAACCAGATCAACCCGCCGATCAATGCCGCCATTCCCAACAGCATCGCCACCGGCACTACCGGCACAATCAGGATATTGGCCAACGGTGCAACCAGCGAGAGATTACCGAAGTGGTAGAGCATCAGCGGCATTGTCAGCACTTGCGCCGCCAAGGTTGCGGTGAGCGCCTCGCGTACTGCTGCCAACGCGGGGTGTGCCAGCCAGCGCACCCCATCAAGCCAGTGTTCCACCGGTTTACCAAATGCAAACAGGCTCGCCGTAGCCAACACCGAGAGTTGAAAGCCGAGATCCCAGAGGGTATGCGGGTTGATCAACGTCAACAGCCAGCAAGTGGTCAACAACAACCGCCACGGCTCGCTCTGCCGCTCGGCGGTGCGGGCCAAGAGAGCGAGACTAGCCATCATCGCTGCCCGCACGACTGCCGCCGAAGCGCCGGTGAAACCGGCATAGATCCACATCACGGCTAGACTAAGCCAAAAGGCTGACCATGGTCGCAGGCGAGTGAGTTTGGCCAGTGCTGCCAGTGCCGCCGCGACGATGGTAAAGTTCCAGCCCGACACAACTAAGATGTGCGAGGTGCCGGTAGTAGCGAAAGCTGTGCGGGCCGCTTCCGGCAGACCGGCCTGAATACCGAGCAGAATCCCGATTGCCAGCGCCGCTTGTGGTTCGGGCAAGAGGCGCAGCACGGTACGCCGGCACTGCTCGCGAAACTGGCTGATCTGGGCCAACCCCCACGCCGGTTCACGCGCAGCCAATGTCTTGATAGTGGTAGGCTGGTTAAGGAGCACAAAGATGTTCCGGCGCGCAAGGTAGGCGCGGTAATCAAACTCTCCCGGACGTTGGGCAGGGCGGGGCAAGGTCAGCCTACCGCTGATCTGCAAGCGATCCCCCGGATAGTACGGGGGGTAGGGTGGGGCGCGCACCAGCACACGGCCCTCTGCCGGGGCCAACTGTCCGTCAGGGCCGGCGTGAGAAACGCTGATGACCACTTGCTGGCCGGTATCATCGCGGCGTGGCTCTTCCGCAACGCCGCCGACCAGCATCACCTCATCAGCGCTAGCCCAGCGCTCGATATGGTGCGGGCCGAGCAAGGGTTGGGCAACGTGGTAGCGCATGCCACCCAGCGCCAAACACATCGCCGCCAGCGCTACCCAGCGCCAGCGGCGATGAACAACAACGACACCTACCCCCGCCGCACCGGCTGCTAGTGCAAACCAGTGTAGCGGCAAGGCAACAACTCCAGCTAACGTGATCCCGATCAACCAACCCAGCGCCAGTCGAATCAGATTCATGCCATCTTGCCTGTTGTCAAAGCAGCGGTATCATGAAGAATACTGTTTGAAAACAGGCAAAGGATTCGCAGACTAGGAGGAAACAGCTATGTTTCGGCTTCGACGGCTTGCTGGGCCGCTAAATCGGCGGCCAACCCATCCCGTAGTTTTAACAGCAGGCGGGTGAGCTGCTCTTGCTCTTCCGGGTCAAGCAGATTCATTCGGCGCTCGACCGCTGCGTTGTGCATTGCCAGCGCCTCGGCGCGCACCGCCGCGCCGCGCGGCGTGAGGATCAGTCGCTGCGCCCGCCGATCATCAGGATCGGGATTGCGCCGCACTAATCCGTCGCGCTCGAGCCGATCGACGAGCCGGGTGATCGTGCTTTTGACACAGAGCAGTTTCGCACCCACATCGGTCAGTCGCTGACCCTGCTCGAGATCAAGCTGCAACAGCAAATTGAACTCGAGCGGCGTCAGGTTGGTATGCGCTAACGCGCGTCGGTCGCCGTCATCCAGCAGGACGTAGACATCATGGATAAGCTGGTGCGGCAAATGGGAGCGAACGTCGTGTTGTTTCATAATAGTAAACCTGCACATGTGCAATCATTTTCTTTGCAAGCAGTATACCGCTCTTGTAAGGGGGTGACAAGTAGTGAACTGATACCATAGGTGAATATGCGGCAAGCGACAGTTGCGAAGCACGTTCAATCGTTTGGCCTGCATCTAGAAGGAGGGTGCTATGACTGAACGCGAACTGGCTTCTCTGCCAACGACAACGAATGTCGCTCGATCTAAACGGCATCGTCTTCACCGGTGGGCACGCAATTATGCAGGAAAACTGCTCGATGCCGCCGGCATTACGGTCAATGGCTCACAACCATGGGACATTCAGGTATACGATGAGCGTCTCTACCTTCGCTGCTTGCTTAACGGCTCGCTTGGTCTTGGCGAAGCCTACATGGATGGTTGGTGGGACTGTGCGGCAATTGATGAGTTCATTTGCCGGCTCCTGCAAGTACAGGCACCGGTACAGGTAGGTTGGCTGGTGAATCTCCCACTATGGTTTGATAGCCGGTTTATCAATCGCCAGCGCGGCAAGGGTGCGTTCGTGATCGGTCAGCGCCACTACGATATCGGGAATGATCTCTATGCCGCGATGCTCGACCGTCGCATGATCTACAGTTGTGCTTACTGGGATAGCGGTGCCCGCACGCTGGATGAAGCGCAAGAGGCGAAGCTCGATCTGATTGCGCGCAAGCTCGATCTGCAACCGGGCATGCGTGTGCTTGATATTGGGTGTGGATGGGGCGGCACGGCCCAATATCTGGCTGAACGCTACGGCGCGCATGTAGTCGGGATTACCGTCTCGCGGGAACAAGCCGCGCTGGCTCAAGAGCGTTGTCGTGGCTTGCCGGTGGAGATCCGGCTGGAAGATTACCGGCAAACACAGGGCACGTTTGACCGGATCATCTCGGTAGGGATGTTCGAGCACGTTGGTTATCGCAATTATCGTACCTTTATGCAAACGGCGCGCCGCTTGTTGGCCGATGATGGTCTCTTGCTGTTGCACACGATCGGCACGAATGTCGCCTATCAAGGGCGCGATGCGTGGATCGAACGCTACATCTTCCCCAACTCGATGTTGCCTTCGCCGCGCTTGTTGACGGCGGCGTTCGAGGGGTTGTTTGTGCTTGAAGACTGGCACAATTTCGGTGTCAATTACGTGGCGACGCTCAAGGCATGGCATGCCAATTTCGAGCAAGCATGGCCGCAGTTGGCACACCGGTACGATGAACGTTTCTACCGCATGTGGCGCTTCTACCTGCTCACGAGCGCCGGCAGCTTTATGGCGCGGGCCAGCCAGCTTTGGCAGTTGGTGTTGTCGCCGCGTGGGGTGAAAGGTGGCTACCGGTCGATACGGTAAGGGTGTCGTAGAGACGTTAGATTGCAACGTCTCTACAACAGCCGCCGTTCCATGAACACCGTCTCGGTGATCGGGGTGGGGTAGTACGGCGCGCAGCGGGTAAAGCCGAGCGATTCGTACAGCCGGATCGCGCTGCGCATCGTGGGCAGGGTATCGAGCCGCATTAGCTCATAGCCGATTGCAGTCGCTTCTGCCACGATCTGGCTGGCGAGCCGCTGCCCTAACCCCTCGCGGCGAAACGATGGCCGCACGTACAACCGCTTCATCTCGCAGATCGTCTCGCTTAGCGGGCGCAACGCCACGCAACCTGCCGCTTCACCGGCGACGAGCGCCAGCAACAACCTGCCCTGCGGTGGCGCGTATGCACCGGGAAGCGCAGCCAGTTCTGCTTCAAACCCTTGATAACCGAGATCAATGGGCAGGCTGGCGGCGTATTCGCGAAAGAGCGCGCGGATCGCGGCGAGTTGCTCTGGCTGTTCAGCCTGCATCACAACACCATGTAGTGAAAAACCTCTTGACATAGTGATTTTGATGTGCTATAGTAACAGATGGCGACGCGGCGTGGAGCAGTGGCAGCTCGTCGGGCTCATAACCCGAAGGTCGCAGGTTCGAATCCTGCCGCCGCTACCAGCTCGAAAGGGACACAGCAATGCTGTGTCCCTTTTATTTTACCCGAAATGTTCATGAGACACGGATTTCCACCGACGAGGACAAATGCGCACGGGTCGGGCCACCGTGCGCATCCGTAGCACCCATGCTCTCTTTCTTGACAAAACAGACTATCTTATTTAAGATTAACGCAAGAACTTGAAAACTTACGTAAGGTAGTTATCTATGGCTGCTCAATCAATTTCTTCCCCACCCGCGCTCGTTGATCGCACGGCGTTGCGCGTCAATCAGGCCACGATCATTCTGTTGCTCCTGCTCGCCTTTGCTGCCGACTATCTCTGGCTGCTCGCCTTTGTCGCTGCGGTGATGGCGCTTGGCACTATCTCGCCGGCGCTAGCGCTCTTTCAGCGCCTCTATCGCGATGTGTTGCGCCCGCTTGGTCTCCTGCGCCCCGATTTCCACCAAGAAGACCCGGCCCCTCACCGATTCGCCCAAGGGATGGGCGCAGCAGTGTTAATCGCGGCCACGCTTGCATTGTGGTTCGGCGCGCATCTGCTCGGTTGGGCGCTGGCATTGCTCGTCGTTGCGCTGGCGGCTGTGAACCTGCTCTTTGGTTTCTGCGCCGGGTGCTTTATCTTCTTTCAATTGCAACGTTTGGGGCGGTGGAAATGATCGAGCGTCTCTTCATTATCGGCGCGCTCGCAGCCGGGCTTGGCTTGTTGTGGGTAGGGGTACGGTCTTGGCAGGCGTACCGGTTACGCATACTCGGCCAAATCCCCATCTTCGCCGGCATTGTCCCACTTGGCCGGCCAGCCGTGATCGCGTTTTCAACTCCCGGTTGCCGTGAATGCTACGCTCGCCAAGCGCCAGCGTTAGCCCAGTTGGCAGCGATGACGGGTGAAGAGGTTGTAGTGACCACGGTATCAGCGCTTGAACATCCGCAGCTTGTCGGGCAATTGGGTATTCTCACTGCACCCGCAACCGTTGTGCTCGATGGCAATGGCGTGGTGCGGTACGTGAATCAAGGTTTTGCCGATACTGCAACCTTGGCGCGGCAGGTGCGAGTGTTGCTGCCTCAGGCTGCGGTGCTCTCATCTGATGCTACCTGCGCTACTTCACCAAACACCTGATAATAAAGATCGGCACCGTAGCTCGTCGCTTGCGGTTCGGCCACTCGCAATTTGAAGGTACGCGAGCCATCGGATTGCCGTTCGGCGCGTAAGAAGATCGTATCTGTTCGCTGCATGCGCCACCACCGACGGGCAAAATCGTAGAGGTGGGTCACGAACAGTAATTTCATCTGGCTGTCGAGCAGCGCACTGATGATTTGGTGCGCAATCTCGCTCCCTTCCTGTTCGTTAGTGGCGGCAAATGACTCGTTGAGTAAGATCAGAGCGTGCGGCCGGAGCTGATCGATAATCTCGCTCATCCGGGCAAGCTCTTCATCGAGTTTGCCGCTGTTCATCGTTGCATCCTCTTCACGTTTGGAGTGAGTGAAGATACCACTGCAGACGTTAGCCGAGAAGGATATAGCCGGTACAAACATGCCGCATTGCATCAGCAATTGCGCAATACCTACGCTGCGCAAAAAGGTTGATTTGCCGCCCTGATTGGCGCCGGTGATAACGAATAGCTTGGCATCAGTAGCTTCGATATCGTTGTCGATCACCGGTTGTTGGCTGACTAATGCCAGCGAGACATCGTATAACCCTTTGGCAGCGAAATAAGGCTGCGTAAGTGGTAACGGTTGGGGAAACGAGATAGGCATTTGCAGCGCATACAGCCGTTTCGCCAGATGAAGACAGCCGACGTAGAACGCTAATTCACGTTGCAATATCTTGAAAAAGCCTTCCACGTGGGTAGCGGCCTGCGCGACTGCATCCGCCACCACGTTGAGACTGCGATCGCGCAGATCACCTAGCATACGACTGCCGGCTTCGTCTTTGGGGGGCAGGGTGTAAGCGTAGCTCGGTGTCGGGTCGATGAGCCGCTGTAACCAATTTTTTTGTGGTTGGTTAGGTTTACACAGTACATAATCACCCGGTTCGTTGCCTCGCCCTAGGCCGGCACTGACTAGGATACCGTCACGAAAGCTGAGCTGGCGCAGATGCTGCTCTATCTCAACAAGGTAGTCATCGCTCAGTTCTTGCTGAATCATGGCAAAAAAGCGGCTGAAGGCCGGTGATTGAAATGCCGCTCGGTGCTGATCGGCAAGCTGGCGCAGCTCCTTGAGCAGATCAAGGTAGGCAATGAGCATCGCGCGTGCTTCACTGAGAATACTGCTCGGATAATGCATGCCAAACAGGCCAAGCCAACGTTTGCGTTTGAGTTCAAATGCTTTGATCGGAATTTGGTAGAGTGCATGAATGACGTTTGGGTGGTTCAGGCAATCTTGGAGTGCTGCTTGCCGATATGTGATCTGGGTTAGATCGGTGAGACTGTTCAGCAGTACCTGTTGGACAGTCGCTGCAATAAATTGATCGCCGTTGGCCATTGCGGCAATGATTGGGGCGAGGGCGAGATCGCGCAACAGATGATCGGCGTGTGCTGGGAGGGGTTTGTTCGGATCGTCGTTCCGATCAGGGTAAAGGAAATAGACCCGCATAGCTTTTTACCTATCCTATCTGGGATTATTCCGCACTGAAAAAGATACCTCAATTCTTTTCCATTCGTTCTCTAATCTGTTCATACGTCAGCCGATGTTTGCGAGCTATTGCTAGCGCATAGACGCGACCATCGGCCGGTTGGCGCACCACTTTAAACGGGCGTTGGCTTGGGTTGGCCGGATCGACGAGGCTGACCATACTGACCGTATGCTCATTCAGCCGTGAGAGTTCGTCGATGAACGTCACCCATACGCCAAACGCTTGTTGGCGCAATATGCGAGCCATAAGTTCTTTGCTCAAGAAGGTGGCGTCCTCAACGGTTGTGGAGTGAAAGATTTCGTTGAGGATTAGCAGCGTGTTGCTCGTCGTCTTGACCATCAGCTCGTGCATTCGCACCAACTCGTCTTGGAGTTTCCCGCGCAGGTTGGTGATGACTTCGCTCCGTTCAAAGTGAGTGAAGATGTGATCGGGAATGAAGAGGCGAGCTTGACGGGCTGGCACCGGCAGGCCTAACGCAGCTAGATAGTGCAACTGCCCAACCATCCGCGCAAATGTTGTTTTGCCACCCTGATTTGGGCCTGATACGACAAGTATCTGTTCTGGTTCGATGAGGTCGTAGTCATTGAGCACGATCGGCGCTTGTCGCGCATACATCGCGTGGGCGAGCGCCAGATCAAAGCCATCGCGCACGGTCTCGTTGCGGTCGCTGCGGCTTATCTCTGGGTAACAAAACGGCAAACTTTGCTGCCGGAAGCGCGCAATGAATTCAAGGTAGGCCAGATAAAACCGGATCTCGCGGTCGAAGCGGCGAATTGTCTCATCAATAAACCGTTCGTGCTGGGCGCAAAATTGGGCAAGGGCAGCAAACGGCTCAGGCGTGAGACGAGCGACAAATTCGACAATTTTAGCCTCGATATGGTTCATCCCCGCTGCTTCACGCAGATTGGTGAGATAGCTAGGACTATCTTCTTGACGGAATTTAGCGAATACGGCGCTGATCTCTGGACTGTACGGTTGCTCGTTTTCAAAACTTTTAACAATAAAAGAATCACTACGAATTATTAAACTAAACCTGATCTGCTGTAGTGCATGTTCTATGCTCTGTGCTGCGTTGTTTAGTTCGCTAAATGTGGGTGTGCTTAGATAGTTGTACAGATAATGCGTAAACGATTGCAAACCAACAGAACGTACTTCTGCTGTGCTCAGCGTATGGGCTAATTCACTTACGGCAGTGCAATAGGTCAACACCGCTTCAAGTAACCACCCTTGCCGGTGATGCTCGTAGATCAGGGTTTGTCGCAGAGCAAGGTAACGAGCGATGGTGTCCATCTGCTTATTAAAAGTGGTGATTGCTGTCGCAATGCGCGGGTGTTCGAGATCGCGCGCCACTGCTTGTCGATGGCGGATGAGTTCCTCGTCACGCAGCGGCGCATGAAAGAATGGTTGCAGCCGCGCATCTTTGTACGCAGTTGCAATCGCCTCCACCACCTGATCAAGGTTCAAATCGGGAAAACATTGCGGTACCGGTGTATCGTCGGGAATGTCGGTGAATAGAATGCTGTGAAACGTCATCGCGGCTCCCTCTCAACAACAGAAAAGCCTCTACAGAAGGTACCTTCTGTAGAGGCTATCAGCCCGCAGGCACTTGCAACGGTGAGCCTCATCACCTCTTTACTAATCGTAGTTTATCACACCCATAGTGAGAAGGCAAGGATGGTTGCCTTTCTCGCCTTCCAGCATTCAGTTCGATCAGTGTGACCATAGATGTCACAAGGTCGTGCTACGATGTGACCGAAGTACCGGTACTTGCATCAAATGAAACGCTGAATAACTACGGAGCAAGACAATGTCCATGCGACAGCTTTTCATCCTCTTGGTCTGGTTCGGTCTGGTTCTGTCGGTCTTGATGCTAACCGGTCGTGCCGTTATTGCCGCTCCCCTAACTCCACCTGCGGCTGCCGTCACTGCCAATGCGGCTTCATCGCTCCTGCCACAGCGAGTTGTTGCCGTTGATGTCTATGACAGGCATAGTTGTGCGTTAACGGCTGATGGCAAGGTGTGGTGTTGGGGTGATAATTTTTATGGTCAGCTCGGTGATGGCACGCACCAAAACACAAGTGTCCCGGTGCAAGCGACATTGTTGAATGCCAGTGCGGTTAAGATTGCCGTTGGTTATGGGTATACGTGTGCTGTTACTGTAGAGAACCGGATTGTTTGTTGGGGCGATTCGTATAATACCGTTCAGTCTCGGGAATTGACCGGCATAACCGGAACCGTGACCGCTCTGGTGGCGGGCAGCTATCCGTGCGTTCTCAACGATAGCGGCATGGTTATGTGCTTCCAAGGTTCAACGCCAACGATCCCGATTTCAAGCGGCGCTGTATCGATATCGATAAGCTCCTCGCATGCATGTGCTGTGATGACCGATGGCCGTGTATGGTGTTGGGGTGATAATTCCTTTGGTCAATTGGGTGAAGGCGTAGCAGAGTGGCAACCGACGCCGGTAGCCGTGGCGCATCTGCCGAATACGATGGTTGCCGTTTCCGCCGGTAGGATGTATACCTGTGCGTTGAGTCGAGATGGTCGAGTCTGGTGTTGGGGCTACAATGAACATGGTCAGCTCGGTGATGGCACAACTACGAGTCGGGCACGGCCAATGGTGGTGGCTGATCTGCCAACGGACATTACCAGCATCAGCACCGGTTCGTTTCATACGTGTGCCGTGACCGCGTCGGGCAGTGCATGGTGTTGGGGTAACAATTTCTACGGTTCATTGGGAAATAACGATGTTCACGGTATGTCTACCAAACCGGTTGCGGTAACCGGTATCACAGGCGGCATTACCGCTCTGTCTGCCGGGTATAGCCATACCTGTGCGTTGATGGCGAGTGGCGGCGTGTTATGTTGGGGGCGCAATTTGGAGGGCCAACTAGGTGATGGCAGAGTTCTGCAGAGCACCACTGCGCGGTACAGTGCATCAGTGCCGAGTGGGGTACAAGCAATCACCGCAGGGCATTCGCATACCTGTGCCCTCGCTGCCGATGGTCGAGTGCTATGCTGGGGGGCAAAGTACGATAAAAATCTCTGCGATACGATGTTTACCGCACGTGGGGTGCCGACGGAAGTCGAAACGCTGTCAGGGGTGACGGCAATCGATGCCGGCAATAGCCATACGTGCGCCCTGACGAGTGCCGGTGGTGTCGTCTGTTGGGGTGGCAATTATTATGGGCAGGCCGGCAATTCCTCTGGCCGGCGCAGTGATCCGCTACCGGTGACGAATCTGTCGTCAGGCGTGAGCGCAATCACTGCCGGTGAGCAGCACACCTGTGCGCTTAAGCAGAACGGCGACGTAGTCTGCTGGGGGCATCAGTGGGGTGCTACACCGACTGTGATTGCTGGTCTGCCACGTGATGTGCGCGCGATTACTGCCGGTGGGTTTCAGACCTGTGCCTTAGCCGCTGATGGTAGTGTGTATTGTTGGGCAAATGGCACGAGTGCTGAGTTCAGTAGTGACAAGATGCCGATGCGGGTCGCTAACCTCACCGATGTGCGCGCAATTGCGGCCGGTGGTGCGCACACCTGTGCTGTCACTGCAACAGGTGGGGTGGTGTGTTGGGGGGCGAATAGGAGCGGTCAGCTCGGTGACGGCACCACAACGGATCGCACAGCACCGGTTGCTGTAAATGGTTTAAGTACGGGTGTAGTCGCGCTAGCGGCGGGCAACGACCATACCTGTGCGCTCACGGTCGATCATCAGGTAAAGTGTTGGGGAAACAATGATGCCGGTCAGCTCGGTGTTGATGCACCAACAACCAGCAGCGAGCCGGTGACAGTAACGGGGATTACCGGTCAAGTAACCGCTCTGACTGCCGGCAATAGTCATTCATGCGCGCTGTTGGCAGACGGTCGTGCCGTATGCTGGGGTGACAATGAAACCGGCCAGTTGGGTCTTGGTGATTTCCCCTACCGTGGATTCCCGATGCTGGTGCAGCTTGGGCTGTCTCAGTTGTACGTACCGCTCGTCAACCGATAACGGAGACCCTGCGCGGCGGTTCTTCTGGCACCGCCGCGAACCGCCGCTGTCGTGTGAGCCAGCGGATAGATTGTCAACAAGAGGGCTGCTCAGCTCACGACTGTAGGGCACACGCGACGGTACGTCTGGCGCCGCCGCGTGTAGCATACTATTCACCGTTGCGAACCGTTTAATCTGCCGCTACCGCGGTTTTCGCTTCAACCGGCGGATGAATGGCAAACACGGCGGGGGTGCTGCCCAGCTTGCGACCCAATGCATGCACCGCTTCGGCAACAATGCTGACGCAACGATCAGCCTCTTCGCGGGTCAGGATCAGCGGCGGGGCCAGTTGGATCACCGGCTCAAGCCGGTCATCGGCGCGACAGATCAAACCGCGCTGCTTCAACTGGTCGCTCAGCCAGACCATCAACCGCTCTTCGGCCAACGATTCGCGGGTCGCGCGGTCACGCACCAGCTCGACCGCCATAAACATCCCCATCCCGCGCACCTCACCGACGTTAGGATGATTACCGACTGCCGTTTCAAGTTCGCGCATCAGGTAGGCGCCCATATCGCGGCTCCGCTCAAGCAGATGCTCGCGTTCGATAATGTCAAGGTTGGCGAGTGCAGCGGCGCAACTGGCGGCGTGCCCACCGAAGGTAATGCCGTGCATGAACTTGTCGGCGTCGTTGTCAGACACAAACACATCGGCGATCGTATCACGCACAATCGCTGCGCCGAGCGGTGCGTAGCCGCTGGTCATCGCTTTCGCGGTTGTGATGATGTCGGGGTTGACTCCCATTGCTGTCGAACCGAACCAGTCGCCAACGCGACCAAAACCGCAGATCACCTCATCGACAATCATCACAATCCCATAGTGATCGCAAATCTGGCGGATACGCTGGAGGTAGCCGGGGGGCGAGACAATCGCGCCACCGCTATTCTGCACCGGCTCCATGATGATGGCAGCGATAGTTTCTGGCCCTTCAAACTCGATCAAGCGCTCGACCTCATCAACACAGACGCCATGGCAAGCACTGTGCAGGGCGCAGTAGTCGCAGCGGTAGCGGTAGGGAAGCGGCACGTGGCGCGCACCCGGCACTAGTGGCCCAAAACCGTTGCGGATCGAGGTCACGCCATTAACCGAGAGCGCCCCCATCGAGGTGCCGTGGTAGCTCACGCGGCGGGCAATAATCTTGGTGCGGTCGGCAAAACCACGTCGGCGCTGATATGCCTTGGCGAGTTTCAGCGCTGTCTCAACCGCATCTGAACCGCCGGTCGTCAGGAAGACGCGCGAGCGGGGGCCGGTCGGGCTGATGGCCGCCAGCCGTGCTGACAGATCGATTAATGGCAAACTGGGGAAGCTAAAGGGACTAACGTATGCTATCTCGCTCAGTTGAGCACTGATCGCCTCGATAATTTCACGGCGACCATAACCGACATTGACCGTAAACAGACCGGAGAGTCCATCGATGTACTCATTGCCGTCTTGATCCCATACGCGCGACCCTTCACCTCGCACGAGCACCGTGGGTCGCGCGTCGGTACTGGAGAAGTGGCCCATTTGGAAGAAGTGCAGCCAAGCGTTGTCACTAAGGGCCTGTAAGCGATTGTTCGTCAAAGTACTCATATAACCTCACTAACTACGTCCGCTACCGTGGTCTCCAACGCGCATTGCGCGACTGCGACGCCGCAGCAGGCTAGAAGGGAAACCACATCGTAGGCACGTGCCCCGACGCTGGCGCGGACACGAGAACAGGGCGACGCACCGACTGGTGCAACTGAGATGCGCGTGGCCCTGACACACGCACACCTCACGGGTATCAATCTGCCAATGGAGTGCCTTTCTAGCCGGACGGGCCGGCGCTATAAACACTCATCCAGCGCGTATACGAAACCAGCGGGGAACAGCTCGACGCTGCCCGTGAACAGTGGTTTGCGTATCGCGGGGCTAATTATCGACCAGACGCATCACCCGGAAGGCTTCGGCGTAAGCCGTACCGATCTTGGCGCCGTTCTCGGCATCCCACTTGCGCACCCACTCGGCGACCTCGGGGCCAAGTTGCGAGCGGTGGCAGAGCAGGCTCTCGATCTTCTGCTCGATCCGATCGCTGATATCGAGGTAAAGATCAGGGGCCGGCGGGAACATCAGATAGAGTTCGCGCACTTTATGCGGCTCGTAGCCTTCGGCGAGCAATTCCGGGAAGATAGGACGGGTTTCAGCGCTAGGGAAGACAGCGTAAATTGCCGCTTCGCCAGCGGCCCGATGATCGGGGTGGTTGATGTACGTGCTGCCGGCAAAGATCAAGGTTGGGTCTTGGCAGAGCACGCGGAAGGGGCGAATCTCACGGATGAGACGAGTCAACTCGCGCCGCAGTTCAAGGGTTGGCTGTAACACGCCGTCACGATAGCCGAGGAAACGCACATCATGAACACCCAGCACGGTTGCTGCTGCTCGCTGCTCATCCTGCCGGCGCGCCGCCAATGCCACCAGATCGATCCCCGGCTCGTTAGAGCCGGCCGATCCATCGGTAACAATACAGTAGATCACCGGATGTCCAGACGCCACCCAGCCGGCAATCGTCCCAGCGGCGGCAAACTCGATGTCGTCAGCGTGTGCGGCAATGACCAAAATTGGTTCGGGCTGGACGTGCATACAACCTCCCTCTTTTCTAGTCTACACGAAGATCGGGGGGCTTGTCTAGGGGGGTTATGCCGCAACCAGATCTGTAACGTATGCCGAGACGTGCTGAGCGATCGCAAGTGCTTCCTCGGCATCACGTTGATTGGGCAGCGATTGGGATACATCAGGGGTGAAACCCGGATAGCGAGTCGTTGCTATCGCGGCTCGTGGCGCAGCATTGACTTGACTGGGCAGATCAGACAACTTGTGAATACGGTACGGCACAAGGCCTTGATGCACGATCAACGCTTCGAGTGACGTTTTAACGCACTGCGGGCAATGAAAACAAACCTGATTAGAGATGCCTTCACGCAGGCAAGCCGGGCGACGCGCACATCATCGCGCGCAGAAGCTAGCCATTGTTCAGGAGCGCTCATAGAGCACCTTTCCTTATCAGCTTCGATACTTTCATCGTCGCAAATTCGTGCGGCGTGTAGACCACAATATTAACCCCAAGGCGCGGAGGTAGTAACAACAGCACCTCGTGGATGTGATCAAGGGAACGTTGATCTGTTCGGGGTGATAGTGCTCGCGTAGCAGCTCGACGTAGCAAGCCAATTCCGCTTCCAGCAATGCGCAGCGTCCTTGGATGGGATTGGTGATGGGTGTGTTCATGAGTTTAGGTCAGTATTTGCTGATCGATCTTAAGATCATCTTCCAGTTCAATTCCCAGCCAAAATCGAGGAATTCGCGCCATTCCCAAATCAGATCACGCCCACGTTGGATCCGGTAAAGACCGTGCCGGTCGAGGAGTGTATGGATGGCGGCAAAGCGCAATGTGAGCCAACCGTCACGTTCGTAGAGCACAATGTCATCGAGCGCGATGTCGAGATACAGCGGTGCAAGATAGGGAGTGAATTCGGCAGGCGTTTTGACTATCACGGTCGCTCTTCCGCGCCACGCCGCCGGCAAGCACGCAAGCAGATATTGGTGGCGCTCCTATAACGATGTTGGCAGATGTTCCGCGATGAGCAACAGATCTCAATCGCTTGCGGGCCGGGCATCATCCCACGCTCGTAAGCCGAACAAGGCCATCCCGATCAGGTTGTGGCCCAACGGTTGTTGTAATGCTGCCACAACCGGAACGAGATCATTGATGGGTGTTGCTGTTTGGGTCGCCGGTCACGTGATCCTGCCTTGATGGAAGACGGTTATGGAGAGTCATTATTGTATCGGATTCTAAGGGTGTTGGGCGCGATGGGGTATGACTATGGGGAAACCGGATACCCACAGGTGAGTCGGATTGGTATGGTTGGCGCAGTTGGTGTGCATCCGGCCCAATCCTTGTCCTATACACCATGAATCACTCCTGCCTTGCACATTTGCTGGTACAATAAAAAAGCATCCCCCAATCGAACCAACCGGCGAGGAGGCAGCATGAAACGACGGGGCTGGAATCCGGCGACGTGGGTAAGTCTCGTACCCAATGGGCTTGGGCAGGTCAAGCCAAACCATTATTGGGAAATGGCGCGCACCGTGTGGGAAAATCGCGACAGTCTCGGCAAGGCGTGGCGGATTTTAAACGAGGGTGTCTGCGACGGGTGCGCGTTGGGTACCGCCGGTCTGCGCGATTTCACCATGAAAGGTGTGCATCTCTGTACGGTACGACTGAACCTGTTGCGCCTCAATACGATGCCGCCGCTCGATGTGCGTCGGCTAGAGGATGTTACGGCGCTGCGCGATCTGAGCGGGCGTGAATTGCGTGCGCTTGGCCGCTTGCCCTACCCTATGATCCGCCGGCGTGGTGAGGCTGGCTTTCGCCGAATGACGTGGGACGCAGCGCTGAACGAGATTGCCGCGTGCCTGCGCACTGCTGATCCGCGCCGGATCGCGTTTTATCTCACTTCACGCGGCATCACCAACGAGACTTACTATGTGGCCCAAAAGGTGGCCCGCTTTCTCGGCACCAATAACATCGATAACGCTGCCCGTCTCTGCCACGCACCGAGCACGACCGCAATGAAGCAGGTCCTCGGTGTAGCTGCTTCGACCTGTAGCTACCGCGACTGGATTGGCAGCGATGTGCTGCTCTTTATCGGCAGCGATGCGCCCAACAATCAGCCGGTGACGACCAAGTATCTCTACTACGCCAAGCAGCACGGCACCCGCATTTTCGTCATCAACCCCTACCGCGAACCGGGTCTCGAACGCTATTGGGTACCGAGTGTATTCGAGAGCGCGCTGTTCGGCACCCGCCTCGCCGACCGCTTCTTCCAGATTCACACCGGTGGCGACATCGCTTTTCTCAACGGCGTGCTCAAGCATCTGATCGAGCGAAATTGGATTGACCGTTCCTTTATTGACGCCCATACCTGCGGCTTTGCCGATGTGCAGATCGCGCTGGCCGGGCAGTCTTGGGAGGAATTGGAACAGGCGAGCGGCAGCACCCGCGCCGAGATGCTGACCCTTGCCGAGGTATTGGCACAGGCCAAGAGTGCGGTGTTCGTGTGGAGTATGGGTATTACGCAGCACGAGTATGGGGTCGAGAATGTCAAAGCAATTCTCAATTTGGCGCTTGCCCGTGGTTTTATTGGCCGAGAATACTGCGGGGTGATGCCGATCCGTGGTCATAGCGGCGTGCAAGGTGGTGGCGAGATGGGGTGTCTGGCGACGGCTTTCCCCGGCGGGAGACCGGTGAATACCGCGCAAGCGCGCTGGCTGGGCAGGCAGTGGGGCTTTGCCGTGCCGGATTGGAAGGGGCTCAGTTGCGGCGAGATGCTCGATGCTGCTTACGATGGTGCGCTTGATGTGTTCTACGCCGTAGGAGGCAATTTCCTCGATACCATGCCCGATCCTGAGTACATTCGCGCTGCGCTGAGCCGTCCGGCGCTGCGCGTCCATCAAGATATTGTCCTAACCAGCCAAATGCTAGTTGATCCCGCCGACACCGTGATCCTGCTGCCGGCAGCGACGCGCTACGAGCAGCGCGATGGCGGTACTGAAACCTCTACCGAGCGCGAGATTATCTTCTCGCCGTTCATTACGCCGCCTCCCGGCGAAGCACGCAGCGAGTGGGAAATTCTCATGCAGGTGGCCGAACGAACCTACCCCGAACGATCGCGTCTGATCCGGTTTACCGATGGCCAGCAGATCCGGGAAGAGATTGCCCGGGTTGTGCCTGAGTACGACGGTATTCAGCGTCTGCGCAAGGCTGGCGATCATGTGCAATGGGGTGGGCGCATCTTGTGCCGTGACGGGTGCTTTGCCACTTCTGACGGCAAGGCGCGCTTTACCCCGCTGACGCCGCCGCAAACCCAATTGCCGCCGGGGATGTTTGTGCTCAAGACCCGGCGCGGCAAGCAGTTCAACTCGCTGGTGCATGCTGAGCGCGATCCGTTGAACGGTGCAGCACGCGATGACGTGCTGATCAACCCTGACGATGCGGTGCGGTTGGGCCTGCGTGAGGGCGAGTGGGTGGTATTGCGGTCGGAAGTGGGCGAAATGCAGGCCCGGATCAAGTTTGCGCCGCTCAAACCGGGCAACATTCAGGTGCATTGGCCAGAAGGTAATGTCTTGATCGACGCTCGCCGGCGCGATCCGGGGTCGGGAGTGCCAGCGTACAAGGCAGTGGTGAGCATTCACCGGCAATCACCATCGGCATAGATAGTGGGGGAAGGGGTAGGTTTTACCCTTGCTGCTCCTACCACTACGTCAATCATCAATCAACAAAGGCGCATCCGAATGATTACCCGTGCAACCATTCGTCGGCGTACCGTAGTCAAAATCCGTGACGGACGCTGGCAACACGAGAAAGATGCGGTCGTTGTCGAAGAGCCGCTCGAGATGCGGCTTGCCGTACCGAGCGGCGCACGCGTCCTCTCGCTTGCCACCCTCATGCGCACGCCGGGCGCTGATATCGAGCTAGCTGCCAGTTTTCTCTTCAGCGAAGGTGTGATCAACAACCGCTATGACATCGTTACCATCCGCTACTGCGTTGATGCCGATGAAGAAGCGCAGTTTAATACACTCATCGTCACGCTCCGCCCCGATGTACCCCTTGATCTTGACCATGCCCGCCGAATCTTTATCGTCTCGTCGTCGTGTGGGGTATGTGGCAAGGCATCGCTAGAAGCGTTGCGTTTGCGCGGCTGCGCACCGTTGGCCGATGATCCACCGGTGCGCGTCTCAGGTGCGGCATTGGCCGGCCTCGACAAAACGCTCCGGCAGGCGCAAGACCTCTTTGCCCGTACTGGTGGTCTACACGCTGCTGCGCTCTTTACGCCGGATGGCCGATTGCTGGCAATATACGAAGATATTGGGCGCCACAATGCGCTTGACAAACTGATTGGCGCACACCTGCTTGCTGGCCAGCTTGATCTCTTGCGCCAATCGGTATTGCTGGTCAGCGGGCGGGCCAGTTTCGAGATCATGCAAAAAGCACTGATGGCGCGCATCCCAATCGTGGTTGCCGTCGGCGCGCCATCAGAACTTGCCATCACAGTAGCTCAGCACTTCAACCTAACCCTAATCGGCTTCCTGCGCGGCGCATCGTGCAATATCTACGCCGGCGCCGAACGGGTCGTTGCCCCGACGTAACGAAGCTATACGTTCACGCAATCGTGCGCGCCATCCGCCGCCGCACTGCGTAAAAGATGGCGAGGAAGTTGTAGGCCATATGGAACAGATACGTGAACGGTAACAAGACAAACAGGGTTAAACCGAGCAAGGCATGGAAGTAGACAATACCGGGCACAATGTGCAAACGGGCCAGCAGCTCCGTCCAGATAATACAATAATACAGAAGATGATCGTGCGGATCACGACTCGATCCCACGGCAAGCGACCCGGCGTGCGGATGCCTGTTGAGGCGTGATCGATATCACCCACCACAGCGCCGCTCCATTTACGGAACAGTGCGATCATCAGGTGCAGATTACCGGCCACGGCAAAGGCTACCGCTACCCATGTGATTCCGATGAAGTAGGGGGCGAAGCTACCAAACAGGAAGTGAGCCTGTAGCGCTTCGCCATTGCCAAAAATAATGGCAAGGAGATTAGCCGGCGAATAGTTGTAACTGACTTCGAGGTGCGCGGCCACATCGGGCACCGGCCGAGCGAGAAGGATGTTGGCAAAGACGATCAGTGCCGAGATGCTATAGCCAACCACTTCAGTAATAATCGCCACGTGATAGAGCAGGTAACCTCGACCCCACACCGGATTCGAGCGCCGATAAAAATGCTTGAATGGGCCGAAGAGCACGGCGTTCAATGCCTCGAAAAAACCTAACTGGCGCGGCGGTGACACGAAGGTCGGCGACACACCGTGCGGATGGCGTTTCGTGATCAGCGCTGTAGCAAACCGTCCCAACCGCAACCCAACTCCAACCACAAAGATCGCCACCGCCACCGGTGCGATTGCATTCAACAGTTCAATCATCACACACCTCCTCAGCGGATGGTAGATATTGGTTTGTAAACACTTTCTTGGCACGTAGACGCACCGTCGTTTCTCGGTATATGCCCCTGCGCAACATTGTTTGTCATAATGACAGGCACCGTCTTAATCTGCGGACTACAGACCCGCCGTTGTTCTTTGTCTGCTAGTGCGAGATGGAGAAGTGCATGGCTTTCAACCCTCCTACTCGGATTGCTTACACCCTCCCCCAGCGGGGAAGGGAGGGGACAAGACCGCACCTTCCGCGTCCCCTCCTCTAGCGGTGGCGCCTGCTTACGAACAGCACTCTGGATCGAGCGACATCTCACGCAGCGCGCGTAACTGCTCGTAGACCTGCGGATGGTCTTTACTAAACCGCTTGACGATATCGTCCTTCTCCAACCAATCGAGCAAAGCCGGGAAGTCGGGCTGCTGCATCAGCGTCGCCATCTGGCCTTCAATGCTATGTTCGATAAAGAACTCGCGGTCACGGTTACGCAGCTCGGCGGGTACCCGCATCCGATCAAGTTCGCCCCGCTTGGCTAACGCCGGCTCCATTGCCGCGTAGACCACTTCAAATAGCACCAGCGCCATGCGTTCGCCGGTGGGGGAGAGGTTGTAGGTCTGGCAGGTGTCTTCCAACGACAATGTGCAGACCACGCATGGCGAGGTGACATAATCTGCACCGGTGGCGCGGATCTGGTTCGCTTTCAGCACCGAAATCTTGCGTCGCAGGTTGGTGTTTTCTGGCAGACGCATACCGCCGGCGCCGCCGTTGCAGCAATAGTTGTGCTCGCGATTGGGAGTCATCTCGATGAAGTTATCGGTTACAAGGGTCAGCAGCTCGCGGAAGAGATCACCCAGCCCCGACAAGCGCGTGGCGTAGCAGGGATCGTGTAGCGTCACCTTCAGATCGGTCTTCTCGATCGGCAAGCGGCCCTGCCGGATCAGGTCGAGCATCAACGAATCGACACTGATGATCGGATAGCGGAACGAGCGGCCCAGCGTCTCAGTCGCTTCGGCGTACAATGTACGCGTATCGCATCCGCACTCCACCAGCAAGATCGCCTTCACGCTCAAGCGATCGGCTTCATTTTCCCAATCCAGCAACATTTGCTTCGACAGGTTGTGATGAACGGCAATATGATCGATTTCAGTACCGGTGTCAATCACATAGGGCGAAATCGTATAACTTACACCGGCAGCGTTAAGGATTTTAATCAATTTGATGCCATAATCGGGAATTTTCGTATTGCCGGCTGCTGGGCAGACAAAGAGCATCTCGGCGCCATGCACATTAACCGGAACTTCAAGGCCCTCACTGCGCAAGAAAAGGCCAACTCGACCGAGCACCTGTGCAGCGGTGAGGCCAAAGCTGTGGCGGTAGCGATCGGTGTTTTCGACGATCGAGCGGATGGTCGGATTAGCGTTGC
Organism: uncultured Chloroflexus sp.; assembly: GCF_937951745.1. Taxonomy (GTDB): domain Bacteria; phylum Chloroflexota; class Chloroflexia; order Chloroflexales; family Chloroflexaceae; genus Chloroflexus. Next base: position 77,014 of record NZ_CALFBQ010000048.1, read on the forward strand.
TCAAGCCCGAATCAGAATAGGCGGCGCGGGCCAGCCGCACCATACGGCGAATGCTGATACCCGACGGGCAGGCCAGCGTACAACGACCGCAGGCGGTACAGGCCCAGAAGTACTGCATATTCTCTTTCAGGTCTTCCACCGTCGGCGTCGGCACCAGCCCCAGTGCACCGCCAATCCGGCCTTCGATCGTCAAATACCGCTGATAAATCTGACGGATGAAGCCGGTCTTGTGGGTGGGATGCAGCTTCTCTTCGCCGGTGACGAGGTACCACGCGCATGCCTCGCCGCACATCTTGCAGTCCATGCACGCTTCAAAGTTGACCACATCTTCGGCGGTGATGTTCTTGCGCAACGAGTCCACGAACAGTTGCATTTCTGCTTCCACGGGCTGGGCTCCTTTCTAGCATTGGTTGCGTTATGAACGACGACCAGTAATTCCCCCGCGCGTAACACAACGTTGGTACTGCGCATCTGCGCAGCGTATGCTACGCACGCTGTTCGAAGATGCGGGTTACAGCAACTGGATGCTCACTCCCTCGAGCGCAGAACCGATCGGTTTATTTGTGTCTCAAGCGGGAAGAACTCGTAGCTCACATATAGCAAATCAAGAACAAAAAGTGAGTGAAGATATTACCACAGAGAATTGTAGTATGATCTGTTTGATATACATTGTACTTTTTGTTGCAGAAAATGTGTGAGTATGTTCACAATTTATTGAAGGATTAAAGAGCGAATCAGCAAAAAACAAACGAATGGTAGCTACCATTCGTTTGTTTCATTAGTTTCCAGCTTTTAGAGCTGCCGTGGGAGCCGCGCGATCGTGAGCGCCGCACCGCCGTGCGGCTTTACGAGGGTTAGTTGTTCCCTAAGGCTGCTGTGGCGCTCAACGCCGTTGCCCCATCAGGCCCCTGCGCTTCCAGCTCAACGCGATCTTCGCCGAAGCGGGCAATCAACCGGAAGGGGGCGAGATCGAAGATCGGCGCTTGGCTGCGGAAGCTAAAGCCAGTGATTGGGCGGGTTGTGTTGTGACGGGCCAGTTCCATCAACAACACCGCGACCAGCGGGCCATGCACAACCAAGCCGGGGTAGCCCTCTTCCTGTTGGGCGTAGGGCCGGTCGTAGTGGATGCGGTGCGCGTTGAAGGTCAAGGCCGAGAAGCGGAACAACAGCCGGGTGTCGGGGGTGACGGTACGAGTGATTGCATCAGTCACTGGCGGCAGCTCAACCGGTACCGGCGCCGGCACCGGCGCACCCGGTTCGCGGTAGACAATATCTTGCTCTTCTTCGATACAAAGCATCTCATTTTGGAAGATCTGATAACCGACCGTAACAAAGGCTAGCGGCCCGGTGCGCCCGGTTTTTTGGCTGATATTGCGGATAATCCCCTCACGGCGGGCCGGCTGCCCGATCAGCAACGGCTGGTGAAAGCGGATACGCGCGCCGGCAAACATGCGTCGCGGATAGGGAATGGGCGGAATAAAGCCGCCACGCTGCGGGTGACCATCACTGCCAAGTTTTGATTGAGGTGCGCGCGGTAAAAAGTAGAACCAATGCCAGAGCGGTGGCAGTGCCGTGCCGGCGGTTGGTGATGAGAGCGGCTCTAAGGTTGCTGCCGCAGCCAGCGCCTGCGCAAGACAAATATCATCCTCAACTACCTCAGTTCGTCCGATCCACGCCGTCCAATCTTCGCTGCTCATAGCAGAACCGCCTCCTTTTGCTGGTGTGCGCTGTTACTTGATGCGGGAATACCTTCATTGTACTATGAACAAGATGCGTCACAATCAGCCGACCCTCAAGATTGCGCTGGGTTTCCATAACCTTACGGCATCATCCTGCTCTAAGTGTTTCCTTATATCAACTCAGAGTTAAAAGTTGGAATCTAGCAATTGCGTAATCGTATCCCTTGTGATATGGTACAATTGCACCAATTACCTACGTAGTGAGACCAATCACATACGATGTTCTGTAGCCATGGTGGCATGACGGGCATGTGGCAGGGCTTAGTTATTGCCTACGTTATGGACTTCAGAATTCAATCCGGTATCGGAGCTACAGCTTTTGTCGAGGTTATGGACTCTTCACGGCGGATTCTACGACCTCAGCAACGTTCTTTTCTGCTCAGAAATCACGATCAAGTAGTGCCCAGTGTGTAGGGCCAGACTCAGTGTGATTTCTGCGGGCAAAGAACAACGGTTGCTTGCAGCTTCACCTCGTCGCTCTCAGTGTAGAGAAGCGTTGCATGTTGTTGTTCATCTGTACGAAAGTATGGCGAAGAGGAGCATGAATGATGGCAAAGGGTGTCCGCTCAGCAAAGCCCACTCATCAGACCACTGATGCACCTGAGGGATCGGCAACTGAAGAGGCATCAGTATCGAACCAACCGGCTGTTCCAGACGTTGAGCAAGTTGCTAATCCCGAGGTTCCCAATCCTGTTACAGAGCGTACCAACGACCATGATCGTTTGCCCCTCAGCGGTATCCGGGTGATTGATGTTGGCAACTTTCTTGCCGGCCCGTATGCTGCTTCGATCTTGGGAGAATTTGGCGCTGAGGTGCTGAAAGTCGAACACCCCATTGGTGGCGATCCGATGCGGCGCTTCGGTACACCAACGACGCGCCACGATGCTTCGCTCGCTTGGTTAAGTGAGGCGCGCAATCGGAAATCAGTGACAATCGATTTGCGTCAGCCCGAAGGTGTCAATCTGTTTCTCAAACTGGTGGCGAAGTCGGATATCTTGATTGAGAACTTTCGCCCCGGCACAATGGAAGAGTGGGGGTTGTCATGGCCAACGTTGCAAGCAACCAATCCCGGCCTGATTATGCTGCGGGTATCGGGTTATGGTCAAACCGGCCCCTATCGTCGTCGTTCTGGCTTTGCCCACATTGCCCACGCTTTTAGCGGTCTTTCGTATCTGGCAGGTTTCCCCGGTGAAACGCCGGTATTGCCGGGAACGGCGCCGCTCGGTGATTACATTGCGAGTCTGTTCGGCGCGATCGGTATCTTGATTGCACTTCGCCATCGTGCAAAGACTGGTCGTGGTCAATTGATAGATGTTGGTATTTACGAAGCGGTCTTTCGCATTCTCGACGAAATTGCGCCCGCTTACGGCTTGTTTGGCAAGATTCGTGAGCGTGAAGGAGCTGGCAGTTTTATTGCCGTTCCCCACGGCCATTTTCGCACCAAAGATGGCAAGTGGGTGGCGATTGCTTGCACAACCGACAAAATGTTCGAGCGGCTAGCCGAAGCAATGGAACGGCCAGAACTTGCTTCCCCAGAGTTGTACGGTGATCAACGGAAGCGATTGGCGGCGCGCGATGTAGTGAACCAAATTACTATCGACTGGGTTGGTTCACTTACCCGTGATGAAGTGATGCGCCGTTGTCTGGAAAAAGAGGTACCGGTCGGCCCGTTGAACAGCATCGCCGATATGTTCAACGATGAACATTTCCGGGCACGTGGCAATCTGGCTCGAGTTGAGGCTGAGGGGGTTGGTGAGGTAGTGGTGCCGAATGTCATACCCGTGCTTTCTGAAACGCCCGGTCGGATTACCAACCTTGGCCCGCCGTTGGGCAACGCTACCTACGAGGTGTTACGCGAACTCCTCGATATCTCTGCTGAAGAGATAAAGCAATTGCGGAGCCGCAAGATTATTTGAGCCAAAGATAGGAACCAGCGTGTTTGAGTATCATTTCATTACCACGAGGTAGATACGATGGCTGAAACTGATGCGACGTTGCCACTCGCCGGCATTCGGGTCATTGATGCTGCAACCGTCATTGCTGCGCCCTTCTGTGCGACACTGTTGGGTGAGTTTGGCGCCGATGTGCTAAAGGTAGAACATCCGATTGGTGGTGACGCGCTGCGCCGATTTGGCACGCCGACCTCGCGCGGCGATACTCTCACATGGCTGAGCGAGTCGCGGAATAAACGGTCGGTAACTATTAATTTGCAGCATCCTGAAGGTGCTCGTCTCTTTAAAGAGCTGGTTGCCCAAACCGATGTGTTGTGCGAGAATTTCCGCACCGGTACCTTAGAAAAGTGGGGGTTAGGTTGGGATGTTCTGCGCAAGATTAACCCGCGACTGATCATGTTGCGGGTGACCGGTTATGGTCAGACTGGCCCCTATCGTGATCGGCCCGGTTTTGCTCGTATCGCACACGCCGTCGGTGGGATCGCCTACCTCGCTGGTATGCCAAGGGGCACACCGGTGACGCCGGGTTCAACAACGTTGGCCGATTATATGACCGGTTTGTACGGCTGTATTGGTGTCCTCATGGCGTTGCGCTATCGCGATGAGACCGGGTGTGGTCAGTATATTGATGCTGCCCTTTACGAGTCGGTGTTCCGCTGTAGCGATGAGTTGGTGCCGGCCTACGGGATGTACGGTAAAGTCCGTGAGCGCCACGGTTCGCACCACAACGAGTTTGCCTGTCCCCACGGCCACTTTCAGACCAAAGACGGCAAGTGGGTCGCAATCTCATGTGCGACTGACAAGCTCTTTGCCCGCCTTGCGAATGCGATGGGTCGTCCTGAATTGGCTTCGTCGAGTGTCTATGGTGATCAGAAGGTGCGATTGGCCCATGCCAGCGATGTCAATGAGATTGTGCGCGACTGGTGCAGCTCGCTGACCCGGGCCGAGGTGCTCGAACGCTGCTACGCGACCGCTACTCCTGCGGCGCCGCTCAATGATATTGCCGATTTCTTTGGCGACCGTCATGTGCATGCGCGCCGTAACCTTGTTGCAATCGATGAGCCGAGTATCGGCGAGACGTTGATTATGCCGAACATTGTGCCGAAACTGTCGGAAACTCCCGGTAAGATCCGCTCGCTTGGTCCGAAACTCGGCGAGCATACCGATGAGGTGTTGCGCGAGTGGCTAGGAATGAATGATGAGCAAATTGGTGAATTGCGTGCGAAGCGAGTGATTTAGCGGAGACGCAAAGGCGTGAAGGGGTGCAAAGACAAGATGCATTGCTACGGCTTCGCGCCTTTGCGGGTGATGATGAAGAGGCAATCGCAATGACTGGCATTCTCCATGGCATGCGCGTGGTCGAGGGATCGGCCTTCGTTGCGGCGCCGCTTGGCGGGATGACCTTGGCTCAGTTGGGTGCCGAAGTCATCCGCTTTGACCCGATTGGCGGTGGTCTCGACTATAAACGCTGGCCGGTGACGCTCGATGGAAAGCATAGCCTATTTTGGTCGGGCTTGAATAAGGGTAAACGCTCAATCGCTGTTGATATTCGCCATCCTCGTGGTCAAGAGCTGCTTACTCAACTGATCTGTGCGCCGGGTGATAACGCCGGTCTGTTTATTACGAACTTTCCAGCTCGTGGCTGGCTCAGTTACGAGGCGTTGAAACGCCATCGCGCCGATCTCGTCATGGTCAATCTGATGGGGCGGCGTGACGGCGGCTCAGAGGTTGACTACACGGTCAATCCGCAACTCGGCTTACCCTTCATGACCGGCCCCTTCAGCTCGCCTGAAGTCGTTAACCACGTGTTACCGGCATGGGACCTGATCACCGGTCAGATGATCGCGCTCGGGCTGCTTGCCGCTGAGCGGCACCGGCGGCTGACCGGCGAGGGGCAATTGGTGAAGCTCGCCTTGAAAGACGTGGGATTGGCGATGATCGGCCATCTCGGTATGATTGCCGAGGTGATGATTAACGATACCGACCGGCCAAAGCAGGGCAATTATCTCTATGGCGCGTTTGGCCGTGATTTCGAGACGCTCGACGGTAAGCGGGTGATGGTAGTCGGCCTAACCGATTTACAATGGAAGGCGCTTGGGAAAGCGACCGGCTTAGCCGATGCCTTCACCGCGCTCGGCCAGCGTCTCGGTCTGAATATGGATGACGAGGGCGACCGGTTCCGCGCTCGCCGTGAAATCGCAGCTTTGCTTGAGCCTTGGTTCCACGCTCGCACCTTCGCCGAGGTGCAACGCATTTTCGAGCAACACCGTGTAACATGGGGGCCGTACCGCACGGTGCGCGAAGCGATTTCCCACGATCCCGATTGCTCAACCGATAACCCAATGTTTGCGATGGTGGAACAGCCCGGTATCGGGTCGTACCTGATGGCGGGTTCTCCCCTTGATTTTAGTCAAGTACCACGTGTACCGGTGCAGCCTGCACCTCGTCTCGGTGAGCATACCGACGAGATTTTGCTCGAAGTGCTCGGACTGAGTGAGGGTGAGGTAGGCCGCCTGCACGATGAAGGTATCGTTGCCGGACCTGAGGTCTTGGAGTAATGCAACGTAGGTTGTCCCAGCGTCGCAAGGTTGCGCAGGCAAGAGGCTGAAAGTAGGCGGTGAAGCGCGAGCGCGCTTGCAGACGAACGCTACTTTAGAGGCCATTGGCCAACATATCCCTGCGTCTGCGTGCTTTTGCGTTCCAACCTTTCGCGTCGTGCGCTACCGTTGCGTCTGATGTATTGCAAGGAGGATATGATGCACAAGCTAGCACGCAATTTCTACCAGCCACTCGCCATCGGCGCGCCCCAGCCGATGCGCGAATTGCCGGTACGGCCCGAACGGGTGGTTCATTTCTTCCCGCCTCACATCGAAAAGATTCGCGCTCGTATTCCCGAAGTCGCCAAGCAGGTCGATGTGCTGTGTGGCAATCTCGAAGACGCTATTCCAGTCGACGCCAAAGAAGCGGCGCGAGCCGGTTTTATCGAGGTAGCCCGCAATACCGACTTTGGCGATACCGCGCTCTGGGTGCGAGTTAATGCGCTCAATAGCCCATGGGTGCTCGACGATATTGCTGAGATTGTTGCCCACGTCGGAAATAAACTCGACGTGATTATGATCCCTAAGGTCGAAGGGCCGTGGGATATTCATTTCGTTGATCAGTATCTGGCGTTGCTTGAGGCCAAACATCAGATTCAAAAGCCGATCTTGATTCATGCCTTGCTTGAGACAGCACAGGGTATGGTCAATCTCGAAGCCATCGCCGGGGCCAGCCCGCGGATGCATGGCTTTAGCCTTGGCCCTGCCGATCTTGCGGCTTCACGCGGCATGAAGACGACACGTGTCGGTGGTGGGCATCCGTTCTACGGCGTGCTGGCCGATCCGCAAGAGGGTACCACTGAGCGTGCTTTCTTCCAGCAAGACCTCTGGCACTACACGATTGCCCGCATGGTTGATGTGGCCGTCTCATACGGGTTGCGCGCTTTTTATGGCCCCTTCGGCGATCTCAAAGACGAAGCCGCATGCGAAGCTCAGTTCCGCAACGCCTTCTTACTCGGCTGCACCGGTGCGTGGTCGCTGGCACCGAACCAAATCCCCATTGCCAAGCGCGTCTTTAGTCCTGATGTGAATGAAGTGCTCTTCGCCAAGCGAATCCTCGACGCGATGCCTGATGGTTCTGGTGTGGCAATGATCGACGGCAAGATGCAAGATGATGCAACGTGGAAGCAAGCCAAGGTGATCGTTGACCTTGCCCGTATGATTGCCAAAAAAGACCCTGACTTAGCGAAAGCGTATGGATTCGATCAGTGATCGAGCCGCACAGATGCAATGGGCGCCGGCCTGTGCGTCTGTGCGACTATAAGGAGCAGCGAATGAGCAACAAAACCAATCCCGGCAATTTCTTCGAGGATTTTCGGCTGGGTCAAGAGATCGTGCATGCCACGCCGCGCACCGT
>NZ_CALFBQ010000049.1 GCF_937951745.1 uncultured Chloroflexus sp.
GAAACATTGCGGGTATCAAGAGGAACATCCTATTCCAGCCGGGCCGCAAGCTTTTTTGCGCAATGTGTACGTTATTGACAGATATATCTAGTTGACGATCCTCAATACCACCACCATGGACTTCAAAGAATAAAAGATGATTGACATCGCTCAGCGCTTGCAGACGAATACGAGAGCGAGCGGCAAACCAACGAAATAAACCCTTCTCTCCACTCTCAACCGGCCCAATACCATAAACCGACACATCAGGAGGGAGATCAAAGGGAAATCGATAATGAAGTTCATTTGTGAAGAGGGTGACAAGAACAGGAGGCAAGACAAGACAACACAAGAGAAAAGACAATAGTTGTTGAGACATAAGGTTACGAGCACGGCGATAAACACTCATAACGTGACCTTCAGCGCGAGGAATGCGTAAGCTAATTCCTTACAATCGAATGGCAGGACGTATGCATGATGAACAGCAATACTGCTCTGCTCGGCAATCGCTATGAGGTGAATTATAATCTATAGCGAGTGTACCACTCGAAGCGTGCCGACCACGCTCAGACTCAAGAACTCACCGCATCACAAAACTGAACGCTATGCTCTTTCACCGTCTCTTCCATACCCCACCCCACGCGTGGTCAACCGTCTCATTCACAACCAGTGAAGGTTCTCTCCTCTTCATGACGGCATTTCTTATCTCAGCGGCATTTGGGGTCATCCGGCAAATACTGTTTAATGCCCGCTTCGGGATTGGCGAAGAAGCAGCGGCCCTCTACGCCGCGTTGCGTCTCGCCGAGACGGTAAGTACGCTGATTGCCGGTGGTGCGCTGACCAATGCGTTAGTGCCGTATGTGCTAATCGCGATGCGGCAGCACAGCAGCGCCGTTTCTACACTAATCAGCCGGCTCTTGACGATCGTGATGACAGTGGCTGTACCATTCACCCTTGTCTTCGGCATCACTGCCCCAGCACTGCTCCGTTGGCTCATTGCGCCGGGGCTTGATCCGGCAACACAAGCGTTGGCGACTCTGCTCACCCGCATCCTGATCGCCGAGATTGTGCTCCAAGTGGCGTATGGAGTCCTCAGCGCGGTGTTGATTGCCCGTGGCCAGTTTTTTCTGCCGGCGCTCGGCATTGCACTGCGGAATACGGTTATTATTCTCACGCTCCTCTGGCCGCAGGCGAGCATCGTAACTACAGCGATTGGCTCACTCGGCGACTCGGTTATTCAGCTCTTGCTACTCGTGCCGGGATTATTACATCACCGCCTACGGCTGCGACCGGCATGGCGGCTACGCGATCCGCTCGTGCGCGGAACACTGCGGCTGGCAATTCCGGGTGCAATCTCAGGAACGATTAACTACAGCAACGCGATCGTTGACACAGCGATTGCCAGTCTAGGCGCACAAGCAGCCGGACTTGGCGCTATGCATAATGCGCTCTTGTTGGGGCATCTTCCCCAGCGACTTTGTGGCACAGCCATTGGTCAAGCAGCGTACCCATACCTCGCCGCTGCAGCAATTGCGCGCGATCGTTCCCTCTTTAAGCAGCGCTGGCTCTGGGCAACCGGCGCCGCCATTATGCTCGCCACCCTCAGTGGGCTAGCGTTGGCATTCGGCGGACGCTGGCTCATCCAGATTCTGTTTGAGCGGGGTGCATTTGACAGCGCCGCCGGTGATCTCACCTTTGCCATTCTGCTGATCTTCGCAATCGGGCTGCCGGTGTACGTCATGGTCGAAGTCACCGGACGAGCGTTGATAGCACTCGGTGATGCGCGCACCCCTTTGGTAGCCAACCTTGCCCAACTCGCAAGCCGCATTACAGTGGCAATACCACTCTGGCCTACTGTCGGCGTCCTTGCGGTACCGATAGCCACGGTTATAAGCAGCATTGTTGAAGCCGTGATCCTTGGCGGTATGGTATTGATCCGACTACGCATACCGGCAGTATGGCAAGGAGTAGCGAACGAAGCGCAAGTGGTCGCGTGGCAAGATCGAGATGAGCAAAGCGGACTGGCTGAAAAGCCAAAAATTGCTTCTTAACCTGACTGTTGCCCGATCAACAAGACACCTACTACCAATAAAGCGTAACCCCATGCTTATCAAAAGGCAACCATATCTCTCGTTTTTTGCGAAGATCATAGGCTATACTACAGAAAAACCGATCATCGATCGGGAGAAGTGCGATGGCACCCGCAACAACATCATCAGATTTGCCAGAGTCGCACTGGCTAGGATGTGACGATGCTGCCCTGAAAGCCATTTTCGATCAGATACCTCTTTGCATCTGGGCTGTTGATCGCAATTATCAACTCGTATACGCCAATGCCACCTTCCGCTCTCGCCCACCAGCAGGCATTGCATCCTCACTTCACCTAGGCGCATCAGCACTTCCCCCTGAGTCGGCGGCTGAACGCAGAGCACACTGGCAAGACGCATACCAACGCGCGTTCAATGGCGAGGCGTATACGGTTACAATCGGCGCCGACAGCTATTATGTACAACCGTTCCAGCACCCGAAGCTTGGCACCTTGGCCGTGGTTATAACGACAACGCCGCCTGCATCTACTGACGACAGCGTACTCAAAGCCGCCGTCGCAGCAATTCCCGACCCATTGGGCATCTACGAAGCAGTGCGCAATCTGCGTGGTCAGATCGTCGATGCGCGGATCACGGCGGTTAACGCAACGATGTGTAGCGTAACCGGGTACCGCCGCGAGCAATTACTGAACCAACGGTTGCTTGATCTCTTTCCGCATTACCTGAATGATGGCACCTTCGCCGATTTACGCCGGTTGATCGAGACCGGCGTGCCAGTGCGCCGGACAACTACCATCCCCAAGCCGTCTGGTGAACAACGCTATGTCGAGGTGCATGCCGGCAAGCTCAATGACGGTTTTGTGGCTGTTTGGCGCGATATTCACCACCATTATCAGCTTAATCATCGCATTCGCCAGCAGGCCGAATTGTTGGATCAGATCGCTGATGCAGTTATTGCCACCGATCTCAACTATGTCGTCGTGAGTTGGAATCGCGGCGCTGAACAGATCTACGGTTGGACAGAGGAAGAGGTGATCGGCAAGCGGCTGGAAACCTTCTTCGAGACTCGTTTCAGCGATACGACAAGCGATGAAGCATCCGCCATCTTACGCGAAACTGGCCACTGGGAGGGCGAAGTTGAGCAACGGCGCCGCGATGGCAAGTACATCCCCATTCACTCGATCGTGGTGTTCATCCGTGATGAGCAAGGCACACCAACCGGTATTGTCGCTGTCAACCGCGACATCAGCGAGCGACGCCATTTTGAGATGCTGTTGATGAAAACCAATCAGCGGCTTGAGGAAGCCATGATTGAAGCGCGCCGGCAAGCCGCCGAGATCCTGATGGTTAACGAATTGCACGACCTCTTGCAAGTCTGCCAAACCACCAATGAGGCTGCCGAAGTCATTGCCTTCAGCTTGCAACGGATCTTCCCACGCCAGAGCGGCTATCTGATGGTGCGGCAACCGGGGACGGCCAATCTGAACCTATTGGCCGCTTGGAGCGCCACTACAACTGCCCCAACTTCGATGAGCATTGACCAATGCTGGGCCTTGCGGCGTGGCTTGATCCACCGTACCTGCGCTGGTGAAGGTATGCGCTGCGCTCATATCCGTGCAGATCCTGACGATTGCACGTGTTGCGTCCCGCTCGTCGTGCAGGGAGAAATCTACGGCCTGCTCCACATTGCCGGCACTGAATTACCGCGCAGCGAGTTGATCGTGATGACCGGCGACACGCTGAAGTTGGCGCTCTCTAATCTGGAGTTACGGGCGACATTGCGCGAACAGGCAATCATTGATTCATTAACTGGCCTATACAACCGGCGCTATCTTGAGTCAAGCCTGCCGCGCGAACTTCACCGCGCGCAGCGCGAGCAAACGCCGCTCGCGGTGGCGATGATTGATATTGACCACTTCAAGCAATTCAACGACCAGTATGGCCACGACGCCGGCGATACCCTCTTGCGCGAACTAGCAATTATCTTTCGCGAGCATTTGCGCCAGAGTGATCTCGCTTGTCGCTATGGCGGCGAAGAGTTTGTTTTGATTCTGCCGGGTGTCAATCGCGCAACTGCCCAAACGCGCTTGCAACTTCTCCGAGAGACGGTGCAGCGGCGGCAGATCTCCTTTGCCGGTCGACTACTTGGGCCGGTCACCATCTCGATCGGATTCGTGGTGTGTGAGTCAAATGACCAAAATGCGCATCTGATCATTCAACACGCCGACACAGCACTCTACGCAGCCAAACACAGTGGGCGCAATCAGGTGGTTGACTTTGCCGACTTACATCTCTTACCGTCTGACGAAGGGAACGAATAGTTTGACCGGTGCTTGTGTCACCTCCACGCTTAGGCCATTGCCAAACGCGCTGCATACGATTTCGCTACAAGCACGGAGACGAATGGTATAACGGCCCTGATCGAGCAGGATGCGGTTATCGGTAACTGGGAGCACCCATGTTGCGCCATCGTCGCGTCGCGCTTCAACTTCGTACCGCACTGCACCGGCCACCGGAGCGAACGACAACTGCACCAACGGCCCGCCGTTATGGCTGGCCAGTCCGATCAGCGTGGGTGGATCAAGCTGGCCAGCCGGCGCAGAGCCACCATACTCAAACGCACCGAGATCGCACGCGCCCACCCGCGCTGCACCCCGTTGATCGAGCGGCGGGCAATCAGCGCCCGCGTCAATCGCCGGACTACCAGCGAGAAGGGCAAGGGTCGGTAACGAGCCACCATGGTACGCTACGGCGGTTTCAAGCCGTGGATCTGTCTTAGTGATACCGCTTATGCAGGTGCGACCTTCAGGACTTTGCAGGTTACGGCTGCCGCGAAACGTACCGAAACACTGCATTGAGTCGTGGGAGCTACCGAGTTGATTACTGGCGATAATCACATTGCGCAACTCGACGTCAGCGCTATTACTGGACGTATTGTAGATACCGCCGCCGAGCCGGTCGGCGTAGTTGTGCGCAACAGTGACATTAATTAGGGTCGCTTGCCCACCGTTAAAATAGAGACCGCCGCCGTTGCCTTGATCGGCGGTTGGCGCATCAGCGCGATTGCCCACTACGGTGAGATTAGCGAGGATGGAGCGATTCCAGCCGGCATAGAAGGTCGTCTGCGCGATCAGAATCGCACCACCGTTATCTTCAGAACGGTTATTAACAAACGTCGAGTCGCGCAGCGTAAGAGGGCCATTGTGATGCATCAACGCGCCGCCGCTGGCTCGATTGTTACTGCTAAGGTAAACGACATTATCGGCGAAGAAGCTGCGCTCGATTTCAGAACGGTCGGGATGGTACAGGTACGAATAGACCGCACCGCCAAAATTACGCGCCTTGTTGCCGATAAAAATGCTATCACGGATCACAATCTGGCCGCCAACACCTGATTGGCCAGCGCCATCGTTGTAGATCGCACCGCCAAACCCGAAATTGGCCACCACACCGCCACGTGAACTATCGTTGTTACGGAAGGTCGAACGCAATACGGTGATCGGACAGCGCAGATTGTAGATGGCTCCGCCATTGATGCCGCGGTTGTTCTCAAAAAGGCTGTCTTCGATGTGAAGCTTACCAAAATGCATCGAGATAGCCCCGCCGCCTTCTTCATCAGTTCCAGCCGTGCTATCGTTGTTGCGGAAAATACTGTTGTAGATGAAGACCTGCGCGTTGAGGCCGGCGGAACGGATTGCGCCACCTTCGACGCTTCGCCCGTCAACCAACGTAAGATTACGGATAGTCAGAGTCGTGTCGTAGAGCCAAATAATGCGGGTGCGTCCGCCACCGCTCAGCGTCACCCGCCCGCCCTGCTGCGGGCCACCGCCGTCGATCTCAGTATTCTGGCGCACTTCCAATTGACTCGAGAGGGTAATCGTCACGGGTTGAGGACCACAGTTGAAGGTGACCCGTCCGCCATTGGCAACAGCGGCGCGGAGTGCAGCTTCGGTGCAACTCGCCGGCGTGCCGTTGCCAACTACACCGGCAGCACGAACCGGTGTTGCTGTCCAGAAGAGAAGGAGGCCGAGGAGGATCAGCCAGTGCACCGGAGATGATAGATTGTTCATTTTCTACCCTTGTGTAACGGTGCTGAGATGAAATTTCATTCATTTCGCAGGGTAGATGATTGGCTGGAGATGATCTACATGACTTTTGGGCTATATATGTAGATAGGACTAAAATGGGCGAGCAAAGTGAATAGATTGTCACATTGGGGATACCATAGGGGCACAGCCTGCTGGGCCCCTACGGTTGGATTGCTGCGGTGTACGAAATGGTTAAGGGCACAGCATACTAGGCCCCTACGGTGTGGATTGGGTATCGGTTTCGGCGCGTTCGATGGTGCTGCCGATGCTGAAATACTTTGCTTCGGGATGATGCACCACGATCGCGGCGGTACTTTGTTCAGGCACGAGTTGGAAGGCTTCGGTTAACGTAACCCCAATCTCTTCACCGGGCAAAATCTGCCAGAGCTTGGCATGTTCGGCGAGATCGGGGCAGGCGGGGTAGCCCCACGAATACCGCTTACCCCGCCGTTCATCGAGGCCCAGCCCTTGCCGGATGATACGGTTAGTGTATTCGGCCAGCGCCTCGGCTAAACTGACGCCGAGGCCGTGAATGTAGTAGCTGCGGCTGTAGTCGCCGCGCCGTTGCAATTCATCAACCAGTTCATCAACCGCGCTACCCATCGTAACAATCTGGAACGCGGCGACATCATATTCACCGCTTTCGACGCTGCGGAAGTAGTCACTAATGCAGAGGCGCTCGCGGGCCGGCTGGCGCGGGAAGACAAAGCGAGTGAGTTCGCGCGAGCGGTTAGCCGGATCATAGACGATCAATTCTAGACCATCGCTCTGCACCGGAAAGTAGCCGTAGATCACTTTCGGCTGCAACCAGCCGTCACGCTCAGCCTCAGCCAGCAATTGGCGCACCTTCTGATCAAACTCGGCCCGCAGTTGCTCCCACTCAGCGCCTTTGGCATTCTTGGCCCCCCATTGCAGCCGGTAGAGACTGTTGCGATCAAGACATTCGAGGACATCGCTCAAGCGGATACGGCTAGTAGCCCGCCATCCCCAGAAAGGCGGCACCGGCACCGGCACATCGGTGCGCACCGCCGAACGCACACCGGCAGCAGTGGCCTGCGACGCTACACCGAGTTCATCCAAGGCCACCCGCCCGGTTACGCGCCGATGCAGCACATTCGCCGCTTCGCGGATCGTCTGCTCGATAAACTGCTCGCGGATAGCCGGATCGCTCAGCCGATCCATGGTCTCTAGCCCCTCAAAGGCATCTTTGCAGTAAAAGACGCCGGCGGGGTACGGTTCTTCCTCATCGACAAAGGTGATGCGCTGGCCGTATTGGCGATTGATCGCGGCACCGCCGACCAGCACCGGAATATTGAGTCCGCGCCGATACAACTCTTGCACACAGAGCGGCATCTGCTTGCTTGTACTGACCAGCAGCGCCGAGAGACCGATCGCATCGGCTTGCACTTCCAGCGCCTTCTCAATGATGGTATTAATCGGTACCTGCTTACCGAGATCGTAGACGGTGTAGCCGTTGTTGGAGAGGATGGTATTGACCAGATTCTTACCGATATCATGCACATCGCCGTACACCGTTGCCAGCACCACCTTCGCCTTGCTCGAACCTTCAATGCGGTCAAGGTAGTTTTCGAGCCGGGCGACCGCCTTCTTCATCGCTTCGGCGCTCTGCAAAACAAAGGGCAAGATCAGTTGGCCGGCGCCAAACAGATCGCCAACCTCTTTCATCGCCGGCAACAGCACGTTATTCAGCACCTCAATCGCCGCCCGACCCTGTGGCGACGCACCCTGTTCATCACGCGCCGCCGCCGCCGGATCGCTGAGGTGCAAGCCAAGCGCTTGCAAGCGCTCATCAACTGCTTGATCAATATCGTCCTCGATCCCCTCTTTCTTGCGGTGCAGAATTTTCCAATGCAACCGCTGATCGACCGTCATACCGGCAGTGGGGTCTTCGCGCTCGTTGTCGCTGCTGGCAGCATGCTGTTCAAAATAGGCGATAAAGCGGGCCAGCGCATCTTCGCGACGGGCAAAGATCAGGTCTTCGCACAGCTCGCGTTGTTCAGGATCGATTTCAGCATAAGGAGTCACGTGGGCCGGGTTAATAATCGCGGTATCAAGACCGGCGGCCACAGCGTGGTAGAGGAAGACCGAATTGAGCGCAGCGCGGGCATGCGGGGCCAC
This sequence comes from uncultured Chloroflexus sp., assembly GCF_937951745.1. Lineage (GTDB taxonomy): Bacteria > Chloroflexota > Chloroflexia > Chloroflexales > Chloroflexaceae > Chloroflexus. Next base: position 8,255 of record NZ_CALFBQ010000049.1, read on the forward strand.
ACCAAAGCTGAGATTGCTCACGCCAAGCGTGGTAAAACAGCCGGGAATTCGTTGTTTGACGAGCCGAATTCCTTCGAGCGTCTCGATCGCCGAGCGGCGCAGCTCTTCTTGACCGGTCGTAATCGGGAAGGTCAACACATCGAAGACGAGCGCTTCGGCGGGCAAACCATACTCATCGCGGGCAATTTGGGCGATCCGCTCGGCGATGGCTACTTTGTGCTCGGCAGTGTGAGCCATGCCCTCCTCGTCGATGGTCATTGCAATCACTGCTGCACCGTAGCGCGCCGCCAACGGCAACACCTTATCAATCTTCGCGCCTCGTCCACCCTCAAGCGAGACCGAATTGATCAGAGCGCGACCGGGATAGATTGACAACGCCGCCTCAAGCACATCAGCTTCAGTTGTATCAATCACTAATGGCAACTCGATATTGAGGGTCAGCTTTTTGATCAGGCGCGTCATCTGCTCTTTTTCGTCAGTGCGCTCGGTCATCGCCACACAGACATCGAGCATATGCGCGCCGCTCTCGACCTGCTCGCGGGCCACTTCAAGCGCGCCATCGTAGTTGTCGCGCAGCAGCAGCCGCTTCACCTTCCGCGAACCGAGCGTATTCAACCGCTCGCCGATCATAGTGAGGGTAGCATCTTGGCGCAGCGCCGCGGCGCGAATGCCTGAACTGACGCTGGGAATATATTCCACCTGCCGCGGTTTGGGTCGAGGCACATCACCCAAGATCTGGCGCAAACGGGCAATATGAGCGGGGCGGGTACCACAACAGCCGCCAACGACCGAGACACCGTAATCGAGCACAAACTCGCTTAGCGTCTCGGCAAACGGCTCCGGCTCCATCGGATAAACTGTGCGTCCCTCCACCTCAAGCGGCAAGCCGGCGTTGGGGATGCACGAAATCGGCTTACGCGAATGGGCAGTCAGATACTCGATCGCCGCCCGCATATGTTCGGGGCCGGTGCCACAATTGAGACCGATCACATCAACCGGCATCGCTTCGAGGGTGGCGATCAGCGCGGGCACATCGGTACCCAGTAGCATACGCCCAGACAGATCGAGAAAGACCTGCGCCTGCACCGCAATATCGGGCCGGTTGAGATCGAGCTTAGCCCGGCGGATGCCGTCGAGCGCAGCCTTGACTTCAAGAATGTCAACACTCGTCTCAACCAACAACAGATCAACGCCACCCTCGATCAAGCCAATCGCTTGCTCGCGAAACATGTCTGACAACTCGGCAAAGGTAATATTGCTCAGCTCAGGATCATCTGACGAGGGCAGCTTGCCGGTCGGCCCCATCGAACCGGCGACGTAGCGCGGGCGGCCATCACGTTCGGCGAAGCGATCAGCGACCCGGCGCGCTAGCGCTGCGGCGGCACGGTTGATCTCAATCGTGCGATCACCCAATCCCCATTCGGCAAGACGGAGGCGAGTGCTTTGAAAGGTATTGGTCTCGATCACATCGCAACCGGCCTCGAGAAATGAGGTATGAATCGCTTCAATCACATCGGGACGGGTGATTACCAGATAATCGCGACAGCCAAAGGTTGCCTCGCCGCCGTAATCCTCGGCGGTCAGATCAAAGGTATCGATCGAGGTACCCATTGCGCCGTCGTAGATCAACACCCGTTCGGCTAGAGCTTGGAGATAGGTTGGTCGCGTCACATCCGCCTCGTCAGATCTTCTAGAAAGGGAACACCGCAGCGCGTTCCTAGCTAAAATATCCCATAAACAAGCGCCGGCAGCCTCTAGCAACAGCGCCGGCGCTGAGTCGTTTCACAACGTATACTATATCATAATAAGTGGTAAGCGCGCATAGAGCCGAGACACTCGCCAGGCGGAGAGATGGCTAGCACGGAACGATGGCGGGAGCAGCACAAGGTTTGTACCGGTAGGACGTATCATGATGTATCCCTGCCAGCCGCAGCGGATAGGCCTAGTTCAGCGTCGTCTGGCTACTTGTCACCAAATAGATCACCCGTTCGCCGATATTGGTGGCGCGATCGGCAGTGCGCTCGAGGGCATGCACCATATCCAGCAGATCGATCGCCGCTTCAAACCGGTCAGGGTCTTGACGGGCATCGGCGATGATCAGGGCGCGCAAGGCATCTTCTAGCTCATCCACTCGCTCATCGTGAGTGGTCAGTGAACGAGCCAATTCGGCATCTTGGCGCAAAAACGCTTCGAGGCTGGTATTAACCATCTGCAACGCCAGTTGGGCCATCTCGTGAATCTGGGGCGGCGGCGCGACAAAAGCTACACGGCGCGACGCGCGCCGCACCCGCTTGGCAATGCTGTTGGCATAATCGCCAATCCGCTCCAACTCGCCGGCAATTGCTGTCACCACGCTGGTCAAACGCAGGTCAGACGCCACTACCGGCTGCTGGGTAGCCAATACGTGGATCACACTCTCTTCCAATGTCCGCCACGCTTCATCGATCTGCTGATCATCGTGAATAATCTGCGCCGCAGCAACGGTATCCCATGTTTCAAGGCAATGAATAGCGCGTAACAATTGCTGCTCGACCATACTGAACATTCGCAGCAGATCTTCACGCAAGGCGCTGATCTGGCGAATATAGCGTTCGCGCACCATGTCTATTCCTCCTCGCCTAAGCTGAATCAGCGTACCATCTCTCGGCTGCCAAACCCATACCGCGGCGCTGTCGATCTGATTTTGCGCACAGTAAGAGCCAATCCCATTATACTTGAAACTTCATTGGAATTGGTGAAGAATCTGCCGCATTGGAGCGTTATCACTTTATTATCAGACAACTCGCCAATACATCATCAGGATAGGTTATTTGACTTGTATCAAGGTAGAAAACAAATAGCATAGCGTTAGAACATCAGCGGCTCGCTCAAGATTGCCAGACGGACGATTGCTGTGATACACCATCCCGTCAGCCCATGATTGCGATGAAGCACAGGCTGCCCAGCCGATCTTCGCTTGACGCACACGCCAGTTCGTGGTAAAATAGTGTCAGTTTTACACCAAAGAAAGGAGGCCAGTGATGCCCGCAATCCACGATTTGGCTACGCGCAGCGCACCATTTCTGACCTATCTCGAGCAGTGGTATAACACCTTGCCGGAAGTTGATCTCGCGACGATCATTGGCGATGCGCCGGAACGGGTTGCACTCTGTTCGATCGACATGATCAACGGCTTCTGCAAAGAGGGGCCGCTGGCCGGGCCACGAGTCGGCGCGCTAGTCGAGCCAGTGGTCATGCTGTTCAACCGCGCCTACGAGCTAGGGGTGCGCGCTTTTGTGTTAACCCAAGACACCCACGATCCGGCGACGCCAGAGTTCGCCGCCTACCCGCCGCACTGTGTAGCCGGCACTGCCGAAAGCCAGACGATTCGCGAGCTGGCTGAGTTGCCATTTGCCAATCAGATTGTGGTAATTGAAAAGAACTCGCTCAGCTCGCACCTTGGCACCCGCTTCGGCGCATGGCTGGCCGAGCATCCACAGCTCGACACCTTTGTGCTGGTTGGCGATTGCACCGATCTATGCGTCTACACCGCCGCAATGCATCTGCGGCTCGAAGCCAACGCTTTCAATCTCAAACGGCGGGTCATTGTAGCCGCCAACGCGGTTGACACCTTCGACACCCCGGTGACAGTGGCACGCGAGCTTGGCATCTATGCCCACGACGGCGATTTGCACCACGTCTTGTTCTTGCACCACATGGCGCAAAACGGGGTTGAAGTGGCGAATATCCGCTAACCATCGTCCGGCGGCATCTCTGGCTAGTATCGTGGTATACTAGATCCTTGATCGCCGCAATACTGCCGGGAATGACTATGCCGGACACCGAAGATCTTGCTGCTCTGACTGTCGCCGAACTGGTGGCGCACGTGCGCGAGTTGCGCAGCGCCAACGCCCAACTGCGCCGCCAGTTGCACCCCGCCGGCCCGCCTTTGGCCGTCCACGCGATAGCTGAGGAACTGATCCGGCAAACATCGTTGTTGGCGCGGCTAGGGATCGAGTTTCGCGACGACCTCGAACCGATGGCGCTAGCGCAGCAGGCGTTACAGTCGGTCACGATCAATCTACCCGCCGATGAAGCGACTGTCGTGCTGCTTGGCCCCGATCAGCAACCGGCCTATGCGCTGACGGCGGCGCTTGGCGCGCCACGGCTGTTGCCGCCTGAACGGGCCGCCGAACTGATCACGCAGGGCAGTGCCGGTTGGGCCTTGCGCCACGGCAGCAGTGTGGTCTTGCTCGATCTCGCCAACGATATTCGTCGCTTCCAGCTCCGCGAATTGCAGGCCGGCGGCAGTCTGATCGCGACGCCGATCCGGCAATCAACGGCAACGATCGGGGTGCTGATCGTCTATCGGCTCGCCACTCACGCCTTTAGTAGCAGTGATCTGATCTTGATCGAGAGCGTGGCCACCCAGCTCGGCGTCGCCATTGGCGCGGCGCGGCTCCATCAGCAAAGTCGCCTCCGCCAACAACATATTTTGACCTTGCTCAACTTCGGCCAGACGTTTACGGCCAGCCATACCTTGGGCGATGTGGCGGCGCAGTGCCATACCATCGCGACCGAAACCTTTGCTGCTCGTTGGGGCTTGCTCTTCGTGCGCCCCTCGCCCCAGAGCCAACCGGCTTGGATCGCACCTACCAACCTCTCGCTTGAAGCGCCGGTCGCCGCTGCTGGCGGCGCAGCCCAATTGACGGCTGATAGCCAGAGCGTGGTGACGATGGCGCTCACCGACGAGCTGACCTGCATTGCCCTGCCTTTGATCCACGACGGCGCATCGATCGGCGGGTTGGCGCTCGGTTATGTCGGCCCGCAAGCCACTTCATCCGGCCTTGATTGGAACCTGTTGGAATTGTTTGCCCGCCAGACCGCGACGGTCTGCGCCACGTTACAACTCGTCGCCCGCTTACGCGAACAGACACAGCTCCTCGAAGAGCTGATTGCCGAACGCACGAATCAACTGCAACGCTCACGTGATTTGTTGCGGGTCGTGTTTGATAGTCTCCCCGAAGGCGTGGCCTTGCTCGACGAGAGCGAACGGCTCGCTGCTGCTAATACCGTCTTCGCCAATCAAATCATTGGCCGCCATCCCCGTGAGTTAGTCGGCAAGACCTACGCCCATCTGCTGCGCATGATCGAACGCGCAGCGCCAACCTCGATTGAACTGCTGCCTGACCCGCGAGCCGGACGGCAACGGCTACGCATCCGACAGATGTTCCCTGACGGCGCGCGCAGTTATGTGATCGAACGGATGGACATTCCAGCATCGCATGGCCAGCCGGCCTCGCGCTTAGAGTTCTGGCGGCGCGAACTGTAGTTGTTTCCGTTGTCTAGCACCTTAGAATCATACGATGCCATACTTACACACAACCCGCAATGGAATTCGCATCTTGATCGAAGAGTTGCCGCACACCCATTCGGTGGCGATCGGTTGTTTCATTGATATTGGCGCTCGCTATGAGCCGGCAGAAGTGGCCGGCGCTGCTCATTTTATCGAGCATATGCTCTTTAAAGGCGCCGGCGCGTACCCGACAGCCCATGCTATTTCGCTGGCGATTGAGGGGGTCGGTGGCTATCTTAACGCCTCAACCGGTTATGAAACGACCGTCTTCTACGCTAAAGTTGCTGCGATCCATTTCGATCGCGCATTGCACGTGTTAAGCGAGATGCTGCAACGCCCGCTGTTTGACGCAACTGAATTGGAAAAAGAGCGGCGGGTGATTATCGAAGAGATTCGCGGGATTCAAGACAACCCCACCGAAGTCGTACATGTGTTGTTGCAGCAGACGATGTGGGGCGATCACCCATTTGGGCGTGACATCGCTGGCAACATTGCCACCGTGAGCGCCATATCGCGCACCGAGCTGTTGCACTTTTTCCGGCGAGGCTACCATGCCGGCAATCTGGTGGTGTCGGTCGCCGGCAAGATCAGCGCCGACCAAGCGATCCCTGCAATCGAGCGCGCCTTTGCTGATCTGCCTACCGGCCAGCGTCCCGTCGCAGTTGCGGCGCCGGCGTTGCCGCGAGAACAACGGCTGAGCCTCTTGCCACGCGATATTGAGCAGGGCAATGTCTGTCTTGGTCTGCCCGGCGTCTCATACCACGACCCCGACCGGCGAGCAGTGCAGGCGCTTGATGCCCTGCTCGGCGGCGGTATGTCGTCGCGCCTGTTCCAGACCATCCGCGAAGAGCACGGTCTCAGTTACAATATCGGCTCGTACCATAACGAGTTTGCCGATACCGGCATGTGGGTGATCTACGCCGGGGTGGAACCGGAGGCCTTACGCGATGCGGTGGCGATGACGCGCCAGATTGTACGCGATTTGGCCGAGTACGGCCCGACGACGCAAGAACTGGCAACGGTGAAAGAGCAACTGAAAGGCAGTTTGCTGCTCTCGTTGGAAGACACATGGTCGGTAGCGTCACGTAACGCCGCCAGCTTGCTTCGCCACCAGACAGTGCAACCAGTTGAGCAGATCGTGGCCGAGATAGATGCGCTCACCCTTGCCGACTTGCAGCGCGCTGCGCACCGCTTGTTGGGAGATCAGCAACAGTGGCTGGCGGTAGTTGGCCCGTATGATGACGATGATCGGGCCGATTTGCAAGCCCTGCTCGAAGAATGAGGCTGGTTGATGAAAACGGTTGCTGTTGTTGGTGCTGGGATGGCCGGGTTGGCCGCCGCTTGCGCACTGCAAGCCGCTGGCATCGCCACGGTGGTGTTTGAAAAGAGTCGTGGTGTGGGCGGGCGCGCCGCCACCCGCCGCATTGGCGATTGTTGTTTCGACCACGGCGCGCAATATGTGAAAGCGCCTTCGGCTGCTCTGCAAGACCTCATTGCCGCCACCGGCGATGCGGTGCAAATCCAGCGCCCGGTATGGACGTTTACCGCCGCCAACCAGATCGGCCCCGGCGATCTTGCGTATGGAAATGAGCAAAAGTGGACGTGGCCCGCCGGTATCACGCGCTTGGCTAAGTATCTCGCCAACGGCCTCGATGTGCGGCTAGAGACCACCGTTGCGAGCATGTATGCCACCGGCGACCGCTACCGTCTCACTGCTGCTGATGGAAGCGATCTGGGCCGCTTTGACGCCGTGCTGCTCACTGGACCCGCCCCGCAGAGTGCTGCGATCCTCGCCGCCGGCGATCTCGCGCCGGCGAGTGCCGCCCTGATCGCAGCGCTCCATTCCGTCCAATACCGCCGCTCGATCAGTATCACTGCCGCCTTCCCCCACCGCCCTAACGTGCCTTGGTATGCGCTGGTCAATATCGATCGCCAACACCCAATCAGTTGGCTGGCTTGCGAACACGATAAGCCGGGCCGGGCTCCAGATGAGGTCGGCTTATTGATCGCGCAGATGAGCGACGGGTGGGCAACCACCCACTGGGACACGTTGCAGAAAGGGACCTTCGCCCCCGCCGATCCGTTACCGCCGCCAATCAACGAGGCGTTGGCGGCGATCCGGGTTCTCGCCGGCGACTTAGGTGCGCCGCTGTGGATCAATGTACAACGCTGGCGCTACGCTTTGCCAGACACCGCTACCCCGTTGACGACAATGGATCGGATTGTTGTGGCGGGTGATATGGTAGCCGGGCAGGGTCGAGTGCATCTAGCCATCGAAGAGGGCTGGCGCGCTGCTGATCAGATTCGGGGGTGGTTGGAGTAGGTGAAATCTCGTCATTGAAGGGGGCGAAGCTCTCGTAGCAATCTCCCGCGCAGGCGCGAACGAACGCTGGACGCTTGCGTGCAAAAGCGGGGGGCTTCGCTGCCCACCGGCGGCGCACCCTAACCGGTGGGGAACACACGATGCGTAAAAGATGTCCCTCCTGCGGTCGCGGGAGATTGCTCCCACTCCACCGACGGTGCGGCTGTAGCGACCGATCCCTCCCGCGATCGCGGGAGATCGCTGCGGGGGCGGGTCAACTAGCTCCGCTGGCTGACCTCATCCCCCCGCAATGACTCACGAGGCGCATTGACGTCTGTTCCCCAACTCTTTCTCTCTGTAAGCGAGATGAGGAAACATCAAGGAAAACATGATGACAACCTCTGTGTGGCCACCAGTCTTTGACGGGCACAACGATGTGGTGCTCGACCTGTATCGGCCTGAACCGGGTAAAGAGCGTGACTTCTTTACTGCCAGCCCGCACGGCCATCTTGATCTGCCCCGCGCCCGCGCCGGCGGGTTTGGCGGCGGGTTCTTTGCAATCTACGTGCCGCCGCCGCCTGCTCCCAAACCGCAGGCTACACCACTGCCCGAACCACCCTACCACCTGCCGTTGCCGCCGGCGCTCGATCACGGTTATGCCCTGCGCACGACCTTAGCGATGGCGGCGCGTTTGTTTCGCGTCGAAGCCGAATCGCAAGGCCAGTTGCGCGTCTGCCGCACGGCTGGCGAGATTGCCGATTGTCTCGCCAACAATGTCATTGCTGCCATCTTTCACATCGAAGGCGCTGAGGCGATCGGCCCCGATCTCGATGAGCTTGAGGTGCTCTACCAAGCTGGCCTACGCTCGCTTGGCCCGGTCTGGAGCCGGCCTAATATCTTTGGCTACGGCGTGCCGTTCGCCTTTCCCGCCTCGCCCGATATTGGCCCCGGCCTAACCGAGGCTGGCAAGGCGTTGGTGAAAGCGTGCAACCGACTGCGCATCATGATCGATCTTTCGCACCTCAACGAAGCCGGCTTTTGGGATGTGGCCCGCCTGAGCGACGCGCCGCTCGTGGCGACCCACTCCAACGCGCATGCGATCTGCCCGAGCAGCCGCAATCTGACCAACCAGCAGCTCGCGGCGATCCGCGAATCGGGTGGGATGGTCGGGCTGAACTTCGCCGTCACCTTCTTACGCCCCGACGGGCAGCGCGATGCCAATATGCCGCTGGCGGTGATGGTGCAGCATATCCAGTATTTGGTCGAACGATTGGGCATTGATCACGTCGGTTTCGGCTCTGACTTTGATGGCGCACTGATGCCGGCAGCCATCGGCGATGTGGGCGGTCTGCCCCGCCTCTTGCAGGCGCTGGCCGAGGCCGGGTTTACGCCAGCCGAACTGCGCAAGCTGGCTTACGAGAATTGGCTGCGCGTTCTGCGTTTGACGTGGGGAGGATAAACAAACTAGTATGCGCGACCTTCATCCAACCGAGCAACGAGTGCTCGCTGCCATCGACGACGCTGGCTTGCTAGAGGCGCTGACCGCGCTGGTCGGCATCCCTAGCCTTGACGGTACTGCCGCCGAAAACGAAGCGCAGGAATACGTCGCTGCGCTGCTGGCCAGACAAGGGATGGCCGTCGATCGCTGGGAGATCGATTTGCCGCAGTTGTACGCGCACCCCGCCTGTAGTTGGGAAGTGCCGCGCGAGCAGGCATTGGGGGTGGTGGGGACGCTTGGCGATGACCGCGGTGGGCGCAGCCTGATCTTTAACGGGCATGTTGATGTGGTGCCAGCCGGCGATCATCGCCGCTGGGGCAGCGACCCGTGGCAAGCGACCATCATCGATGGGCGAGTCTATGGGCGCGGCACGCTAGATATGAAAGGCGGCTTGTGCTGCGCCATCTTTGCCGCGCGCGCGATTGCCGCCGCTGGGGTACGCCTACGCGGACGGTTGTTGATCCAGAGTGTGATCGGCGAAGAAGACGGCGGCTTGGGCACCTTGGCAGCCATTATGCGCGGCCATACCGCCGATGCCGCGATCGTCGCCGAACCAACCGAACTCAAAGTCGCGCCGGCCCAAGCCGGCGCGCACAACTTCCGCCTGACCGTCTATGGCGCGGCGGCCCACGGCTGCGTGCGCGAAGAGGGGGTAAGCGCGATCGAGAAGTTTGCGCCGCTCCACCAAGCCCTCCTCGACCTCGAACGCCGCCGCAACGAACGGCTGCGGGCCGCCGACCCTAGCGGTCTGTTTGCCCGCTACCGTACCCCCAATGCGATCTGCATTGGGATCGTGCGGGCCGGCGAGTGGGCTTCATCCGAAGCCGAACAGCTCGTGGCTGAAGGCCGCTACGGGATTGGGATCGGTGAAGACCCCGCCGCCGCTCGCGCCGAACTTGAGCAGACGATTGCCGCTGCTGCTACTCAAGACCCGTGGCTGCGCGATCATCCGCCAACGCTGGAATGGTGGGGCGGACGGTTTGATCCGGCCAGCACCCCGCTCGACGCGCCGATTGTGCAGACCTTGGCGGGCTGCGATCAGGCCGTGCGCGGCGCGCCGCCCGTCTTCGAAGGTATGACCTACGGCGCCGATATGCGGCTACTGGTGAATGTCGCCGGCATCCCCACCGTCTTGTACGGGCCGGGTGATGTGCGCGACGCGCACCGGCCCAACGAATCGGTCACCATTGCCGATTTGCAAGCTGCAACCCGCGTCTTTGCCCTCACTGCGCTCCGTTTTTGCGGATACGACGAGGAATAACCTTATGAAAACCAGTCTCCAAATCGCTGCCGAAGCCCGGCTCGAACCGATCGGCGTTATTGCCGAACGGCTCGGTTTGCCCACGGAGTATCTCGAACCGTATGGCCGCTACCGCGGCAAGATTGATCTCGCCTTTCTCGATGACTATGCTGATCGCCCGCGCGGCCGTTACATTCTGGTCAGTGCCATTACTCCAACTCCGCTTGGCGAAGGCAAAACCACCACCTCAATCGGGCTAGCGATGGCACTCAACCGGATCGGCAAGCGAGCCGCCGTGACTCTGCGCCAATCGTCGCTAGGGCCCGTATTTGGCATCAAAGGCGGCGGCGCCGGTGGCGGCTACAGCCAGATCGTGCCGCTGGCCGAAAGCATTTTGCACCTTAACGGCGACATTCACGCCGTCTCACAAGCCCACAACCAACTGGCAGCGCTCGTGGATAACAGTTGGTACCACGGCAACCCGCTCGACATCGATTCCGACCGGATCGAGATCAGGCGAGTCGTTGATGTGAATGACCGCTTCTTACGGCAGATCATGATCGGGTTAGGCGGCAAGCAGAACGGCTTTCCGCGCCAGACCGGTTTTGACATTAGCGTTGCCAGTGAGCTGATGGCAATCTTGGCGATGGTCAACGGTGCCGGTGCTAAAGCGGCGCTGCGTGATCTGCGCACTCGGATCGGACGTATGGTAGTTGCCTTTCGCCGCGACGGCACACCTGTCACTGCCGAAGATGTTAAAGGCGCTGGCGCAGCGACCGTGTTGATGCGTGAGGCGCTCAAGCCCAACCTGATGCAAACCATCGAGAACACCCCGGCACTGATCCACGCCGGCCCGTTTGCTAACATCGCGCAGGGTAACTCCTCGATTCTGGCCGATCTGGTTGCGCTGCGCTGCACCGAGTATGTTGTCACTGAAGCCGGGTTTGGCGCTGACATCGGGGCCGAAAAGTTCTTCCATCTCAAATGTCGCGCAAGCGGTCTCTGGCCCGATGCAGCAATCGTAGTAGCGACCATCCGTGCTCTCAAAGCGCACAGCGGCAAATATGAGATTGTGGCGGGCAAGCCACTGCCGGAAGCGTTGCTGCAAGAAAATCCCGACGACGTATTGGCCGGCGGGGCCAACTTGCGCCGCCAGATCACCAACATTGCCCAGTTTGGGGTACCGGTGATTGTGGCCCTCAATGCCTACCCCGAAGACACCCCAGCAGAGATCGAAGCCGTGGCCCAGATTGCCGCTGCCGCCGGCGCTGCCGGCATGGCGGTGAGCAACGTCTACGCCGAAGGTGGAGCCGGCGGCGTCGAACTGGCCCGGCTGGTGGCGCAGGTGGCCGAACGGCCCGGCCCACGCGAACCGAAATTTCTCTATCCGCTGGAGATGCCGTTGGCCGAGAAGATTGCAGTGATCGCCCACCGCGTCTACGGCGCTGCCAGTATCGAGCTGAGCGAGACCGCTGCCGCGCAACTAGACGCTTTTGCGACCGCTGGTTTCGGCGACTTACCAATCTGCATGGCCAAAACCCATCTCAGTCTCAGCCACGACCCAAAATTACGCGGCGCGCCGGCAGGCTTCACCTTCCCCATCCGCGAAGTGCGAATCAGCGCCGGGGCCGGTTTCATCTTACCCATTGCCGGCACGACGGTGACCATGCCGGGCTTGGGCGCGCATCCGGCAGCCCACCAGATTGATATTGATGTAGAAGGGAATATCGTTGGATTGTTTTAGCGTCGCCACCGTGCCCGTCAGATTTGTGGCGGGCACGGTATGTTAACGGTAATGCGTGCGCGATACAATATGAGAAACGTCGTAACAAACCGTCACCACCAACACTTTTATGATTGTCTCCCATCCCCGCCGCACCATCATCTCACGCCACGAACAATTTCACCTCGCCCAACAAGCGTTGCGCCGGCTCGACCGCGGCACAGGTCTGATCGCGCTTGGCGCCAGTCTCATTGTTGGCGCAATCGCGGCGTTGATCTGGCTGCAACCGCACCTCGCTCCTATTCCGGCCAGCATCGCGATCAACCTGATGACGATTGGCATTGGCGCAGCTTGCCTCATTGCCGGCTGGCGCCGGTACAGCTTTCACCGCCAACTACGGGCCGCAACCGCCATCACCGACGCCCCCATGATCGATTGCTGGATCGAAAACGCCTTTGAGGGCGAGCCGGGAGTGATCGCGTGGGAATTGGTCACCAGCCAGCCTGACGGTACAGAAGTACGGTTGCGGCAAGCACAATTGATTGATCCATCATTGGTGACCGTTTTTCAACGTGCCGCTACCGTTCCGGTGCGCTACGTACCGGCGAACCCTACGGTATCGGCCTTGATCATCGAATAACGACGACACGCGGCCCTAAAAATCCCGAATATCCCACGTCACTTAGATCATAGGCGGTATCTGAGCTACCGCGCCCTTTGCCCGAAGATGCTTGGGCTGCCGAATATCCTTCACCACCTAGATCGCAGGCAGTCGCGGAGCTGCCGCGCACCGCAACGGATCACTAGAACCTGTGATGCGTTCAGCATGACACACCAACCCTATCCACGCGGCGTGAGCCTTCATCGCTCTCTACCTGACCTTTATAACTGAAGACGCCCCGCAGCGCGACCACTCGCTGCGTGAGGTTGTGAATGGATGGCGTTGGAGCGTCCACACGGGCGTAGCGACGTTGCAATGCAACGTCGCTCCAACGCGCATGCTGCCCACCGATCTGCCGCCGTGGCCCACCGTCTCTATTGAAGGCCGAAGTCGTTACGACGCTTCGACAGGCCCAGCGTACCGCGCTCGTCCATGAATGGCGCGCGTTCGCCGGTTGGCACGCGATGATGAGCGGTTGCCAAAACCCTTGGCCGGAGTGCATGTGCTGGCCAGTGCGATACTCATACGGAAGCGGTTCATTCCCGTTATGCTCGAACGTACATAACAGGCTCTAGTGGTTGTGCGAGCGTAAGCGCCGGTGCAATGACAAAACTGCAACCCTTGCAGGAGGACGAGTATGCTATGATGTATTAGCAACTGTTGCTTAATATGTCACATCATAATCATCATCACCGCCTATGAAGCGCCGATTGCTGCTGATCCTGCTGATCATTACGAGCCTTGCCAACTTGCTGGCGCTTACCCCTCCTGCACCGGTGCGTGCCGACCCGGTCACCCTTAGCGCCACACCTACCAGCCTTGCCGCTACCGTCGAACTCGGTAGTACTCTCACCCTTGATCTGACGATTACAAACAACGGCACTAATCCGATTACGCCGCTACTCTACGCTGGCTTTCCACCACCGATTGCCCCAGCTCGGATGGCTGCACTGCCATCGCTCCCTGTGCCCTTACCGCAACAGAAAGAACGGGTCGATCCCGACTTACAAGCAGAACTTAACCGCGGCCCCACCCGCTTTCTCGTCTTCTTTGCCGACCGGCCTGATCTTGGCCCGGCCCTGTTGATGCGCGACTGGACAGCACGCGGCGAGTATGTCTATCGCACACTTACTGAACATGCCGAACGTAGCCAGCGCGCAGTGCGGGCGATGCTTGATGCGGCTGGCGTGCGTTACACACCGCTCTGGATCGTAAATGCCTTATTGGTTGAAGGAGATGCCGCACTCGCTGATGCGCTCGCCGCTCATGCGGACGTTGCGATGCTCACTGCCGATCACACGTTGCAGATGACGCCACCGGCAGAAACAACAACGACCGTTTCGTGCTACGCAACCACAAACAACGTGTGCTGGAATATCGCCCAAATCGGCGCCGATCGAGTCTGGCGTGAATTCGGTGTCACCGGGGCCGGAATTACAGTAGCGAACATTGATAGCGGTGTGGCGTACACGCATACGGCGCTGATTGACCAATACCGCGGCAACCTTGGCGGTAGTGGATTTGACCACAACTACAACTGGTTTGATTCGGTTGGTAATCAACTAGCACCGGTTGCCTCAGGCAGTCACGGTACCCACGTGATGGGAACAATGGTCGCCAATCCATCCGACCAACCGGCAATGGGGGTTGCACCGGGAGCAAGGTGGATTGCAGCACGGGCGTGCAGCATGAGTTCGTGCAATAGTAGTGACATCATCGCTGCTGCCCAATGGATGCTGGCGCCGACCGACCTGAACGGCAACAATCCGCGGCCGAGTATGCGACCCCACATCTTGAATAACTCGTGGTCATTCGACAGCGGCGGCAATACGGTATACATCGGCTATACGGCCGCGTGGCGCGCAGCCGGGATATTTGTAGTTTTTGCCGCAGGTAATATAGATAGTAATTACTACGGTTGCAGTTCTATTGCTTCGCCCGGTGATTACGCCGATGTCGTTGCGGTGGGAGCAACCGATCGCAACGACCGTGTGACAGTCTTTAGCCGGATTGGGCCGACAACTGATGGCCGGGTGAAGCCTGATCTGGTTGCACCGGGTGCTCAAATCACATCGACCGTAGCAACCGGTGGTTATTCTAGCATGTCAGGTACCTCAATGGCTGCGCCGCACGTTGCCGGGGCAGTGGCCTTGCTCTGGTCGGCAAACCCGCAGTTGATTGGCAATTACGATGCGACCTACACCCTCCTCACTGCAAATGCTTTGCCAATAACGAATGACCCCAACTATATGGGAACGACACACGCCGCTTGCCGCCCCGACACTGTCCCGAACAATATCTACGGTCATGGACGACTTGACGCTTTTGCTGCTGTCGCCGCAGCGCGGGTGAACATACCTTGGCTCGTGCTGTCTGATACGACACCGGCTAGTCTTGCCAGTAGTGGTGATGTAACCATCCCTATTACGCTCGATGCGCGCAAGGTGGCTGGGCCGGGTATCTATACAGCACGGATATTGATCTACGCCAACAATCTTACCGATCCGCCATTAGCAATTCCGGTGACGATGATTGTACCGGCACGACCAAGCCATGCTACCATCAGCGGCACAATTACTGATAGCGAAACCGGTCAGCCGTTGTCCGGCACCGTGACCACTGCCTTCGGCGCCATGGTCAGAGCAAATGCAACCGGCGCCTATAGCCTCGTCGTGCCCGGCGGCGTGGCTCAGACTCTCACCGCTGCTACTAGCGGCTTCACCACCCAAAGCCAAAGTGTTACCCCGCCTACCGGTGGTTCAGTCACGCTCAACTTTAGCCTTAATCCGCTCCGGCCAAAACTGACGGTGCTGAACGATCTGGTGACAGCAACGGTTGATTTCAATCAAACCGTGACCGTTGACCTACCGTTGCGCAACGATGGCAATGTTCCACTCAGTTATACGTTACGCATCGATAACGAACCGTATGGCGTGTGGCGGAGTGATGAACCTGATGGACCGACTGGCGGATGGATCGATCCGCCAGCGAGTAGGCAGATACTGAGTCTCTTTGATGACAACAATAGCAACGCGATTGATATCGGCTTTGATTTCTCCTTCGACGGTCAGTTCCATCGTTTTATGTACGTGGGAGCCAACGGCATTCTCGCCTTTGCTCCATTTAGCAGTGTTAGCACTCCGTTTAACCCATCGTGTCTACCGCTCGCTGAAACCAACGCACCGGCAATTACCCCGCTCCACGTTGATTTTGACAGCAGTGCCGGCGGCGAGATTAGCGTTGCTCGGGTGAGTGCCGGTACATTGGTGACATGGGATAATGTACCACTATACGGCACGACACGCAGATTGAGCGTACAAGCGTTGCTCCAGCCAAACGGTGTCATTCGCTTCCATTACCGCGATGTTGCTGACGTGATTACCGATGACATGGGAGTTATTGGCCTCCAATTCACTGATAGCGTCCAAACCATCGCCTGCGATTCTGATGCTAATAGCTACCCTCCGCTTGATCTGAGCAATGACCTCGTGATTGAGTTACGTCCGCAGCTTAATCCACAAGCGTGGCTGAGTATCGCAAGCGAGGGCAGTGCGCAGATTGCTGCCGGTGCTTCAGCTACCGCTCACCTTGATGCACGGTGGATCGGGCCTCTCAACGCAACACAACAAGCGCGGGTAAAAATCATGAGCAATGACCCGCGTCAACCGATCACAACCACCCGTATCCAGCTCACCGAAGGCATGCCGGCGCCGTATCAAGTGATCATCGTGATGATCTATCGCTAACGATGCAACGTTTTGGCGGTGGCGTTCGTCTGTTCTGTTGTCAATGCAATTTGGTAAAGAGGACAGAACATCTGTATGGAACGCCACCGCAACGATATATTCGCACCAATCGACGTTGATCACGTGCTTGAACGCATCGCTGGCGGCAACGAGACGGATGTCTACCGCAGTGACGATCATCGATTCGTAGTTAAACTCAAAGGTGAACTAGGCAGCCGCAATGTAGCATCTATGTTGGCCGACGCTCGCCGTATGCAACGCACGGCGGGGCGGTTTGCCGCCTGCCTTGGCCCACGCCACGCTATCCCAACCTCTTTCGTGCTTAGCCGGGATAGCGCGGGGTTTGTACATGCGTTAGCGATCCAACCGTATCTCGCCGATGCGCGCGTCTTGGCTAGTATTGACTGGAGATCAATGGACGCGGTTCAGCGCCGACGAATCGGGCGCGACCTCCGCCACATCATTGCCCAAGCGGTGAGCTGCCTCTTCCGTACCGGCCACCTACCCGATCTGTATGGCCGAGTCAGCGCCAGCGCCGCCGAACGCCAGCGCCGCAAGCAGTTGCGCTATCTACCTGAACGGATCTGGAGTTTTCTAGTCAAACGCACTATCCTGCATTCGCAGAATCTGATGCTTACCGCTGAGCAGCCGCCACGCCTCGTCCTGATCGATTACGACGAGGTGAGGCAGAGTCCGCTCTACCGGGCGATCTATTTTTTGACGAGGCTGATGTTGTTTGGGCGCGACCTAATCGTGATCTGGTGGCGATTGGAACGAAGATAAGGCAGAGCAGCCCCGGCTGCTTTACCAGCGCTGCTCTGCTAATGGTCAAAACAAATCGCAAGCCAAGATTTTGTCACTTTTGCGACGTTTCGCAGCCATTTCCAACCATCATTAACGCACCTCGCGCACACCCCGCGCCAGATCGAGCAGCGCCGCCCGCCCGCCATCGCCCAGATCCCAGACCCACAGCGTCGTAGGTGAGCGCTGATTATGGGCCTGCGGGCCGCGCGGCCCAGCGCCAGCTTGCGCAAGCGCAGCATAGATAAGCTGCTGTTGGCGCACCGTTACCGGACCAATCCCACCTAAACTCTGGCCAGTTGCCAACAACTCGCTGCGCTGCAAGCCGCGCCAGCGGTAGAGCTGGTAATCTTGCAGCAGATCACTTGCGCACAAGGTCGTGAGGTAGAGCAAACGCCCCTCGCTATCCCAACCAAGCGGGCGCGTCCAGAACGGCCCTTCGCGCACCGGCTGCGGCGGCAATGCTTCAAGCGTGGCGGTAGGAATGGCTATAGCCGTTGACGTTGCCGTAGGCGGTTGCGGCGTCACCGTGCCGGTGGGCGTAACCGTCGGGGTAGCAGTAGGAGTCGCGGTTGGAGTTCGCGTTGGCGTAGCCGTCGCCGGCGGCAACGTCACCCGCTGCTCGCCGATCCGTTCGACCAACTGGCCAGCGCTATCGAGAACAAGCAGGTCAGCGCCGAAATCATCGGCGCGCAGCGCCTCGACAGCGACATACTCGCCAGAAGGGCTGGCAATCAGCGCGCCAAACCCGCGGTAGCGCACGACCAGCCGGGCATCAGTCAACAAATCAGCACCCACATCGCGCACTTCACCACTCGGTAAGCGCAAGAAGAGTGAGCTACGACCATCAGGCGCCTCGGCGCGGTAGATCAAGCGGTTGCCACTCAACCACTGCGGCGCAAACCGGCTCCACTCATCGAGCGCCGTCTCAACTCGCACCGGCTCGCCGCCGGCAACAGGAACCGTATAGATGGCCCACTGGGTCGGAATCGCACCTGTTTCATCAACTGCAAATGCCACCGCTAAACCATCGGGACTAAAGACCGGCTCGGCGCAACTGACGCCAACCTGAGCCAGCAGACGAGCCTCACCGCCAGCCAGCGGCAACAGCCATAGGGTGGAGGGAACCGCTAACGCCGCATCTGCCGGATCAAGGCCCGGCTCAGCGCGACAGAAGGCAAGATAATCACCCCGCGGGCTCACCGCCAGATACGTCTCGGTCTCAGTGGAATCGGTCAAGTTGATAGCGCCGGCCAGCCGGCGTTGCATCCCTTCGCCGGCGGATGCTACACCCGTATCAAGCGACCAAATATCGCCATCAAAGAGGAAATAGATCGGCTCTAGTTCGCGAGGTGGAGATCCATCCGGCACCCGTAGCGGATCGCTTGCGATCCCAAATGTGGCCGAACGAGCCACTGCCACCGATAAACGATTCGGTGCCAGCGTCACCCGAAACGGAACCGGCTCAGCCAGCGGCAACAGGATCGTTGCACCGGTATTGGCCTGTGGATCAACCAGCACCAGCGCCTGCGAAAGGGTCCGAGTGCCGGTGAAGGCGATCGTCTGGGCCGTAACTGAGGCAGCAAACCGGTCATCGCGAATCCAGCCGGACAGATCGATCTGCAAGGCATACGGCGCGTTGAGAGCCGCGGTCGCCGGCACAATCCGGGCATCAGCCAAGGAAAGACAACGCACCGCAGCCCCGATTGGCGGCGAATCGGGACTCAACTCAAAGAGGAGATCAAGCTGTTCAAAGGCAGGATTCCCACTCGCCCGCACCTCTTGCAATACTGCCGAGAACTGGCTGGCCGGCAAACCGGCTACTTGCGTACAGTAGCTAAACCCAGCCAGCGCCGGATTGGGTGTCGGTGTCGGGGGCAAGGGGGTTGCCGTCGGTGTCGCCGTGGCGGTTGGCGTCGGCGACGGGCCACTGGTTGGAGTAACGGTTGGAGTGGCGGTCGCCGTCGCGGTAGCGGTCGCCGTTGCAGTAGGCGACGGCGTACCGGCTACAATCGTCTCAATGTTCGAAATCCGCTCCTCTTCGCCAACAGGAATCAGATCGCATCCGGCCAATAGAACGCCCAGCAACACTAGCAACAGGCAGGGGCGAGCAAAACGGAAACGCCTCACAAACGTCTCCTGTGTTGCACCCGGCCAATAACCGGATACAACGCTGACAAAGAAACCCAGCATCGGGTCTTACGAGCCATTGGGCAGCACGACTTTGATCCAGCCGCGCCGCATGGCATAGACAACCGCTTGCGTGCGATCATTGACAGCCAGTTTACGCAGGATCGATGAAATATGGTTTTTGACCGTCTGATTGCTAATATCGAGTTGGGTGGCAATTTCGCGATTCGTGCGGCCAGCGGCGACCAGCTCGAGCACCTCAAGCTCGCGCGCCGACAGCGGCGAGAAGACGGTCTGCGTATCATCATCGCCAACCATCTGGCGAAACACCGCTAGCACCGTCGCCGCTACCTCAGGCGACGACAACACCAGATCGTTAATCGGATACTCGCCGCGCCGCACTTGTCGGAGTGTCGCTAGCAAATCAGGGAATTCGATACTCGGCGGTACAAATGCCGACACACCAGCCCGGATTGCCTTCACCACGGCTGAACCATCATTGACCGGCCCAAATAAAATCACGGCAACGTGAGGATGACTCCGCTTGATCGCCCGCGCCACTTCCAGCCCATGGACACCGGGCAGATCGATGTCCATCAACACGAGATCAGGATCGACTTGATCGACCATTTGGATCGCCTGTTGGCCATTGCCGGCTTCACCTACCACCTTAAAATCAGGTGTTGCCGATAACGCAAGGCGCAAACCGTCGCGAAACAGCGATACAGTATGCACAATGATCAGCGTCGTCACACTCACAGCCAACTCCTCGACCACTGAAGCAGATTGTAACGCTACCGCATACTCATCGGCATCACGATATGAATATAGCCATCTTGCCCCACCGGCTTAAACACCGCCGGGCTTTGCGAACTCTGCATCTCGAAGGCGATCTGGTTCGAGCCAACCGCCGCAATCGCATCGGCCAAAAACTTCACATTGAGCGCGATCACGCCGCCTTCACCAGTCACGCTGCCGTCAAGCTCACTGGTATTATCGCCCAATTCGGCGGAATTGGCGCTCAGGATAACCTTGCCCGGCCCAAACTCGCCAGCCGGTTCGATCTTTAGCTTCACCACGTTCTGGCTAGCGCCGGCAAAGAATGACGCCAACTTCACCGCTTTGGCCAATTCGTTACTATCAAGCACGGTGCGCGTCAAGTATTGCTGCGGGATGATTCGCTCGAAATCGGGGAACCTCCCTTCAATTAAACGTGACACCACCTCAATATTTTCAGTATGGAACAGGACATGGCTACCACCCGGTGTATAGACCATCGCCACCTCAGCTTCAATATCGCTGATAATGCGGGCCAGTTCGGCGAGGGTGCGCGCCGGGATGAGACAATCAACAGCGTGAGCCATCGGCTCGGCCACGTGAATCGCGCGCATCGCCAAGCGGAAGCCATCGGCAGCGACTAGCGTGATCTGTTGGTCGCGGGTGCGCACCAGCACGCCGGTCAAAATCGGACGTGACTCATCAGAAGCAGCGGCAAACGCCACCTGCTCAATCGCCGCGCGCCATACTTCCGCCGGTAAGCTCACCAACGACGCGCGCACGCTCACCGTCGGCAGCGATGGAAACTCGTCAGCATCAACCCCTTTGATATTGCTGACAAAGCGCCCGCACTCGACGCGCAGCGTTTGTGTCTTCACATCAAGCGTCAACGTCACTTTATCGTTTGGTAGGCCTCCCACAACGTCTGCCAACAACTTCGCCGGCACTGCTACCGCACCGTCTTGCAACACATGCGCGCCAATCCAGCGGTTAATGCCAACCTCAAGGTTAGTGGCAGTCAATTTCAAACGGCTTTCATCGGTCGAAAGCAATACATTCGCCAGCACCGGCAACGTCGAGCTTTTACCTGCGACGGCATGGCTCACCGCGGCCAGACCGCGCTTGAGATCATCCTGCATGCATGTGAGCTTCATTATCGCTCCTTAGAAGAGACCAGCACAACTGCGACGCTTATGCGCCGCCCACAATCCGGGTGTGGCGCATTATAGCATATCGCGTTCGCTTGTGGCAGCGCAAGCCGCGATCGGCCACCGATACTGTGCAAAGGTTGTGCGTTTTTACCACAAACATCTTGACTTTTTTCAGAGCCATGGTACCGTTCTATAGGGAAGAGATTTTAGACCGCGATGGTTGACACAGCGATGGTCAACATTCGGAAGGGATTACTGTTATGGTTATTGCTACTCGTCGCTTTGAATTTTCAGCCGCTCACCGCTACTGGCGCGACGACTGGAGCGCTGCCGAGAACGAGCGCGTCTTTGGCCCGTACACCAGCCCGTATGGTCACGGCCACAATTATACCCTCGATGTTAGCATCACCGGCCAGCTCGACGAACGAACTGGCATGGTTATGAATATGACCGAACTTAAGGCAATCGTTAACGAGGTGCTGGAAGAGTTCGATCACAAGCATCTCAATTTCGATACGCCGTATTTTCGCGATCAGGTGCCGACGACCGAAAACTTCATCCGGGTGCTTTGGCGACTGATTGCCGCTCGCTTGCCGACCCATGCCCGGCTGGCACATCTGCGCCTCTACGAACAGCCCGATTTGTGGGCTGATTATGATGGGGTGGGCGAAACGCAATTCTCGCGCTTGTACACGTTTGCTTCCGCCCACCGGCTGCATGCGCCGGCTCTCAATGATGAAGAGAACCGTGAAATTTACGGCAAGTGCAACAATCCCAATGGGCACGGCCATAACTACACGCTCGAAGTGACCGTGCAAGGTGAGATTGACCCAGCCACCGGCATGCTAGTTGATATGGCATGGCTCGATCAAACGGTACATTCGGTGATCGACCCGCTGCACCTGCACCACCTCGACAACGAGATTGCCGCCTTCGCCAACCGGCCATCAACCGCTGAGAACATCATCATCTATCTCTGGAACGAACTCGCGCCGAGACTAGAAGGTCGCCTCGCCCTCTTGCGGCTGTGGGAGACGCGCAAGAATATCTTTAGCTACGCTGGTCCGACACTGGTTCAGGCCTGATGGTCTGTCTGCCTCATACAAGATTTCGCTCGGAAGCGCAACGGGTGGGCTTCTTATCACTGCAACGGAGAAACTTTCTTATGTCAAGTAATAGTAATGGCTATCATCCAGTCCACGATCACGATATTGACGAAGAGCATTACGGCAGCTTAATTATTCCGGGTCGCGGCAAACTTGAGGGCATGTCGTTCACCTCTGACCCACGGATCGAAGAAGCGGTACGTACTATCCTCAGCGCGATCGGTGAAATCCCTGACCGCGAGGGCTTGCAAAAGACGCCGTCGCGCGTAGCCAAGATGTACGCCGAACTGACCGCCGGTTATCATATTGATCCCAAGGCGTTAATTAACGACGCTATTTTCAGCGTTGCGTATGACGAGATGGTGATTGTGACGAATATCGATTATTACAGCCTGTGTGAACATCATATGCTGCCGTTCTTCGGCCAAGTACACGTTGCTTACATTCCAAATGGCAAAGTGGTGGGACTGAGCAAGATCCCGCGCATTGTCGAGATGTTTGCCCGTCGCTTGCAAGTGCAAGAGCGAATGACGGTGCAGATTGCCGATCTGATTAATGAGGCGCTCGAACCGGCGGGAGTGGCGGTGGTTGCTGAAGGGGTGCATATGTGCGGGGTGATGCGCGGCGTTAAAAAGGCGAATGCGCGCATGGTCACTTCAGCGATGCGCGGCGCCTTCCGCGAAGACCCGAAGACGCGGGCCGAGTTTATGGCCCACATTGACCGCAACCGGCAAGAGCGATAGGACAGGCACTGTCGAGTCGGACGGCTGTCCGGCTCCGTAAAGGGCGCAGCGGTTCAAACGCAAAGGCGCGAAGGGCGCAAAGAGCGCAACGGGAATTAATAATTTGTCGATTTTTGCCTGACTCGTCCTTGGATCTGGGCGCGTGGAGCGTTCCAGCACCTCCCCCCAGTGGGGGTGTGGGGGGAGGTTGGGAGGGGCCAAACGAGCAGAATCCTTCGCTGACAGGCTGCCGTGATCGAAGTGTTACGCCTTTGCGTTTGAACATTGCGTCTATTTAGAAGAAGAGAACTATGCGATCAATCCTGATTACCGGTGCATCACGCGGGATTGGCGCCGCCACTGCGCTGGCGTTGGCCCAACCCAACACCCGATTAACCCTCGCCGCGCGTAACCGGGAGGCACTTGAGGCAGTAGCGGCGCAAGCCATTGCCGCCGGCGCGGAATGCGTTGTTGCGCCATGCGATGTCACCGACCCAGAACAGGTTGCCGCGACGGTGGCGCTCGCTGCCGGCAATGGCCGGCTCGATGTGGCGGTGCATAGCGTCGGCGGGGCGCTGGTGGCGCCGCTTGAGGCAATCAGCTTCGCCGAGTGGGAAGAACACTTGCGGGTGCAGTTGACGAGCCTTTTTCTGGTGGCGCAGCAGGTCACTGCGCACATGGATCGCGGCGGCTTGCTGATCAATATTGCCTCAGTCGCCGCCCGCCAAGCCTTTCCGGGCTGGTCGGCGTATGTCGCCGCTAAGCACGGCGCGCTCGGCTTTGCCGCCGCTATCCGTGAAGAGCTGCGCCCGCGCGGGATCAGGGTCTGTTCGGTGTTGCCCGCCGCTACCGATACCGCGATCTGGGACGCTATCCCCGGCGAGTGGTCGCGGGCGAATATGTTGCAACCGGCTGATGTAGCTGCGACGATTGCAGCCATCGTTGCCTTGCCACCCTACGTGACAGTCGAGGATGTGACGATTGGGCATGTAGCCGGGCGGTTGTAAGAGCAGTTGGTATAACCGCGAAGCGATGCAAACAGCGCAACCTTAGTAACGATGTGGCCTCTTTGCGTCTCTTTGCGGCTATTCAATCAGCGCCATCGCCCCAAGCACCGATCACGCTTACGCCGCACTCACGTGGGTCACATCGCGGCTTAGCGAGCGCAGTCGTTCACGGATCTCGGCAAGGCCGTCGCTGAAGTGGGCCGTCACTTCGTGTTTACGGCGGACTGCCGCGATGACATCACCTTCCGCCACCAAGGCATTCATTGCGTCAAAGGCATCATTCAGTTGATTGAAGACAATGCGCAGCGTATCGATCAACCCGGCGCGCGTCGCAATGTGTTGTTGGAGCAGCGCATTGAGCTGCGCTTGCTCAGATGGCGCGAGCGCTCCCGCTAGTTGGTTCAACGCATTGCTCGCCACCTTGATGGTACGGCGCAACAACGCCTCTTCGTCGGCCCACGTTTCGCGGTCGTAAAGGTCTTTGAAATCGTTGTAGACGGTAGCGAATTCATCGCTGAAGCGGGCTGGATCGTTGGGCAACCGGCGCAAGCGGCTGCCATACTCGGCCAGCACGCTATAGCGCGTCTCCCATTCGCGTAACAGAGCTTCCAATTCGTCGATCAAGGACGTGCCCGCCGCTTGCCGCCGCGCGATGGTCAGCATCTGGCCAGCCGCCTCTGGCAGCGCCATTCCGGCTTGTAACGTCTGGTCGATTGGGAAGACAATAGCGGTGCAATCGACGGTGCGGCTCAACAGCGTTGCCGCGCCCCAGTCCCACCGTTCACTGACCATCGCCCGCGCCTCATTGAGGGCGAGATCAGCTTGGCCGTGGGCAAATAACCGCGCGAAGAAGTGCGCCATCAGTATGCGCGCAGTGGTCGCTTGCAGCCGTTCGCGCATCGCTAGCACCAGCGGCACGCCGGCTACAACCAACGCTTGCGCCAATGGGCCAAAGGAATCGAAGGCTGCGCGAGCGGCGCTCTCACAAGCAGCCAGCACAATCAATGGCGGCGGCGAAGCGAGCGTTGATACGGCTTTGACCAGTCGCGCCGTCGTCACTGGATCAACCTTGCCATCATCGCCTTCAAGGTAGAGCACCGCACCCGCCGGTGTCACCCGTCCATGGCAGAGCAGATACACCACATCAGCTTCCGCCCATGCCGCAGCAAGCGCGGCGAGCGTTGGCGATTGCGCGCCACTGATGAATGCGGTTACAGCGCATTCGGCGCGATCGAACAGTGATTGAGCGGCAGCTATATCAGCCTGATCCATCGGATCAAGCCCAAACGCCGGCAGGTTCGACGGCGAGGCGGCGCCAAACACGACCCGCAGCGGACGGCGGGCGGAGGGTTGCGGCCCGCCCCAGCGTTGCACAGGAATGAGGCGCGCAAACGGCGTATCGCCCAGCAACGCCAGCGGTTGCCACTGAGCGCCGACCGGTGCATAGAGCCGTTCCCATGCTATCTCGGACAATGCCGCTGGCGCCGGATCAAGATCGAGCCGCACACGTAGCAATTGCCCGCCAGCGCGCACAACCGCCAATGCTTCACCCACAAATTGGGCCAACGTTGGATCGGCCAAGAGACTCTGGCCTAATGCCAACCCATACGCATCAGGATCGGGGAGTGCCAGCAACGCGGTTTGATCGATCTGAGCTAACCCACCGACCCGCGGGCCATCAATGATCTCTAATTCAACGGCATACGCAGCCGGCGCTGCGCCGCCGCGCACCCGGATCAGCAATGTCTCTTGCGCGCCGCGCACACCAGTTAATAGCACGATGTTGCTCCGCTGCTTGGGGATTAGTGTGCCATACTGCCGGCTGCTGCCTCTTGCAGAGCCGTTAACGCATCAACCCCGCCTTGCCGGTAGGCCAGCCAAGGCATTGCCGGTTTCGGTTGCGCTTGCACTTCCGCCAGCGCCTGCTGCCACTGAGCCAGCTCCTCGGCCAGCGCTTGCGCCCACGTCGCCGGATCGGCGCTACGCAAACGGCGGCGCGCAGCCATTAACGCCGCCAACCGCCCTTCGTCATATTTAACACCGCCAGTCACGCGGCCATCGCGTTGCAACTGGCACCATGCCGCGCCGCCGGTGCTCGCCATGACTGCCTGTTCAGCAGCAGCTACCTGTCGTTCAAGGATTGCCATCAGCGATACAGTCATGACAATTGCTCCAGATATGCACGCAACCACGCGAGATTTTCAGGATTCACATAGTGACAGACCGCCGCGCCGTCATCGTAGGCATCGATCAGACCAGCCTCACGCAGCACACGCAAATGTTGGGAAATTGTTGACTGGGCGTGGGGACCATCATCGGGCATATGCAGGAGGATTTGATTGCCGATGCAGCCGGGATGACGCATCACGTAACGGAGAATTTGCACACGCGCAGGATGGCTGAGCGCCTTGCATAGCAGCGCCAAGCGCCGGTCGTCTTGCTCGAGGGCATGTTGGTACGCCGTGGCCATCGTTGGCCTCCTTTCCGCGTGTGCTTTACTGTACGACAGCGCAGGGGTATCTGTCAAGAGGATACATAGCCTCGCGTATGAATTGTTGCTGCAATTCGACCCATAAGTTGGCGTTCCAATAGTTGTTTTTTTCTTACCCCGCCGCCCGTTCAGCCGAGCAGTCTCCATATATTGAAAGACAAATTCTTTCCTCAATTCAGAAGCCAAAAAACGAAGGAGCGACTGACAAGCCGCTCCCTTCTCAGCTACAAGATCAACCGCATGAATTCCCCTCGTAGTTTACACCAACGCCCCCCGGATCGTATCGAGTACCTGCTGGATCGCCAACCCATCGGCAAACGTTGCCGCCGAAGCAATCGCTTCGCGCTGGCCAGCGAGCGCCGTCCGCAATGCGTGGCCGAGGTAGACCGTACCCTGCGGAAACTCACCATTCAATGTTGCCGGCAGCTCGACAGTATGCGGCGGGGTTACGTCGTGGAACGTGTCATCGCTACTGATGAACAACCTTCCACCACTGAAACGTAGGGTACCGGCACTGCCATAGACCGTCACCGAGAGCGGCTCATTCGTGCGCGCCACGACCATCGCCGTCAACGTTGCTACTGCACCACGGGCAAAACGCAGCGTCGCTGTAGTGTAGTCATCGCTCGTCACCGAGCGCAGAACGCCGGCAGCATCAGGCCGCTGCGTGATAAAGGTCTGCACCAATCCCTGCGCTTGCGTCACTTCATCAGCTAGGATGAAGCGCAACAGATCGATCTGATGTGAGCCAATCGCCCCCAACACGCCACCACCGGCAGCGCGATCGCTCCACCAATCCCACTGTCGTTGCGGATCAGCGCGCCCGCTTGCGATGAAGCGCACTTCAGCGGCACGCGCCTCACCAATATCGCCAGCCGCTAACCGCGCTCGCGCCGCCTGCACGGCTGGCAAGAAGCGCAGTTCGTGATCGATCAGGGCCAATTGGGCAGGGTGAGCCTGCGCCGCAGCCAGCATCGCCTCCGCCTCGGCGGCATTCAACGCGGTTGGCTTCTCACAGAGCACGTGCTTGCCGGCAGCCAATGCCGCTTCCGCCATTTCACGGTGCAAATATGGCGGCGTGACAATGCTCACCACCTGTACATCAGATCGCTCTAACACCTCGTGCCAATTGGCAGTTGCAAACGGAACTTCCAACTCGTGCGCGATCCGCGCGGTCTTGGCCGGATTACTACCGGCCAGCGCAGTCACCACCAACCCGGCAGCGCGAAACGCCGGCACTTGTACCCGCGCCCCCCAACCAGTGCCAATAATTCCGATCATAGTCTACTCCAATACCCTAAGGCGCAGAGCAAGCAAAGACGCAGAGGATAATCAAACGCAAAGGTGCAAAGCACGCAGAGGATAATCAAACGCAAAGGCGCAAAGCACGCAGAGGATAATCAAACGCAAAGGCGCAAAGCACGCAGAGGACGCAAAGCTATTGGATAGGGTCTGATAGGCGCACTTTTGCCCACCCCAAAACATCTTCGCGCCCTTGGCGCCTTTGCGACCTTGGCGTCTAATACTTCGGCAATGACGGATCGACCTCATCGGCCCAGCGCAGAATACCGCCAACGAGATTCTTGACTTTCCGAAAACCGACGCTCTTCAACAATTCGACTGCGCGGCCACTGCGCGCGCCACTGCGGCAGTAGACAACCATCTCGCGTGCCGAGTCAAGCTCGTTGATCCGTTCGGGCAACTGATCGATCGGGATCAACTTGTCGGTACCGGGAATTGAGGCAATCGCAACCTCATACGGGTTACGAACATCGAGCAAAAAGGGACGATCAGGCTGCTCTAGCCACTCGGCCAGTTCACGGGGTGTAATCTCAAATTGGTTCGACAACGTTGGCTCCTCTGGCACAAGACCACAAAACTGCTCATAGTCAATCAGCTCAGTGATTGTTGGCTGATCACCGCAGACCGGGCATGACGGGTTGCGGCGCAGCTTAAGCTCGCGGAAGCGCATCGCTAGCGCATCGTAGAGCAGCAACCGGCCAATCAACGGCTCGCCAATGCCTGTGAGCAATTTTATCACTTCTGTGGCCTGTATCGTACCAATGACGCCGGGCAATACTCCCAACACACCTCCCTCAGCGCAGCTTGGCACTAACCCCGGCGGCGGCGGCTCGGGGTAGAGACAGCGGTAACATGGCCCGCCATCGCGCGGCGAGAAGACCGTCGCTTGCCCTTCAAAGCGAAAGATACTACCGTAGACATTTGGCTTACCCAGCAGCACACAAGCGTCGTTGGTCAGATAACGAGTAGGGAAGTTATCAGTCCCATCAACGATTACGTCGTAGGGACGCATCAATTCCAGCGCATTTTGCGAGGTGATCCGGGTCTCATAGGTTGTAATTTCAATATATGGATTGAGATCGTGCAACCGGCGCTTGGCCGACTCGGTCTTGGCGATGCCAACGGTACTGGTGCCATGGACGATCTGGCGCTGAAGGTTCGAGGCGTCAACTACGTCAAAATCTACCAGCCCGATATGGCCGACCCCCGCCGCCGCTAAATAGAGCGCCAGCGGCGAACCCAGCCCGCCGGTGCCAATCAGCAGCACGCTGCCCTGTTTGAGCCGGCGCTGCCCGGCCATACCCACTTCGGGCATAATCAAGTGGCGCGAATACCGGGCAATCTCTTCGTTCGAGAGAGTCACCTCGCTCATGACCGTCCTCCCCCTGCGATGGCCGGAATAATACTCACCGTATCACCATCACGTAGCGGCGTGGCTTCCCCATCGAGGTAGCGAATGTCCTCATCACCAACATAAAGATTGACAAAGCTGCGCAGCCGGCCCTGATCATCGAGCAGATGGCGGCCCAGCGCCGGATACAGCTCAACAAGTCCGCGGATCAAGTTGCCGACGTCGCTGGCCTCAAGGCTGACGCTAGCATTGCCTGCCGCATACTGGCGCAGTGCCGTTGGGATCGTTACCGTTACCGCCATAGATGACGCTCCTTTATGTTCAAATCTATCGCCTGTTATGACATAGCTCATGCAGCCGGCGCGATCTGCACTTCTTCCGCAATAAAGCGTACCCCTTCATTCACCAACAGCCACGATGTCAGTTCAGCAGCCACGCCATTGCGAATCGCCTGAATCACAAATGAAAAGCCTGAACCACCAATTGCCTGCGCACCAATCCGGTCACGTTCCGACGGTATTGGATCGGCGTCAGGATGTGAGTGATAACAGCCGATAATCTCGTATCCGGCGGCGCGAGCAGCGCGTTCGGCGCGCAGATAATCGCGGGGGTCGAGATAGAACCGATCGCGCCGCGAGGTAGGATCATCGGTTGGTGCTAGTTGCACTTGCCCACTCCAGCGATTTTCGAGCGTCACCACCTGTAAAACCGTCTTCTGCTCGCCGTTGAGCGTTCCTACCAGCAAACCAACGCATTCGTCAGGATAGGTCGCTTCGGCATGGGCGACTATCGCCGCCACTGCCTTCGCCGGCAGTATCAGGGTCATAACCACCTTGCTCGTACTAGTTCAGAAAAAGAAGCCTAACGAAAGACCACATCGCGAGAGCGAAGACGCAGGAAACGCCAAGGGGAAACCGCAAAGTCACCAAGCGCACTGGGAATGCGAAGGGCAAGAAAAAGGGTGATAAGCATGCTCGTACCATCCAAATAACAGCTCTGCGTCCTTCACATACCTTGCGCCTTTGCGTTTAGATCCCAGCCCCTTCTGCAAACCCCGGCTCTTCCCAAAACCGTTCGCTAAGATAACGATTGGCGCTATCACACAGGATGGTCACCACCACCCCCTGCCCAGCTTCACGAGCCACTCGCGTTGCCGCGACCACATTGGCCGCCGCCGAGATACCGACTAACAAACCGGCCCGCCGCGCTAGCCAGCGCGCCATCGCAAACGCATCTTCGCTGCGCACTTCAAGGATAGCGTCAGCCTGTTCAGGCCGGTAGATCGCCGGCACAAACTTGGTAGAAGCCATGTGCTTCACGCCTTCGAGAGCATGGTACGGGCTATCAGGCTGCACGGCTATCAAGCGAATAGCCGGATTGTATTCGCGCAAACGCCGGCTGGTGCCCATAAAGGTGCCGCTGGTGCCCAATGCCGCCACAAAATGGGTGATGCGGCCATCAGTCTGTTGCCAGATCTCAGGCCCAGTCGTCTCGTAATGGGCTTGCGGGTTAGCCGGATTGCTGTACTGGTCGGGGTAGAAGTAACGATCAGGATGCTCGGCAACGAGCGCCCGAATCGTGGCAATCGCCGCATCCATACCCTCACCTGCATCGGTAAGGATGAGTTCAGCGCCGAGTGCGCGCAAAATCCGCCGCCGCTCTAGGCTAGCATTGGCCGGCATCGCGAGCGTCACTCCGTACCCCAACGCCGCGCCAATCGTAGCATACGCAATGCCGGTATTGCCACTCGTTGCATCGGCAATCCGCATCCCCGGACGCAACAGACCACGCCGCTCACCATCCCGAATCATCCAGAGCGCAGGCCGATCTTTTACCGAACCGCCGAGGTTGTACCATTCTGCCTTGCCGTACAGCTCTACTCCAGCAGGTAATTCAACCGCGCGGTGGAGCGGCAGCAGCGGCGTATGGCCGATCAGATCAAGGAGTTCTGTCATAAGGTTGGCTTGCTCTCACGTTCGCTGTTCGTGCATGGTGATGTGGACGTAATCCATCCGGCATTGTCTAGCGACGCCCTCGTTGTGAAGTGCGGCAGTTTCACTGCCGCATGCTATATATGATAGCCTTGCTTGCCGAATACCTCTGCGTGTAACCGTTACGTATCCGCCGGACGGTTAATCAGCCGGGCTACCGCCTTGAGCGCACTGAAGACCAGCGTTGCGCAGCGGGGCCGTGCTTGCATAATCTCAGCACCGACAATGTTCACCGCTGCCGCTTCCTCGAGCGCCAACAGATCGGCGAGCGTCGCCCCTTGCAATTGTTCCATCACAATCGAGGCCGTACCCATGCTGACACTACACCCTTGGCCGGTAAATTGCAGCGCCTCAAGGCGACCGTCCGGCGCAGCGCGTACATAGACGGTGAGCGTATCGCTGCACTCGGGCACACCAATGGTGTATGTCACCGCATCGGCCAGCTCGCCATAGTGGCGTGGCCGCCGGTAGTGGTCGAGTAGGCGATCAATGATGTCTACGTGAGTCATAGGCGTCAACGAATGCACGCATAAGGGAACGGATAAACGAGTGGTAACATGATAATTGCAACGAATTTATTCGTTCCCTTGCTCGTTGGCACCCCTACACGTTCTTCTCAATCGGCAGCCCGACGCTGTTCCCCCACTCCGTCCAGCTTCCATCGTAATTGCGCACGTTCGGGTAGCCGAGCAGGTAGGTCAATACAAACCACGTATGGCTGCTGCGCTCGCCGATCCGGCAGTAGGCGATCACCTCCTTGTCGGGGGTAATCCCTTGTGAGGCGTACAGCTCGCGCAGCTCATCAGGACTCTTGAAAGTGCTATCTTCGTTCACCGCCTTCGCCCACGGAATATTGACCGCAGTCGGGATGTGGCCGCCGCGCAGTGTGCCCTCTTGTGGATAGTCAGGCATGTGGGTGCGCTCACCGGTATACTCCTGCGGACTGCGCACATCAACCAGCGCTCCCTTGCGCTGGCGGACAAACTCCAGCACCTGATCGCGGAAAGCGCGGATGCGGGAGTCATCACGCGGCGGGGCAACGTAGTTGCCAAGCGGGTACGACGGCACCTCACGGGTGAGCGGGCGGCCTTCGGCAATCCATTTCGCCCGCCCGCCGTTCATGATCCGCACATCGTGGTGGCCGAACAGCTTGAAGACCCAGAACGCATACGTCGCCCACCAGTTGTGCTTGTCACCATAAAGTACGACGGTGGTGTCGTTACTGATGCCCTTAGCGCGCATGAGAGACGCAAACCGATCCGAGTCGAGATAATCGCGGATAACCGGATCATTCAAGTCCTGCACCCAGTCGATTTTGACAGCACCGGGAATGTGCCCGGTCTCGTACAATAGTAAATCCTCATCGCTCTCAACAATGCGAACATTAGGATCGTTTAGGTGATCGGCGACCCACTGGGTCTCGACCAGCGCTTCAGGATGGGCATAACCACTCATATCAACCTCCGCTTAGCCAGCAGCAGCTTCTTGATATTGCCATTGTAGTGCGTTTCGACATATTAGTCAAGTTCTTACTCTGAAAACTCAACAAATATCCGGCCATTGCGCACTTCACTACGATAGGTCGCCACCGGCATAAACGCTGGCAGCGTGCGCGGCTTGCCGGTACGCAGATCGAACAGCGAACCATGCATTGGACACTCAACACACAACTCATCAAGATCAACATCGCCTTCGCTCAACGAAGCTTCGTCGTGCGAACAGCGGTCATCGATCGCGTAGACTTCACCTTCCGCCACCCGAAAAACCGCAATCCGGCGGCCAGCAATCGTAAAAGCGCGCCCGCCCCCCACCGGTACCTCGTTGACATCGCACACATCAATCATGACTTGCTCCTCTATATACGGGCAGCGCGGCGTACTGACCCCCTCATCCTGCACCTACGCCGCCCAATAACAGAGCGCCCCCAACGCATGGGAGCGCTCGTATCCCTCGCATTCCACACCACGCTTTAGCCGACCGAGCCTTCCATCTCAAGCTGGATCAGGCGGTTCAACTCGACCGCATACTCCATCGGCAGCTCGCGGGTGAACGGCTCCATGAAGCCAAGCACAATCATCGAGAGCGCGTCCGATTCGGAAATACCGCGACTCATCAGGTAGAAGAGCTGCTCGGCGCCGATGCGGCCAACGGTCGCCTCGTGGGCCAGCGTGCAGCGATCCTCTTCAATCTCGATGTACGGGATCGTATCCGAGGCCGACTTCTCGTCGAGGATCAGCGCGTCGCAGTTGACGTTGATCTTGGCGCCATACGCCCCCGGCGCGACTTTGGCCAGACCGCGGTAGGTGGTCTTGCCGCCGTCTTTGCTCACCGACTTGTTGGTGATGCGCGAGGTCGTTTCTGGCGCGAGATGCACCATCTTGGCGCCGGCATCTTGGTGCTGGCCGCGACCGGCATACGCTACCGAGAGCACCTCGCCGCGCGCTTTGCGGCCCATCAGGTAGACCGACGGGTACTTCATGGTCAGCTTCGAGCCAATATTGCCGTCCACCCACTCCATGCTGGCCTCTTCGTAAGCCACCGCCCGCTTGGTGACCAGATTGAAGATGTTGTTGGCCCAGTTCTGGATAGTGGTGTAGCGGAACTTGCCGCCTTTCTTGACAATCACCTCGACCACCGCCGAGTGAAGCGAGTTGGTGCTATAGATCGGCGCAGTGCAACCCTCGATGTAGTGGGCCTCGGCCCCTTCGTCAATGATGATCAGCGTGCGCTCGAACTGGCCCATGCGCTCGGCGTTGATGCGGAAGTAGGCTTGCAGCGGAATATCGACCTTGACCCCCTTCGGCACGTAAACGAACGAGCCACCCGACCAGACTGCGGTGTTGAGCGCGGCATACTTATTATCAGCCGCCGGCACGATAGTGCCGAAATACTCCTTGAAGAACTCAGGGTACTCCTTCAGCGCGGTGTCGGTATCGAGAAAGATCACGCCTTGCTTAGCCCACTCTTCGCGCAGCGAGTGGTAAACGACTTCCGACTCATATTGCGCGCCGACGCCGGCGAGGAACTTGCGCTCGGCTTCGGGAATGCCCAGCCGCTCGAAGGTGTTCTTGATCTCCGGCGGCACCGCATCCCAGTCAGTCTGCGGGCGCTCGTTAGCGCGCACGAAGTAGTGAATGTCATCGTAATTCAGCTCGGCCAGTTCCGGATTGGCCCACGTGCCCACCAGCGGCGTCGGCTTCTTGTTGAAAATCTCGAGCGCGCGCAGCCGCCGCTTCAACATCCACTCCGGCTCGCCCTTCATGCCGGAAAGTTCGCGCACAATGCGCTCGTTCAAACCTTTGGGCGCTTTATAAACATAGCGCTCTTCCTGTCGGAAGCCATAGCGCGAGTAGTCAAATTGCAAGTTAACCGCTTCAGCGACCACTGTGCTTCTCCTTTACTAGATAATCGACGCCACTATATGTCTTCATCCTCCTGACCCACTCCATACAGACCAGCCTTAAGTGCTTTCAGCGAGAGAAGTGCGCACTTGAGCCGACTTGGATTGTGGGCCAGTGGTATACCGATAAGGTCAAGCAGATCATCCTTACTAAAGTGCTTCGCTTCCTCGACCGATTTGCCCTTAATTACCTCGGTAAGGAGCGAGGCGCTGGCTTGGCTAATTGCGCAGCCACGTCCGGTAAAACGGACATCGGTAATCACGTCGTCGGCGATAGCCAGTTCGAGCCGGATCTGATCACCGCAGAGCGGATTGCGCTCTTCGCGGACAACGGTTGGCACCGGCAGATGACCAAAGTTGCGCGGATGACGGGCATGTTCGAGGATTTGTTCACGGTAAATGTCTTCCATAACCGTATCTCGCTAAACCCTAGGCGAAAATCTGACGTGCTTTATGTAAACCAACAACCAAACGGTCAATCTCTTCGGGCAAATTGTAGAGATAGAAGCTAGCCCGCGTCGTCGCGAGTACCCCTAGCTCTCGATGCAGCGGCTGTGTACAGTGATGACCAGCCCGTACCGCCACTCCTTCTTGGTCAAGAATAGCCGCCACGTCGTGCGGATGTACCCCTTCAAGCGAGAAACTCACCGCACCACCGCGATCCGGCCCGGCTGGTGGGCCATAGACGGTCAGACCCGGCACCTCAGCCAATCGCTCCAGCGCATACGCCGTTAACTCCTGCTCGTGGTGATGGATGGCCGCCAACCCCACCTCTTGTAAATAATCAGCTGCTTCGCCGAGCGCAATCGCCTCGCCAATTGCTGGCGTTCCTGCCTCGAAGCGGGCCGGCACCGCAGCAAAGGTGCTGTGATCCAGCTCCACCAGATCGATCATTGAACCACCGCCGAGAAAGGGAGGCATTGCGTTAAGCAGCTCACGCCGCCCCCACAGCACACCAATGCCGGTCGGACCACACATCTTATGGCCACTGAACGCCAGAAAATCGACTCCAAGCGCCTGCACATCAATCGGCATATGGGGCACGCTTTGCGCCCCATCGAGCAACACCCGCGCACCGACTGCACGCGCTCGCGCTACGATCGGCTCGACCGGGTTGATCGTACCGAAGACGTTCGATTGATGGGTGAAGGCAACCATTTTCACTCGCTCATCGAGCAGGCGGTCGAGATCGTCAAGCACAAGCCGACCTTGACCGTCAAACGGCAGATAGATCAGTTCGGCACCGGTGCGCTGAGCCAACAACTGCCACGGCACAATGTTGGAATGGTGTTCCATCATCGTCAGCAGAATGCGATCGCCGGCCCGAACGTTAGCGCTGCCCCACGAATAGGCAACCAGATTGATCGCCTCGGTGGTGTTGCGCACAAAGATCACTTCACGCTGGCTCGGCGCATTGATCAAGCGGGCTAACTTGCCGCGTGCGCGCTCGTAGGCAAAGGTCGCTTCCTCGCTCAGGCGATAGACACCACGGTGAACGTTGGCATTGTAGCGTCGATAGTAATGCTCTAACGCCTCGATCACACGTCGCGGCTTCTGCGACGACGCTGCACTATCAAGAAAGGCGAGCGGTTTACCATGAACTTCTTGATGAAGAATGGGAAACTCACGCCGCAGCGCAATTACATCAAACTGTGATAATGTCGCCATAGCTATACCCTAATCTGATCGCCAATGAGTTTTTGGCGTCAGCTTTCAATGGCGAAGCGTGCTCTCACGCACTGCACAGCGAACTACGTGGTGCTTGCCTCAGAGCAGCGAACCACTCAAAGGCAAGCGCCACCGCTTAAATCTTGGCAGCGATCTCAGCCGTCAACTCTGCCCGTAGCTCCTCAAGTGGTACTGTTTCAAGCGTTGGCTCGAAGAAGCCCATCACAATCATCTGCTGCGCTTCTGCGCGTGGAATGCCGCGGGTCTGCATATAGAAGAGCTGCTCTTGATCGATGTCGCCGCTGGTCGAGGCATGCCCGCCCTTTAGCACATCATTCGTACTAATCATGAGGCCGGGGATACTATCGTTACGCGCCTTCGGGCTAAGGTGAAGGGCGTGCTCTTCCAACCGTGTGCTCGTCGCCGCCGACTCGTGCTCGATTTTGATCATGCCATCGAACACGCTATACGCCGTATCGTTCACCACCGTCTTAAACTGCATGAAGCTCTCGCAATGGTGGCCAACGTGGCGCATCCACGGTGCAATCACTAGATGCTGGGTGTCAGCGGCAAAGGTCGCACCAAGCCAATTGAGGCGTGAACCATTTCCTACTAAGGTCGTTTCAGCCTCAATATGCTGTACTTGCCCGCCAAGCTGGATCGAGGTCCATTCGAGATGAGCATCGCGGGCAAGGATCGCGCGCTGGCCGCCAATATGGTATACGCCGTTGCCCCAATGCTGAATACTTACGAACCGCACACTCGCACCATCACCGACAAAGATCTCGGTAATCGGGCCGGCAAACGATCCGGAGCGCACGTCAGGCGAGGTAAACTCCTCAATCAAGGTCACGCTGGCTTGCGGCTCAACGATCACCAGTGTACGCGGAAAGATCGCCACACCATCGGCAGCGAGGGTGTAGATCAAGCGCAGCGGCACCTCAATCGCCACACCTTTGGGCACATAGAGCAATGCCCCATCTTGCCAGAGCGCCGCCCGCAGCGCGCTAAATTTATGCTTCAACGGCTCAACCGCCGTATCAATGTATTTCTGGATCAGCACCTCGTGGGTGTGCAGCGCCGCCGCCAGCGTTGTAAAGACGACACCTTGCGCCGCCAGCGCCGGATCCCACTGGATCGCAGTCGCATGCACACCATCGGATGGCGCGATGGTGGTCGGATCGAGTTTACTGAGGTCGGTGCGACGCCATTCGGGCGGAGTCATCTGGGCAAACGCCGTCCAAGCTTCGCGCCGCCGTTCGGTCAGCCATATCGGCTCGCCGGCTGCTTGCGAGCGAGCCACGACCATCTCGGCGCTGATCTCGTTCAGGGTTGGCAATGTCGTTGTCATGCGCATCTCCCTTAAGCCGCACCGGTCAGCTCCTCGCGGAGCCAGTCGTAACCCCTCTCCTCCAGCTCAAGCGCCAATTCGGGGCCGCCCTCACGGACGATACGGCCCTCCATCATCACCGACACCACATCGGGCTTGATGTAGTTAAGCAGGCGCTGGTAGTGGGTAATCACCAACACACCCATATCGGGGCCGGCCAAGCGGTTGACGCCATTGGCCACAATTCGTAGCGCGTCAATGTCAAGGCCCGAATCGGTCTCATCGAGCACCGCCATCGATGGCTTGAGTAATAGCATCTGCAAAATTTCGAGCCGCTTCTTCTCGCCGCCGCTGAAACCGTCGTTCAAGTAACGACGGGCAAAGCTCTCGTCCATATCGAGGATATTGAGACCTTCGCGCAGCAATTTGCGGAACTCAGATGCCGGAATCGCCGTCTCCTTCGGGTCTTTGCCCTCTTCGGCGCGGTGCGCATTAATAGCCGAACGCAAGAAATTCGCCACCGTCACCCCCGGCACTGACACCGGGTACTGGAAGGCAAGGAAAACACCTAGCCGGCTGCGCTCATCTGGCTCCAGCTCCAGCAGATTGTGGCCCTTGTACCAAATCTCACCACCGGTCACTTCATACGAAGGATGGCCGGCAATGATATACGACAACGTGCTCTTACCGCTGCCGTTCGGGCCCATAATCGCGTGAATGGTGCCTTGCCGCACCGTCAAATTGACACCGCGCAGAATCTCTTTGTCACCGATCCGCGCATACAGATCTTTGATGATCAGATCGTTGCTCATGTGCTCCTCATTAAACAAAGCAGAATAAACCTAAACCTTAGCATCAGAGTCAGCAACCGATGGCGCTACCGTGAGCGGAATATCGTTTGGACGCAAGACAAAGCGGCAATTGTGCGCCCCCGCCCGAATGGTATCTTCGAGCACGAGCTTTTCACCAAGCACGTACTCGATCATACGCCGCTCCATCGAGCAGACTTCAGGATGATCGGCTGCCACATCGTAGAACGGACAGGCGAATAGGCGCAACACATCGCCCTCGGGATTAATCTCAGCCGGCACACCACGCTGTTCTAGCAGTACACGCAACTCGTTAAGGCGAGCTGCGACATCGGCACCAGCCATTCGGTCGGCATACTCGCTCGCCAACCGCTGACTGACCCGATCGAGCAATTGCTCAACCTTGCCCTCACCCTCTAACTCGATCAACTCGCGTAGGAGGCTGCTGATCAAGCGATCGTACTGCTTGGGGAACGACTTTTGCGCCTTCTCAGACAGAGAATACACTAATCGCGGACGGCCCGGCCCATTGCGCTCGCTCGTCACCTCAACCATATCTTCGGCTTGCAGATGCACAAGATGGTCGCGTACCGCCGTTGTGCTGACACCGAGCAAGTCGGCCAGCTCTTTGACAGTCGCCCGCGCATGACGCTGTAAGTAGCGCAAGATAATACCGGCTGGACTATCGGACGGATAACGTGAGATTTCCATAGTCGCACTACTCCGAACTACTATGGTATAGTCTACCAGCATTTCAAGCTATTGTCAATAAAAAAGCCAAAAACTTTTTTAATTCCGGCAAGGGTGGGAAAGTACGCCATCACCTCCGGGTTGTCATCCTCGTTGCAAGACGTGTAATTTTGTAATTGACATTACGTGAAATTGGTACTACACTACTCATGTGCCCGGCAGACCGGGGCACAGCGGCAGCGACGGAGGCCGGCGCCACGGCCACCCGCCGCGTAACATCAAAAGGAGCATCGTATGCGTTGGGAGTACAAAGTCGTGTTTGTCGAGGCGTGGCAGCGCGTCTCAGTCGAAGGCCAAGAGAGCTATCCCGAAGCGGGTGAACGCAACACCGGCTTTGCTCGTCGCTTCCTCAATAAGTTAGGCGCTGACGGTTGGGAAGTGTGCGGTGTGCAAGCAGTGATGCCGGGCCGCAGTTATCTCATACTCAAGCGCCCTTTGGCTGATGGATCCGAACCCGATCTCTCGGTTGCGCGCCGGCCCAACCCGAACGCGCCGTAAACAGACGCAAACAAGGTAAAGACGCCGAGGAATGTTCGCGCAAAGGCACTAGACGCGAAGGTTTTGGGGGATACGCTCTAGCTAACACGGTGGTTTTCTTTCTGCCCCCTTTGCGCTGACAAGGGGGTTAACCCAAAGAGTACGATAGGATGTTCAGATACAGTCGCCAGTACGCTCAACAACCCTCCCCTACAAAACCCGTTGTGACCTTCGCGTCCTCGGCGTTTCAGGTTGCCGGCTTGGTAAAAGGCCGGTAACCTTCCCTACAAAACCCGTTGCGTCCTTCGCGTCCTCGGCGTCTTTGCGTTAACCAGCCTTAGCGTTTTGTGCGTCTATTACCTTCCATCACGCAGGTCGCGGCGCGGCGTAGCACGCGGGCCACGGGTAGTAAAGAGACCGCCTTCTGCCGCGTTACTCCGCTCGTGGGTAAGGCTAATACTCGGCGGCTGCGGCCCATCGCTCTGGCCGACCGCCAACCGCTGCAACTCATGCTGGCGCAACTCCTCAGCCCGCTCGATCAATTCCGGCGCTTCATCGTAGTAGAATTGCAACGCTTGGCCGTGCTGATCAACCCCGGTGTAGCGCAATTCAATCATGCTGCCGGGAGGAATGCCGCCTGAAGCCAGCAAATCGGCCAGCGGCGCTTCGATGTCTTTTAGAATACGTTGGCGCAATGGCCGCGCACCAAACCGCGAGTCAAACCCCTTGTTCAGCAGGTACTCTTTGGCGGCTGGCGTGACGCGCAACTGCACCGCGTACCGTAAATACTGCTGATTGCACTCGGCAATCATGCGATCAAACACTTGGCTGAGCGTTTCTGCCGAAAGCGGGCGAAAGGCGATGATTTCATCAAGCCGGTTGATCCACTCTGGCTGAAACACCTTCTGCAAGGCTTCAAACCCGATCTGATAGATCTCGCGACCGGTGGCTTCAACATCTTTATGCGGCGTGCGAAACCCAATCGTGCGCCGGTCAAGAAAGTCAACCATCTCTTTCGCGCCGACATTGGTGGTGAAAATCACGATACTATTCTGAAAGCTCACCCGTCGCCCACCGTTGAGCAGCAGGATTTCGCCATCTTCCATCACTTGCAAGAGCAGATTCCAGAGTTCAGGCTGCCCCTTCTCAATTTCATCAAATAACACTACACTGTTTTCTTGCTCGATAATGTCAGGGTTGAGCAATGGTTTCTGGTCACGCCCGACATAGCTCGGCGGCGCACCAACCAAGGCGCTCACCTCGTGCCCTTGGCTAAAGAGCGAACAGTCAATTTTGAGAAAGGCACTGCCATCAGGACGGAGCAATTCGGCCAAGGCACGCGCGGTGGCCGTCTTGCCAACACCGGTAGGGCCGAGAAAGAGGAGAGTAGCGCGTGGACGGCGGGTATTACCGGCTGAAAAGCCGAATCGTGAGCGATTAAGCACTCGAATCACACTCTCGATCGCTCGCTCTTGACCAAAGATCTGTTCGCGCAACCGGTGCTCGACCATATCGAGCGGGTTTTTGTCACCGCGCACCGCTAACTTCATTTGGCCTTCGTTCGCCATAACGCCTCCCCTGCCAGCCACCGGCAACTATTCTGCCATTGCCTCAGCGCCGGGTGAAGCGCCACTATGCTGCATCATGATGTGGAGATGTGCGCCTTGCCACCCGCCCTTCATTCATTGGACACCCACAAGCTTAGGATGCCTTAACCTTTGTTGTACCACTGCCAGATAGCCTGTCCATACGGTTAAGAAAACTGTCATCAGCGTAACCACGCTAAGGCGGTTGTCACGACGATAATCGAGTAAAACAGCAGCGCTAACGGGAAGCCGCCGAGCAAAATGATAAAGCCGATGTACGGCAACGATCCACAAGCATACGCCACACTAACGACGATCATCAGCATGCGACCACGCTTTCGCCCGGTCGCCCAATCGATGACGCGCGAAAGGGCATTACCGGTCATGGGACCGAGCAAAAATGCGACGATGAAACCGAAGAAACCGGCCCAGCCAATCACTACCCCCGCAGCTAGCGTTACTACTAGTGCATAAATGAGCGCAACGACCCCAGCCGCTAACAACTGCGGCGGCTCAACTTGATAATTGACTGGCGTGCGCTCGCGGGCACATTCGGGGCAAATTTGCCCGACCGGCGTTGCCCGCGCACATTCCGGACAGATCGGACGCCCGCAACTGATACAGCGCAACCCCGTCTCGCGCTGCGGATGGCGGTAGCAAAATAATGTCTCGGTTGCTGGCTCAACGTGGGGCGCCGGAGCTTCTTCAACAGTGATCGGTTCCTCGCGTTCGCGCACTTGCACTCCCGTCGGCGCAAGTAATTCGCCAGCGGCCAACCGTGCCTCGACGTGTTCGAGTGTGGCTCGCGCTTCACTGTTCTCTGGATCAACCGCCAAGGCGCGCAGCAGATATTCGCGCTTGTCGCGGTACGGTCGCACTGCAGCGGCCATCCCGAGCAAGGCTTCAACGTGATTTGGGTCTATCTCAAGTGCTTCACGAAACCGCAAGCGCGCCGTCACCGTATCGCCGGCAATGAACGCTGCTCTGCCAGCAGCAGTCAACTCGGCCGCGGTTATGGTTGACTCAGTCATAACGCCTCCGCAAAATGAAAAAGTAGTAGGGAGCATCGTCTGGCGCCGGCGCTTCATAAATCCGACGCAATATCGGCTCCCAGAGAAGGTTCGGTGTAAAAGGCGGCGCAAGCAACCACCGTCCGGTTAACCTGCGGGTGAGCAGACTCGGCGCACCGTAGTAATGGCTGAAATCAAACAGCTTGAGCGCCGTATCGCTCAAATATGGTCGGCAAACCTCAACCACAAATCCGGCTCGCTCAAATCGTTCAGCCCACTCTGCTCGGCTCAAGGTGTTGTAGTGGTAAGAAATACGGTTAAACCACTGCCCATACCGACTACCATCAAGGCCGAGCCGGTTAAGGAACCACGTTCCCAGCAGCTCGCGAGGAAACTGATCGCCTACTACCGACGCCACAAACAGCCCACCCGGACGCACCACGCGCGCTACTTCGCGCAAGGCCTGATCGAGGGGTTTGACATGTTCAAGCACACAGTTCGATATCGCCGTCGCAAATGATCCATCGGGAAAAGGCAGTGCTGCGCCGTCAGCAACGCAGAGACCGGTATAGACGCCGCGCCGGGCCGCTTCATGCGTATCACTTACCCGCGGATCAATCCCAACAATCTGCTTACCCGGCAAGGCAATCTGCACGAACGTGCCATCACCAGACCCGATGTCGATGATCGGCTCGGGCAGATCAGGGGCCAACTCAGCAAAAAGGCGTGCTTCAATCGAGCGAATCATGGCTCGATGAATCGGCAATGTCAGCAGATGTGGTCGTAAGTAGTCAGGCATAGGTGGACGTTGACCTCGGTGCGCCCCCCGAATCGGGGAATTATACTTACTCATTTGTTATTAGACACGATGACAGCCTATAGGGCGAACACCCCTAAGCGCATCATCATCGCACATCGCGCTGATCGCTTTTTTGACTTACCGCTCTCATTGTACCGCGTTCACGCTATTCAGTGACGCCTAAGCTACGAAACAAACGCTCATACTCATCAACCGTGCGTTCGGTGCTGAACAGCGCCGCGACGGCTTCCCGTGGCCGAACATATTGCTCGCGATGAGCGATAATCTCAAGAATAGCCTCAGCCAATGCCACGGCGTCACCAATCGGAACCACCTTCCCCATCCCGGTAAGCAACGGCGGCTGACGTACACCCGGCAAATTGCTGGCAACCGTCGGTGTACCGCATAACATTGCCTCAACCTGTACTAGTCCGAACGTCTCGGTCGAATTGAGCGATGGCACTACTAAGACATCGAGATTGGGGAAGAAGGCGGCCATCTCAGTCGGGTTCAGCGTGCCGAGGAATGTCCAATGGTCGCGAAACCGCTCAAACAAAGGTGCCAAACGAAGGGCATACGCTTCCTCACCTAGCACCTGCTGATATTGACCGGCGAAGAGAACACGTGCTGTCGGGTAGACGGCGAGAATGCGCGGCAAGGCTTCTAATAACACCTCCACCCCCTTCTCGGCTGCCAACCGCGCAGCCATGCCGATCACCGGCCCGTGTAGATTCCAGCGCCGCCGAAACGCAGCAATCTCGGCTTCGGATACATCAACTACCTCAACCGGTGGTGGGATAATCGTTACCTTGTGACGCCACCGCCGTAGGTAGGGCGAATGATCGGCAAAATCTTGGGTATAGGCAACGATCCGCGTCGCCAACGCCGCCGCCGCCTGATTAGCTGTATCTACAACCCGATTCGCCACCCGATTGAGCATACCCGGCGGCAGTTTAAGATCGCTATGGTAAGTCAGCACCACCGGCTGCTTGAGCAATTTGCCGCGCAGTGCCAACCCCGGCGCATCAAACTGTGGCAAATGCAGACTCATAGCATCATGTTCGAGTGAAAGGCGCGTGGCTAACCAACCAAACGTGGGCATCAGCACGCCTTTACTTATTCGGGCCAGCACCGGCGCACGCACCACGCGCACACCATCGCGCAGTTCAACCTTTGGCAAACTCGGATCGTACTGCGAGGTAAGTACAGTCACCCGATGCCCACGCCGCGCTAAGCCACGGGCTAATC
Organism: uncultured Chloroflexus sp.; assembly: GCF_937951745.1. Taxonomy (GTDB): domain Bacteria; phylum Chloroflexota; class Chloroflexia; order Chloroflexales; family Chloroflexaceae; genus Chloroflexus. Next base: position 52,666 of record NZ_CALFBQ010000049.1, read on the forward strand.
GTTCAACATAGATGGTCAAACCACTTGTGTACGGACGATAGTAGGTCAGTGCGCAGAGAATTCGCATACGATCTCGTGAAATAAAGAACGAGAGGCAATCAACCTCTCGTTCGTAGACGCCTCTGGAGGCGACGGCGGGAATCGAACCCGCGAATGGCGGTTTTGCAGACCGCTGCATTACCACTTTGCTACGTCGCCATCGCCCCTTATTGTAGCATAGGCAGGCTTACCTCGCAACTTGTACGAAATCGTGGTGAACTCCCGTGCAACCCCTCGAAACTTGCTTCTAACAACCTTCACCCCTACTTCGTGGTTGAGCTTGCCGCCTCTACAGATCGCACTGCAATTGCCCCTACCACTGCCCCTACCACCCGCACCAAATCGGTCGGTGCTAATCCAATCATCACCCCGCGTTGGCCAGCATTGACATAGATGATCGGATGCGCCAGCGCCGACTCATCAAGGTATGACGGCCACCGTTTCGCCGTCAACGCCAGCGCACCAATGCCACCGACCCGCAGGCCAGTCAGACGTTCAGCTTCAGCGTGTGGCGCCATCTCGCATCGTTTGACTCCGGCTAATGTTGCAAGCCGTTTGAGATCAAGCTGACAATCAGCCGGCACCATCGCCAAGGCTGGTCGCACGCCGGCGCCGAGCACTACTAACGTCTTGCAGACTTGCGCCGCTGGGACGCCAATTGCCGCCGCTACCGCCACTGCGTCCGGCGCTGCTGGATCGTACTCGTGAATGGTATACGTGATGCGCTGGCGATCGAGCAGGCGCATCGAATTGAGTTTATCTGCCATAGAGATGTTTGATCACCGTTCATTGACAGCTATCGCTAACGGTACGCGAGCGGGAACGAGCGGGATGGTCACCAAAAACGTTGACCCTTTACCGGGCTGGCTCGTTGCTGCAATCGAACCACCCATTACCATGCACAACCGCTGGGCTATCGCTAAACCTATCCCAGCGCCGCTGTGGCGTTGGGTTAACGCTTCGTCAAAGCGGACGAACGGCTCAAACAGTACCTCGAGCTGTTCGCGACTCATGCCAATGCCGGTATCGCTCACACTGAGTCGCAGCACTGCCGGCCCCTCCCCATCATCACAGATTGCTACAGCCAATTTGATCTCACCTTGGCGAGTAAACTTCACCGCATTTTGCAAGAGGTGCAACAAAATCTGGCGCACCTTAGCGCGATCAACCTCGATGATCGTCGCCGGATCAACTGCCAGATCGATCGACAGCCGGTTGCTATGCGCATTCGCCCACGGCGCAATCGCAGTTTGCACTTCGTCGATGAGCAACCCCAGCGGCCAGCGTTCTCGACTCACCACCACATCGCCGGCCTCGAGCCGGGCAAGATCAAGCACATCATTAATCAGGCTCAGCAACTGTCCGGCTGATTCTCTGATGCGTCGGAGGCGAGTGATCGCAAGCTCCGGGCTTAGTGCGCCTTCCTGTGCGTCTTCGTGCAATAATTCGCTGTAGCCGATGATGGTATTGAGCGGTGTGCGCAACTCGTGGCTCATATTAGCCAAGAATGCGCTTTTGGCTCGCATCGCCACTGTCGCCGCAACGCGAGCTTCAGCCAATTCACGCTCAAGGGCGACAAGATGGCGTTGCAGTTCGGCCCGCTGCGTGCGCTCACGCCAGCTATACCACCCTAACGCTACGCTCATCCCGCCAAGCCCAGCCAAGGCCGCGAAACACCAGCCGCTGCCAAATGCCAAGGCGAGCACTGCTGAGGCAACCCACACGCCCAATAACAACAGAGCCACCCGCTGCCAGCTTGCCGATGGCAACCATACCCATTGCTTAAGCCACAATCCAGCGTGCTTCAATGAATCCTCACCCACTGGCACGGAAAGGCATCTATCTCTAGAGATCACTGTTATCTTACCGCAAACCAGTGTGGAGGTAAACAGCTTCGTGCAACTGGCGCATACACTGTGCTGCGCTTACTGAAGGCTGCAAAACTGACTTCTTATGCATTCCTCCTGCTATTCAGCCGCCAACCGATCAAGGAAATCACGGATCAATACACTCTGCACGTCAAGGTCAGTCAGAAAAGCGTCGTGACCGGCATCAGTAGCAATCAAGTGCGTGGTAAACGAACGGCCCACCGCTTGGGCTGCCGCCTCCATCTGATAGGTCTCGCTCGGCGGGTAAAGCCAGTCACTGCTGTAGGCCAAGCCAAGGAACCGCGCCCGCGCTTGATCAAAGGCCGCCGCCAGCGAACCGTAACGCGCCGCTAGATCCCAACTGTCCATGGCGCGGGTGATGATAAGGTAGGAATTGGCATCAAACCGATCGTTGAAGCGGGCCGCTTGATGTTCGAGATAGTGTTCAATCGCAAAGTGCGGCCCAAGATCGAGCGTACCGGGATCACCACGCCGACCAAAGCGTTGCTCCAGCTTCTCTTCGCACAGATAGGTGATATGGCCAAGCATACGCGCCACTGCCAGACCGTCGCGCGGCGGTTCGCCATCGTAATAGTCGCCGCCTTGCCAGCGTGGATCAGCCATAATCGCGCGCCGGCCAATGTAATTCCACGCCACTGTTTGCGCACTTGAGCGAGCGCTAGTTGCTAGCAGGATCGCTCCGCGCACCCGTTGCGGATATTCCACTGCCCATGCTAACGCTTGAAACCCGCCCATTGAACCACCGGCCACCGCCAGCAATGTCTCGATGCCCAACGCATCGATGAGACGCCGCTGAGCATGCACCATATCTTCAATCGTGATGATGGGAAAGCGCGATCCGTAAGGCTTACCATCAGCCGGGTGTGGGCTTGAGGGACCGGTTGAACCACGACAACCGCCGATCACGTTTGAGCAGATGACAAAATAGCGGTTGGTGTCGAATGCGCGTCCCGGCCCGATCATTCCGTCCCACCAGCCCGGTTTACGGTCAGCGGGGCTATGGTAGCCGGCAGCGTGCGCATCACCTGACAAGGCGTGGAGGATCAAGATCGCATTCGAGCGATCAGGGGCTAGCTCACCGTATGTCTCGTAAGCCAGCGTCAACGGTGCCAGCGTTGCACCACTCACCAACGTCAGCGGTGTTGTCCAATGCATGCGCTGGGTGCGCACATAGCCAACCCCCTCTGGGGTTGGCGCATGAACGAAAGCTTCCATCAACATCTTCTCCTGACTGCAAGGAAGCCGGGCAGCCGGCAACAGCGGCGACACCGTTGTCGCCGCGATGCCCGCTGTGTATTATGACGGCGTCCCGGCCAGCGCTTGATCGAGATCGGCCAAAATGTCGTCGATCGTCTCAAGACCAATCGAGAGCCGCACATAATCGTCGGTCACGCCAGTCAGCCGCTGCTCTTCCGGCGTCAACTGGCTGTGGGTCGTCGTGGCCGGATGGATAGCAAGGCTCTTAGCGTCACCGATGTTTGCCAGATGCGAGAAGAGGCGTAGCCGCTCGATGAAGGTACGGCCAGCCACTCGTCCGCCTTTCAAGCCAAAACCGACGATCCCGCTCTGGCCGCGGGGCAAATACTTCTGCGCCAGCGCATAGCTCGGATGGCTCGGCAGACCGGGGTAGTTCACCCATGCCACCTTCGGATGTTCGCTAAGGTACTGAGCGACAGCTAACGCATTCTTGCTATGCCGCTCCATCCGTAACGGCAGCGTCTCTAACCCTTGCAAAAAGAGGAAGCTATTAAATGGACTGAGCGCCGCGCCGATGTCACGCAAGCCCTGCACCCGCGCTTTGATAATATACGCTAATTGACCAAACGTCTGTGTGTAAACCAACCCGTGGTAGCTCGGATCAGGGCTGGTAAATTCAGGGAACCGGCCACTGGCTGCCCAGTCGAACTTGCCACTATCAACGATAATCCCGCCAATGGCGGTGCCGTGCCCACCGATATACTTCGTCGCCGAGTGGATGACAATATCGGCGCCGTGCTGGATCGGCTGCCACAGATATGGCGTCACCGTTGTCGCATCAACTATCACCGGCACGCCGCGCTCGTGGGCGATGGCCGCGATCCGTTCCAGATCGAGCACGTCGAGCCGCGGATTTCCAACCAATTCGAGGAAAAAGGCTTTAGTGCGATCGTCAATAGCAGCCGCAAAACCGTCGTAATCGCGCGCATCGACAAAACGGGTGGTAATGCCGAGCTTTGGTAAGGTGTGGCGGAAGAGGTTATACGTGCCGCCGTACAAATCTGACGAAGCAACGATATTGTCCCCACTGCCGGCTAGATTGAGAATAGCTAGCGTCTCGGCGGCTTGCCCTGACGCCAATGCCAACGCGCCAACTCCACCTTCGAGCGCCGCCATGCGCTGCTCGAACACGTCGGTGGTCGGGTTCATGATGCGCGTGTAGATATTACCAAATTCCTGCAAGTTGAACAGACGCGCCGCATGATCGGTGTCCTTGAACTGATACGATGTGGTGGCATAGATCGGCACCGCCCGTGATCCGGTAACCGGATCAGGGGTCTGACCGGCATGCAAGGCGAGCGTCTCGAAACCGGTGAAGCGCGGAGCATCGGACATGAACAACCTCCTCAAGCATTTATCAAAGTGAGCCAAATTGCAGGCAACAAAAACGCCCTCAACGTGCGATGAGGGCGTGAAATCATTGCGGCAAGCCGCGCTGCCACGTCGCTCATCTTCCAGAACACTTCTGCCGGAATTAGCACCGTTCGCACGCGGCGACGCATGCGAGGGTTGCTGCGGTTTCAACGGGCCGGTCCCTCCACCGCTCTGGATGAGTGCGTGTATGTTGTTGAGGTGCGTGTCGGTGTCGCCTACACCAATACGTTGCGGATAATATAAATTATGCAACTCGCCTTTGTCAAGTATCTGGGCAAGGAATTTTGCCCCGTTTTCGTTCCTCGTCCCTACGGAATCGGTGATAGCTGCCCAATGCGCACTGCAACCAACTCGACCTGCACATTGCCTTGACAAAGCTTGTGCTGCTGAGTAAGATAGATATGGAACCCATAACTAGACGCGCATAAAATTATCTCGAGTATACTACCAGTGTAAAGCAAGCTCTCCTAGTTCGGCAGGACAGAGCATGGCGTGTATTAAGGTATAGGTATACTCGTCTTTTTACAGAGGTTGCCCGGCTCAATATCTGTGAACCGGGCAGCAAGGAGTTAGTGTGAAGATCGCCGGCAATTACATCTTTGCAGCTAGTCGTGAGGAAGTGTGGTCTGCGCTGAATGATCCAGAAGTGTTAGCCCGCACCATTCCCGGTTGTCAGCGACTTGAGCAAGTTGGCGAAAACGAATATGAGAGCACATTGAAGATCGGCCTGCAAGCAGTGCGCGGCGTGTACAGCGGTCGCGTAAAGATTGATAACATTCACGCGCCTGAGTCGTATGACATTCACGTCGACGGGAAAGGTAGTAATGGCTTTCTGAAAGGATCGGGCAGCATTCAGCTCCGTGAAGAAAACGGACAGACGATTCTCGACTACGGTGGTGAGGCACACGTTGGTGGAACTATCGCTAGTGTTGGCCAACGTCTCCTTGATGGTGCAGCCAAGACGCTGATTTCCCAGAGCCTTAAGGCGCTTGCCGCGCAGATTGAGGCACGGCGCAGTGGTATTTCTTCACCCACGGCTGAATCCGAGTCGGCCACACCTGCAACATCTGCTACCTCAGTATCACCACCCGCTACCCCTGAGCCGGCTGCCGCGCCACCATCTGCTCCCGTTACCCCTGAGCCGGCTGCCGCGCCCAATCCCAAACCTGCTGCGCATGCACCTGAGCCGGAAGAGTCAACCGTTGCCCGGCGCACAATTCACGTTCCTGCCGGTGAAGGTCTCACTGAAGTAGATGTTGCCCTCGGCGTTATCGAGGATTTTTTGAAAGAGCGTCCGTGGGTGCCATGGGTCATTATCGCATTCTTACTCGGTTACTTACTTGGTCGGCGCCGTTAGCCCGGCCAACAGTTCCTCGCTTCTCATTAGGCAACCTGCCCGAGCATAGGGGAGGAGGCAAGCGAGAAGGCGCGCGCATACCGATAGTCGCCTTCTCACCAAAGAAATACGCTTCATTAGATCGTTTATCGTCATCGTGCGCGACGTTTCCCTTAGTCCACACTTCATTACCCGTCGCTGTTTCATAGTATGTCGTTTACTTCACAGTCAACAAGGAGGTTGGAGCGTGACAACGATTACGGTCACCATCAACGGTGTTCGCTACACTAGTGAGGTTGAGCCGCGCCTACTGCTCGTTCACTACTTGCGTGAGCATCTCAATCTGACCGGCACTCATATCGGGTGCGATACCAGCCAATGCGGCGCGTGCGTCGTACATATCAACGGCGTGAGCGTTAAGTCGTGTACTACGCTGGCCGTTCAGTGCGATGGCGCCGAGATTACCACCATTGAGGGTTTAGCGCACGACGGCCAGCTCCACCCGCTGCAAGAAGGTTTCTGGGAGAAGCACGGTCTTCAGTGCGGGTTCTGTACCCCCGGTATGATTATGGCCGCCGCCGATCTACTCAAGCGCAACCCCAATCCCACCGATGAAGAGATTCGCCACGGCCTCGAAGGCAATCTCTGCCGTTGCACCGGCTACGAAAACATTGTCCGAGCTGTGCGCTATGCCGCCGAGAAGATGGCCGCTGCACAAGCCGCTGATTAGTCCGTTCGGCACTTGTTCACAACGAACCTAGTGAGGAGTCAAGGATGACCGCTACCGAGATGAAGGAGCGACTGGTTGGACGGGCGTTGAAGCGCCGCGAAGACCCCAAGCTGATTACCGGTCACGGCAATTATCTTGATGACATCAAGCTGCCCGGTATGCTGCACATTGCGCTGGTGCGTAGCCCTTATGCTCATGCCAAAATTGTGTCAATCGACGCAAGTAAAGCACTGGCAATGCCCGGTGTAGTTGCGGTATTCACCGGTAAGGACATGCTCGATATCAACCCGATGCCGGCAGCATGGCTGGCTTCAGGGGTGAAGAACAATCCGGTACCTCCGCGCGCGCTGGCCGTTGATAAGGTGGCAATGGTTGGCGATCCAGTGGCGATGGTGGTGGCTGAAAACCGTTATATCGCTCGCGATGCTGCTGATGCGGTTGAGGTTGAGTACGAACCGCTACCAGCAGTTGTCGATGCCCGCAAAGCGGTTGAACCCGGCGCGCCCCAGATCCACGAGGCTGCACCCAACAATATTGTGTTTGAGTGGGAATGCGGGAATAAGGCAGCGGCGGACGCGGCAGTCGCGAGCGCCGAGGTGGTGGTTAAGGAAGAGATTATCAATCAACGCCTTATTCCCACCCCAATGGAGACGCGCGGTTCAATTGCGCGCTACGATGCCACGACTGGCGAATGGACGGTCTGGATGACCTCGCAGGCGCCGCACGTGCATCGTTTGCTCTTAACTGCCTTCGTCTTCGGAGTGCCTGAAACAAAACTGCGCTGCATTGCGCCGAACGTCGGTGGTGGTTTTGGGCAGAAGATCTTCTGCTACAACGATATGGCCTTCACGATGTGGGCCGCGCGCAAGCTGGGCCGACCGGTGAAGTTTGTTGAGGATCGCTCTGAGAATTACAAGTATTCAACCCACGGACGCGACCATATCACCGAGGCCGAGCTGGCCGGTACCCGCGATGGCAAGATTACCGGCCTGCGCGTGAAGACATGGGCGAATATTGGTGCTTACTTCTCGACCGTCGCTGCCGGTATTCCCACAACGCTCTACGGTCGGATCGTCACCGGGGTTTACAAGATTCCGGCAGCGCACGTTCACGTAACCGGCGTGTATACCAATACGGCAATGGTTGATGCGTATCGCGGCGCCGGTCGCCCTGAAGCTAGCTACCTGATCGAACGCATGGTTGATCGCTTTGCCGCTGAGATCGGGATGGATCCGGCTGAGGTGCGGCGCAAGAATTTCATCCAACCAGAAGACTTCCCCTACGATAATGGGTTGGGTCTGCTGCCCTACGATAGCGGCAATTACGAGCCGGCGTTGAACAAGGCGCTAGAAATTGCTGGCTATGCCGAGTTCCGCAAGCAGCAAGCGGAATTGCGCAAACAGGGCCGCTACCTCGGCATCGGTATCTCGTCGTATGTTGAAATCTGCGGCATTGCGCCAAGCGCGTGGATGGGCAGTCAAGGTTGGGGGGCCGGCCTTTGGGAAAGCGCTAATGTTCGTGTCCATCTCACCGGCAAGGTGGTGGTCACGACCGGCTCGCTGCCGCACGGCCAAGGCCTTGAGACGACCTTTGCCCAGATTGTGGCTGACGAGTTGGGTGTACCTTACGAGGATGTCGAGGTGCAGTGGGGCGACACTCAAGGTACACCGTTCGGCTATGGCACCTACGGCTCACGCTCGCTGGCCGTCGGCGGGGTGGCGATTAAGCGTAGCGTCGATAAGATCAAAGAGAAGGCGCGCAAGTTGGCCGCTCACCTGCTGGAAGCCAACGAGGCTGACATCGTGTTTGAGAATGGCCGCGCGTATGTCAAAGGTTCACCCGACAAGGGCAAGACAATTGGCGAGTTAGCCGCCGCTGCCGCCGTTGCTTATAACCTGCCACCCGGTATGGAACCCTTCCTCGACGAGACCAGCTACTACGATCCGCCGAACTGTACCTTCCCCTTCGGTACGCATGTAAGCATTGTTGAGGTTGATCCTGAAACCGGCCATGTCAAGCTGTTGCGCTATATCGCGGTTGATGACTGCGGTAATCAGATCAATCCGCTGATCGTGGAAGGCCAAATTCACGGTGGTATCGCCCAAGGGTTGGCACAGGCACTCTACGAGGGGGCTGTCTATAGCGAAGACGGCCAATTGCTCACCGGTACGCTGATGGACTACGCTGTGCCGACGGCCGCAATGGTGCCGCATATCGAGACAGACCATACCGTTACACCGTCGCCGGTGAATCCGCTCGGCGTGAAGGGGGCTGGCGAGGCGGGCACGATTGCATCGGCGCAGTGCGTGATGAACGCGATTATTGATGCGCTGGCACCGTTCGGCGTGAAGCATTTGCAAATGCCGGCCACTCCCGAACGGATTTGGCACGCGATTCACGGTAAGTAGCGAGAAGCAACGCAGGCGCGGGCTACTTTGAGCCTGTGCCTGCTATGACGCATAAGGGAGTAGCTATGATTCCAGCTCCTTTCGATTACTACGCGCCGACGAGCCTTGCCGAGGCGCTGACGTTGTTGCAGCAGCACGGCGATGATGCCAAGATCCTAGCCGGTGGTCACTCGCTCTTGCCGGCGATGAAACTGCGCCTTGCATCGCCAAGTGTGTTGATCGATATCAATAAAGTGGCCGAACTGCGCGGGATTAAGGTCAATGGTACGGTCGAGATCGGTGCAATGACCACATGGAGTGCCATCGAGCATCATACGGCATTGGCCAAGGCTTGCCCGGCGATGACCGACGCGGTTGGCCTTATCGGCGACATTCAGGTGCGCAATCGCGGCACTATCGGTGGCTCGCTGGCCCATGCTGACCCTGCTGCTGATATGCCGGCCGTAGTGTTGGCGCTCGATGCCCAGATCCATGTTGAAGGCCCCAACGGCCCACGCGCCATCGCCGCGGCTGATTTCTTCACCGATATGCTCAGTACGGCCCTCGAACCGGGCGAGATTATCACTACCATTACATTTGATAGCCATGGCGCTGGTGAAGGCTCAGCTTACGCCAAGTTCCCCCATCCGGCAAGCCGATACGCGATTGTTGGCGCAGCCGCGTATGTCAAAATGGAAAATGGTCAGGTGACGGCATGCCGCGTGGCAATTACCGGCGCCGGCCCTAAGGCTGAACGTCAGCCTGCCGTCGAGCAGGCGCTGATCGGCACTGACGGCAGCGCCGATGCCGTGGCCGCCGCCGCTGCCCATGCTGGCGAAGGCATGGATATGCTCGGCGACATCCACGCCAGCGCAGAGTACCGACGGGCAATGTGCAAGGTCTACACCAAGCGCGCCTTGCTTAGGGCAATCGAGCGCGCACGATAGAGCAATGGAAGGGCGGGTTTATAACTCGCCCTTCCGGTTCATATCCCCCTAACCGCTACACCCTTCCCCCAACCGTACTGACTTACTCTGCGCTGACGAACAAACAGAGAACAATCATATTAGGATACGCGCATTCTTCAGCGCAAGAAGGAAAAGAGGGAAGACGCTTTCTCCGTCGTATGGAGCCATCACGGGCGTGCTCTCCGATACGCCATTCAAGAACTACCTATCGCATCGGCGTATCCCACACTTCAGTTTATGTACCTATTCGGATCATAAGGAACCGGTTTCAACTGGCCCGATGAGCAATACGGATCTGGCAGTACCGTCAGACCACGCTACACCCCTTCCCGAACGATGAATAGCACTACCCACCGCTTTGTCGAAGCAATAGACTGTCACAAGCTCGCTGATGAAGCCAATCTCCTTAGCAAATTCTGTAATTAGCTCGCCATCGTCCATGCGCAATACGGTGATGGAGACAATGGAATAGGCGATGAACGGCGCATTGAAGCTGAGCACGATTGAGACCACTTAGAGCAACCACGTGACGATTTTGAGAGTGATCCAGACCTTCGGCACATTATCAAACGTAACCTTGCAGTGGCTACACTCTGTTGCCTTGAAATCTGCCAAAGGCGCGTGCACCCCCGTACCGGTCAACGATGCGGGGGACATCATTCCTAGCGTGAACACCTCGACATGACTACGCAATCTTGAAGTAGACGATGGTCTTGTGCCGAGACTGCACTCCTTCCATCGTTACAGCGTATAACCCTTTCGGTAGTTGCCCAAAGAGGACAATACTGGAACTACCATCGTCTTCAGCGGTATTGCCACCAACAATATCTACCCCTATGACGATACCGGTTGCGACTTGGGTAACATAGACCCCAACCTGCTCACCGGGAGTAAAGCCATAACCAATGATGTTTACTTCAAAATTCTGACTGCCTCTTATACATATCGGTTTAACCGAACCATTGATCGGCGCCGGAATATCCGCACAAGGGTCAGCCGGCGCTGGCGGTGGCGTAGGTTGTGGCCTAGGCTGCGACCCGAATGCCTCACGACCCAATAGCCCCAACAACACCACATTCGGGCCGAGGTTTGTGTGCAACTCGAACCGCGCCCGCTCGAACCACTGCGTCAGCACCGTATCGCCTGACGAGTTGGTCTCGACCCGCGCTTCGGTCAACGGCAAGCCGAACAGGGCTAAACTCTCAGCCTCGCTAAAGCCGCGCTGACCATCAAAATCCAACCCATGCGACTGCCAGTAACGCAAGAAGGCGTCACACACCAGATGTTGGGTCTGAGCAAAGTAACGGCAGCCAGACTGCTGCGTGGTTGGTGCCTTTGGCTCATTCTGCCAAGGGGTACCGCGTCGCTGCAACAGATCATCACCCAATCGACCGAGTAACACATCGTAAGGGCGTGCGTTTTCTGGATGCAGCTCAAAACGGTTACGCTCGAAGATTTGCACCAGCCGCACCCTACCTTCTACCTCTTGCTGGAACGCAGGCATTATCGGGAACCCAAACACGGGGAGACCACCGTTCTGCTGCCAGTACTCGGCAAATCGACCTTCAATACAATTCGGCACTTCGTTGAAACAGATTCGGTTCTGCGCGTTGATGAGTGGCGTTGGCATCAATACGGCCAGCAACATTATCGCCACTACTGTTGCGAACAGATGCAGCCAGCGCAATCTCATACAAACCCCCCGCATGTTTTGAGAAGGTAATAACAGATGTTAGCATCATACAGCAAAATCATCGTCGTGTCAATAAAATTATTAAAGAAAAGTTCTTAATAAAATAACAATATTTACTTTATTATTCATATGTTTTTGTATTATCATTGATTTAAATGAATTTTTCAGCAGACATCCAAAGCGAGGGCGACAAACTAGTAGGATCGCCGCGCTTGCTTCGCCGATTGGTCTCGCGCCTACGAATACCCAGCCCCAAGGTCGAAGCGTCCAACATACGCAGTTTATTCAATAATTAATCCAATCTTTATTTTTATTTAACATTTTTCTCGTTGGCAGATAATCTGCTTTAGTCACAATAAGTAGCGCATACATCATCATACTTAGGAGGTCAATAACTGGTATGGCTCGCATGATGCGCTTGGCGTTCCTGTATTTCATGGTTGTAGCATTCGTTACCGCCTGCGGCTCTACCCCTCAGACAACCACCGCACCAACCTCAGCTCCGGCCGCAGCCGATGCTTGCCCTCGCCCCCCTGAAATGGATGCACGCTTTTGTGATGAAGATGGCGATCTTGTTGCCGATCCACCCAAAGATCCAGCCCAATGGGTCAATCCTGATACCCTCATCTTCGCCTACACACCAGTCGAAGACCCTTCGGTCTACCGCGTCGCATGGGCAGATTTTCTGGCTCACCTCGAAAAAGTGACCGGCAAGAAAGTCGAATTCTTCGCTGTCGACTCCAATGCAGCCCAGCTTGAAGCAATGCGCGCCGGCCGCCTCCACGTTGCCGGTTTCAATAGCGGCAGCGTTCCGTTTGCCGTCAACTTTGCCGGCTTTGTCCCTTTCACGATGATGGCAAAGGCAGATGGCTCGTTTGGCTACGAGATGGAGATCATTGTTCCAGCAAATAGCGATATTCAGTCGATTGAAGACTTAAGGGGTCGGCGCGTCGCCTTTACCGAGCCAACATCGAACTCAGGGTTCAAAGCCCCTTCGGCCCTACTGGCATCGCAGTTCAACCTATCGAGCGAGCGCGGCGACTTTGAAGCCGTCTTCTCTGGCGGTCACGATAATTCGATCCTTGGCGTAGCGAACGGTGATTATGATGCAGCCGCTATCGCCAACTCGGTGATGAAGCGGATGATCAAGCGTGGAGTCATAAAGGCCGACCAAATTCGATCGATTTACCGCTCGCAGACGTTCCCTACTACCGCTTACGGCTACGTCTACAACCTCACGCCAGAATTGGCCGCAAAGGTACGTGAGGCCTTTGCTACCTTCAATTGGGAAGGCTCCTCGTTGCAGCAAGAGTTTAGCAAGTCGGGCGAAGCCCAGTTCATCCCCATTACCTACAAAGAGCACTGGGAAGTTATTCGCCAGATCGACAAAGCATTAGGTGTAAAATACGTCCAGTAAACCGGTCTTCGCTATAAGAATGCACAAGACGAGAAGATACTATCTCGTCTTGTGCTCATCTTTAAGGATGCTGGCATGCTCCGTATTGAACAACTTGTGAAACGATACCCAACTGGTGATACTGCTCTGCGTGGCGTGAGTTTATCAGTAGCAGAAGGACAGGTTGTCGCCCTGATTGGGCCATCGGGTGCCGGTAAAAGTACGCTCATCCGCTGTGTCAATCGGCTGGTCGAACCGACGTCTGGCAAGATTTGGCTGCGCGATACTGAAATTACTGCGCTTCATCCAAGGCAACTTCGCCGCATTCGACGGCGAATCGGGATGATTTTTCAAGAGTATGCGCTCGTCGAGCGTTTATCAGTGATGGAAAATGTCCTTTCCGGTCGGCTAGGCTACGTCAATTTTTGGCAAAGCTGGTTTCGGCGCTTTCCTCAAACCGATATTGATCAGGCATTTACCTTGCTCGACCGCGTCGGGCTAAGCGATTTTATTGACAAACGAGCCGATGAATTGTCGGGTGGGCAACGCCAACGGGTAGGGATTGCGCGCGCACTCATTCAATCGCCCGATCTCTTGCTGGTCGATGAACCAACCGCTAGTCTCGATCCGAAAACCTCACGCCAAATTATGCGTTTGATCACCGAGCTTGCGCGTGAACGCGGCCTTGCGGTCATTATTAACATTCACGACGTGCCACTGGCGCAGATGTTCGTGCAACGGATTGTTGGGTTGCGCGCCGGCGAGATTGTGTACGACGGCCCGCCAGATGGTTTGACGCCTGATCGGTTGAGCGAGATCTACGGGGCAGAAGATTGGGGCGCGAGCCAAGCAACAACTGCCGAGCAAGAACCATCGTTGACAGCACAAGAGTAAGGACACCATCTGTATGGCAGAAATCACCTCTCCCTCACCGTATCGCCGCTGGCGTAAGCCACCGTTGATCAAAAACCCGTGGCTACGCTGGGGAGTAGTGATCGGGGCATTGGTCTACCTCGCGCTGGCGATCAGTTCCGTTTCGGTCGATAGCGCGCGTATTGCGCGCGGTCTCGAACGGGGCGGTCGTATGATTGCAGCGTTCCTCCAGCCCGATTTCGTCTCACGTTGGGACGACATCCAAATCGGGGTGTTGGAGAGTTTGACCATGACCGTCGTCTCGACCATTGCCGGCGTCTTGCTGTCGGTTCCCATCGGATTAGGCGCAGCCCGTAATATCGTGCCAACGCCAATCTACCTGATTTGTCGCGGTATTATCACCCTGTCACGCACCTTTCAAGAGGTCGTTATTGCGATTGTCTTCGTCGTCATGTTTGGTTTTGGCCCACTGGCCGGCGTTTGCACCTTAGCTTTTGCCACTATCGGTTTCCTTGCTAAGTTGCTTGCCGAAGATATTGAAGAGATCGATCCGGCGCCACTCGAAGCGATCCGTGCGACTGGCGCTGGCTGGCTCAAGACGATTACCTATGCGGTAATGCCCCAAGTAAGCGCACGACTAGTTGGCTTGAGCGTGTATCGATTCGATATCAATCTGCGCGAGTCGGCCATCGTCGGGATCGTTGGCGCCGGGGGTATTGGTTCTACCCTACAGACTACGTTTAATCGCTATGATTATGACGTGGCCGGAGCTATTTTGATCATTATCATCACGTTGGTGATGATGACCGAACTTGTTTCAGCGCAAATTCGCAAGAGGTTGCAATAATGCCGGTACGCATTGCAAACAATGGCAAAATCTGGCAGCGGTATGATACCACTACCCGCCTGCGTCTATGGGGCGGTTGGCTTGGAGGGACGGTCATCACTCTGATCTGCTGGCAGCTTATCGCGAACCGGACTCGTTGGGAGTTCGCCGCTGATGCTCCCCGGCAATTGGCAATCTTTCTGCAACGCGTGTTTCCACCCGATTGGTCGTATATCAATCAATTATGGCAACCACTGTGGGATACGCTAACCATTGCGACGCTTGGCACCCTGTTAGCCGTGATCATTGCGCTCCCGTTGAGTTTTCTTGCCGCGCGCAACACTACACCCCACCCGGTCATTCGTTATCTCACCCTGCTCATCATCGTAGTGTCGCGCTCAGTTAATTCGCTCATTTGGGCATTGATCATCGTTGCTATTACCGGCCCCGGTGTCTTAGCCGGTATTATCGCTATCGCCCTACGTTCAATCGGCTTCATCGGCAAGCTGGCCTTCGAGTCGGTCGAAGAAACCAGTCGAGAACCGGTCGAAGCAATCACCGCAACAGGTGCGAGTCGGTTGCAGGTGCTCAGCTACAGCATCCTCCCACAGGTTATGCCAAGTTTCGCCGGTATCAGCATCTTCCGCTGGGATATTAACATTCGCGAAGCGACGGTGATAGGCTTGGTAGGCGCCGGTGGCATTGGGCTGAATCTTAACGCTACCGTGAACCTACTGCGCTGGGATCAGGCCGGCATGATCTTTGTCGTCATTTTCGGCCTCGTATTGATCAGTGAAGCGATTTCAGCGCGGGTGCGACAAGCGATTATCTGAGCTATCACTTCCAGCGAACGTGATACCAACGCGAGGAGATACGGCACTTGCCGTACCTCCTCGGTAGCGTTCAACCACTCCCCCTGCTTACAATGCTCGACTCTGCATACGCGCCAACTCCTCTTCAACCACCTTTTCATCGAGCTTCTTGAAGAGCGGCTGCGGTTGGCGCAGTGTCTGCCCAACCGGTAAGGCCGATGGCTCCCACCGCCCTGACCACTGGTCGTAGTCGCCGGTGAGCACGCGGTGGGTACGACCATCGGCTTCAGTGACATCTTGGAAGCGGAGCGGCCCAGCGATATAGCCGTCATAGCCCAAGTACTCATGCAGGCGCTGGCTCGAAAAGGGCAAGAAAGGGGTAAAGATGATCTTGAGCGTATCAACGCAACGCAACGCGACGTACCAGATCGTCGCCGCGCGCTCGCGATCGCTCTTGATCACCTTCCACGGCTCTTGCTCGCTCAAGTAGATATTGACTTGGGCCGCCAGCCGCATTGCTTCGCTCAACGCAGCTTTAAACCGCGCCGCTGCCAGCAATTCGCCCACCGTCTCGATCCCACCAGTCACTTCAGCCAACACCTGCTCATCAGCCGCAGTGAGCGGGCCGGGCTGCGGCACACTGCCAAAGTTCTTGTAGACATTGCTGAGCGTTCGGTTGACCAGATTGCCCCACGTTGCCACCAATTCGTCGTTGTTGCGCCGCACAAACTCGGCCCACGTGAAGTCAGTATCTTGATTTTCAGGGCCGGCGATGGTGAGAAAGTAGCGCAGCGCATCAGCATCATAACGGCTAAGAAAATCGTTAACGTAAATAACAATCCCCCGTGAGCTAGAGAACTTCTTGCCCTCCATGGTTAGAAATTCGCTTGAGACAACGTTGTAAGGCAGTTGTAGCGGAATGCCATCGTATTTCCCTCCCGGATTGGCGCCGAACTGGCCACCCGCGCCATAACCGAGCAGCATCGCCGGCCAGATCACGGTATGGAAGACGATGTTGTCTTTGCCCATAAAGTAGAAATGGCGCGCATCCGGGTTTTGCCACCATTCCCGCCATGCATCCGGCTCGCCCCGATTGCGCGCCCACTCGATACTGGCCGAGAGATAGCCGATCACAGCGTCAAACCAAACGTAAATCTTTTTGTCGTCGCGGTTGCTGTATTCGGGTAAGGGAATTGGCACCCCCCATTCGAGATCGCGGGTGATCGCGCGCGGCTTCAGCTCTTTGAGAAAGTTGAGCGAGAAGTTGCGCACGTTGGGCCGCCAGTGGCCTTGTTGATCGATCCACGCACGCAACTGCTCGGCAAAGGCCGGCAAGTCGAGGAAAAAGTGTTCAGTCGGTTTGAACACTGGCGGTTGACCATCAACCTTCGAGCGCGGATTGATCAAGTCGGTCGGATCAAGCTGGCTGCCACAGTTATCACACTGATCTCCACGCGCCTCGTCGTACCCGCAGATCGGGCAGGTACCCTCAATGTAGCGATCGGGCAGGGTTCGCCCGGTCGTAGCCGAGAATGCACCCAACGTCTCTTGGCGAATAATGTAGCCGCGTTCGTAGAGGGTACGGAAGATATCTTGCGTCACCGCATAATGGTTCGCGGTGGTGGTGCGGGTAAAGGTGTCGTAGCTTAGCCCTAGATTGTACAAATCATCGCCGATAATCTTGTTGTAGCGGTCAGCAATCGCTTGCGGCGTTGTTCCTTCTTTATCGGCCACCAGCGTGATCGGCGTGCCATGCTCATCGGTACCCGAAATCATAAGCACGCGGTTACCTCGCAACCGGTGATAACGGGCAAAAATATCGGCGGGCACGCCAAAACCGGCCACGTGACCGATATGGCGCGGCCCATTGGCATACGGCCACGCCACCGCAACTAAAATATGCTCAGGCATCATTGCACCTCAAAATAAGCCTCAAACTGAACAGTTCTTTGGCACAACAACCTGCGATCGAGCAGAACCACCCACACACAAGTAACACAACTGAGATACTAAGAGGAGAAATGGCGGTTAGCCCGCCATAAAACCACGGGCAGTGAGGCGTAGACCGGGCCAGTGGATCGGTCGAAAAGCGTATCGAACCGTATTGCTTGCCAAACTGCGATTCATGCGAACTCCGCGCTCATCAAGCGTAGCAAGATGTAGTATAGCACAGCCGATAGTTGCAGATAGCGCCAGATTCGCATATCATAGTCATCTGAAGCCGTTGTGACTGAGGTTGCTCATGCAAACAACACTCAATCAGATATCGCCACCCTTAGCGATTGGCCTAATCGTTCTTGGTCTCATCATTATCCTGCTGGTAGTAGTGCTCATTCGCCGGCGGCGCGCTGCTAATCAAATACCACCAATTCCAGAGACTCCGCCTGCAACAACCATTGACTATACAGCAGTTCCACTGGAAGAACCGCAAAGTTGGCAAGATCGGCTGCGCAATCTTTCGTTGGCGGCAAAGATTCTCTTCGTGCTCATTCCAATCTTACTTTGTTTAGGAGTGGGCGTACTCGTACTGAGCCTCAACAATGACAGCACTGCCGGGCCGCCACCGACAATCACCCCTTCGCCAGTGCCGATCACGCTCACGATCGAAGATGCCACCGTCGTGCGGGCCGAGCCGCTAACGATCAATATGCGGGTGCGTAGCACCGGCCTTGCCGATGATACCGAGCTACAGGTGGAATTGCGCGCCGACGGTCAACCACTGCGCTGGATTGATCCGGCTCAGCCGATTCGCATCCGGAGTAACCGTGGCGATCTGCGCGCAACGAAGTTGGCCGATGGCGACGCCACGCCAGCCGGCCGTCGTTACACTGTGGCCGTCAGCACCACTGACGGCAGCGTCAGCGCCGAGGCCGAGCTGAACATTCCCGAACGCTTTGCAGCAGCATTTTACGGTGAAGTCGCCGCAGCGCCTACCCTTACTCCTACCGCCACGCCAACCCCGGTTGGTCAACCTACCCCTACCCCACCGCCAACCCCCACAGCCACCCCAACGCCGGCATTGCCCACCGGCCAGCCGGTGGCGGTCACGAACGGCGGCAATGTGCGCAAACTGCCCTTCCCCGGCATCAATAACGTCATCGGCGGGATCAACGCCGGCGAACAAGTGCAAATTCTTGCCCGTACCCCCAACGCGCGCTGGTATTATGTACGTACCGTCCGCGACGAAATTGGCTGGGTGAGCGCCACCTTGATCGCAGTCACCGATCTGATCGCTGCCGAAACACCGGTGGCCAATGTGGTGACCGTCTTTGTCAGCGGCCCGGTCTATCTTGCTGCTGATCCGGCCAGCGCCCAGATCGATCGGGTCGAAAGGGATGAAGTAGTTGAGCTGCTCGCGCGCACTGCCGACGGCTCGTGGTACCAAGTCTTGAACATTCGCGATCGAGCAGGTTGGGTCCAAGCTAACCTGCTCGGCATTCCTGATGACGTCGCCAAACAAGTGCCAGTCGCACCATGAGCACGCTAGATCTCCAACAACCGCTGGCTGAGCTGCCGCTCCTCTTTTTCGATGTTGAAACGACTGGACTCGACATCCGTGACGGTCATCGCGTTTGCGAATTAGCAATGCTGCGCCGTGAGGGTGGTGCCGAAACCGGGAGGATCGCGACCTTGCTCAACCCAGAGCGCGATCTCGATCCACAAGCGGCGCAGGTTAATGGCATTCGCGTCGAAGATGTGCGCGATGCACCACGATTTACCGACATCGCCGACCGCGTCGTTCAACTAAGTCAATATGCTGTGCGCGTGGCCCACAATCTGCCCTTCGATGAGGCTTTTCTCAATATGGAACTGGCGCGGGCCGGCTATCCGCCACTCGCCGGCCCGGCGCTCGATACGCTTGAGTTAGCTCGCCGGCTCGGCATTCGGCGCGGTGCGCTCAGCCTTGGCGCACTAGCTCATGCCTTTGGCCTGCCCACGCCGACCCACCGGGCAATGGACGATGTGTTGACGCTTAACGCCCTCTTCGATCAGCTCGTCGCCAAGCTGGCCACTTATGGCGTCACCACCCTTGGCGATGCGCTGCGCTTTGCCCGCGGCCTCCTTCCCGGCCAGCCCGAACCGGAAGCGCCGCCGCCACTGGCTGCGGCACTGGCCAGCGGCAGCACCTTGCGCATTATCTACACCTCAAACAGCAGCCCCCAACCGACCGAACGGCGCATTCGACCGATCGAATTGGTGGTCGAGCCAAGTGGCCTTAGCATCCGCGCCTTCTGCTACTTGCGCAACGACATTCGCAATTTTTTGCTTGCCAAAATTAGCGCCTATTTGCCCGACTCTTCCGCCGAATCAGACCAAAGAAGGGGTTGACTCCGGCGCGCAAAAAGTGCTATAGTACCTCTAGTTACGTCTAATGGGGTGCCACGTCTGCGTCCCTCCATCGCAATGACAGTTTGGGGTTTGAGGGCATTCTCTCAACCCCATCTCTTTGCCAAAGCATAACGGAGAGCGCGACGTGTAAGGCCCGGCGTTTCAGACAGGTCGCTGAGGCCTTTCAGTTTTCCTGTGGCTAGTTGAGCCAGACAGTTACAGCAGCCCGCCGTCGCCACGACGGCCTAGTGATGGTGTCATACCGGCCTGACACCATCAACCGAGCACTGGTTGAACGATGTTGAGCAAAGCTACACCGGAGTCAGAGGCGATGATCGAGCAACTGCTCGCCGCAGCACGGGTGCGCGGGTATATTACCCACGCCGACATTCTTGCCACCTTTCCCCACCCGGAGCACGACATTGCCGAGATTGATCAGCTCTATGCAATGCTGCAAGCCGAGGGGATCAAAGTCATCGAGTCAACTGATGAGCTTGAAGGGCCGACTGATTTTGAACCAGATGCAGAGCATGAATTAATTGCCGAATTGCCCGATCTCGGTGATATTGCCTTTGATGACCCAGTACGAATGTATTTGCAAGAGATTGGGCAAGTACCGCTCCTGACCGCCGAGCAAGAGGTTGAATTAGCAAAAGCGATGGAGGCCGGCGCTGCGGCTCGCCAACGGCTCGATCGCGAAGAGTATGTATCTGCCCGCGAACGTTTTGAATTGGAGCGCGCCGTCCAGCAAGGGCAAGATGCCCGCCATCACTTGATTCAGGCCAATTTGCGGCTAGTAGTGAGTATTGCCAAGAAATATACCTCGTATGGCTTGACAATGATGGATCTAGTGCAAGAGGGCAATATTGGCTTGATGCGGGCAGTTGAGAAGTTTGATTACAAAAAGGGCCACAAGTTCAGTACCTACGCTACGTGGTGGATCCGGCAGGCGATTACCCGCGCTATCGCCGATCAGAGCCGCACCATTCGCTTGCCGGTTCATATGGGTGAAGCGATTAGCCAAGTTAAGCGCACCTCGCATCGCCTCCAGCAGACGATGCAGCGCGAGCCGACCCCGGAAGAGATTGCCGATGCTATGGGTATTTCGGCGGGTAAGGTGCGTCGCACACTTGAAGCCAGTATGCACCCGCTCTCGCTGGAGATGCCGGTCGGCCAAGAGGGCGAAGGCCGAATGGGTGATTTTATCGAAGACGATCGCATCTCGACTCCGGCTGAAGCGGCGGCTGCCTCCTTGCTGCGCGAACAGCTTGAAGAGGTGCTGATGAAGCTGCCCGAGCGCGAGCGCAAGATTATCCAATTGCGCTACGGTCTCAAAGATGGTCGCTACCGCACCCTCGAAGAGGTTGGCATCGAGTTTGGCATCACCCGCGAGCGCATCCGCCAAATTGAGGCGGTCGCGTTGCGCAAGCTGCGTCACCCTCACCTCGGCAAGAAATTGCGCGGCTATCTTGATTAAGCAGGTCTGCGTGTGATAGAGCCGCCCCCGTGAGCTTCACGGGGGCGATTGGTTTATGTTTCACTGTGCTGACGAGAGAACATGACCGCTATGCATCGCTTTGATGAAGCGCAACGGCCTTTTGATGTGGCGATGGTAGTCATCGCTGCGCTGACGTGGGGAACGATTGGGGTTGCTGTAGGCTGGCTCTACCGCGTCGCTGACACAAACTCGCTCTCGATTGGCTTCTTGCGGCTGCTGCTCTCGGCGCCGGTATTGCTCATCACTGCCCGCCTGCTCGCCGGCCCGCAAGCATTTCGCATCCAACCGCGCCATCGTTGGACGCTAGCCCTGATCGGGGGCGCGTTTGCCGGTTATCAGGTTGCCTACTTTGCCGCGATACCCTCTCTCGGCGTGGCGGCGGCGGTCTTGATCAACATCTGTAGCGCGCCGATCTTTACTGCCTTATTAGCGCGCATCTTTCTCGGCGAGCGGCTGCGACCGAGCACGTGGCTGGCGGTTGGCGGCGCCGTGTTCGGCGCGGGGTTGCTGGTCGGCGGCGCGCCACAGGTACAGTCAACTGCTGATTTGCTGATCGGTGGGGCGTTAGCACTAACTGCCGGATTCTCGTACAGTCTAGTCGTACTTGGTGCACGCCTGATTGCCGCCAATTACCATCCGGTGGTGCCGGTGGCGTTATCGTTTGCACTGGGCGCGCTTTTGCTTTTGCCTGCCGCCCTCACCACCGGCTTGGTAATCGATTACCCACCATTGGGCTGGTTGGTGTTGATCTATCTCAGCATTGTGCCGACGGCCTTGGCCTACGCGCTCTATGTGCGCGGGATGCGCAGCGTGCGCGCCACGACAGCCGCGACGATCACGCTGCTTGAACCGCTTGGTTCAGCACTGTTAGCCATGCTGTTGCTCGGCGAACGATTTACCGCCACCGGCATAGTTGGCGCTGCTCTACTGATTGCCAGCATTACTATCATTGCTCGCCGGTAGGGACGATGCGCATATCGTCCCTCAACTATGCGTTGTATCGCAGGAAAACGGCGCGCGCCACCTTTGCTTAATCCGCCGAATGGCGCACATCACTATTCACCTGACTCATCGTGTTGAAGAAGGGCTTTAGCGTATCAACCGGCAGCGGGAAGATGATCGTGCTGTTTTTCTCAACCGCAATTTCAGTCAGCGTCTGCAAGTAGCGGAGTTGCAACGTCACCGGCTCGCTAGCGATCACCCGCGCCGCTTCAGCCAATGTGCGCGACGCCTGCAACTCCCCATCGGCATGGATGAGCTTGGCCCGCTTTTCACGCTCGGCTTCGGCTTGGCGGGCCATGGCCCGTTGCATGTTCTGCGGCAGTTCCACATCTTTTACTTCGACAATTGTGACCTTAATCCCCCACGGCTCAGTCTGTTCATCGATAATCTGTTGCAGCTTCTGATTAATTTTCTCGCGCTTCGCTAACAGCTCATCGAGTTCGACTTGGCCAACCACGCTCCGCAGCGTCGTCTGCGCGATCTGCATCGTGGCCCGGATGTAGTCCATGACCTTGGTCACGGCCCAGTTGGGATTGATCACTTGGAAATAGAGCACCGCATTGACCTTGATAGTCACGTTATCAAGCGTGATCACCTCTTGCACCGGCACATCCATTGTGATGACACGCATATCAACCCGCACCATGCGCTCGAAGACCGGGATTACGAAAAAAATGCCCGGCCCACGCGGCCCCATTAGCCGACCTAACCGGAAGATCACCCCCCGCTCATATTCAGGCACGATTTTGATAGCCGAGAGCAAGATCATCAACGCGATAAACGCCAACACTGCCAAACATGCCAAGAGGAAAAATGTGACATTCATGAAATACCCCTTTCCGTCACGAAATGACTATGGCGGCGCGCAGTCCCGCACCGCTACGACGACGGCAACGACGATTCAGACGGTTCAATCCGCCGAACGGTCAACCGTAACGCATAGATCCCGGTCACCCGCACAAATTCACCCTCTTCAGCAGTGCCGTTTTCGCACACTGCCCGCCAGAGCGCCCCTTCCACGAATACCATACCTTCTGGATCAAGGCGCTTACGCACCTCGGCCAACCGCCCAATCAATCCTTCCTCCCCGGTTGTCACCGGCCGGTTACGCGAGCGTAACGCCAGCCATACCCCAGTTATCGCGAAGATCGCAATCAGCACTGCCACCAACATGATCACCCACAACGCCACTGCGACTCCGGGCGCCTGCGTTGCATCGAACAGCGTTAATGCGCTGGCGATCATAACTCCCACCCCAATCACGGTCAGGGTTCCATGCGACGGAACGAAGAGATCGGCTGCGACCAGACCAAAGGCTATCAGAATCCCGATCACGCTCAGCCATTGTACCGGCAGTGCGATCATCCCAACAATGGCACCAATTAGCAACAACACGCCCAAGCCAGCCAAAATACCGACCGTCGGGCTAAGAAACTCGGCATAAAAAGCCAAGCCGGCCATGATGAGCAGAATAAAGACGATCGTAGGGTTTGCCAACACTAACAGCACAGCTTCTATCAGATTGACCTCAACCACAAACGGGCGCGCGCCAAGGGTTGAAAGAACAATTTGCGAGCCATCGGCCAATGTCACAACCCGCCCCTCTAAACGTTGCAACAATTCAGTTCGATCACGCACAACAACATCAATCAGCGGCGGATTCGGTTCAATCGCCTGCGCTGCGGTCGCGATAAAGCCGCTGCGCAGCGCCGTTTCTGCCCAATCGACATTACGGTTGCGAGCCGCGCCCCATGCTTCAAATTGTTGCAATTGTTCACCAAGAAGGAGATCCTGTGTCGCCTCACCCAAGCCCATTGTTGGCACAAGTAATGGCGCAGCAATCCCAAACCGGCTATTGGGAGCCATCGCCGCTACATGCGCTGCCGGCAACAACCACGAGCCAGCCGCCCCAGCATCATGGCCAGCAGGACTGATGTAGACGACCACCGGCACTCTCGCTGCGGCAATATCGTTCGCTAACGCGCGCGCCTCTTGCAACACCGCGCCGCGCGGGGTTAATTGAACGATCAACACCTGTGCCTGAGCCGCTTCCGCCTCACGCAGCGCACGGCGAATATAGTTGGCAGCATAACTGCTTAAGACGCCATCGTACTCAACGAGATAGACTGGCCGCACTGACTGGGCCGTGACCCCGGAAACTAGCCACAGCCACAGCATGCCAAACAGCAACGTCCGGCTTACCAGCGTTGTAATGTTCACAAGGAACGGTGGCTTACGATAACCCGCTTGGAAGAGCAGATTGAAGATTCGCATAGTGTGTATAGACGCAATATAATGGCGACACTGCCATCATACCGCGATTAGCGAGGTTGTCAACGAACGAACCAATCACTCGTTTATTCGTTGTTCCCTCGCACAATAAACCGTTTGATCCGGCGTTCGAGATCGGCCCGCGGCAACATCACCCGTCGGCCACATGTTTCGCAGCGTAGACCAATATCGGCGCCAAGACGCACAATGCGCCATGTATCGCCGCCACAGACATGCGGCTTGCGTAACTGCACCACATCGTTCAGATAGAGTGGGATCGGCGGCGGCATACTACTGTCCATCACTGCGAGCTTTGGCTGCCGCCCACCATGCGATCATCTCGTCGAGCGTGCAATCGCGCAGCGCCCGTCCATGTTCAACAGCCATCTGCTCGACCACTTGGAAGCGGCGTTTGTAGCGGAGATTGGCTTCCCGCAACGCGGTCTCAGCGTCAATATGCAACCAATGGGCCAGCGTGGCAATGGCAAACAACAAATCGCCAATTTCGGCCATCTGCGCGGTGGAATTGCTCGCAGCGCGCACTTCGGCCAACTCCTCTTCGACCTTGGCCCATACCTGTTCGATGGTGGCCCACGTAAAACCGGCTCGAATCGATTTCCGTGCCAATGCTTGGGCGGCAGCCAAGGCCGGCAAAGCTGCCGGCACACCATCGAGCGCGCTAGACCGCGTTTTGCCTTTGGCTGCCAGCTCTTGGGCCTTGAGCGCTTCCCAATTTCGCAACACCTGCCCGGGATCGGCGACAGCGGTTGTACCGAAAACGTGGGGATGGCGGAAGACGAGCTTATCAGCCACGTGCTGTACCACATCTTCAAGCGAAAAATGACCAGCTTGGCGCGCCATCTCACTATGCACAGCGACTTGCAACAAGACATCGCCTAACTCTTCGCGTAGCAAGGCCATATCGCCGGCATCGAGCGCCTCCAGCGCCTCGTAAACCTCTTCGAGCAAGGCGCTGCGCAAGGTCTGATGGGTTTGGCGCACATCCCACGGGCAACCGTCGGGGCCAAGCAAGCGTGTGATCACCCAACGCAGGCGATCAATCCCGCGCCGGTCATCCTCTAGCGCGAGAGCCGGCACAATCAGGGCTAGGGCTGAAGCTGCCGGCAAGACTGTTGTCGCTAACTCAGCCAATGCCAATGGTACTACGCGCTCATCTGGCGCTAGCATCAGCGTGAGCGAATGGTGCGGCGGATAGCGTTCAGCCAGTAGGGTCGCTAACGCCGGCAAATCGAACGCGGCCACCTTTCCCCAAATGAGCGCCGAGACGTGAGTGGCTAACGGGTAAGGTAACCGCGGTGGCTGATAGACACCTATCCCCTGTTGTTCTACCCACGGTACTACTGTGGTCGCCATTGGCGCTGCTATTGGTTGCAACAACTGCTCAACGGCCCACACCTGCATTGCCGCTGGGTCGATCAAGCCATGCGCCAGCGCCGCGTTCAGCAAGGCGGTCAACGTAGCACTCATGGCGTCTCAGGGAACGGGATCGGCAGCGCATTGGGGTCAAAACCAGCGGCAATCTGCAACTCGCCGCTCTGCTCGGCTTGCCGGCGCAACTCTTCGTACCATGGCACAAAGGTCTCTTGATAGAACTGGCCGGCATTCTGGCGCGTGCGCAGGTGTTCAAACGACTCGAACGGACGTTGTAGCTCGCGTTCGAGCACCTCGACGACATGAAAACCGAAGTCGGTTTGGACAATCTGCGGGGTATTGAGCGGGATGGTAAAGATCGCTTCTTCAAACTGCGGCACAAAATCACCGCGGGTTGCCCACCCCAAATTGCCGCCATTGGCCGCCGAACCGGTATCGCGCGAACGGGTCGCCGCGAGCGTGGCAAAATCAGCGCCAGCCTGCAACTCGGCCAAAATCGCCTGCGCCATCGCTTCATCATTCACTAAAATATGGCGCACACGAGCCATATCAGCGCGGGTATTGCGTGCAATCACTTCAAATACGATCTGCTCACGTGCCAGCGTGCTGCGCAACTCGCTCACTTCAGCCGGCGCAGCATCGGCTGGTAAGCGTCTGAAAATGGTCTCGTCGAGCGCCGCCGGATCAACGCCGATGCCTTGCCGGCGAGCATAATTCAGCAGCAACTCGTTCTGGATCATCTGGTCAAAAATTTGCCGGCGGAGATCGTTTTCAACGACAATCTGCTCAATCTGCTCACGGGTCTGGCCAGCCGCTAGGGCATTCGCCACCCCATCGCCAATCGCGCGCTTGATTTCAGTATTCACATCAGCCACGGTATAAACCTGCGAACCCAGCCGAAACGCTACTGGCGAACCGGCATCTTCCCACTGGCGGCCATTCACTACGCTCTGGCAACCTGCCAGCAGCAAGAGAGCAAACAACCATATCAGACGACGCATTATCTTATTCTCCGCATATCAAACCGGTACGGGCACAGCAATGCTGTGCCCATCCTTCCCATCTCGGTACGGGCACAGCAGTACTGTGGCCCTTCATTCCGCCCCTTTATTCCACCCTACCGTTCCCGCTCATTCCCCGATTCATTCAGCGACAAGATCGCCATAAACGCCTCTTGCGGGATCTCGACGCTGCCGACCATCTTCATGCGCTTTTTGCCCTCTTTTTGCTTTTCGAGCAGTTTGCGCTTGCGTGTCACGTCACCGCCGTAACATTTAGCCAAGACATCTTTCCGCATCGCGCGGATGGTCTCGCGGGCAATGATTTTCGAACCGATCGCCGCCTGAATCGGCACTTCAAACATCTGACGCGGGATCAACTGGCGCAGCCGTTCAACCAGATCGCGCCCGCGCTGATAGGCAAAATCGCGATGCACGATCAGCGACAGCGCATCGACTGGCTGGCCATTGACCAAGATATCGAGCTTGACCAGATCGGCCTCTTGGTAGCCGGCTAGATGGTAATCAAGCGAAGCATACCCTTGCGTGCGGCTCTTGAGTTGATCGTAGAAATCGATCACAATCTCGGCCAACGGCATGCGATATTTCAAAAGCACCCGCGTCGGGTCGAGATAATCCATGCTGAGGAAGACGCCGCGGCGGGTCGTCACCAGATCCATAATCGTGCCGATGTAGCGCACCGGCGCGATCACGCTAATCTCAACCACCGGCTCTTCAATCGCCTCGATCCGCGACAGATCGGGCATCTCAGATGGGTTGGCGACCGTGACAATCTCGCCATCAGAAAGCAAGACCTGATACTCCACTGAGGGCGCGGTAATCAGCAGATCGAGCTTATACTCGCGTTCCAGCCGCTCGCGGACAATCTCCATGTGGAGCAGGCCAAGGAAACCGCAACGAAAACCAAAGCCGAGTGCCGCCGAGCTTTCGGGTTGGAACGAGAGCGCGGCATCGTTGAGTTTGAGCCGTTCGAGCGCCTCGCGCAACTCAGGGTAGGCGTTCGAGTCAATCGGGTACAAACCAGCGAAGACCATCGGCTTCGCCGGACGATAGCCGGGAAGCGGTTCGCTGGCCGGATTCTCAGCCAGCGTAATCGTATCGCCGACTTGACAATCGGCTACGCTCTTGAGGCCGGTCGCGATATAGCCGACTTCGCCAGCGACCAGCTCGTTCAGCGGCGTCATCGCCGGGCGGAAGATACCCAGTTCGAGCGTCTCGGCTTGGGCGCCAGTCCCCATAAATCGTACCCGATCACGGCTAGTAAAAACACCATCAACCACGCGGACATAAGCAATAACGCCTTTGTACGGATCGTAATGCGAGTCGAAAATGAGCGCGCGGGCTGGCAATTGACGCTGACCACGCGGCGGAGGGATACGCTTGACGATCGCTTCGAGAATCTCAGGTACCCCAATCCCCTCTTTGGCCGAAGCGAGGATCGCCTCTTCGGCAGGGATACCAATCACCGACTCGATCTCTTGCGCTACCTCTTCGGGGTGGGCACCGGGGAGATCAATTTTGTTGACGACCGGAATGATCACCAAATCGTTCTCCAGCGCCAGATAGGTATTGGCCAGTGTTTGTGCTTCGATACCCTGCGAAGCATCAACGACGAGCAATGCACCTTCACAAGCGGCCAGCGAACGATTTACCTCGTAACTAAAATCAACATGACCGGGTGTATCGATCAGGTTCAGTTGGTAAAGCTGACCATCGGCGGCACGGTATTCCATGCGCACCGGCTTCAACTTGATCGTAATGCCCTTTTCACGCTCAAGATCAAGCGAGTCGAGCAATTGCTCGCGCTGCTCGCGTTCGGTAATCGTGCGCGTCAGCTCAAGCAGGCGGTCGCTCAACGTCGTCTTGCCATGATCAACGTGGGCAATAATACTGAAGTTACGGATGTGGAGTTGATCTGACATGTATGCTTCAACCGGCGGCGAAACCGCATAGATTCCAATACATCTGCTAGGAAGTATACCATAGCCGCCGATCTGCCGCAGCGTGAGGTTACACTCCTACTACACAATTACGTCCTTGCCGCTTCGCGGCATACAGCGCTTGATCGGCCCGGTCAATCAAGCGTTCGATCAAGGTATCGGCTGGTTGGCGCTCAGTAACGCCGCCGCTGATCGTTACCCTAATCTCACCCTTTTCGGTGTTTATGTACAGACCGGCAATCGCCATACGCAGACGTTCGGCTAACAGCAAGGCCGATGTCACATTCGTGTTTGGCAAGAGCAGGATAAACTCTTCACCGCCGAAGCGACCGATGCAATCAGCAGCACGGATCTGCCGCGCTACCGTTTGCGCCACTGCCCGCAAGACCTGATCGCCGATCAGATGGCCGTAGCGATCGTTAACCTGCTTGAAGTGGTCAATATCGAACATACAGATTGCGAGGGGTTGATCGTACCGAATCGCAATCGCCAATTCGTGCGTCGCCAGTTCGTAGAAGTGGCTACGATTGTACACCCCGGTGAGCCAATCGATGCGCGCCAGAGCGGCTTCACGGGCTAGCGCTTGCTGCAACTCGTGATTAGCCATCTCGAGTGCAGCCCGAGCTTGCGCGAGCGCTAGATGGGTACGTACCCGCGCCAGCACCTCTGCCGGCTGGAACGGCTTAGTGACGTAATCAACCCCGCCACATTCAAATGCACGCACTTTGTCATCGGTATCGTCAAGTGCGCTGACAAAAATAACCGGTATGTGACTGGTTTCCGGATCGGCTTTCAACTCTTGACAAACAGCATAGCCATCAATATCCGGCATACGAATGTCGAGCAAGATCAGATCGGGGCGAATAGTCCGAGCAGCAGCTAACGCGACCGTGCCTTGGGTCACCGGACGAACGTCATAGCCCTGACCGGCGAGTAATTGGGTCAGTAAGAGCAGGTTAACCGGAGTATCATCAACGATGAGGATGACTGGTGAATGATGATTTGACATGTGCTTGACCGGTGTTATCTATAGGCAGCATATACAGCCCTACCATCTATCTGTCTTACAACTATACCGTATGGCTTGTAGACTGAGAAGTAGTTATTGTTTCAAGCCAATGAATCACTGCTTGATAGTCAAATGTTTCAATCCATTGACGTAACTGATGTGCATCCTCAGGTCGATCAGTTTCGATTTGGGCAACCAATGCCTGCAAGCGACGAATGTTAGCTTCACCAGCTGCCTGCGACAGTGCCTGACACCACTCAGGATGGTAGCCTTGTTCAGTGATGGCTGGGATGGCAGGGGTGGCTGTTTCTGCATATTCAAACTGGACGTGCAAGTACCGCTCGATTAATTGAACGACATCGTGCTCACGAAAGGGCTTCGCAATAAAATCGTCGCAACCGGCCTCACGAATCTGCGATAGCGTATCCCCAAATACATGGGCTGATAGCGCAATCACAACTGGACGGTGCAACCCCGGATCCTGAGCACATATGTCGCGGATCTGACGCGCTACCGTCAGTCCATCGATCCGTGGCATCCGCATATCAAGCCAAACCATATGTGGTTGCCAACTGCGCCATACATCTAATGCTGCTTGACCATCGGCAACCGATTGCACCACGAAACCCAGTCGGTGCAGCAGTGTAATCAGAAGCAAGGCGCTGGCCGGTTGATCATCGGCTACCAACATACGGTAGAGCGGCTGATCAACTTTCAGCCGTACTACCCGAGGAGCTGACGATTTTTCAGGCAGTGTCAATGGTGAGGTAGTTGGTGTTCGAAGGGGTAGTGCTAAGGTAAAACGCGCTCCATGCCCTATCCCCTCACTATATACGGTCAGATCACCGCCAATTAAACGGGCCAATTCATAACTAATGCTCAATCCAAGCCCTACCCCAGTGGCAGTAGCATTCTGTACCGTATGTTGACCTTGAAAGAATGGTCGGAAGAGCTGCGACTGCTCTAACGGAGAGATACCAACCCCTGTATCTTCCACAATAAACAACACCCGTTTGGCCGATTCTAACTCAACGCGCAACTGCACCATTCCGTGTTCAGTAAACTTTATTGCATTCCCTAATAAATTGATCAAAATCTGGCGCACTTTAGCTTCATCACTCACAATCACCGACGGAATCTCAGCCGCGCAGGTAGCGGTAAATTGCAATTGTTTCGCTTCAGTCTGGGGACGAAATAACACTTGGAGATCGACAACGAGTTGCCGGACATCAAGCGGCGCTGCGTTATACACGTAACGACCGGCTTCGATTTTAGCTAGATCAAGCACTTCATTAATAAGTTTGAGTAGATGCTCGCCACTACGATTAATGATTTCAAGATACTCTCGTTGGGTTGTGGTTAATGTATCATCACGGCTCAATAATTGGGCAAAGCCTAACACTGCGTGGAGTGGGGTACGCAATTCATGGCTCATATTGGCAAGAAAGGCGCTCTTGGCCCGATTTGCCGCCTCGGCTTGCTGGCGAGCCAGTCGTAGCTCAATTTCGGCTTGCTTGCGTGCAGCAATGTCACGCGCTACCCCAAGCACTACCAGACGATCTTGTTCGTCACGTACAAACGAGGTAATAATCTCAGCATGGACCACGTGACCATCGCGATGCACCACATCAATCTCAGCAATCCACGGCGGCGCAGTAACAAGATCGCCGTCCCAATGGTGTAACATGTAACGCAGCGCTGATTGTACCTGCTGCGCCGATTCAGGGGTGAGAACATCGGACAACGACAACTGCAACGCTTCTGCTGCCGAGTAGCCGATCAGTTTCTCAACCGAAGGACTGAAAAACGTAAACCGAACCGTTTGTGTATCAAGCAAACAGATGACATCAGTCGTATTTTCTGCTATTAGACGATAGCGAGCATCACTACGCCGCAACGCTTCTTCGATTTGCTTTCGTTCAGTAATGTCATGGACAATGCTAATTGCATGCGGCACGCCACGGATCATCACCATTTGCGAAGAGAGCAGACAGGTGCGTAATTCACCATTACGTCGGCGAAATTGAAATTCTACGCCGGCGCAATACCCGTCACGCCATATTAACTCAGCCCACTTGCGCCGATCCTCCGGCGAATGCCAGATATGAAGTGTTACCCCGTCTTTCCCCAACGCCTCTTCTGCCGTATAACCGCTGATCCGTGTGAAGCCGTGATTGACCTTCACAAACGCGCCATCGGTTAGCCGCGACAGCAATACCGCATCTGGTTGCGCGGCAAAGACCTGTTCCAATTGTTGCAACGCCTCGCGTTGCTCAATGACCAGCTCACGATTAACCAACAAGATCAGGCCAAACGTCCAGAGGGTAGTTGTCGCTATTGAGAAGAGATAGGTAGCGGTTTGCCATGACGGCGAGACAACCAACCAATTAACGTCGGTAGCCGAGGCGATGCCACGCAGCGCAAAAAATACCCCGTTGGCAAAGAACACGATCGCAAGAAATAACCCTATCGAATCCATATCAGGGCGCGATGCGCGCCAAAAGCGCAATCCGCTCAAGACAGAGCAGAGTGCAATCACCACGGAAAAGAGGATCCGCCGTAACGGCGGCGTATCACCGGTGAACGCCAGCAGAAGGTTAGCGATTAGGATGAGCAGCCAGATCAGTAGCAAGCGGCTCAAATGGCCGCGATCGCCGAAAAATCGCTCGACACCGTGGTAGAGCAAGAGCATGCCGCCACCAACCAGCGTATTGCTCACCGCGTGCCACACGAGCGGCACTTCGGCAACATCGCGCAAGGTGGTGATGAGCAAGCCAAACGCTAACACACCCATACCCGCTGCCCACCACACTAGCCCGGCCCGTCCGCGATTGGCCAGCGCCAAGCCGATCAAGGCGGCGCATTGCAAGACGCTGGCAAGGCTGAGGGCGATGGATAGAGTTAATAGATCAACGGTCATAATGCTCCTATACCAACCGCTATTGTCAATCATAGACATTGTAGCGTGAATAGTCCGAGTTTACCCGTATTGAGATGAATTGCAGAACTATCGAGGACATTTATTGAGGAGTTGCTACCCGCTCGCACACCTTTCACGCCGTGATCAGAGCACAAAAACCTCTCTTGTGTGCTATCTTCCTCCCCTCTGCCTCTTTCCCCGATTATGAGAAAAGGTGCGTTCATGTTCCTTTATGCATGCGCTTACGCCCTTGTTGTTCCAATCCGTTAGCGGCACCCCAATCGGGAGAACACCAATGTGCGATCGTGCAATTACCAACTAGAAAGCGCAAAATTTTTGTATCGATTCAATGCATCATTTATAAGCAATGGGTTAAGATTATGTATGTGATTTGTATAAGTTAAACTTCTTATTTGAGTTCTAATTTTCACATTTTACAATTCATTAACCATTAAAAACATTGTTGTCAA
>NZ_CALFBQ010000050.1 GCF_937951745.1 uncultured Chloroflexus sp.
GGGGGCAACAGGGGCAGGGCCGGGAGAGGGGGGCCTCCCCTCCCCCCGTGTGGGGGAGGGGCCGGGGGTGGGGGGCAACAGGGGCAGGGCCGGGGGTGGGAGGCAACAGGGGCAGGGCCGGGGGTGGGGGGCCTCCCCTACACCACCGGCGCAAACCGAGCTTGGAAAAAGCGCAGGTAGCGCGGCTCGTAGACCATACGCAAGCCGCGTGCGCGTTCACGCTGATCATAGACAGCCTTCACCGCTTCGGCAACTACATCCATGTGGGCTTGGGTATAGACCCGGCGTGGGATGGTGAGACGGGTAAGTTCGAGTTTGGGATAGTGGTGATGACCGGTTTTGGGATCGCGCCCGGCGCTAGCGATACCGCGTTCCATCGCCCGCACGCCCGAGTCGAGATACAGTTCGGCGGCGAGGGTTTGGGCTGGGAAGAGATCTTGGGATAGATGCGGGTAGAAGCGACGGGCATCGAGAAAAATGGCGTGGCCGCCAATCGGTACCACAATCGGAATATTCCAATCGAGCAACAGTTCACCGAGGTAACGCACTTGGCCAATCCGCGCGCGGATGTAGTCCTCTTGCATCGATTCTTCAATCCCAACTGCAAGCGCCTCCATATCGCGCCCGGCCATGCCGCCATAGGTATGCAACCCCTCGTACACCACCACCAGATTGCGCGCCTCATCGGCGAGCTGGTCGTCGTTGAGCGCCAGCCAGCCGCCGATGTTGACCAAACTGTCTTTTTTAGCGCTCATCCATGCGCCATCGGTGTAACTGCAAAACTCGCGCACAATTTCGGCGATGGTGCGCCTATCGTAACCGGGTTCGCGCTCTTTGATGAAGAAGGCGTTCTCAACCAGCCGGGTAGCGTCAAGAAAGATGCGGATGCCGTAACGGTCGCACAGTTCGCGTAAAGCGCGCACGTTATCCATGCTCACCGGCTGGCCGCCGGCCATGTTGACCGTGCCGGCCAAACTGACGTAGGCGATCTGTTTAGCGCCAACGTGGTTGATCAGCGTTTGCAGCTTGTCAAGATCGACATTGCCCTTGAAGGGGTATTGACTCAGCGGATCGTGCGCTTCATCAATGATTACATCGACAAAGGTGCCGCCAGCCAGTTCTTGATGTAGGCGGGTAGTGGTGAAATACATATTACCGGGCACATACTGACCGGGTTGGATCGCGATCCGGCTGATCAAGTGCTCGGCGCCGCGACCTTGATGGGTTGGAATGACGTGACGGTAGCCATAGGTCTGCTGCACCGCCGCTTCCAGCCGGTAGAAACTGCGACTGCCGGCATACGCCTCATCACCCAGCATCAACGCCGCCCACTGCCGGTCACTCATTGCATTAGTACCACTATCGGTCAGCAGATCAATGTATACGTCTTCAGAACGGAGTAAAAAGGTGTTGTAGCCAGCAGCTCGCAGCGCCACCTCACGCTCTTCCCGGCTGATGACCCGCAGCGGCTCGACCATCTTGATCTTCCACGGCTCGGCCCATGAGCGACGACCATATTGCTGGCCCATCGTGCGTGGATACTCTTCCATCTCCATCACACTGCCTCCTTGCTTAAGATTCCATGCAAAACGGGGCGACGGCACTGTCGCCCCGTAAGACCGTTACTCGCAAAGGCCAAAGGCCCATGATGCCAAAACGCTCCATTGCGCATTGCGTCCGCTCGTATGAACCATCCTTTGCGCCTTTGCGTTTAACGCTTTCCTCACACAATCCCGGTCGGCACCAGATGCCAATACGCTCGGTTGAGCAACGCCTTTTCGTAGTGATAGTACGCGCTCGGCCTAGGCGGCTGCGGCGGATGAGTGTAGTCAAAGACGAGTTGGGTCGCTTGGCCACGCCCAGTCTCAAGGAAGCACATCACCTGCCCTTGGTAGCGCTCGTCGCTCGGCTTACCCTTAATCTCGCCGGCAATACGGTGCGCGATCACCTTCGCCTCGAAGTGAGCCGCCGCGCCGCTCTTGCTCACCGGCAGATCGGTGGCATCACCCAACCCATAGATATAAGGAAACTGCTTGTGCTGGAGCGTTTCGCGATTGGTGGGTAGCCAACCTTGCTCATCGCCAAGCCCAGACTCGGTAATGATCTTCGCACCGCGATGCGGCGGCACCAGTACCAGTAGATCGTAGGGCAGCGTCGTGCCTTCCAGTGATGAAACTGTCCGCTCAACTGGGTCAATCGACTCAGTGTTAAAGAAGAGTTCGTAGGTGATCCCGCGCTCTTCCAACATCGGCGTGACAAAGGTCGCAACACTCTCGATCGTAAAGACCCGCCCAATTGGCGAGAGGTACGTAATTTCGGTCTGATCACGCAACCCGCGCTTGCGCAGCTCATCTTCGAGCATAAAGGTGAACTCGAGTGGCGCTGGCGGGCACTTGTAAGGAATATCGGCCACGCCAATCACCACCTTGCCGCCGGTAAACTCGCGCAACGCGGCGTGCAGGCGCAGCGCACCCTCGGCGCTATAGAAATGATGAGCGCCTTCGCGATAGCCGGGCACCGCGTCCGGCTCAAGCCGGGCACCGGTTGCGATGATCAGATAGTCGAATGGCAACTGCCTGCCGTCAGCCATCTCGACGTAGCGTTCGTTCGGATCGATCTTTATTGCATCGCCGATCAGCAAATCGACCGAGCGGCGCAACAGTGAACGCTCATTCCGCTCCCAACGCTCCGGCGGCGCGCCACCAAACGGCACGTACAACCAACCGGGCTGATAGACATGCTTCCCAGTGCGATCAATCAACGTAATTTGCGCCTGTTTGCGCGTCAATTGGCCAGCGAGCAAATTGGCGACTAACGTGCCGCCGACCCCGCCGCCTAACACAACAATCTGTTTGACTGCCATAGTCGTTTACCTTTTGCGCATTGGGAAAACCCAACGCGAACCTTGCGCCGTTCCTGCGCCGGCGCACACAAAAAAACGCAAAAACGCAAAGGGTAGCACTCTTCTCACACCGAGCATAGTGACGCATTCTGTTATCCACCCATTGTGTTCCTTTGCGTTTACCTTTTCGCGGCTTGGCGACTCACCTCAGCGCGTCTTGCGCACCACAAAACGGGTATAGCCCTGCTCAGGGAACGCACCGATAAACTCATGACCGGCCTTCTGCACCCAGATCGGAATATCCTTGGCTGAACCGGGATCGCTCGACAACACGGCGACCACCGAACCAACCGGCACACTCTTAATACCGCGGATCAGCTCCATCATCGGGCCGGGACAATGACTGCCGCGTGCGTCAATCTCTTTGTCGATCATGATGTTTGGGGTTGTCATTGGTTCCTCCTCCGGTCAACGTTGACCGAAACGATTTCTTGTGACAACTATAGCATCTATGCTACAGTCCAACCAGAAAGAAGCAACAACATATTCTGTGCAGGCGGCAACCGTTGCCGGCGAGTTGATCCAACGATACCGCCATACCCGATCTAATCGCGCCACACGTTAGCTCTTCGCAAGTTATTGCTATAGAATTAATAACGGCTTAACAATCACTTTAAATGAACACAATACTGAGCCTCTATACTAAGCGCGATCCTCGCTGTGTCAGGTTCACACTATACTTTAGCACCTTCCAGCATCTTGATACTATGTCTAGGCAACTCATCCGTGATCTCCACCAGACCTTACCGGCAGGTGCTAGCTTATTGATCATCGACAGCGATGGGACGCTGCTCACGGTACGCCGCAATGGTGTGCAACCACTTGACCCCGCGCAGGATGACGATCTCCTACCGTTTATTGATCAAGGTCATTTCGCCCGCTACTTGATCGGCAACACCGCTACTTCTGATACCAATCCGACGAATGCCACCTACAAGCTCGGCATTGTCGCCGCGCATCGCGGCTTCACCCCTCATGCTCACGGTACCGAGCACTTCGTCTTCAGCACTGGCTATGCGGCGTGTGGCTTATATGACGCCGAACGCGATGCGATTGTGACGGTACCGTTACAACCGGGCATGATGCTCCATATTCCGGCCATGATGCCGCACACGTTCAACAATCGCGCTGATCAGCCACTCGTACTGCTTATTGCAAATACCGGTATGGGTCTAGATCACGAAGACTACGCAATAACGGCGGCCAAAGCTGAAGCGCGTGCCCAACACGCTCACGCACATTACCACGATTATGAGCCAGCAGTCGATTTTGCCAAACTCGCAGCAGTCTTGCGACGGATGGAGCAAACCCTACCTCACCTACAGGCGCATCATCGCCTCACGTGGCGTGAACGAGTAGCGTTACGCTTGCGTTGGTTGGCCTCCCAACTTGAGCACGGAGCAAGTATATGAAGTGTCCATACTGCCATGCCGATTTGCGTTACCGTGAACGGTCGAACAAAACGTGTAGTAAGTGCCAGCGTAAGTTTGTCTTAGAACCGAAAGACAATGTGTTTCGACTTCACGACCTGAAACTTCGTGATCTGATCAACCGTTTGAGTAAAAATGGCACGCTTTATATCACGAGTGAACAAGTACTTGGTACTAATTTACCCAATCAAGAAGACTATAAGAGAGGTCGCTTTTCATCGGGTTGTTTTTCTCTTATTCTTACTTTTATTATTGCTATACTCATTTTGATAATCTTATTGGCGATCTTATTAGGGTCTGATCTTACTATTATCTTCTTTTTTATTTTCTCTATGTTTAATTTTTTTATAATTCTCTTTCTGAGCAACAGAAGATTCCAAGTAAGACAGAATTTCCCTTCCATAGGTCATTTCGAAACCACCATCCTTAGACCATGGATTGAACAATACGGGAAACCACCGCAGTTACTCTTGCATACAGATACGTCTGCACTTGCCACTGCCCTACCACCAATTAGCCCAAACGCGATGCAGACAGTTATTCTCTGCCCATCCATTACCGTGCGCGCGTTCATTATTGCTAATCAACTCCCCCAACGCTTCGGCGTCGTTGCGCTCCCGCCTATTGCGAATGAGCATGTTCAGCCGTGGCTGCAAGCAGTGCGTACACGCCGCTTGCCGGTGTATGTGCTCCACGAGGCGAGTGTCAACGGCTGCCTACTGATGCGTGATGTGTACCAGCTTTGGCAATTGTCGCCCGATCATCCGGTGATTGATCTGGGCATTAATCCTCGCGATGTGAATCAAAAGACGCGGGTGTTGAAAATGAGACCAGACCCGAAACTACTTGATAAAGTCACCACGTTTAGCCGCCTGCAACCACACGAAATCAAATGGCTCCGGCAGGAAAATGTTGCGCCGCTCCACGGCCTGCCACCAACCAAGCTTCTCGCGTTGCTCCTAACAGGCAAGCGGGTAGCACAGGTAGGGTTTATGAGTTGGCCCAAAGCATCCTCATCCGCTGCTTAATGAGTGAGAGCAGAATCTCGACGATCAAGGTCTATGAATACGCTTACGTTCCGCATCCTTGATCAGACTGTGCAGCATCTTGCACACACCGGCGTGCGTTACACGGAAGCGCAACTGTTCTACGCCGTCTGTACTACCCTGTTGGCACCATTACGGTCAGCACTCAAACACCTGCGGCTCGCTGTCACTTTGCCAACACCGCTTGCCCGGACGCGGTTTCGGCAATCGCTTCGCCAGTGGATTGACCGTCATGGTTCGCCGCCCACCGGCTTGTTACCCTCGCCTAGCGTAACCGTGCCTGAGCACGTATCTGCGTTTGCTGAAGAGCTGGATCGGTATGGCATCCCACAGATCCTGATCTGTCAAGAGGAAACCACTGCCGAGATGCTGCGCGCAAATATGGTTGAGCTTGAATTGGCTTGTCCGGTATTCACTACCAGTGATTGGCCGTTGCCGCCGCTAATCGTTACTGCGCTACGCCGCGCAACGCGACCACGGGTCTTGTTGCTGCACGAAGCTAGCGCTAATGGTCTTGGGTGGGCGTGGCGGTGTACAACGACGGCGCCGCCGGCGCTGCACGTGCAACCAATCGGTTTGCGACCACGCCATGCTAAAGCGTTGCGCCTCTGTGCGCAGCGGGGTTTGCCGCCACCAGTGTTCACCGAGCTGGCATTGGCCTATGACGAGATGCGTTGGCTGCACCGCGGCTGGCAGGCTGAGCTAGCCGCGGTGCATCCGATCAAATTAGTGCGTGCCTTGCGCGCTATTGTGTACGCCGCGCCGACACCCGTCTCGTGGCCCGAACGTTGGCGCTTTTTCGTAAACAGCGGTTTTATGAGTTGGCCCATGTGGAAGGAGCCATTGTGAGATACGATCCCCATCAGCGATACGAACAATATGACGTTGTGCGTTATCGTGATGAATTGCTACCCGACGGGAGCGTGCGGCGTACCTATAGTAACGGTGTGACCGAGTGGCGCCGGCGTTTACCCAATGGCATAGTGTCATGGCAAGATTCGCGCGGCCAACATGGCACTGATGAACTGCTCGGCAAGGGGTTTGTGAAACGTATTGCTAATGGCCGTGTGCTGTACGGTAAAGAACAGGGCTATGGACGCACGGCGTGGATCATCGACGGCCGCCCCACGGTGATGTTCAATGAAACGTCGTTCGGTGGCCGTCTTGGCGAGATATTAGCCACGATCGGCCTTGCTGGCGTGATGGGTGCCATTGTCTGGCCGCCACTGATGATGAGTCCTGAAGAGGAAGAAGAACTACGCGCGGCGATGCAGCAGCATAGCAGCAGTGGCATCTCTAGCATTGACAGCGACAGTACTGTAGACAGCACTTCGAGCAGTTGGGATGGCGATAGCAGCGACGCTGACAGCGATTTCGGCTAGAAGGGTGGGAGTGCTAATGAGCCGGTTTCTTGCACTGATCAACGATCCCGATTACCACGCCACGAAACGCCGCCTCGCCGCTGCCGATTGCGTAGAGAAAGCCGGCTGTTTTCTCGTCAGTATTCCCGACACACGACCGTGGTTGAGTGCCGGGCCGTATCGGTACTATGGGCGCGACCAGCTCGATGGTGTCGGTGAAGTGACGCTGTTCAACCGTGCTGAGCTGGTCACACGGCTGGCCGATGCCCGTAGTGCAACCTTGAATGACGGTGAACTGTTACTAGCGCTGATCGACCGTTGTGGCCTCGGCGCATTAGCCGACGTTGAAGGAATGTTTGCGCTGGCCGTGTGGGATGGCCGTCATCTGACGTTGATCCGCGATCCGGTTGGCGCCCGCACCCTGTTTTATGCCAAGGTTGGTTTGGCATGGGCCGCCGCTTCGACCTTGCATGTCTTGCGGCACTGGCCGGCTCTCCGCCCACGACTTAACCTCGCCGCTGTGCAAAGTTTTCTCACGTTTGCGTATCTTCCCGGCACTGAAACCCTGCTTGCCGGTGTGCATGAGGTGTTGCCCGGTCAGTACATCCGCCTTGCCCCTGATGGCTCGTGGTCGAGCGGATTCTACTGGACGCCACACGAGGCGATAATAAGCGCACCACCATCAGTTCATGCCCAGCACTTGCGGCACACCTTAGAGAATGTAACGCTGGCGATGCTACCGCGTCACGAACCGGTAGGGGTCTTGCTGTCGGGTGGTGTCGATTCGAGCTTGGTCACCGCTCTCGCTGCTCGCCTGCACGATGCACCGGTGCAGACCTATAGCATCAGTTTCGGCGATAAACTGCCCAACGAGTTGGCCTATTCGCAGTTAGTCGCTACCCACTGCCGCACTCGCCATCAGGTGCTGAACGTGAGTGGTCGGCAAATCGCTGACCACTTGCTAGAGACAGTGGCTGCGCTCGATTGTCCGGTCGGTGATCCGCTGACGACGCCAAACTTGTTACTGGCGCGAGCAGCGGCACGCGATGGCTTGCGAGTCATTCTGAATGGCGAGGGTGGTGATCCCTGCTTCGGTGGGCCGAAGAATATACCGATGCTAGCGGCCGAGTGGCAACAACCCGATTTGTCGCCGCAGCAACGAGCACACTTGTACCTGCGCTCATACCGTAAATGTTACGATGAATTGCCGCGCCTGTTGCATCCTGACGTGCAAGCGGCCTTAAGCTCTGCCCCACCGCTTACCGAGCGGGTCATCCACTACCTCCACGCCCCCACTATGACCTCATACCTCAATCGGCTCTTGCTCACCAATGTGCGCACTAAAGGCGCGCACCATATCCTCACCAAAGTTGAGCGCATTACCGCAGCCTCCGGTCTCGAAGGACGCGCGCCGCTGTTTAGCCGTGCAATCGTCGCGCAGAGTTTTACCATTCCGCCGGAATTGAAACTGGCCGGCACTCGTGAAAAGTGGATTTTAAAGCAGGCAGTCGCCGACCTCTTACCGGCGCAGATCATCGAACGACCCAAAAGCGGCATGCGCGTGCCGGTGCAACACTGGCTACGCGGCCCCCTCCGTGACCTCGCCGCCGACACCTTGCTTAGCCCGCGCGCCCGCGCTCGTGGTCTGTTCCAAACCAAGACCATCCAAGCGTGGATGGATGGCAAAGGCATGGTCTGGCCTCGACAGGGCATCGCGCTCTGGATGCTGGTGACGCTTGAGCTGTGGTTGCGCGCGTTTGTCGACGGGGAATAGTAGGCGCAGCGGTCAAAACGCAACGGCACAGAGGCGCAAAGATAATCGTGTTGGGGTATAAGCACACAACTGCTATGTCTAAATTATGGTATATAATCCTTGCGCCGTTGCGTTACCCATCTTTGCGCTATGACCACATCACTCAGCCATCACCGACTCGACCCTAGCGATCCAAAGTGGAGCACAACCATCGATCACCTCTGGCAACAGCTCGGTGCGCCGCACAATCCTGAGCTGCTGCCACCACACTTTGTCAAGAGCACCTTCCCCCGTATGGGAGGCATTGTCGTGACGTTTCACGCCCACGATCAGCTCGTTGGCGTTGGTCTGCTTTTTCCCCGCGCGCTTACTCCCGACGGTACCCGCACCTATACTCTTCGCTTGCACGAGTTCGATCAGCGTCTACGTGACGATTTGGTCACTGCTGCACTCCACCCTACCCTAGTGACCATTTACCGCCCTCGCGATGGCGTGACGTTCGCTCCACCTGCATCTCGCCCCGCTGGGGTCTGGATTGGGCCGCCCCAAGCTGCTGATTTGCCGGCGATTACCGCACTCTACCGCGCTGTGTGGAATAGTCAGCCCTACCCTACCGACCTGTTCAGCGCCGAATTTGGCCCTGCTACCGCGCTGGTAGCTACCGTTGATGAACACCTCGCCGGTTTTTTGCTCGGCTTCTTCCGCTTCGGCGGCAACCCCGCCGCACCTAACGAATTAGCTATCGAATCACAGGTAATGGCGGTTGATCCGGCTTACCGCAACCACGGCCTTGCCACCCGCCTCAAGCGAGCGCAGGCCCATACTGCGCTCGCACGCGGCATTCGCTGCATTCAGTGGACGGTCGATCCGTTGCAGTTGCCTAATGCGCTGCTCAATTTCAACCGGCTGCACGCTGTCGCTGGGGCATTTGTGCGCGGTTATTACCCGGTTCACAACGCCTTGAATCTGGTGACGGCCTCGCGTTTTATTATCACGTGGCTGCCAGCCAGCGCCCATGGTCAGCGCGGTTTGATTGACGGCGGCGAACGGCTGAAGCTCGCCGATCTACCTAGCGTGGCTGTGCTTAACAGCGGGCCACAACTATTACCGGCGCCAGATGATCCGCCCGCTATCGCTATCACGATCCCCCCTGACTGGACGGCGCTGCAACGCCGTGACCTAGCACTGGCGACAAGGTGGCGCGATGTGACCGATGCGCTCTTTACCGCATGGGTGGGCTGGGCAGCGGGGAAATATGTGATCTACGCTGTTGCCCGTGACACTGACGGCAACCCTTATCTGATCGGGCGTCCGGCGGGGCACTGGGTATGGGAAGAGTACGATGAGAGAATAGGACACGGATAGACACGGATGGGACGGATGTGCATAGATGAGCGCTGATCGGAGGGTATGC
The DNA here is from genome assembly GCF_937951745.1 of uncultured Chloroflexus sp. GTDB lineage: Bacteria > Chloroflexota > Chloroflexia > Chloroflexales > Chloroflexaceae > Chloroflexus. The sequence goes on from NZ_CALFBQ010000050.1 coordinate 9,907, forward strand.
CCCTCTGTCATTGCGAGGACGCGGAGCGCCCACAGCAATCTCCCCCAACAGCGGGAAGACCCTGCTCTAGCAAAAAAACGGACATAGCAGGCGTTCCATCGCACCATACCCCACATCGTAAAGAGATCTCTACTTCGGTTGCGCCAAGTTGTTGTATACTACCTTCGATGATTGTGCAAATCGGCGCAAATACAGCGTCATCGCATCGCGCTGTCATACTATGGATGCTGGCCTTCTTGGTCGGGCCTTGGCCGGCGTTATCTTGCATCATCCACTGCCACTACCTTCCGCATACCAGTTCGGCGGGTGTTGAGTTTTTCTTGTGTGATGCGCCCCATACGGCTGCCCAACATGATCTGCCGCCGCCACCGGTACGGTATGAGTTGTGGCCGCTTGGATTGATCATCGTGATCGGCGGGCTAGTTGTTATCCAACGCTTCGTCGCCGCCCTGCCGGTTATGCGCTCTTCGGTTATCCTAACCCCCGATCCGCCTCCACCTCGTCACATGCACTTCCAACCGGCATCGTAGTTCAATTGCGCGTGCAGGCGCGCAAAGTGTGGTTGTTTGTGCAGAAGCAGTGATAACTATGCGAGGTGATATCATGCGACGTCTATTGGGGCTGTTGGCGGTGGCGATGATGGTGGTCGGGTTGGCCGGTTGTGGCGCGAGCCAGAGTGGGACGCAGGCTAGCGGTATTACCGTGCGCGATCCGTGGGTACGGGCCGCAATGATGAATATGGCCGGTGATCAGTCGGGCGCGATGGGGAATATGCAGCAGGGCAATATGCAGAGCACACCGATGGCTGGGATGGGTGGTGGTCACAGCCACGGCAACGAATACGGGAATACTGCCATGAGCGCTGCGTACATGGTGCTGGAAAACAAGGGCAGCACAGCAGACGCCATTGTCAAGGCTGAGAGCGACGTTGCTAAGACGGTCGAGCTGCATAATGTGATTATGGAAAATAACGTTATGCAGATGCGACCAGTTGAGGCAATTGAGGTGCCGGCCAACGGACAGGTTGAGCTGAAGCCGGGTGGTTTCCACGTTATGCTGATTGGGCTGACCCGTGACCTGAAGGAGGGCGAGGAGGTGATGATAAAGCTCACCACTCGCAGCGGCAAGACAATCGAAGTTAAGGCGCCGGTACGTAAGCCGTAACCTTGCCCGGTAGAGACGTTGCAATGCAACGTCTCTACCCCTCTACCAACAACAGATTGTAGGTGATGTATGAAACACTGGTTCCTCAGCCTCTTGGCTATCGTCGCCGCTTTTGCCCTCAGCGGCTGTGGCACGTATGAGTTTCGCGGCACCATGCTGCAACCGCCTAACCCGGCGCCTGAACTTCCCCTAACCGATCAGTTCGGCAATGACTTTCGATTGAGCAACTATCGTGGGAAGGTAGTGCTCGTCTTCTTCGGCTTTACCCATTGCCCCGACATCTGTCCCACCGCACTCAGTGACCTCAAGCGGGTGATGGAAAAGCTGGGTAAGGATGCTGAAAAGGTGCAGGTGGTCTTCGTCTCGGTTGATCCCGAACGCGATACACCCGAATTGATGCAGCGTTATTTGGCTTCGTTTAACCCAACCTTTCTCGGTCTCAACGGTGATCGAGCGGTGCTGGAAAATGCCTACAAAGACTACGGCGTGACCGTGATTCGGCGCGATCTGCCTAATTCAGGATTAGGTTACACGATCGACCATTCTGGCTACATCTACGCCATCGACCAAGTCGGCAATTGGCGTCTTCTCTGGGCACATGGCACGCCGGTTGATGATATTGTGAGCGATGTACAGGCGCTGCTACGCAATCCGCCGAGATCGTGAGATATGCGTCGTCGAAATCAATAGTGAAAACGAAATGGTGAATCTAACTGTAAGCCCGCGCATGCGTTTAGCAATAGTCTTCGCGACAGTTGCGATCATTGTCGCCGTCGGCGCGTGGCTGTGGCAGGCAACTACCGACCGACAACGACAGCTCGTCTACGAGATTCCCCCCGGCACTGCGACTCGACTCGCTGCCGGTGAAGAAGTGAATATCTTTCCGTCTACGATTGTGATCGATTTGCGTCAGTACGATACGCTTGTCATCCAAAATAACGACAGCGCCGTGGTAACCATCGGCCCTTTCCGCATCGTACCCGGCCAACGTTTTGTGCAGCGTTACTGGGGGCCAGGCACTTATGAACTGATCTGTTCGGTGCATCAGGGCGAGCAATTACGGATTGAGGTGCGTTAACGTCGGGGTACACCGCGGTATGCCCACCCCGTGGTGTCCCTCACACAAAAGACACAGCCTCGTTTAGCTTTGACAGTAACTGGACCCCTGTGGTGCCCTCTACCCCCTCGAGTGCCCCACCCCGTGTGCCCCGTGGGGTGCCCGCCCTGTGGGGTGTCCCACGTGTACGTTGAATACCACTTCCTTATTCACTTTACGTGTAAAATACATATATCAAACAATGCAATCTTTACCCTTGCACTCTGTCATGTTGGAGCGAGAACTATGCTGATCTCACACTGGCATGCCACCCTTGATCAGGCGCCCCTACCGGTTATCGATCTCCCAACCACGGCAGAAGTGGTTGTTGTGGGTGCCGGAGTAGTCGGCGCAGCCACCGCGCTCTGGTTAGCGCGAGCCGGTCTGCAACCTCTCGTCGTTGATCGTCAAGGCCCGGCTGCCGGCGCTACCGGTAACAATGGCGGCCTCCTCTCGGCTGGGTTGGCAGAAAACTATCTGGCCGCAACCGCACGCTACGGTCAACGAGCAGCCCGCGAATTGTATGCCCTGAGTTTAGCTGGTCAGCGTTTGTTGGTTGAGCTGATCGAACAGGAACACATCGTTTGCGACTTGCGCTTGCACGGCAACCTAAATTTCGCTATCGGTGAAGCGCAGTTGACAATCGCTGCCGCCACCGTGTCGGCATTGCAAGCCGATGGCTTCCCAGCGGCTCTCCTTGACCGCGATGCTGCGCAGGAAATGGTCAGCATTCCACTTGGTGCGGCTATTACCGGCGCACGTCTTAACCCTGCTGCTGGCACCCTCCATTCCGGCAAACTAGTGCATGGCTTGCTCGCCGCTGCCCATCGCTCCGGCGCACGCTTCAGTTGGGGCGTTACTGTGCAGCACATTGCTTCCGATGCGGATCGGCTCTGTTTGCACACCGATCACGGTGACGTTAGCGCCGCCGCTGCGGTCATCGCCGTCAATGCGTGGAGCGGTGAGGTACTACCGGAGGTAGCACCATCCATCAAGTTGGTGCGCGGGCAAGTGCTCTGTACGGTTCCGGTCGAACCCTTCATTACCTGTAGTTTCAGCGCGAACCTGACCCCAACCGGTGAGTATGGTCAGCAATTGCCCGGTGGACAGGTCCTATTCGGTGGTTGTCGTGCTGTTGCTCCCAACCACGATGTTGGCGCAGTACCCGGCGAGGTAAGTGATGAGGTACAACAAGCGCTTGAAACTAGTCTCGCTCGCCTTTTCCCCACATTGGCCGGGATCGCTATCGAACGACGCTGGTCAGGGCCAATGGCCTTTACCCCTGACTATCTGCCAATTGTGATCAATCCTCGACCCGGTCTATTTGCCGTTGGCGGTTTCTCCGGTCACGGTATGCCGTTCGCAGCAATTATCGGTCGCCACCTTGCCGAGGCCGTGCAAACCGGTACGCTGCCCACCGAGCTTGCCCTTTTAGGGATCGAGCGGGCGACGTTGCTCGGCGAGTGAATGATACGTCACTAAGTTTACTCGTAGAACGGAATAGGCGCCTCTATCTCATGTGTTCGCTGACGCGGAGGCTTTTTGTGCTCGTTTCCCATGTTTGCCCCTTAACAACTATTGGGACACTATTCGCCCACTGTGGTGTCAACCGCGCTCATACACCACCTGCCCACCCAAAATCGTCATCTCAACCCGAATGTCTTTGATTTCCTCGGTAGGACACGTGAAATAGTCGCGGTCAAGCACCACCATGTCAGCCAACAGACCGGGCGCTAGCGGCCCCTTTAAATGCTCTTCGCGGGTTAGCCATGCTCCAGCAACAGTGTAAGCATACAGCGCCTCTTCCCGACTGACTGCCTGATCAGGCGCAATCGGCGTGCCCTTCCAGCTCTTACGCGTCACCAGTGCGTACAAACCGATGAACGGGTTAAAGTGAACGGTGCTCGGTACATCACTCGTTGCCACCACCCGAATACCGCGATCGAGGTAGGTACGCATCGGTTTGTAGCGCGCCGCCAATTCAGGACCTACATCACGGAACAGATCGTCGCCTTCGTAGTAGATGAACGTGGGCTGAATAACGACCGCTAGTCCGTGCTGCACCATATGATCCAAACTCTCTTCAGTAGCAAAATAGCCGTGGATCAGGTGATGGCGATGCTCGCGCGGATGCGCACTTAACACTTCGGCAAAAGCGCGGGCCGCTTCGTGATGCGCCCGATCACCGATCGCATGAATGCCAATGTCCCAACCCAACGTGTGGCCGCAGGTAAAAAATTCAACAAGGTCTTCGGGATCGAGCCGGTTGTAATCGTATATCCGGTCTTCTCCCAGAAATGGCTGGAACATCCACGCTGTATGCGAGGTCGTGCCACCGTCAATCGCCATCTTGAGCGCGCCAATCCGTAGCCATTCGTCACCCAACCCGCTTAGGCCGGCAAATGCCGCTGCCCGCGCATTAAGCTCAGCGCGGGTTTCACCCTCGCGAAAGCCATGCCACGAGACCATCAGATTAGCCCGCACCGGCAACCGGCCTGCCCGCCGTGCCGCCAGATAGGCTTGGATCTCCCACGGTTGCAAGCCGGGGTCGAGAATGCTGGTAATGCCATAGGAAAGGTAGCCATTGCCGGCAGCCTCAAGCGCCTCGACGCACTCGACTTGGGTTGGCACCGGCAAAAACCGCCGGCAAAGCTCCTTGGCGGCGGCGCGCAAAATCCCGGTTGGCGCGCCATCAGCCTCGCGCTCGATCGTTCCACCTGTCGGATCGGGCGTTGTTGCCGTTACGCCGGCCAACTCTAGCGCCCGTGTATTCACTACGTCCATGTTGAAAAAACGCTTGAGCAAGACTGGATGAACCGCAGTCGCCGCGTCAAGATCGTGACGGTTCGGTAACCGGCCTTCGCGAAAGAGCGATTCGTTCCAGCCTTCGCCTATGATCCACTGGCCGGCAGGCGTATGCGCCGCTACTGCCCGCACCCGTTCGATCATCTCAGCGATCGATGTGCAATCATCAAGCCCGATCCGGCGCAGCTTTAAGCCCATCTCAAGCATGTGGTTATGAGCGTCATTGATACCGGGGATCACTGTCCTTCCGCCGAGATCGATCTGGCGCGTCGCCGGCCCGGCCAGTGCCAAAACCGCCGCATCGTCGCCTAGAGCTGCAATTCGCCCATCTTTGCATGCAATCGCACGACACTGCGGTAGGTCTGGGTGAAGCGTGTAGATCACGGCGTTGTACAGGATCAGGTCAGGGGCAAGATCACGGGCAAGCAGCATCGCAGCCTCCGTCTTTATGTACAGTAGACCACCTCTATCCTTCCGCCACCGCCATCGCCAGCGCAATCGCGCCCAACACACCGGCGCGCGCGCCTAGAGCCGGTGGCACAATTAGCTCTTCAGGGTTGTCAAGAATGCGTGGATGCTGCAAATAGCCATTTAGCCAACGCTGCGTCGCTGCCCGCACCAGCGGGAACATCTGCGGCTGGCTCATCACGCCACCACCGATGATGATTCGCTCTGGTGAGAGGATGCAGAGCAAGGTCGCCATCGCTTGTCCTAAGTAGTCAGCTTCGAGTTCCCATGCCGGATGATCGGGCGGCAACTGCTCTGCCGGCGTTTGCCACCGCGCTTTCAGCGCTGGGCCGCTTGCTAAGCCCTCTAGGCAATCGCCGTGGTAAGGGCAAATGCCGGGAAACGGGTCGTAGGCCGGGTCGCGCAGCGGACGAATGTGGCCCATTTCGGGATGGATGAGGCCATGCAATAAGCGCCCTCCCACCATCGCCCCACCGCCGATGCCGGTACCCACCGTAATGTACACCGCCACATCGCAATCGCGCGCCGCACCCCACCGCCATTCACCTAACAGGGCCACATTCACGTCGGTATCAAACCCAACCGGCCGGCCTAACACCTGCGCTAGCGCCCCAACCACATCGGTGTTAGCCCAACCCGGCTTGGGGGTGGTAGTGATAAAGCCATAGCGCGGTGAAGCGCGGTTGAGATCGACCGGCCCGAACGAACCTACCCCAATTGCCGCCAGTTGATCGATATGGTGCGCACGAAAGAACGCAATCGCCTGTCCCAACGTCTCGTCGGGTGTTGTAGTTGGAAAACGAACTTCGGCCCGAATATCCTCCGGCCCTGCCCCTACCGCGCACACCCACTTCGTTCCACCCGCTTCAATCCCGCCATAGAGTCGTTCTGCCATCGCCACACCTCAGCAGTGACGCAGCGCCACTGCGCTCACAACTGTAGTCACCGCCATTCACAACCGCATATCGCGCGCCAACACATCTTCCTCGGTCTCACGACGCTGGATCAAACGCGCCCGCCCATCACCAACTAATACCAATGCCGGGCGCGGCACAAGGTTGTAAGTGCTAGCCATGCTCAGCGTATACGCTCCAGCCGTCGCTACTGCCAATAGATCACCCGGTTGGGCTGGCGGCAAGGCAATCTCGCGCAAGAGCACATCACCCGCTTCGCAATAGCGCCCACCGACGGCAACTAGCTCGCTATCCGGCTCACCGGCGCGATTCGCCAGCACTGCACTATAGCGCGCACTGTACAACGCTGGCCGGATATTATCCCCCATGCCGCCATCAATATGCAGCCAGCGCTGGCCTTTGCGCCCCACCACCCGGTACAGCGCCACTCCGGCCCGCGCCACAATCGAACGACCCGGCTCGACCGTTAATCGCGGCAGCGGTAAGTTGTGCCGAGTGCAGGCCACCTGCATCGCTGCACTGACCACCTCTGCATAGCGCGGAATATCGGTTGGCGGCTGATCGGCTGTGTATGGCACACCAAGCCCACCACCGGGGCTAAGCTCCACTGGTGTGACGCCGAATCGATCCCGCAGCCGCGCTGCCTGCGCGACCAGCACCTCAACCGTCGCCACCACCTGATCAAGCGCAAACAGTTGCGAACCAATGTGGGCATGTAGCCCCAGCCAACGCAACCCCGACGTATTCAGTACGCGCGCTACCGCCATATCAAGTACCGCCAGCGGTAAGCCAAACTTCGCCGCCGCCCCGCCAGTAGCGATATGGACGTGCGTATCAGCCTCAATCTCTGGCGCAATCCGTAGCAACACTCCCTGTGGCTCGGCAAGATGCGCGGTCAGCGCACCCAAACGGGCCAATTCGTCGAGGGTATCTACTACTATCGCCCCTACCTGCCACGCCACCGCCCGTTCAAGCTCGGCATCACTCTTGGCATTGCCGTGCAAATGCACATGCGCCATCGGCACCCCGGCCCGCCGCGCTACGAGTAACTCGGTCGCCGATACCACATCGAGGCCAAGCCCTTCTTGAACCACAATCTGGGCCAACGCTGTATTGAGCAGCGCCTTGCCGGCATAATGCACCCGTGCCGGGCCGGGATACGCGGCGGCAAACGCCTGCCGATAGGCGCGCATCGCCCCCCGTAGCGTCGCCTCGTCGAGCAAGTAGAGTGGGGTGCCAAACTGCTCGGCCAGCACTACCGTATCACACCCGCCGACAAAGAGCCTCCCACCGGTAACGGCAGCCGTCTCTGGCCAGACGTGCGGCGCAAGGCTCATTGGTTGATCCCCGCTAGACCGAGCCGCGGTGCTGCGGCACGTAGCGCGACAATCACCTCGCCGATCAGCGCATCGAGTTCCATCCCGATCACTTCTGCCCCATGCACAATTCCTTCACGGCTAACCTTGGCGGCAAACGCTTTGTCTTTCATCTTCTTGCGCACCGACGACACCTCGACGCTATAAATACTCTTGTCGGGACGAACCAGTGCCACCGCGGTCACAAACCCGCTCAACTCATCAACGGCGTAGAGGGTGCGCTCAAGCGGCGTTTCCGGCAAAATGCCGCTATAATCGGCGTGGCTGAGAATCGCCCGCAATACCTCCGGCGACCATCCCGCCGAGCGCAAATACGCCACGCCGTAGAACGGATGGCCGGGCAACTCGGCAGGCACCTCATCGCCACGGATCAAGGCTTCGGAAATGGCCGTCGTCGCCGGCCCCGCTTCTGGCATGTGCGGGTAACGCTCAAAATCGAGATCGTGCAACAGCCCCACTGCCGTCCATAGATCAACATCAGCGCCCTGCTTGGCGGCAAAGTGGGCCATGCACGCTGCCACTGCCTCGCAATGCTTGCGCAGACTATCAGTGGTAATCCATTCATGCATTATTTGGCGCGCAGTATCGGTGAGCATCACGGCTCCTTTAGGTATCAGTTGGGAACTATTGCTGTATCAAGGATATGATACCACGATTGTGGGGTAGCGATCGATCATACTCTATCCCTTGCCCATCCCCCTATGGGGGAGGGGAAGTAGATGAAGTTTTATGGAGGGGAGGCAGAGGGCGCAGAGGAGGAATGCACGCTGTTCTCTTTCCCATTTGACCAACCTCTGCGACCTTAGCAGGCTTGGCGGCTTTGCATTGTACCCCTTCTGCGCCTGTGCGGGTTTGGCAGCTTTGCGTTGTACCCCTCTACGCCTGTGCTGGCTTGACAGCTTTGCGTTAGCTGTGTGTCCAGCCTCTCCTCCGCTGGCAGAGGGACAAAGCGACACCCTCCCCGCGCGCGGCGAAACAATCTCCCACGCGCACGGAAGTATGCCTGAACAGGCGGGTTTCGCTACAGCAAGAGATTGCTTCGGGGGCTGTAACCACTCGCAATGACAAGAGGAAAGTCGCCCTCGCAGTGACAGAAGGGCGCATCACTTTATCCCAACCGTATCCCTCGCAACCGCAACGAATTGCTCACCACAAACACCGATGAAAAGGCCATCGCCGCCGCTGCCAGCACCGGGTTCAACTGCCAGCCGGTCAGCGGGTAGAAGATACCAGTCGCCACCGGAATTAAGCTCACGTTGTAGGCAAAGGCCCAGAACAGATTCCAGCGAATGGTCCGCACCGTCGCCCGGCTAAGAGCAATCGCCTGCGCCACTCCGCGCGGATCGCTGCGCATCAAGGTAATATCCGCTGTTTCCATCGCTACATCGGTACCACTACCCATCGCGATGCCGACATCGGCCTGTGCTAGCGCCGGGGCGTCGTTGATGCCATCGCCAACCATGGCCACCCGTCGCGGTTTGCCGCCAGCTTCGCCCTGTTGCAAACGGGTTACGATGGCTGCCTTCTCGTCGGGTTTAACCTCGGCATACACTGCGTTGGCTGGAATGCCCACCGCTGCCGCGATTGCTTCGGCTGTCCGCTGGTTATCACCGGTCAGCAACGCCACCCCTAAACCGGCCCGGCGCAGCTCAGCGATAGCCTCGGCAGCGGTTGGCTTAACGGTATCGGCTAGCGCGATCACCCCACACGCCTCACCATCAATCGCAACCATAATGACCGTCTTGCCGCTAGCCTGTAACTGATCGACCGTCGCTACCAACCCGGTCACATCCACCCCACGCTCGGTCAGCCATGCCGGCGTGCCGATCAGTATCGTTTGCTCGTTCACTTCAGCCTCGACGCCAGCCCCGCTCACTGCCTGAAACCGGGTGGGACGCTCGATCGATAAGCCGCGCGCCTGCGCTGCCTGTACGATCGCTATTCCCAACGGATGCTCGCTGCGGCTCTCAGCAGCGGCAGCCAGTTGCAACAGCACCAGATCAGCCGGCAACTCTGTCGCGCCAGCAGACACCAACACCGGTTGCGCCACGGCCACAATATCGGTCACTTCGGGCCGGCCATTGGTGATGGTGCCAGTCTTATCGAACACCACCGTCTGCAAACTCGCCGCCCGCTCCAATGCTTCAGCATTGCGAATTAAGATCCCGTGCGTTGCCCCAGCACCAGTGCCGACCATGATCGCTGTTGGTGTCGCCAAACCGAGCGCGCATGGGCAAGCGATGACCAGCACGGCCACCGCGAAGATCATCGCCTGCGTGAGGCCGGCCCCGGCCCACAGCCAACCGGCGAAGGTCAGCAGGGCAATCACGATCACGATCGGCACAAACACGGCTGAAATCCGGTCAACCAGCGCCTGCACCGGCGCTTTCGAGCCTTGCGCCTCTTGCACTAGCCGTACAATCTGGGCCAGCGCCGAGTCTTGGCCAATCCGCGTTGCCCGCATCTGGAAGCTGCCACTACGGTTGATCGTCCCGCCAAAGACGGTATCGCCGGCTCGTTTCTCGACCGGTAGACTCTCACCGGTGAGCATGCTCTCGTCAACGGTTGATTCGCCTGTGACGATAACGCCATCGACCGGAATCTTTTCCCCCGGCCGCACAATCACCATCTCGCCCGCCCGCACCTCGCTCAGCGGCACATCAACCTCTTGCCCACCGCGTAATACCCGCGCCGTCTTTGGTTGCAAACCAATCAACGCCTTGATCGCAGCACTGGTCTGGCTCTTCGCCCGCGCCTCAAGATACTTGCCGACCAGAATTAAGGTGATGATCACCGCCGCCGTCTCGAAATAGACATGACCGGGAGCGCCGCTGAGCAAGAGCGCGACACTGTAGAAATAGGCTGCTGACGAACCAAGTGCGATCAGGGTATCCATGGTCGCTGTGCGCATGCGCAGCGCCCGCCACGCATAACGGTAGAAGTCACGGCCTGAATAGAACTGCACCGGCGTCGCGAGGATTAAAAACAGCCAGTTGAGCAGATCGTCGCGAGCAGCGATCATGTGCATCATGTCGGTTATTGATGAACCGGCCATTGCCGCCGCCATCGCTGCCCCTTCGCCGATCAGCCACGGCACGATCAGACCAAAATCACGCGCCATCGAGAGCACAAACAGTGGCAAGCTAAAAACCACGCCAACGACTAGCCGGCGTCGGCGTACCGCCATCTCGTGCGCCCGTGCCCGCGCCTCAACATCCTCTGTCTCGGTAGCGGTTGCCGCTGGCGTAATCACACCGTAGCCGGCTTGCTCCACCGCTTTGACCAGTTCGGCCCGATTGACCATCCCCGGTGCGTAGCGCACCAACCCCAGCTCACTGGCCAGATTGACCTCGGCGCTCAGCACTCCCGGCACCTTGCGCAGCGCCTTCTCGACCCGCGCCGAACAGCTCGCACAGGTCATGCCAGTAATGGCCAGCGTGATCTCATCTGTAACCACGCCGTAGCCGGCCTCCTCGATCGCCGCTTGCAACACCGCCGGCTGCGCCCGTGCCGGATCGAACCGCACCAGCGCATGCTCGCTGGCCAAATTGACTTCAGCGCTCAGCACTCCCGGCACCTTGCGCAGCGCCTTCTCGATCCGCGCCGAACAGCTCGCACAGGTCATACCGGTAACGGGCAGGATGATTTCACGTTCGGCCATAGTGGTCACCTTGGATGAATTGGGTTTGAATTCATTGGAATGGCGCCGCACAGCCGTGCGGCGCTCCTAACACGTAACTCCTAACGGGGTCACATTGTCGTAACTGGCCTGCTCGATCGCGGCCTGCAACGCCGCCGGCTGCGCCTGAATGGGGTGGAGCTGTACAGCCGCGGGCTCTACGGGATGACAGAACGACGCCTAACACGCAATTCCTAACGGCGTCACATCGTCGTAACCAGCCTCTTTGATCGCCATCACGATCTCGGTAATATCAACATCATCATCATGCACGACGGTCACAATCTTGTTGGTCAAATCGACTTCAACCTGCGACACGCCAGCTAGTGCGCCGACCTCTTTCTGCACTGCATGGACACAATGCGGGCACGACACCCCCGGAACGCGAAACTGCTCTGTCACCATTGGCTCGCCTCCCTCACTAACGATGTGTGCTTTCAAAGACCTGCAACAACTCGGTGAGCACTCGCTCACGCTCGCCGACGTCCTCGCTTCGGATCGCAGTCGTAACGCAACTGCGCAAATGGTTGGCGAGGATGACAGCATCAAGCTTGGCGAGCGCCTGCTGGATCGCGCGCGTCTGATTGAGCAGATCGATGCAATAGGCATCCTCTTCAACCATGCGTTGCACGCCGCGAATGTGGCCCTCAATCGTTTTGAGGCGGTTGAGGATCTGCTGCTTGTGCTCGTGATCCATCGGCTCACCTCCTTCCAGTTTGGCATACCCCCTCCCCCGGGGGAGGGGGTGATGCAGGCAGTATAACACACTCGATCATCGTTAGGCAAGCAATCCTTGCGTTATTGGCTATGACCGGATCAACGCCATCTCATTCCGCCCAAAACAGCGCTCCTCTCCCGTATGGGGGGAGAGGAGCGGAAAGAATTTGGTTGATCATAACCGTTGATCGCTGTGCAATGCCTCAATGCTTGGCTCTTCGCTCCCCTCTCCCGCCGTGCCGGAGAAGGGCTGAGGTGATGACCACCGAGCAGAATAACCTCAAAGATGCACAAACGATGCAAAACATCTTAATAGTTTCTGTGCCTTCTGTATCTTTTCGTGACGATTCAGCCCGCGCAGCGGACTTCGTACCCCTAGTCTGGCCCTGACGGGCCGGGTTCCGGATCAGATGGTCTATCCGCTCCCCTCTCCCGCCGCGCCGGAGAGGGTCTGGGGTGAGAACCATTACGAAATGACGACTGATTAACCATCGCTCCGTAACACAGCCCGCACCTCGGCCACTAGCCGGTGCAGATGCTCGTCATCGCGCAATTCGGCCCGGCGCGGTCGCCGCAGATCAATCGGCACCTCCGCCAACACCTGCGCCGGTCGCCGGCTGAGCACAACCACCCGATCAGCCAACAACACTGCCTCGGCAAGGTTGTGCGTTACCAGCAACACCGCTGGCGCCGGCTCGATCGTCGCCAACAGATCGAGTAGCTCGCCCTGCAACTGCTCACGGGTTAGTTCATCGAGCGCGCTAAATGGCTCATCAAGCAACAGCACCTGCGGCGCCAGTGCCAAGGCGCGCGCCAACGCCACCCGTTGCTGCATGCCGCCCGACAACTGCCGTGGCAAGCGGTTTGCCGCGTCACTCAAACCCATCCGCGCCAACAGCTCAGCTACCCGCCGGGCGCGCTTGACCGGCGGCCAACCAGCCAACTCGAGCGGCAGGGCCACATTCGCTGCCGCATCGCGCCATTCGAGCAGAGCCGCAGCCTGAAACGCGATCCCAAACCGATGCTCGCGCCGCGCTTGCGCTGGTGATAAGCCAAACAACCGCACCCCGCCAGCATCTGGCTGCTCTAGGCCGGCAATGATCCGCAACAGTGTGCTTTTCCCGCACCCGCTTGGCCCAACGAGCGCCACAACCTCGCCCGCAGCCACCGTCACATCGACACCGGCAAGCGCCTGCACCACACCGGTGCGCGTTGTATAACGCTTGGTCACTGCACAGACATCGATCGCATAAGGGGCCGAGAAGGCATTGTGCAGCGCAAAGCTCGTCTCATCAACGGTGATGACCATGTCCTGTCTATAATACCTTTGCACCTGTTCGGCGCCTCACCGTTGCTCCGGCAATAGCGTATAGTCAGGGAAATTCCCGTACAACCGCTCACCCGGCGCGCCAACGGTCACCGAATCAACCAAATACTTCCCACCGACAAAGCACCCCTTCCACGACGCGCCCATCCCGCCAAACACCTCATCGCGATCGCCACGCGAGCGCATTTTGTTGATTCCAACCTTGAATGCACGTAGCTCGCTCGCGATCATCTGCCCCAATTTCGGATCGTCGGTCGCGATTGACGAAACGAGATTGCCATTCGAGATGTTCATCTCGCTGATCAGCTCATCAATGCTATCAACAATCACAATCGTATCAACCGGACCGAACGGCTCGTTGTGGTGCAACCGGCAGTTGCGCGGTACGTTCAGCAAGGCAATCGGCGCCATATAAGCCGAAATGTCTTGGTCAGGCAGGAATAACGCCGGATTCAGTTCACCTTCATATACGCAAATTGCCCCAGCACCGAGTGCCTCGCTGTAGAGCACGCGCAGCTCTTCCACCTTCTTCGCATTGATCAAAGGGCCAAAATCGAGCTTGGGCAGCGGATCGCCGGGTCGATCCACTAAGACGGGATTACCGATCTGCAAACTCTTCAACACTGGCAGATATATATCGAGAAACTTGGGGAAGAGTCGCCGCTGCACGACATAGCGGATGTAGGCAGTACAACGCTGTTTCCCGTAAGCAAACCCTTTCTTGATCTGCTGTGCGAGATTCGGCCAATCCGAGAAATCCCAGATACCGTAACAGTTGACGCCTTCCATCTCGAGCATATAACGCTTGTTGCGGTCGTAAAGCGAAGCGGCAATATCACGTCCATTCGTCTTACCGCCAACAAATGCTAAACAGGCTACGTCAGCATTGCGCACGAGCGCATCGCTCAGCGCGCCGCCCGATCCGCTCACCAACGAGACCGGCAATCCTGCTCGCCGCGCGATAGCAAACCCAAGCGTCAAAGCAAACAATCCTCCATCTGAAGGCGTCTTAGCAATCACCGCATTGCCAGCCAGCGTTTGCACCAGCACTGCATGCATCAACACCGAATAGGGATAGTTCCACGAAGCAATGTTTGAAATCAGACCGAGCGGACGGCGACCGTTCATCATCCATTCGATCTGCTCAATGTACCACTCCACGCCGCTAATGCAGCGATCGACATCATCGCACGCCAAATGGTATGGCTTACCAATTTCCCACATGAGCAAGTAGGCGATCAGATCACGCTGCTGACGCAAACTGGCCAATGCTTCGCTCACCCGCCGGCGCCGCTCGTCGAGATCAACCTGCGACCATGTTTCGTGTTCGCGCGCCGCAAACCGCACCGCTCGCTTGGCCGTCTCGAGATCGATCATTGGCATCCGCCCTAACTCACTGCCGTCGATCGCCGTGCTGTAGTGCTTGCCATGTCCCGGCCAACCCCACACCCCTTCGATCAAATTGAGCACGTGACCATCAGCATTGAACGCTTCTGGCGCTGCCGCTCGCAATTGCGCCATCAAACGCGGCCACTCGCACTCTGGTGCAATGATCTTGCTCATGCTGCTCCTCTTCCGGCACTGTGATATTTCGCACAATCACAGTATAACATGCCTTGCTCGCATCGTCATTTGCTCATTCCTTACGCCCTCATAGCCCTCTTAATGCTACACTATAATGCAATCTGAACCAACTCCATGGAGCAAAACGTATGGAGCGCCGCACAAACATACTTGTCCGGCCACGACGACAAGATCGCCGGCCCGGTACTTCTAGCGCTTACATCATCGAGCTTGAATTTGGCGATGGCCGCCGGCTAGTGTCAACCGAAGAGGTGGCTTTTAACCTCCCTCCGCCAGAAACAACCGACCCGGACGCCATCAGCCGGTACGGTCAAGAATTGTTTCGCCGGCTCTTTCCGGGCCGGTTAGGCCATGCATTTCACGTTGCCCGGCAAATCGCATTGCAACAACAAGAACCGCTCCGCCTCCGACTTGCGCTTGACCCGCTCGATGGTGAACTCCAAGCGATCCCTTGGGCACTGCTCCATCTGCCCGCCCCCGACAGTCAGAGCCGGCCTCTTCCTGTTTCCACCAGCGATCATATCCTCTTTTCATGCTACGTTGACAGCGAGCAATTTCCGCTCAGCGACCCGATTGAACATCGCCCGATCCGTATGCTCTTGATCCTTAGCGAACCGAGTGATCTTGAGCGGTGGGGCCTATCTGCATTTGACCGCAAAGCCACCGAACAAGATTTTCGCCAGCGTTTCCGTCCATTCGTTGATACCGGCCAACTCAACTTCGAGATACTGCCTATCGCCGAAGAAACCGCGCTGCAAGCTGCACTTGAGCGTGGTTCCTTGTCCAACGAACGCGAACGCGGCTTCGATGTCGTCCTGTATCTAGGCCATGCACTCTTTCTGCCCCAACACGGAACCCGCCTTTTGCTCGAACACGGACCGCAACGACGAGGCCGGCTCTTCGATGGGAAAGAACTAGCACGTGTGTTAGCCACATTGCCAGCTTCGCACAAACCGGTATTGATCGTGCTGGTAGCGTGCAACAGCGCCACCGTCGATCTCCAAGCACCTCTCAGCAATCTGGCTGTTCGCCTGATAGCCGAAAGCGGCATTCCAGCCGTGCTCGCGATGCAACGCTTAGTGGCCATCGAGCTTGCACGAGCTTTCACCCAGCACCTCACCGAGATGCTGCTGCGCCACGGCCTCATTGATCTTGCGGTGGCCACCGCCCGCCGGCGGATCTATCGGCCAGATACGATTGGCTGGAGTACACCGGTTCTGTACACCCGCCTTAGTAGCGGTCGCCTTTTCCAACCGAGCGTTCTGCTCAGCTATATCGAATGGGTCTTGCAGCAAGATGAGATCAGACGCTGGGCCGGAAATGAATACATTGATGTTGGTTGCCTCGAGATACCCTACGGCCAACATTGGCAATTTCTCTACCGCCGGCCCGAAAACGCCCCTCAACCTAGCTCAACGCGCGATACACTAATAAAACTGATCACTAGCCACACAAGCGACTCGCCCCCATTCATCGCTCTCACCGGCTCACATCAGTCCGGCCAAACGACGATCCTCCGCCGCGTTTGTTACGATCTTGCCCGTAACGCGCTCTTTGACATCAATGCCCCGGTTGGCGTACTTATTTCCCTTGCCGGCTACGAACAGGCACGCGGCGAGCCGCGTCTCCATCATCACATCGTCGAACAGGTACGCCTTCAGCATCCAGCGTTCGCCGATACCCTCGACCGTCTGTTCTACGGTTCATTTAGCCGCAACACCCAACGCCCGCGCCTTGCGTTCCTGCTCGATGATCTTGAGCAAGTTGCCGAATCGCACTGGAAAGATCTCATTCGTGATCTGAACACGTTCCGCGCACGCTTACCTGATCAAATATTCGTTGTCGCAGCACCCCAAACCTTTGCGTCGCTGACATTCGAACATCAAGCGCAGATGCTAGCTATTCAACCCCTCGATGAATCAACCATCGTCGCCCACATTCGCCAACGTGATCACCGGCGCGCGCGCACGCTCCTCGAGCGAATGAGAGATTATCGCCTCTACCATCTCGCCAGCGACCCGCGCATGCTGCAGTTGATCGTTAATCGTCTCTCTGACACCAATCAGCGTCCGGTCACCTATTACCACATCATTGATGAATTTCTCACCCAAGAACTCCGTGATCTCGATCAGCGGTACCAGATGGGTGATGTCGCCCGCGAAAGCCTCTACTCTATCGCGTGGCACATACGCTGGAATATGAGCGATTATCTCTCGATCAGTGAATTGTTCACGATCCTCGCTGCAGCGCGACGCAATCGCGACTACAGTCTCGAAGATCTGTTTCGCCAATTAAGCAATACCCAGCTCATTACTATTGCCGGCCAACGCGACATTCGCTTTACCAATCAGGCTGTCGCTGCCTACTGCGCGGCGCAGGCGCTCTATCGCGCACCCGATCGCCAACAACGGTTAGCTGACATTGTCGCGTTGTGCGCTGATGTTGAACGCCAACGTTGGTGGGAAGACGTTCTCTATGCGCTGGCCAGTCTGCTCGATAAACCCGACGAATTGCTCAGTTGCATCGCTAGCTCTCTTCGCAATGGCAACCACCGAGTTGCAGTGCTGGCTGCCCGCTGTCTTGAGGCATTGCCTGATGAAAAACTTCAGTTAGTGCCGCTTACATTGCGTAATGAATTGATCGACAATTGCCTCGTTCATGTCAATGAACAACGAGAACCGAGCGCGGAGCGGCGTGAATTGCTCGTCAGCACCCTTGGCAAAATCAATCATCCTCAAATTCGCCAGCAATTGCGCCGGATACTTGTTGACCAAGGTGCGCCAAACGAGCAACGGCCTGCGCTACGAATATACCAATGTGCGTATCGCGGCTGCCCGCGCGCTCCGTGATCTCTATCTGCCTGACTTTCGTCGTCAGCGGAACCCCTCTCAAGCAAAAGAAGCATTTGATCGAGACACTATCTCGCTCAAACAACTCCGTGACGATCGCCCGCTTATTGAACTGATGCATTGCTGGTTACAAGGTGAAGGGGGAAGGCAGGAACTACGCCACCGACTGATGACATCGCCACTCCCGCACGAACGTGCCATTGCCGCCTTTGCCCTAGCAGATGTAAGCACATCACCAGCGCAACAGTCATGTGACGCGCGCGTCTTACTGCGGATCATTACTCATCCTACCGATACGTCCGGCACAAAAATCAGTGACGACTGGATTGACACAATGTGGTCAGCAGCCGATGCGCTTACCTTATTTGATGCAGAATATGTCGCGCCCTTAATTGCCGCACTGATTCGCTACAAACGCAGCATGCCCAATCCAGCCGCTCAACAACTAGCGTATCTTGTTGGCCGTCTACGTATGAACCAGCCGTTTATTATCGAATGGCTCATCAAACTGTTGATCACGAATCCAAGCCAGAATGTCAAAGCGCGCGCCTTGCAATCACTTGCTTGGATGGGAAGAGAAGTGGCCCAGCGCACGATCGCTATCATCAGTAGCGAGGGGAATGATACGCTAACGATTAAACAGTTTATTGAAGAGCTTGCCCTCTGGCGGCAACAACTGCCACGCTTTAGCGTTGGAGACTTTCGGCTCGACACACCGGTGAACGCCCCAGACCCTATCTATCTGCGACGTAAAGCAATAGAGGCATTGGCATGGATTGGTGATCGCCAGACATTACGTGAATTAGATACTGAATGCCAATATTGGCCACTTGAACTGCGTACCCAATGGTATATTTCGCGCGACAGCATTCAGCGACGGATCAGGTGAAGCAAACATAAACACCGTCCGCAACTAATAATAGTTACGGACGGTGTTCATCGGTCGGGTGCGTGGACCTAGGTTCCCAGCGGAGAGCCGCCAGTAGGATCGGCGCTGCGACGTTTCACGACCCGGTTCGGGATGGGACGGGGTGGGTCCGCCGCGCTCCACACACACCCAATGGCTGAAAGGACCACGTGCG
>NZ_CALFBQ010000051.1 GCF_937951745.1 uncultured Chloroflexus sp.
ACCGGCCTTCATCAACACCACCGTAGCAAACTCGGCGAGCAGACGTTGCAAGGCGGCAGCATCAGTCTCGTAGCTGGCCGGCAGCACAATCAGCCGCTCATCGGCCATAGCGAGCGGCACGCCAGCGGCGGCGGCAGCGGCAGCAAATGAGGTGACGCCGGGAATAACTTTGACCAGCAGCGCAGGCGCGCGCACGCGCAACTCGCGCCACAGGTAGAAAAAGGTACCATAGAGCAGCGGATCGCCGAGCAAGAGGTAGACACCGCGCCGATCAGCGCCGAGAGTCGCGGCCATTACTTCAGCGGCGGCTCGCCATGCAGGACGCAGTTGGCCAGAATCGCGTGTCATTGGCAGCGGCAACGTCACCACCGCTTGGCGGGATGGATCGATCCACGGCGTCGCGATGCGGAGGGCAATACTCGCATCGCCGTCACGGCTTTGGGGCGCGAAGATGACATCAGCGGTCTGCAAGGCGCGCAGGCCTTTGAGCGTGATCAATTCGGGGTCGCCGGGGCCAAGCCCGACCGCAGTGAGTTCAGCATTCATACCAATACCTAGCTGTAAGACGCGACGCAAGCAAAGGAGCAGAGTGTTTTAACGCAAAGGTGCGCAGAGCGCGAAGGGCGCAAAGATATTTTTGATTTTGCAACAAAAGTCATGTGATAACCATGGTCATCTAAATCTTGGCTACTTAGCATTTCTGTGTTTAGCAAATTATTCACAAAAACACGAATATGCACAACAAGTTCGAGATATGGTACAACCATACTGCGGCCAAACCACAAACAAATTTTGCGATCTTTGCGCCTTTGCGTTTGAAATCTGAGCGTTTTTGCGTTTGAACCATTAGCGTTTTTACTCACTTTGCGCCTTCAGCCATACCACGATAAACACCGGATTCAGCGCGGCGAAGCGCAGATCAGATTGGATCGGCGTGCCGCGGTTAACCTGAACTTGTACCATCCGCGCTGGAGGTAACAAGGCGAGTGTTTCAGCGAGATGGCCGGCAGTCACCAAATTAAGCACTAATCGACCACCGGGACGTAGTCGTTGCTGCGCTAGCATGATCAGCTCACGCAAATGACCACCGCTGCCACCGACGAAGATTGCGTCTGGATCGGGCCAATCAGCGCACGCTGCCGGCGCTTCGCCGTGGATTACCCGGACATTGGGAGCGGGGAAGCGATGCAGATTCACGTGAATATGTTCGATAAATTCAGCTCGCCGTTCAACCGCATAGACTTGTGCCAAAGGACAAGCACGGGCCGCTTCGATCGCCACCGCGCCACTGCCGGCCCCGATGTCCCACAACACTTCGCCGGGTTGCAAGGCTAGTTCGGCTAGACTGAGCAAGCGCACCTCGCGCTTGGTAATCTGTCCGGCCTCGGTGCTAAAGGCCTCGTCGGGCAAACCGGGAGGGATCGGACGCACAGGATGGTTGTTCCAGACCACCAGCACATTGAGCGGATCAAACGCGGCGGTGACGAGATCGGCAAGAGTCGCGCGTACTGTGCGCTGGCGTGGCCCGCCAAGCTGTTCACAGACCGCGCAACGGCTGGTGGGTTCCATACCGGCGGCGATTAACGTTTGCGCAATTATGGCTGGCGTCTGCTGGCGGTCGGTGAGAATAGCCACTTTGGATGCAGTCAACACTGCTGAAATGATAGCTGCTAATGGCCGGCCATGAGCACTGAGCAGCACAGCATCGTGCCACGGTTCAGCTAGCGCGGCAAAGGCGAGTTGGGCTGAGGTTGGCGCCGGCACAATCTCAAGCGCCGCTGGCGGAAACACCCGGCGCAAACTGGTGCCAATGCCGTACCAGAGCGGATCACCCGACGCCAGCACCACCGCCGTCTGGCCGGCTTCCCACGCCCGTTGCAACCGGGCCAACGCCGGCTCCACACTCGCTTCGACCACCAACCGCTCGGCGACCACTTCAGGAAATGCGGCCAGATGGCGCTTCCCACCTACCAGCAGATCGGCGCGGGCAATGCGTTGCAGAAGATTAGCCGGCAAACCATCTGCACCGGCATCGGTCAAACCTACCACCAGAATTGGTGTTCGCCGGCTCATAGTTCGTCCTCCACCGCTGTATCATCTTCAGGCAACGGATCAGTGGGTAGCCGCTCGATCAACGGCGGCGGCAGAGGCGATGGATGCAGGTGATCGGCAGCAACGGCGGCGGCGCGAGCTAGCACCGTGCCATCAAAATCGACCAGAATGGTCTCGAAATCCATCGTCCCGCCTTGGGCGGCAATGAAGCGCAGACACTGCTCAAGGGCTAAATCAACGATCCGCTGCAATGGCGCTTGCAGGCCATACTGCTGGCACAACTCGAGAAAATAGCGGCCAGTATGAGCCTGCTCCACCGCCTGCACCAACGCATCCGGCGCACCTACCTCACGGCAGACCTGCGCCAGAAAGGCGAAATCGACCTGATTACCAGCGACGTGAGTCTGCATATAGCCCTGCGCCGTCTTGATCATCTTGCCGATCATGCCCACAAACACGGCTGACGGCACCCCGTGCTCAACACACGTCTTCAACGCATCGCCGGTAAAAACGCTCAATTCAACAAAGGCGATCTCCGGCAGATCGGGAAAGATGCGCATCGCAAACTTCTCAGAACGGGCGCCGGTGCAAAGGATCATCTTCTGCACGCCATTGCGGGCTGCCATTTCGACCGCTTGGATCACGCTGGCCCGCCACGCGGCGGTGCTGTAGGGAAAGACCTTACCGGTAGTGCCGAGAATGCTGATCCCGCCAAGAATGCCAAGGCGCGGGTTGAGCGTCTTTTGCGCGATCTGCTCACCGCCGGGAACGCTGATGATCACCTCGATCCCGGCCTGTTCGAGAAACGTCTCGCCGCCGGGAGCGTATTCGCGTACCGCATCGATCACGTTGGCGGTAATTTGCTGGCGCGGCACCGGATTGATCGCCGGCCCGCCGATCGGCAGGCCCAAACCGGGCAGCGTCACCCGCCCCACCCCCTCGCCACCTTCAAGATGGATGCCCGGCGTATCAATTATCCGCACCAATGCACAGATTAACGCACCGTGTGTTACATCGGGGTCATCACCGGCATCTTTACGCATACAACAGTAGGCGCCTTCGGCATCGAGACGAGTAATGGTCGGTGTCATTGTGGCGGTTTCGCCAATCGGCAAGGTGATCGTCACCTGCGCCGGCCACTGCCCGCTGAAGAGAGCGATCGTCGCTGCCTTGGCCGCAGCCGCAGCGTTGCTGCCGGTGGTATAGCCGGTACGCGAACCGCGTTTGTTGCGAGGAGGAACCATATCAGCCATAGGTTACTCTATTTCAACACCCTAGACGCAAAGCGAGCAAAGACGCAAGGGGTTCAAACGCAAAAGTGCGAAGACGCGAAGTTTTTTACGGGTGGCGATAACGCCGCTTGTACCCTTGAACCAAACAAACCCTTTGCGTACTCTGCGCCTTTGTGGTAGAACCCTTCGCTCCCTTTGCATACTCTGTGCCTTTGCCCCTGTGCGCCTCCAAGCTACACTTCAGAGTTATCCTCGCCAGCCGCCAACCGCAGCAGCGCATTAACAATCGCCGCCGCCACCGGCGAACCGCCTTTGCGACCAACTGTCACGATCCACGGTACCTCAGAACGCGCCATCAGCGCCGCCTTACTCTCGACGGTGTTGACGAAGCCAACCGGCACGCCGATGATCAACGCCGGCTGCGCGCCATTATCGAGCAAATCAAGCAGCTCGAATAAAGCGGTCGGCGCATTGCCAACTGCGACAATCGCACCGGTAAGGTAGCCCTGATCGTGCGCCCACCGCAGTGCCGCAGCACTGCGAGTAAGCCCGGTCGCAACCGCGAGGTGGGTGACGTCCGGCAGGTCGTTGAAGCAATACACCGTGCCGCCGCAGCGGTGCAGCCGCCGCTGGTCAATGCCAACCCGTACCATCTGCACATCAGTAATGACCGCACAGCCGCGTTGCAGCGCAGCAACGCCGACTTCGATCGCACCGGAACTGGCTCTGGTAATCGTGGCGAACTCAAAGTCGGCGGTGGTGTGAATGATCCGCTCGATGACCGGCGCCAGCGGTTGCGGCAGTGTGATCCCGCCCTTGGTCAGCTCGGCACGAATAATCGCGAATGAGCGGGAGGCAATCTCGGCGCCAGCAACAGGCACGCGCTCATTCATAGGTTCGCTCCTCGGCGCAACTGTAAAGCGATCTGCGCCACCCGCCGGCCCAAAGCGCGCGCTTGCAGCAGATCGGCTTCGGTCAGGTCACCGACCGATGTCGCACCGTAATACGATCCTGCCTGCTCCATCAGCGGCGTCCACGGCAGCCCAACCACGATCATCCCGCTGCCAAGCATCCAGTGCAGCACTGAGAGCAGCGTAAACTCGGTGCCAGAATGGCGTCCGGCACTGCTAGTAAAGGCCGCGCCTACTTTGCCGGCTAAGCTTCCCTCTTCCCACAGATCGCCGGTGGTGTCGAGCCACCGCTTTAGCGTGCCCTTAATGCCCGTCCAGTTAGGCGTGCCGATAATGATCCCATCAGCTTCGAGCAGATCGGCTTTGGTGGCATGGTTGGGCTGACGCACCTTCACCTCGGCACCGGGAACGGTCGCTACACCGGCGGCGATGGCTTGGGCTAATTGGGCCACGTGATCACCCACATCGTGTAAGATAAAGATGCGGCACGTAACATCAGTCATTGGCGAATATGCTCCTTCCAGTAGTGGTAGGTCTTGGCGACGGCGGTCACGACATTCTTGATCTCGGCTGCGAGCCGGAACTGCGGCCCCGCCGGCAGCAGCAAGACCCGATCTTCACGCCGCACACTGACATTTTCCACGATAATTGCCCGCAACAGCCAGATCGCCATCTCTTCACTTTCGCAGACGAGGCCGATCCAACCGGGAGTAACATCGGTTTTAACCGGCAGATCGGTCACCATTGTCAACGCACGCGACAGTTCGGCGATCACGCGAGCGTAACCGGCAGGATCGGCCTGCACCGTAACCGGATCGACCGGCTCGAGCAGGGTGCCGCGGTGAGGCGGGCCACCGGCCAGCGCCAATTCGCAGAAAGGGTTATTGGGATCATCGCCACCCCACACCCGATTCCACGCTACTTGCCCATGCTCGTCGAACACCAGCGGCGCAGCGGTCATTGGCGCTGCGCTCACCGGACGGCCACTGCGGTAGCGTGGCGGCAAGATCGCCTCAAGTCCACGCGCCGGTGTCTCGCCGCGTAAGCCGTGCTCGTGATCGCTGGTTTGCGGACGGCCAAAATCGGCGCTAAAGCCGGGGAAGAGGCGACGGTACTTGCACACGTCGCAGTTGACCGCGACTTGGCCTTGCACCGCTTCGTGAAATCGCTGCTCGATAGCCGCGATCACCCCCTCGTGCAGACCAAGATGTTCGGTAAGCAAGAGATCGCGATCCGCGTACTTTCGCCGAGCGGCGTCAACCTGCTCCACAATCCGCTGCAAAATCCGTCCGGTAAAGAGGAGGTACGGAATAACTATCACGCGCCGCGCACCGAGTGCTATGCAGGCATCAATCGTTTCAGGCACACGCGGCGTTGTAATGCTGTAAAAGCCATACATGACACGTGCATAGCCACGCCCCTCCCACAGCAAGCGCGCCATCCGGGCTACGTCGGCATTGCTATCGGGATCACTACTACCACGACCGATGACGGCTAGTGCTGTCTCGGCGCGGGGTACCGGTGGGGCAGCCGCTTCAGCCGCGGCTAACCGGTCACCGAGGGCCTTGAGCAACGGATATTGGACGCCGAGCGGCGCACCATACTGGATGGTCAATTCTGACCAACGCGCACGCGCTTCACGCAGCGCAACCGGAATATCATTCTTCTGGTGGCCGGCAGCGCCAAGCAAGAGCGGCAAAGCGACAATGCGCTGATAACCGGCGCGAGCGCAAGCATCTATCGCTTGACCAATCGGCGGATCGGCCAATTCGAGAAAGCAGGGTTGGACAAAGACATCAAGCCGTTGTTGCACCAACGCGGCTAGTTGGCGGTATTCCTCTAAACCAGCAGTATCATCGGTACCATGACCAATCAGCAACAGCGCAGTAGCAGTCATTGTGGAGACCTCGATTCAGCGAAACGCGCGAACACCAAAGCGCCCAACAAACCGGCTGTTATCAGCGCCATAACCAACTGTCCCAACCGGCGTGCTTCGCCGATCATCGCGGCATTGGGCAGGCACTGGCCAGCGCCGAGCGCATAGTGATCGCGCTTGGTCAGAACGGTATCTAACGCGCCAGCCATTGCCGCCATTGGCCAGCCGGCGTTCGGCGAAGCGGTGCGGCGCGCGTCACGCCACGCCACCGCGAGCGCCGCCCTGCCGCGCCGGTTGGCAAGCTGCGCGGCCAGCGCAATCAGCAGGGCCGTCAACCGAGCCGGCGCCAGATTGAACACATCATCGCAACGGGCCACAACTTTCCCCAGATGTTCAAAACGCTCGGTGCGATAGCCCCACATCGCGTCGGCAGTGTTGGTGAAACGATAGATGACCATCGCCGGCAAACCACCGCTCAAGAATGCTAGCAGTGGCGCCACCACACTATCACTCAGATTCTCGGCCAGCGACTCGATCGCCGCACCGGCCACTTCAGGCGCGCTCAGATCATCGGTTGGCCGGCTCACTAAATGCCAACCGAGCAACCGGCGCGCTTCGGCTAGATCGCCAGCGGCTAAAGCCGCCTCCACCTCTGCCACTGCTCGATCAAGCCCGCGATAGGCCAACAATAACGACATTAGTACCCCTTGCGCCAGCCAATGACGCGGCGCAAGTGCACCAACGCCACCGAACGCCACCCAACCACCGGCTAGCCAAACCGCGCCCCATACCAATCGCGCCCCCGGCGAGGACGGCGCGAACTGTTCACCCCAGCGCAACCAGCGCCCCATTACCCCGACCGGATGCAGATGGTTGGGCGGATCGCCGAGGGCGGCATCTATGGCCAAGGCAGCTAACGCCGCTGCGGCGCGTTGTTGGATGAGGTTGGGTATAGGTGGCATAGATGATGTATCTATAGAATGCGTCAGTCAAACTGCCGCACTCCATCATATAGTTGCGACCAATTTCAAGAGATTCTCTGCGTCTTTGCGTTAACAACCCGTCCCTCCCCCAGCGGGAGAGGGGCAGAGGTGGGGGCCACCCCGCCAATTGCACCGATCCCTGACCGGCGACCCGCCACACCCTGATGCCCTACCATAACAAACTCCTACGCCCTTCACGCTCCTCTGCGTCTTCGCGTTAATCGCCCTCTGCGCCCTTAGCAGAGCCGGAGAGCCGTCTGGCGTTACGGCTCTTCCCACGCTTCCGGTGGCGCAATCAGTGCGCGCAACGCCGGATCGGCCCACACCTCCGCCGGTGGCGCAACCGCGACGATCCGGCCCTCGTGCAACACCACTACCAGATCGGCCCAGCGGCGAGCCAATACCAGATCATGGGTGGCCAGCACGACCGTTCCCCCTGCCACTACTAGTCGGTCAAACACGCGCACCACCTGTTGCCGCGCCCACAGATCGAGACCCGCCGTCACCTCATCAACCAGCAGGCACTGTGGACGCATCGCCAAGACGCCGGCCAGCGCCACCCGTGCCTTTTGCCCGCCGCTCAAGGCATGGGTGGGACGGTCGAGAAGATCGGTTACGTCACACAGCACTGCCGCTTCCTGCACCGCCTGCCGCGCTTCCTCGGCGCTCAGACCAAGATTGAGCGGGCCAAAGCTCATGTCTTGCCAAACGCTCGCGCTAAACAGTTGATCGTCTGGCGACTGCATCACCAACCCGACATGCTGGCGCAACCGACGGAGACCAGACCGCGAATAATCAACCGGCGCGCCATGTAGCCAGACCCGGCCCTGCTGTGGGCGAACGATACCGCTCGCCACGAGGAGCAGCGTGCTCTTCCCGGCACCGTTACGACCCAGTACAACGATACGCCGACCGGCAGAGATCGACAACGACACTGACTGCAAAGCTGGGGTTGGATGGCCCGGAAAGTGGTATGAAACTGCTTCCAGTGTGAGCACTGCGGTCATGTCCACCACCCCGCCACCACGAGACTGCCCCCGATCATCACGCCGATCAGCCAGAGCTGCCGGTCAACGGTATAGCTGAGCGGCAACACCCGCAGGTCGCCGGCAAAGCCGCGCGCCGTCAACGCCATCTCCAGCGCTTGGCTCCGCTGGTAGGCAACGATAAACAACCGGCTGCCCAGCAGCGCCGAGCTTCGCATCGTTGCGCGCCACGAAGCGTAACCTAACCGTGCCGTCTGCGCCGTGACCATCTGATCAAGCGTATCGAGCAAGACAAAGAGCGCGCGGTAGCTGAGCGCCATCAATTCGATCAACAACACCGGCGCGCGCAACCGGCGCAACAGCTCGATCAGATCAATCAGCGGCGTGGTCAGAATCAGACCATTGAGCGCCGCTGCCGAACCGAGCGCGCGGCCGAGCACGTGCAATGCCGTTTGCACCGATGCCCCGGTCGCACTCAGCCAGAGCGGCCCGAACGGGATCGCCAGCAGCGCCGCAGGCGGTGGTTCGCTCCCCACACTGACTGCGATTCCGATCACCGACAGCGCAAGAAAGACGCTTTCAGCCCCAATCACGGCGCCGACCACGCGCAGCGGTACCCGCGCATACCACACCATCACCGTCACCATCCATGCCAACGCCAACCACCCCACCAACGGTCGATCGAGGATCAGACAGAGCAGGATCGTCATACCGGCCAACGCAGCCTTGTGCAGCGGATCGACCGCGCGCAACCGATTGGCAAAGGCATACTGGTCAATGATGCGTAGCATGCCTCACCGATCACGTCGTTGCCGGCGACCATGCTGCCAGCCGAAGAAGTAGCCGATCATTCCCGCCCCTAACCCGGCTTGCACGGCAAACAACAGACTCTCGGTCTCGCTACCCGGTGGCTCAAATAACGGCGCAAACCACGGCTCGTAGTCAGGCGCAATCTCGCCAATGGCAACTTCAGCGGCGGCATCAGCCCCGCCAAACTCGCTGTCCCGGATGAGCAAGATGGGTGCAATCGCCAGCCCGATCACCACCAGCCACAACGCTACTACCACTGGCCAACGTAACGGTTTGGTTGTCATGATCGCACCCCCTTGATTGCAAGCGCCTGCAACTCGGCGGCAGCGTTGGTTTGCAACGCATGCATGATCAACACGGTCAGAATCCCTTCACTGATGGCGAGTGGAATCTGAGTCACGGCAAAGATCGCGCCAAACTTGGCGAAGGCAGCGAGGATGCCACCCGCCGGATCGGGAAAGGCCAGCGCCAGTTGCAACGAAGTGACGACGTAGGTTGAGAGATCGGCCAGCGCCGCCGCCAAAAAGACCACCAACCAGAACGGCGCCCGCCCAACCAACCCGCGCCAAATCAGCCACGCTACCCATGGCCCGACCACCGCCATACTAAACGCATTCGCGCCAAGCGTAGTCAAGCCGCCGTGGGCAATCAGCAGGGCTTGAAAGAGCAAGACTATCGAACCGAGCACACTCATCACCCACGGCCCAAACAGGATTGCACCCAGACCGGTGCCGGTCGGGTGGCTACTCGAACCGGTAACGCTCGGAAGTTTCAACGCGCTCAGCACAAAGGTAAAGGCGGCGGCGAAACCGAGCAGCAACCGTACCTCGGGTTTTTCGCGCACCATGCGCTGAAGCTGGCGAAACCCGATCACCCAAAACGGGATGGTGACCGCAAACCAAATTAATGCCCACAGCGGCGGCAAGAAGCCTTCCATAATATGCATCGCATACGCTGGCCGCGCTTCACCTACGATGAGCAGCGCTGCTCCAATGACGATCATGACCCAACGGTGCTTCATGCGTGGTTTCTCCCCATCATAGCAGTAGAATGACCATGCGCCGGTTGCCACGGGGCGCACCGCCCTGCGCCGCTACTGTTTTTCTGACACACCTGCCTCGGCAAATGTCGCCATCTCGTCGAGCACCTTGCACGCCGCCTGACAGATCGACATGGCTAACACTGCACCGGTGCCTTCACCGAGGCGCATATTGAGATCAAGTAACGGTTGTAAATCAAGATGCGAAAAGACAGCCGCGTGGCCTCGCTCCACCGAGCGGTGACCGGCGATCATATACGACGTAGCCGCGGGAGCTATCGTCGCCGCGATGAGTGCTGCCGAGCCGGCAATGAACCCATCGATCACCACCGGCACCCGCCGTGCCGCTGCGCCGAGGATCACACCCGCCAAGCCGCCGATCTCCAACCCGCCTACTTTTGCTAGCACGTCAAGTCCGTCGCGTGGATTGGGCCGGTGCAACGCCAGCGCCTGCTCGATCACGGCAATCTTGCGCGCCAAAGCAGTATCATCAATGCCGGTGCCGCGGCCAGTCACTTCTGCGGCGGGCCGCTCGGTGATCGCCGCTACTACCGCACTTGCCGCCGTTGTGTTGGCAATACCCATCTCACCGGTTGCAAGCAGGTCAACTCCATTGTCAATCGCCTCGTTGGCGCAGGTAATCCCGACTTCAATCGCTTGCCGGGCTAGCTCAAGACTCATTGCCGGCTCTTGACTGAAGTCGGCAGTGCCATAGGCCAGCTTGCGACTGACGAGTTCAGGATGCGACGGCAGATCGGCGGCAACGCCAATATCGACGACGATCACCTGCGCCCCTACGTGACGGGCAAGCACGTTAATCGCCGCACCACCCCGCAAAAAGTTAAGCACCATCTGCGGTGTCACTTCAGTAGGGAAGGCGCTGACCCCTTGACGGGCCACGCCATGATCGGCGGCCATGACGATAACCGCCGGCTTGGTGAGCCGTGGTCGCTCGCGCCCGGTTATGCCGGCAATCCGGATCGAGAGTTCTTCTAGCCGCCCCAATGAACCAGCCGGTTTGGTGAGGGTGTCTTGCCGACGACGTGCTGCCGCTGCTGCTTGATCATCGAGCGGGCCGATGTGGTTGATGGTGTCGGTCAAAAGGGTCATAGGTGTCTCCTGATACTATGAAAGTCGGATGCCCGATAGCTTTACGGATTGTTCGCCGAATACCTCATCAATAAGAGCTATCCACTAAAGGGAACGTAATCCTTCGCGCTGTTCTTCACCGTAAACCAACACTGCTGCGATAGCGGCTTGCGCCTCGGCGGATGGTTCACGCCACATACCGCGTCCGATTGC
Organism: uncultured Chloroflexus sp.; assembly: GCF_937951745.1. Taxonomy (GTDB): domain Bacteria; phylum Chloroflexota; class Chloroflexia; order Chloroflexales; family Chloroflexaceae; genus Chloroflexus. The sequence continues at coordinate 11,192 of NZ_CALFBQ010000051.1, forward strand.
TTCGTTCAACCGTTCGGCAATTGCTTGCAACGCCCACGGATTAACCGCTTGCAGCCATTGTTGCACCTCAGGATCACGCACGTAATGTTCGGTTACTTGTTCGTACATCCAATCGGCCAACACCTGCGCGGTCGCATCGTAGCCGAAGAGATAATCAACAGTTGCGGCCAGTTCAAGGCCGCCTTTATAGCCGTGCCGGCGCATACTGGCAATCCATTTCGGATTAATTACTCGCGCTCGAAAAACGCGCCGCGCCTCTTCGCGCAGATCGCGAGTGCGGGGCCGCGCCGGATCGCTGCTGTCGCCGAAGTAACGAGCCGGGTTACGGCCGCTCAGTGCGCGAATGGCTGCGATCATGCCGCCGTGGAATTGGAAATAGTCGTCGCTGTCGAAGATGTCGTGTTCACGGGTGTCTTGATTTTTGGTGGCGACCTGCACCGTACTGAGCGCAGCGGCAAAGGCGGTCTCTGCCGGTACGCCTTGCTCGGTTGCGGTGTAGGCATACCCGCCCCACTTCAAGTACACCCGCGCCAGATCGGTTTCATCGCTCCAGTTTTGGCCGTCAATCAACTGGAGCATACCGGCGCCGTAGCTTCCCGGCGGACTGCCGAAGATGCGGTAGCGCGCCTCTCGCTGGGCAGACTCAGCATCTGTGCCGCTCTCGACCAACGCCTGTTCGGTCATCAAGACGTGTTTGCGCGGGAAGTTCATCGTCAGCGGTTCGTCAAGCGCAATCACTGCCTGTACCGCTTGATCGATCAACTCGATAAGATGGGGAAAGGCGTCGCGGAAGAAACCGCTAATCCGGCAGACGACATCGATCCGCGGGCGACCAAGTTCAGCGAGCGGGATAATATCGAAGCCGATCACGCGCCGATTCTCACGTTGCCAGCGCGGGCGCACGCCAAGCAGGGCTAATACCTGCGCCACGTCGTCACCGGCAGTGCGGATGAGGCTGGTGCCCCAGATGCTGATGCCGACACTTTCAGGGATGGCGCCGTATTCGCGCTGGTAGCGCTGGATCAGGTCGCGCGCCAGCCCTTGGCCGGTCTCCCACGCGGCGAGGCTTGGCACGCTGCGCGGATCAAGGCTGTAGAAGTTGCGTCCGGTCGGCAGAACGTGGGCCATGCCCCGCGTCGGCGCGCCGCTCGGCCCCGGCGGTACGAACCGACCACCAAGCGCGGCCAGCAGATGTACGATTTCGTCAGTTGCGCTCTGGCGTAAGCGCGGTACGATCCATTCGCAGGCGTAGCGCAGCGCCGCAGCAACCGGCTCGTGATCTCTATGTGCCGGCAAAGCATCTGTCAGCACACCAGCAACTGCCGCTGTCTCCCAACCAGCATCATTGAGCCGGCTCAATATTTGCCGGCAAAGATTCTCAAGAGCCGCGATGCAATCGGCATTGGTTGCCCACTGCTCGTCACCGAACCGCCGTCGGCCCGGCTGTTCCTGCAAGGTGCGCCAGTCTTCTCCCAACGCCGCCGCGACCGTTGCCGGCAAGCTCGGCGCGTGCAGGTTGGGCAAACGCAGCAGGTGGTACACCAGATCGACCAACTGCGCGCCAACGGGTACCGTGCCGAGAATGTGCAGACCATCGCGGATCTGCGCGCCGGTCAGTTCGCACAAATAGCCTTCGATGTCTTCGAGTAGGTGAGCAACCTCACGCCCTTCTAACTCGGCCAACACGGTGGGCGTACCGTCTTCAAGCACACTCCCATCCCACTCGTGCTTGTGATCGCCGTGATCGGCCTGTAACACATAGCGCAGATCGTCAGCCAACTGGCTGCGTTGCAGCACCTCCCAAATCTGGCGCTGCAAGAGCGGCAGCTTGCTCGGATCGAGCCGTTCCATACGGTAGTATTCATCGACCAATTGGGCCAATTCGGCCAAATCGCCATATGCGCCTGCGTTGGTCATCGGCGGAGTGAGGTGATCGATGATTACCGCATGGGCGCGCCGCTTGGCTTGGGTACCTTCACCGGGATCGTTGATGATGAAGGGGTAGATCAAGGGCAGATCGGCAAGAAATGGATCGGGAAAGCAGGTAGCGCTCAACCCAACCCCTTTGCCGGGCAGCCATTCGAGCGTGCCGTGCTTACCGAGATGGATGATCGCATCGGCGCGCCATTCGTCGCGTAGCCAGCGATAGAGCGCGTAGTAGTTGTGCGGCGGCGGCAGGTCGGGCCGGTGGTAGATGGCATCGGGATCCATATCGTAACCGCGCGGCGGTTGCAGCGCTACAAACACGTTGCCGAATTCTAACCCGGCCAGCGCCAGCGCGCCGTTATGCACATACGCGCTTCCCGGCGGCGGCCCCCATTGGCGGGTCATAGCCGCTTGCACCTCCGCCGGCAGCTCGGCAAACCAGCGTTGGTAGGTAGCCACCGGAATCCGGTACGATTGGGCCAACTGCTCGGTAGTCAACCACGTCTCGTCATACGAGCAGCGTGCAATCAGATCGGCGATCAGCCGGTCGCCGTTTTCCGGCAAATCGCCGACCATATAGCCAGACTCGCGCAAGGCGGCAAACAGGCGCATCAGCGAGGCCGGTGCATCAAGGCCGACCGCATTGCCGATCCGCTGCGCTTTGGCGTTACTGTTAGTCAAGATGACCGCGATCCGCTTCTGCGCATTCGGGATGCACCGCAATTGCGTCAACCGCCAGACCATGCCGGCCAGCCGTTCGATCCGCTCTTGATCGGGCAATGAGCGCGCCGCCGACTCGCCCGCTTGGGCTTTAAACGCCACCGGTATGCCAATGATTCGGCCATCAAGTTCAGGCAAGGCCACATTCATCGCCGTATCGAGCGGCCCCAACCCGCGCCCGTCGCGCTGCCATACCTCGCGACTGGTACTGCTGATCAACGCCTGCACGACCGGCACATCGAGTTGCGCAAATGGATGCGGATCACTATCGCCAAGCGCAAAGCTGAGCGTCGAGACGATCACATCAACCGGCCCGGCTTGGCGCAACAGATCGAGCGCCACCGGCAGGCCCGCCGTATTCACCTCTTTGAGCGAATGGGTGTAGACTGCGCGCACGCGCAAGCCGTGCGCTTGCAAGCCAGCGATCAGCGCATCGACAAAGGCGGTATTGCCGCTGAGCAAATGGGCGCGGTAGAAGAGTAGGCCGGCTACCGGCGCGTCATCAGCCGCCAGCGCCGGTTGGGCCACCTTGCCGCGCCGACGTAGTTTGGGTGGGGTGTAGATACCGTGGAGCGGCAATTCGACCGGCGGATCGTAGCCCCACCCGCTCGCCAACAGGTAATCGCTCAGACACTGCAAGCCGTTGGCAAGATTGGCCGCGCCGCCAGCCTGAAAATAGGCGCTCGCCAGCATCGCCAACGGCACGCCAACTGTCGAACGTGCCATCAGATCAGGGTCAACCTGCTCGACTGCCGGCACACAGAGTAGGAAGCCGCCCGTCGCCGCCGCCCATTGTTGCAGCCGTTCGAGACCATAGGCGAATGCTGCCGGACTGTGCAGGCGCGCTACCACGATCGCAGCCGCAGGCAGATACTGTTCGAGCAAGCGGTCAATCGCCGCCGGTTCGGCCAACCGGCCCACGTGCGCCATCCGCACCGGCGCAAAGCCGTCGGGCAACAGGTCGAGCGCCTGCTCGAGCGCGAGCAAGTCAGTATCGGCTTGGCTCAGCACGAGAATGCCATCACCAACCACTGCCGGTAGTCGTTCGGCGATCGTGGTCGGCGCACTCACGCCATCCCAGCTAAAGCCGTTGAACAGGTGCGGCGCCAATGCCGACGGTGGCGGCAGCGGATGATCGGCTGCCAGTAGCTCCTCAATAAAATCGTACAGAATCGGGATAAGCGCCGGATCGTTCAGCGAATGAAACCAGTAGGGCCGCCCATCCATCAGCAAAAGGGCCACATTCGCCAGTGGGCATGGCCCAAGACAACCGCCTTGGCTCAGATGCACCCGATTGCGCAGCCGCCGCCGCTCCCATTCGCGATGGTACAGATCAGTAGGTACCGGCGCAAAGCCGCGCTCGGTGTGGCCACAGCAGCAGCCGGTCGCACAGATGATCAGCATCCCGCGCCGGGCACCGGCATTGACCATCCGCCCATCGAGGCGCTGCACCATATTGCGTTTGAGCGATTCGACCATGGTTCCTCGCTGCTAGTGCCAAATTTACCGCCAAGAACGCAAAGGACGCGGAGGGGCGCTTCATTGGTCACACGCACAACCGAACTTGCTATTCAACTTCATCAACCTCTGCGCTCTCCGCTTCCCCCTGCGGTAAAAAACTACCTCAGCAGTCAATGCTCGCAAACCCTCAATACTCAATCCCCGGCTGAGCGCGAATACCCTGATCACGGAACGGATGCTTTATTTCCTGCATTTCGGTGACCAGATCGGCATACTCAATCAACTCCGGCGGCGCATAGCGGCCAGTAATGATCAGATGAAGCATCGGCGGCTTATGCACCTTCAGCCACTCCACCACCTCAGTGGCCGGCACCCAGCCGTAGTGCATCACATAGGTAAACTCATCGAGCAAAAAGACATCGAAGTCGCCGCTGGCAATCTGCTGCTTGGCCAACTCCCAACCGTGCAACGCCCGCGCCTGCGTCTCATCGAGATTGCGGCTCGTCCACGTAAAGCCATCACCGAGCGGCGTCAGGGTAATCCCCATGCGCTCAAGCGCGCGCAACTCACCAAACTTAGCCTGTTCGTGTTTGATAAACTGCACACCACCGACACGCATATTGCGCCCCCACGCACGCAGCAGAATACCGAGGGCAGCAGTAGTTTTGCCTTTTCCATTGCCCGTATTGACGATCACCAACCCTTTAGGCTGATGACTAGCCCGCACTGCCTTGCGGCGCGCTTCAGCTTCAGGCGATGAACCCGGCTCAGTTGGTGTTGTGGGTGTATCTTCCATACGTTGCGCCTTTACAACTAAAACAAGAACCCCAGCCACTTGCACTGGCCGGGGTTATGAAACGATGACGCGCAGGTATGCGCCTCCCGTTCATCCTCCTTGGCACGAGAAGGGCTGAACGAACCATTACATCGCGGCAGGCGTCCTGGCTTCCGACCGATAACGGCCGGTTACAGTTGCGGCACAGCGCTGGACTTGCACCAGCTTCCACCTTTACGCCCTAGCATCCGGGCTAGCGGGACACCGCGATGGGTATGGAATTGCGTATGTGCAATAATGCGTCAATTATAACACAGAATCGCTGATGCACTATCAATCGCAATGCTGCGCAAGCTAGTCTCACTTCAAAAACAGATGGTACGCCGGATTATCGCTCTGCTCTTGGTACGGATAGCCTAACCGACTCAGCGAAGCGTAAAACCGGTCGAGGTCAGCATCAGGCACCTGAATCCCCGCCAGCACCCGGCCATGGGCGCTGCCGTGATTGCGGTAGTGGAACAGACTAATATTCCACGACGCATCGAGTGACTCGAGAAACTGGAGCAACGCCCCCGGACGTTCAGGAAACTCGAACGAAAAGAGCCGTTCATCGGTCGCTTCTGGCGCGCGCCCACCAACCATGTGGCGCAGATGAATAATTGCCAGCTCATCATTGGTCAGATCGAGCACTGTGTAGCCGGCATTCCGCAACCGCTCGGCCAACTCGTGACGCTGACGCGCATCGGTCAGTTGCACACCAACAAACACGTTCGCATCGGGACGAGGTGCATAACGATAGTTGAACTCGGTAATGTTGTGCGGCCCAATGGTACGACAAAACTGCTTAAACGAACCGGGGCGTTCGGGGATAGTGACGGCAAAGAGGGCTTCGCGTCGTTCGCCAATCTCGGCCCGCTCAGCGACATGGCGCAGGCGGTCGAAATTCATATTTGCGCCACAGGTCAACGCCACTGCCGGCAGATCGGTGCCGTACTCGGCAATGTACCGCTTCAGACCGGCGACTGCCAACGCCCCCGCCGGTTCCATAATCGCGCGCGTATCTTCAAACACATCCTTAATCGCGGCGCAGACCTCATCGGTCGTCACGCGGACAAAATCATCAACGTAGCGTTGCACAATCGCAAAGGTATGCTCGCCGACGCGCCGCACCGCCACGCCATCGACAAAGATGCCGACCTGATCGAGCGTCACCCGATAGCCAGCCCGCACGCTCTGATACATCGCATCGGAGTCGTCCGGCTCAACGGCAATAATTTCGATATTGGGGTTAATACTCTTGAGAAAGATCGCAATACCGGCGATCAAGCCGCCGCCCCCCACCGGCACAAAGACCCGGTAGCGTTCGGACCGCATCTGCTGCGAAATCTCAAGCCCAATCGTTCCCTGCCCGGCGATCACCAGCGGATCGTCATAGGGATGGATGAACGTCAGACCTAATTCCTTCTGCAAACGATAGGCATGGGCCTCGGCGTCACTGTAACTATCGCCGTAGAGCACCACCTCGGCGTTGCGGCGGCGGCACGCCGCAACCTTTATTTCAGGCGTGGTCACTGGCATCACGATGAGGGTGCGAATGCCCAGTTGCTGACCAGAATAGGCCACGCCTTGGGCATGATTCCCGGCAGAAGCGGTAATCACACCGCGCGCCTTCTCGTCGGGACTCAGATGCGCCATCCGATTATAAGCACCGCGCAGCTTAAACGAAAAGATTGGCAACAGATCTTCGCGCTTAAAGAAAATCTGCGCCCCCAGCCGCGCGCTGAGCAGCGGCGCCGGTTGCAGAGGCGTTTCTTGCACCACATCGTAGACCCGGCTGGTCAGAATCCGTTGCACATAGGTAAAATCAGGGTTCGGCATATGTAGAAAGCTCCTGTGCGCCGCAGACACGGTTGCGCCCTCGCTGCTTGGCCAGATAGAGCGCCCGATCGGCATCAGCAATGAGGGAAGACGGATCAGGATGAGAAACGGCTTGAAAGGTCGCAACACCGATGCTGAGCGTTAGCGTAATCTGTTGCTCATCAACTAGAAACGGCGTAGCCATCACCGTCTGGCACAAGCGTTCAGCCGCTAACAACGCCGCATGATACGGTGTTTCCGGTAAGATCAAACCAAACTCTTCGCCGCCATAACGCGCTAGGATATCGGTATCACGCAGTTGTTGCCGGCACCGGCGCGCCAATTCGCGCAAAATATGATCACCGGCCAGATGGCCGTAGGTATCGTTCACCTGCTTAAAATGATCAATATCAATCATCGCAATACTGACCGGGGTATGATACCGGCGCGAACGATCGATTTCGTGTTGTAAATGTTGCAGAAAATGGCGCCGGTTCACCAACTCGGTAAGCGTATCGGTCATCGCCAGCGTCTGCATATGGGCAAAGCGCAGAGCATTGTACAGCGCAACCGCCACCGTCGCCGCTAGCATCTCGAGTGCGCTCAAATCAGACATGGTATAGGCATCGAGGTGATCGTGCCACGCCAGCAATGCGCCAATAATCCGATCACCAACCACGAGCGGCGTCGCCAAGAGTGATTGATGATCCAGATCGCCTTCGATCTCAAGCGCGGGTTGCATCGCCGGTTCAGGCAGCGCGTGCGCCCCTGACAGCCGCAGCGAGACGCCGAAACGAAGCACGTAGCCAGCAATACCTTGCGTAAGCGGCAGTTGCAACCTTGGTTGGCGGCCAGCCGTCGTTACCAGATAGACATACTCGACCATCTGCTGGTCATTCAACAGCGCAATGGTAAAACCAGCATGGGAGATTAACCGGTTGACAGCGCGATGGATTGCCTGATAGAGTTGTTCGAGATCCAGCGTAGCACCAATCTCAATACTGGCTTGATAGAGGGTGTAGCGTTCATCGGCATTGCGAATGGCGCGCTGGTATAGGCGGGCGCTTTGCAAGGCAATCGCAGTCTGGTGGGCGATAGCTTGCAAGAGATCGCGATCGCTCTCGTGAAAGGGCTTGTTACGGAAACGATACACCGCCAAGATACCCAACGGCGTCTTGCCATGGATAATCGGTGTCGCCAGCAGCGAAGAAACCCCAATACGCACTAATTCCGGCAATGCCATTGGATGATTGGCGTAGTCTGGAATGAGGATCGACTTCCCATTCTCGATCATCTGCCACATCAACCCGCGCCGCGGCTCTTTAAAGGGCGTCACCAGATCAACCGGCAGATTCACGAGATGGCCGGACAACAACCGATCGTGATCCGGATCGTACACCGGCAGCGCGCCAGCATCAGCATCGAGGAGATCCATTGCAAAACGCACCACATGTTCCAGCACATGGTTCATCTCAAGTTTGCTGGACAGGGTGAGCGCCATTTCACCGAGCCGGTGATCAACCAGCGGCTCTGGCGCCGGTTGCCGGAACGTGATCAGCAGACCGAACGGTACTCCCGGCGCTTGCCACAAAAACTGGCGTTGTAGCGCATATTGCAACCCGTTTAGAAAGACATCCGCGCCATCGGCAGCCTGAACAAGATCAGGCAGCAACGGCTCAACATACGAAAGGAGTGGCAGCATCGCCTCACTTACAGCGAGCATCTGGCAGTTGGGCGACAAAAGGATAAATAGTTCAGATGTACCAGACAGATCAACCTTCATACCCGCCCACCGGCAGCGAGACTACGCCAAGATATCAGTCGCGACGCTGATCACGCGCTCAATGTGCGCCCGTTCGATACCATAGTGAGTGACAGCGCGGATGCTCGTATTGCTCATGCTTCCCATCAAGATGCCGTATGCACGCAGCGCCGCCAAAAATGCGTCTACGCTCAGGCGTGGATGAAAAAAGGTGAAGCGCACAATGTTGGTTTGCACTTTGCTGAGATCAATCTGGACTCCCGGCAACTCGGCCAGACCAGCGGCGAGCAACCGCGCATTGGCATGATCTTCTGCCAACCGATCTACCATCTCGGTGAGGGCCACGATGCCCGCCGCAGCAATCACACCCGCCTGCCGCATTCCGCCGCCGAGCATCTTGCGCACGCGGCGCACGCGGGCAATCACATCGGCTGGGCCGGCCACCAGCGAGCCAACTGGCGCGGCCAACCCTTTCGAAAGGCAAAACATCACTGTATCGACATGCGCCGTCAGCTCGGTGACCGGTACGCCCAACGCCACCGCCGCATTAAAGATACGCGCACCATCGAGATGCACCGGCAGGCCATGCGCGCGGGCCAGCGTATGCACCTGCGCCAGATACTCCGGCGCCAGCACCACGCCGCCACGGCGGTTATTGGTGTTTTCTAAACAGATGACGCCGGGCGGGGCAAAGTGATTATCGTCAATCGTAGTAGCCGCCTCATCCAACACTGCTAAATCGATCGTGCCATCATCCGCGGTCGGAAGCGGATGGTACACCAACCCGCCCAAGGCGCTGGCGCCGCCGGCTTCATAATGGTAGATATGGCTCTCGTTGCCAAGGATCACCCGCTGGCCGCGTTGGCAATAGGCCAACAGCGCCGCCAGATTGCCCATCGTCCCGCTGGTAACCAGCACTGCCGCCTCTTTGCCAACCCGCTCAGCAGCTAAACGCTCTAGCGCATTGACTGTCGGATCCTCGCCGTACACATCGTCACCCAGTGCTGCATTGGCCATCGCTGACCGCATCGCTGGGCTAGGCAGCGTCACCGTATCGCTGCGCAGATCGATCCGATCATCCGGCGCATCGGCAACAGGCAAAACATAGCCTTGCATATAAGAAGGTATCCTCCATGGCACATCATTTACATAGCATTGCCTCATTATATCACGCGGCTCGCCGATAATTTCGTAAAACAACACCGGTCGCACTGCACTGTACGCAATGGAATTGATAGGCTGAATCGTGCCGCGCACCGCCTTGGCCGACACAGCCGTGTGCGGCTAGGTAGTGGTGATTTCACAACTCATGTAAAAAATTGCCCCGGATATGCACCGTGACATGTTATTTCCTAGCGAATAATACCGCATTATAACGCTCAATTCGCCATTTTTAACCAAACGCAAAGATTTTGCACAAAGATTGTCTATATTCCATGTTGTTGACTCTCATGCTACAATTTGCTTGAACGTTCGTAGTTTTGATTCCGTACTACAATTCTCGTCTGATATTGCGTTCACCTTTATTCATTCGGCACGCGGTCATTCTTTGTGAACGTAGTTCCAAGTTTGGACTACCTGCGAGCTAGAGGAGAACGACGTGCTAGAGATCTCACAGCACAAAGCTCAACTGCGCGACTACTTCAACGGTTTGGGCTTTGAACGCTGGTCAGCCATCTACGGCAACGCTCCGCTGTCCCTCGTCCGGCAAAGTATTCGCGAAGGCCACAACCGCATGCTGGCGGTTGCCGATGCGTGGCTTGCCGATCAACCGCCCCCAACCACGGCGCTTGATGTCGGTTGCGGCGTTGGTCTGTTCAGTCTCATGTTAGCCCGCCGTGGCTACCGAGTGCGCGCCGCCGATATTGCGCCGCAAATGGTTGCTGCTACCCAGCAGGCCGCCGCCGAAGCCGGCTTGGCAGATCGCATTGAGTGCATCGAAGCCGATATCGAGTCACTACGCGAACCGGCGCAGGTGGTGGCTTGTTTCGATGTCTTGATTCATTACCCACAACCGGCCTTCGGCCAACTCTGCACCCATCTCGCTAACCTCACCGAGCAGACTTTGCTGCTAACATACGCACCATACAGCTCGTTGCTCGCTACCCTGCACCGGATCGGCGGCTGGTTCCCGCACAGCCAACGCCGCACTGAGATTCAGATGATTCGCGACCAAGAGGTCGTTAGCATTCTGACCCGCGCCGGATTGCGCGTGCGCCGCGTCCATCCGATCCGCAGCCGGTTCTATCACGTTACGTTGATCGAGGCCAATCGGGTCTAGTTTCATAAGGTTGTAGTTCAGAAACGCGACTACAGGAGCGAGACATGCGACGATTGCTAGCATTGGTGGCCCTTGGCGCAGCGGCGTTCGCGCTGCACAAGTGGTATAACCGCGAGGTGTTGCTCGAGGGGGAGGGGTTTGTTCGCTTGCAGAGCGAGCACGAGCATTTCCATTTCCACGTCGATCTGCCGCCCGGTATGGAGATTCAGCCCGGCGATACGCTCGAAATTATGCATTTGCCGCCGACTGAAGATGGTCGCACCAACGGTGAGATCTGCTACCGCAGCCCGATCCGGCTGTATAAGGCAAGCTGGCTGCGCCGCTTTCTGACCAAGAAGAGTAGCCTCGTCGAGATCAACGAGCTGGTCGAGCATCCGTAAGGTTGGGGTTGGGCGCAACGCCCGTAGTAAGGAAATTTCGACAGATCGCAAAGGAGCGGAGCATGTTTTGGATCAATCCGTTGATGATGGAAATGCCCGGTGAGTTTAGCCGTACCACTCGCCACGCCCTCAAAGAAGCTATTCTCTCGCCTCGCTTTTACACCACCGATTTTAAGGCTATTGATAAGCTAGAAATCGACCGTAATGGCATGCGCGACGAGTTCGATTGGATTCGCGACGAGTTTGCCTACGACTACAACCGTACCCACTTCCGCCGCACCGATGAGTTTTTGCAGAACTTTGATGATATGCCCGAGCGCGATGCGTTTATTGACTTTCTCGAGCGCTCATGCACCGCCGAGTTCAGCGGTTGTCTGCTCTATGCCGAGATGGTCAAGCATCTGCACGATCCGACCATGCGGGCAATTTTCAAGTATATGAGCCGCGATGAGGGTCGCCACGCCGGCTTCCTCAACCGCACGATGGCCGACTTGAATGTCGCTCTCGATCTGACCGTCTTGCAGAAGCGCAAGAAGTATACCTACTTCCAGCCGAAGTTTATCTTCTACTCGGTGTACCTCTCGGAGAAGATCGGCTATTCGCGCTATATCACTATCTATCGCCATCTGGAAAAGAATCCGCAATACTGCATTCACCCGATCTTCAAGTGGTTTGAGCAGTGGTGTAACGATGAGTATCGCCACGGCGAGTTCTTCGCTATGCTGATGCGCTCGCAGCCTGAGATGCTCGAAGGGGCGAACCGGCGCTGGATCCGCTTCTTCTTGCTCGCGGTCTATGCGACGATGTACCTCAACGATGCCCGCCGGGCTAATTTCTACGCCGCGCTGGGTCTGAATTGGCGCGACTACGACCAGAAGGTGATCCGGCTGTGTAATGATATTTCGACCCAAGTCTATCCTGAGACGATGAATCTTGATGATCCGCGCTTCTTTGGCTACATGGATAAGCTGGTCGAGTATGACCGCAAGCTGCGCGAACTGGAGGGACGCAACGATCCGGTGGCATTGGCTCAGTCGGCTCGCCTCAAGGCGGCGATTGCGCTGCGCCTGCTGGCGATTTATCGCCTGCCCACCCGCAAGACGACCGAGGCGATTCGCTGGAAGGGGTTGCCCGGCTTCCCCAATTACCCCGGCCCCAATCGGCCGCAGCGGGTGATGGCAGCCGATTAGGGTTACAGAGCGCCTCGGTCCGAACGAACTATTTCCAAGCTCCGGCGGCAGGAGCAATTCCTGCCGCTGTGGGTTCGCTTTTGCTGAGAACACTGGTTTCGCCCGGTACGAGTGGTGAGGAACGCCAATGCATTTCGTGGTTCTAACCATCGACGGCAACCATCGTCCGGCGCTGCTGGCAGCCGCCGACCGCCTGCGCCGCGAGCATAAGGTCGCGTTGACGCTGGCGGTGTACGATGCGGCTACGTTACGCGACGCCGCCGGATGGGCCCAGCTCGATCGCGATCTAGCCAAAGCGGATTTTGTTTTCGGCGCGCGCCTGTTTAGCGAGGATTTGGTGCGCCCGCTGGCCGACCGGCTGGCTCACCTCGATAAGCCGACTTTGATCATTACCTCTAACCCGGCACTGATCCGCTGTACCCACATCGGTGGATTTTCGCTGCGCCGCGAGCACGATAACGAGCCGGGGCCGATCCGGCGCTGGGTGCAGAAGCTGCGCCCGCAAGGCGGGGCTGGTGAGGCCCGCCGCCAGTTGGCGATCTTGCGCAACCTGAGCAAGGTGCTAAAGGTGATCCCCGGCACCTCGCGCGATCTCTATACCTATATCACCAGCCACCAGTATTGGCTCAATGCTTCGCCGGAAAATCTCTACCGCTTGCTCTGCGTGCTGATTGCACGCTATGGCCCGCAGCCGCGGCCTAAACTACCCCAGCTCGACCCGCTGAGCTATCCCGATACAGCGCTCTACCATCCCGATGCGCCCAACCTATTCGCATCGCTCAACGATTACCGACGCTGGCGCGGCAAACGGATTCCCAATGGCGGCAGCGTTGGCATCCTCACCTTGCGCACGGTGGTACTGAGCGGGAATACGCCCCATATTGACGCACTGGCCCGCGCCATTGAGGCCCGCGGTCTCGAAGCGCGCGTCGCGTATGCTTCTGGTCTTGATATGCGCCCGCTGCTTGAGAAGGAACTGGCTGATGTTGATGTGCTGGTGAACGCAACTGGCTTCGCGCTGGTCGGTGGACCCGCCGAGAGCCAGCCCCAGCAAGCTGCCGAGGCGCTGACCCGGTTTGACCGGCCGTATTTCGGGCTAGTTCCGCTCGCCTTTCAGCGGATCGATGATTGGCGCACCGATGATAACGGTCTGGTGCCGGTGCAGCAGGCGTTGAGCGTGGCTATTCCCGAACTGGAAGGCGCTGCCGAGCCGATCATCTTTGGCGGGCCGGCTGCCGATGGCCAGCGCTTTGCCCCCGCTCAAGCCGAGATCGAACAGATTGCCGACCGAGTCGCGCGCCGGGTGGCGCTGCGCCGGATACCTAACGCGCAGAAACGCTTGGCAGTGGTGATCTACAACTTCCCGCCCTCGTTGGGGACGGTTGGCACCGCTGCGTATCTCGATGTGTTTGCTAGCCTCTTTAACGTGTTGCAGGCGCTGGCTGCTGATGGCTACCGGGTTGAGGTTCCTGCCAGCGTTGATGAGTTGCGCCGCCTGTTGTTGGCCGATGGTCCGGCCTACGGGGCCGACGCCCATATCGCCGATTGGCTCAGCCCCGATGAGTATCGCCGCCTCTTCCCGGCTTACACCGAGATCGAACCGTATTGGGGGCCGGCGCCGGGTGAATTGTGGCGCGATAACCGCGGCATCCGCATCCTTGGCCGCCAGTTTGGCAATGTCTTTATCGGCGTGCAGCCCAGCTTTGGCTACGAGCGCGATCCGATGCGGTTGCTGCTCGCGAAAGATGCTGCGCCGAATCATGCCTTCGCCGCGTTTTATACGTGGCTGACGCATAAGTTCCGTGCCGATGCGGTCATACACCTCGGCACCCACGGCGCGATGGAGTTTATGCCGGGTAAGCAGGTTGGCCTGAGCGCACGCTGTTGGCCCCTGCGCCTGATCGGGCCGCTGCCCAACTTTTATGTGTACAGTGTCAATAATCCAAGCGAAGCGGCGATCGCTAAACGACGCGGCGCGGCGACACTGGTGAGCTACCTTGTGCCGCCGGTGCAGCAGGCTGGTCTCTACAAAGGGCTGCGCGCGCTGCGCGATGCAATCGAGCAATACGAGCGCAACCCCGATCCGGCGCTGGTGGCCGATCTGCGCGATCGGGCGGCACAACTGGGCATTCCGATGGAGGCCAGCGGCGATGATTATGCTGATGTCGCTGGTTTGGCCCACGAGTTGCTACGCATCGAGCAGCGCATGATCCCGCTCGGTTTGCACGTGCTCGGCCAACCGCCCGCCCCTGCCGAGCTGGCCGACTTCTTGCTGCTGTACGCCAGTTTGCAGCCCGATGGCGGCTTGCCGGCCCTGATTGCGCGCGGGATGGGGATCGACTACCAGCAGCTTTGTCGCCGGCTGAGCAGCGATCTCGCCGCCCAGAATCAGATGCGCGAGATTGAAAGCCGGGGTCGCGCGGCGATGTTGGCCTACGCTGAAGCGCCTGATCCCGATACGGGCGCCCGTGCAGCCGCTGCCCAATTGACCGATCTGGTTCCTGCCTCGGCACTACGCCCACTTTGGCCAAAGTTGGCCGAACTGCGCAACGGCCTGCTCGCCAACCACGAGCTGCGCAACTTGTTGCACGGCCTACGCGGCGGTTTCATTCCACCCTCACCTAGCAACGACGCGGTACGCAACCCGGCGGTGTTGCCCACCGGCCGTAATCTGTTTGCACTCGATCCCTACCGGGTTCCAACACCGGCAGCTATGCAGCGCGGCGAGGCTTTGGCAAACGAGCTATTGGACCGGCTGCGCGCCGAGCAGGGGGCATGGCCGCAGAGCATCGCCATCGTGCTGTGGGGCACCGACAACCTCAAGAGTGATTGCGAAGGGGTAGCGCAAGTGTTGGCGCTGATCGGCGCCCGCCCAGTGATCGATGAATTGGGCAACGTGGCCGATATTGCCCTCCGGCCATTAGCTGAGCTGGGCCGCCCGCGCATTGATGTGGTGGTGACAGTGAGCGGCATCTTCCGCGATCTGCTCGGCAACCAGATGCGCTTGATTGACCGCGCCGCCTATCTCGCGGCAGCGGCTGATGAACCGCCGGAATGGAATTTCGTGCGCGCCCACGCGCAAGCACAAATGGCTGAGAGCAGCGTCACACTGGAAGAAGCGGCTATCCGCGTCTTCGCTAACGCTCCCGGCAGCTATGGCGCGAACGTCAACTTCCTCGTCGAGAGCGGCACGTGGGAAAGCGAGGATCAACTGAGCGACGCCTTCCTCGCACGCAAGAGCTTTGTCCGCACCGCCAACGGCCAATGGCGCGAAGCGCGCGGTTTGCTCGAAGGGGCGTTGCGCCACGTACAGGCCACCTTCCAGAATATTGATAGTTTTGAGGTGGGCTTGACCGACATCGACAACTATTACGAGAACCTTGGCGGCATGGCCAAGAGCGTCGAACGAATCCGCGGTGAAGCGCCACCCATACTGGTCGCTGATGCAATCAGCGCCCCGGGGTCTAGCCGTGTGGCCTCCATCGAGACCATGCTGCGGCTGGAAACCCGCGCCAAGCTGCTCAACCCGAAATGGCATGAGGCGATGCTGGCCCACGGCTTCGCCGGCGTGCGCGAAATCGAGGCCCGCGTTGGACACACCTACGGCTGGAGTGCCACCGCCAACGCGGTCGAAGATTGGGTCTACGACGAGATCGCTGCCACCTACGCGCTCGATGATGCGATGCGCGAGCGTATGGCTGCGCTGAACCCAGCCGCTGCCGCCGGCGTCGTGCGCCGGCTGCTCGAAGCCGCCGGACGCGGCTTCTGGGCCGCCGACGAAGCCACCCTCAATCGTCTGCAAGAGATTTACCACGATCTTGAAGATCGGCTCGAAGGCATTACCGAAGAGAGGAGTGTGGGATGAGCTGGTTCAAAATGATACGTCTTGGCATGCTACATGTAGCCGTTGCTATCAGTCTGGTACCGATCACTGGCGTGCTCAACCGGATTATGATCTACGAGCTGGGCATCATGGCCAGCGTCGTCGCGGCGCTGATCATCCTGCCACACCTCTTCTCACCGATACAGGTCATCATTGGCCAGTTCTCTGACCGGCATCCAATCTGGGGCTATCGCCGCACACCTTATATCGCACTCGGCATTTTGCTCTGCGTTGTTGGGGCAGCGTTGACCCCGTTTGCCGCCTTCGCGATGGACGCCAATTTCTGGCCGGGGTTGATGCTGGCACTGCTCATCTTTGGTATGTGGGGCATTGGCTTCAACACCGCTGTCGTCTCATACCTCTCGCTGGCGAGCGATATGTCGCCCTCGCACCTGCGCTCGCGCACGATTGCCATCATGTGGTTCATGATGATCACCGCCGTGATCGGCACCGCGATCGGGGCCGGACGGGCGCTGGAGCACTACACCCCCGAACGGCTGATTGAGGTGTTCGCGATCGCTGCTGGGATTGCGCTCACGATCGGCACCCTTGGCTTGATCGGCCTTGAACCGCGCAACGCCACCCCGGTCAGCCACGAAGAGCGCCATAGCGCTGCCGACTCGGTGCGCACAGTGCTCGGCGATCCGCTGGCACGCCGGTTCTTTATCTATCTGATGTTCATGCTGGCTGCTATTCTCGGTCAAGATGTGCTACTCGAGCCGTATGGCGCACAGGCGTTCGGTCTCAGCGTGCGCGAGACCACCCAGTTGACCGCGATATGGGGCGGCGCGACGCTACTGGCACTGCTTTTGCACGGTATCTTCTTTAGCCGCTGGCTGACCAACAAGCGCGGGGCGATGTTGGGCGGGGTCATTGCCGCTACCGGCTTGACCCTGATTGCGCTTAGCGGCATCCTGCACATCCAACCACTGTTTGTACCGGCAATCGCGCTCCTCGGCTTCGGCACCGGCATTGCCACGGCGACCAACCTTGCCCTCATGCTCGATATGACCACGCCGCAGCAAGTTGGCCTCTTCATCGGCGCGTGGGGCGTCGCTGATGCGGCGGCGCGCGGCTTAGGCAACTTGCTGGCCGGCATCATTCGCGATCTCGCCGCCCTTGTCGTTGGCCCCACTGGTGCCTACGCCACGGTCTTCTTAATCGAAGCACTTATCCTATGCACCGCGTTGGTCATGCTACGCGCGATTGATGTCAGCGCCTTCCGCAGCCAGCGTCGCGAGCTGGGCCAATTGGTAGCGGTGATCGGCGATGCATAGAAAAGTATAGAAATACACAGATTTTGAAACGAAATAGGAGTATAATAAGACAGCCCGCGCCATTGCAACGGCGCACCGGCGCGGGTGTACTGGGCCATTTGCTGCCACAGCCCGGTTGGATGGAGGAGATCGTCACACTGTTACCGTAAAAGCCTTGCAGAGCAAAGGATCAGGCGTATGAATCTGTTCCTTGCCGGTCTCGATCACACAACCGCGCCGGTCGAGATTCGCGAACAGCTTGCTTTCAGTCAAACTGATTTGCCATCAGCATTGATGCAACTGACCAATCCCGACAACGGCGCTGCGCCACTCTTTACCGAGGCCGTCATTCTCTCGACGTGTAACCGCGTTGAGATCTACGGGGTTGCTAGTCCGGGCACTACTGCCCAACACGTGGTTGATTTTCTAGCCACGTTTCACCGGCGACCTGCCGATGCGTTCGTCCACACGCTTTACTTCTATCAGGGAGAAGCGGTTGCTCGCCATCTGTGCGCCACGGCAGCCGGTCTCCGCTCGCTGGTGCTCGGCGAAGCCCAGATTCAGGGTCAGGTGCGTACCGCTTACGAAGCAGCGCAACGGATCGGTAGTGTTGGCTCGATCTTGCATCGCTTGTTTCAGATTGCCTTGGTCGCCGGCAAGCGGGTGCGCCACGAAACGACCATCGGCAAAGGTGCGGCAAGTGTATCGCAGGCCGGGGTTGAATTAGCTAGGCGCCGGCTCGGCGATCTGCGCGGGCGCGAAGTGTTGCTGATCGGCGGCGGCGAAGTGAGCGAACTGGCGGCGCAGAATTTGATCGCTAACGGCGCTGACCGGTTGACGATCGTCAATCGCACGTCGTCCCGCGCCGCGGCGCTGGCCGAGCGCTACGGTGCCGAGATGCTCGATTTCGGCGCGTTGCCCGAAGCCCTTGCTCGCGCTGATATTGTCATTAGCTCGACTGCGGCGCCGGTGCCAATCATCTATCGCCACCATGTGATCGAGGCGCTTGACCACAAGCTGCGCGTTCGCGCTTGTGGCGATTGCGATCCGCCAGCGATGTTGTTGATCGATCTGGCCGTGCCGCGCGATATTGCCGCCGACGTCGCCACCGTGCCCGGCGTCCATCTCTTTACGGTCGATGATCTGCGCGAGGTGGTCAGCCATACGATCGAGCTGCGCAGCGCAGTGATTGAGATTGCCCAGAAGATTGTCGAAGAGCAGGTGCAGGAGTTCCTCGACTGGATGCGCACCCAAGAGGCGTTGCCGGTGTTGACGATGTTGCGCCAGCGCGCCGAGGAGGTGCGCAACGAGGAATTGGCGCGCGCACTGCGCCGGCTGAACAATCTTTCCCCCGAACAGCAGGCCGTCATCGAGGGCTTGTCACGCAGTATCGTCAATAAGCTGCTGCACCCACCCACCCGCTGCTTGCGCGAAGCTGCCGCGCACGGTCAGGGCAAGCGCTATGCAACCATTCTCGCCGAATTGTTTAACCTCGAACATGTAGGTGAACGAACCGCGAGCATGGTAGGAAATACGGAACCATCGTAACCAAGAATCCGGTATTGGCCATTGATACGTATGTCATTGCGAGCCGAGCGTAGCGAGGCGCAGCAATCTCTCGTCCACCGGCCTGTCCGATTTATGTAGTCGCGAGAGTTTGTTTGCAGAGGTGTAGCGTCGCTATGCCCTCCTGCGCAACGACACGACGGCGTACAGCATATGTTGGTGACGTTACCTTAGCACTTTGCGAGGAAGTATGGCACGCTTGCTTCTTGGCACCCGCGGCTCGGCGCTGGCCCGCACCCAATCAGAGTGGGTGGCGCATGCGCTCCGCGCTGCCTTCCCCGACCTTGTGGTGGAACTGCGAATTATTTCAACGACCGGCGACCGGGTGCTTGATGTGGCTTTAGCGGCAGTCGGCGACAAAGGGCTGTTTGTGAAGGAGTTGGAGCAGGCGCTGTTGGCTGGCGAGGTTGATCTGTGCGTGCATAGCGCCAAAGATATGCCGACCGAGACGCCAGAAGGTTTGGTGCTGGCGGCGTTTCCAGTGCGGGAAGACCCGCGTGACGCGCTGGTGCTGCGTCACGCGGGTATGGGTTCCGATCTGCATACGCTGCCTCAAGGCGCGCGAGTTGGCACATCGAGCCTGCGCCGCGCCAGCCAGTTGCGCTATCACCGGCCCGATCTGCAACTGGCCGATGTGCGCGGCAATGTCGATACCCGCCTGCGCAAACTGGCTGAAGGCCAATACGACGCGCTGATTCTGGCTACCGCCGGTCTGCGCCGGTTGGGGTTGTGGGATGGTACGCCCGGCGCAACAATCGGTGAAGCTGTGGTGTATCCACTCGATCCGTTGGTGATGCTGCCGGCAGTGTCGCAAGGCATTTTGGCAATCGAGACCCGCACTGCTGATTCTGCTACCCGCGCCTTCGTTGCGGCCCTCGACGATCCGGCAGCACGTGCAGCGGCGCTGGCCGAACGCGCCTTGCTGCGCCGGCTTGAAGGTGGTTGCCAAGTGCCGGTAGCGGCCCACGCGGCTGTCACCGAGAGCGGTCTGCGCTTGCGCGGCATGATCGGCGCGCTCGACGGGAGCGCGTTGGTCTTCGCCGAACAGACCGGCGCTACCGAGCAAGCCGAAGCGCTAGGCATTGCCGTGGCAGAAGCGTTGCTGGCCCAAGGCGGCGAAGCCATTCTGGCCGTGATCCGCAGCCAGTTGGAGGCGCGGCGATGAGCGCCCTCGCTGGTCGCCGGATTGCCATCACTCGCCCGGCTGGGCGCGGCGATACGTTAGCCGAGCGGTTGCGCGCGCTGGGTGCGATCCCGTTGCTGATGCCGTTGATTGCATACGCGCCGCCCACTGATCCGGCCCCGCTGCAACAGGCGCTGAGCCGGTTGGCCGCCGGCCAGTACGATTGGCTGGTCGTGACCAGTCGCCAAGCTGTACAAGCGTTGGCTGACGCAGTTGTGCCCGCTACCACCGCAATCGCCGCCGTCGGCAAGGGCACGGCTGCTGATTGCCGGCGGGTCTGGGGGCGTGAGCCGACCAGCGTGCCTGATGAGGAACTCGGCGCGGCCTTGCCCCAAGCGATGGGCAATCTTGCCGGGATGCGCGTGTTGCTGCCTTGCGCCGACATCGCGCCTCCCAGCTTGACCGAAGCCTTGCAAGCGGCGGGGGCGAGCGTTGATCGCGTCACTGCGTACCACACCATCGCCGGCCCCGGCGCTACCAATCTTGCCGCCGCCCTCGACCGCGGCGAAGTCGATGCAATTGTCTTGGCCAGTGGCTCGGCAGTACGCCAGTTGCGCGCGCTGATCCCGCCGCACACCCAGCCGCCGGCGTTGGTTTGCATCGGCCCTAGTACGGCGGCGGTCTGCGCTGCTATCGACCTGCCAGTAGCTGCTGTTGCCGAGCGGCCTAACGATGATGCGCTCATCACTGCGCTGGAGCAGGCATTGATTGGGCAAGGATTCGCCCGGCCCTGAAAGGCCGGGATCGTGAATGCAACCCCCGCTGGGGGAGGGGCTAGGGGTGGGGGTCACCCCAAGCGGGCTGGCGGCAAATGAGCAGAAAGCTTCTACAGATTGTACGACTACGGTTCTCTAAAATCACGGAGTGAACCCATGGAAACGCTCTCGTCACGAACGCCGTTAACGAACGGCACCGCCAACCATCTGCCAACGCCGGTGCAACGTCCGCGCCGGTTGCGCATCAGTCCCGCGCTACGCGATCTGGTGCGTGAAACCCGGCTGACGCCCTCGCAACTGATCGCGCCAATCTTTGTCCGTCACGGGCACGATCTGCGGGTTACCATTCGCTCGATGCCCGGCCAGTACCAGATGTCGCCCGACCAAGCCGCACGCGAGGCGCTTGAGCTAGCTGCTCGCGGTATTCGCGCCATCTTACTGTTTGGTATTCCGGCACGTAAAGATTCCTGTGGCAGTGAGAACCTTGATCCCGATGGGATTGTTCCCCAAGCGATTCGGGCAATCAAAGACGCTGTACCGGGCATGGTCGTGATCAGCGATATGTGCTTCTGCGAATACACCCATCACGGTCACTGCGGTGTGCTCAATTCGCCTGACCGCAGCGATTTCCAACCGCAGCTCGGCGAAGGTTATTTGCTCAACGATGCCACCCTCACCCTCCTCGCCGAAGCATCGGTTGTCCATGCCCGCGCCGGCGCCGACATCATTGCACCGTCCGGCATGATCGACGGGATGGTCGCCACGATTCGTACTGCACTTGATACGGCTGGGCTTAGCCACGTCTCGATTATGAGCTACGCCGCCAAATATGCCAGCGGGTTCTACGGCCCCTTCCGCGATGCCGCCGAAAGCCCGCCCCAATTCGGCGACCGCAGCCAGTACCAGATGGATCCGGCTAATGCTCGCGAGGCGCTACGCGAAGTCGATCTCGATGTGGCCGAAGGCGCCGATATTCTCATGGTCAAGCCGGCGCTAGCTTACCTCGACATTATTCGCCAAGTGCGCGACCGCCATACCTTGCCACTGGCCGCCTACCAAGTCAGCGGTGAGTACAGTATGGTCAAGGCGGCTGCCTTGCAAGGCTGGCTCGATGAACAGCGCATCGCGCTTGAGACGTTGACTGCCATTCGCCGCGCCGGGGCCGATATGATTATCACCTATTGGGCCAAAGAGGCGGCAGAGTGGCTGGGTTAGATAGATGCTGCTGAGCGAGGACAAGCGTTCGCTGCGGTCATTCTGAAACAGTGAGGAGTCTATGCGAGATCGTTTCCTGCGCGCATGCCGCCGCCAACCGGTTGATCGCACCCCGATTTGGCTGATGCGCCAAGCGGGCCGCTATATGCCCGAATACCGCGCCGTGCGCGAGCGCTACGGCTTTTTGCAGATGGTGAAGACACCGGAAGTAGCCGCCGAGGTGACACTGCAACCGATACGGGCCTTTGGGGTTGACGCAGCGATCATCTTCGCCGATATTTTGCCGCCGCTCGAAGGGTTGGGCTTTCGGCTTACGTATGAAAAGGGTGAGGGGCCGGTGATCCATAACCCGATCCGCCAGCCACGTGATGTCGCTGGCCTCCATAGCAGCGATCCGCGCGAGACGGTTGCCTACACGCTCACCGCTCTGCGGCTGGTGAAGCGCGAATTGAACGGCTTGCCGCTGATCGGCTTTAGCGGTGCACCCTTTACGTTGGCGAGCTACGCCATCGAAGGCGGCGGCTCGAAAGAGTATCGCTTGACCAAGCGCTTTATGTACGAGCAACCGGCGGCGTGGCACGACTTGATGGAACGGCTGAGCCAACTGGTGGCCGAATACTTGATCGCGCAGGTCGAGGCCGGCGCCGACGCGGTGCAGATCTTTGATAGCTGGGCCGGCGCACTCGCGCCGGCCGACTACCGGGCCTTTGTGCTGCGCCATACCCAGAACGTGGTCGCGACTATTCGCGCCCGCCTCGGCGAAGCCGCGCCACCGATCATCTACTTCGGCACCGATATGGCCGGCCTCGCCGGCGAATTGCGCCAGATCGGGGCCGATGTGCTCGGCGTTGATTGGCGAATCGATCTCGATGTGGCGTGGGCGCAGTACGGGTACGAGCATGCGGTGCAGGGCAATCTCGACCCCATGACCCTCTTTGCGCCACGCGAATTGATTGCGGCCCGCGCCCGCGAGATTTTGCAACGTGCCGCCGGTCGCCCCGGCCACATCTTCAACCTCGGTCATGGCATTTTGACCGAAACGCCGGTCGATCACGTGCGCTATCTGGTCGAGTTCGTCCAGTCGTTCCCCTTGCCCACCGAAGCACCTGCGTTAGAGGAGGTTATGGAATGAGCGTCACCACCGAGCGCTACGCTCGCTCGCAAGCCAATTTTGCCGCTGCCCAAGCCGTTATTCCCGGCGGGGTCAATTCGCCAGTGCGCGCCTTCCGTGGCGTCGGCGGCACGCCGATCTTTTTCGATCGCGGGCAGGGGGCGTATGTTTGGGATGTCGATGGTAATCGCTACATCGACTATGTGCTCTCGTGGGGGCCGCTGCTGCTCGGTCATGCTGACCCAGCAGTGGCACAGGCGATTGCCGAACAAGCCCAGCGCGGCACCAGTTTCGGCGCACCAACCGAACTCGAAACCGAGCTAGCCCGGCTGGTAATCGAGCTGGTGCCGTCAATCGAACAGATCCGCTTTGTCAATAGCGGTACCGAAGCCACGATGAGCGCCTTGCGGCTGGCCCGTGCCGCCACCGGTCGCCGCCTGATCGTCAAGTTTACCGGCTGCTACCACGGTCATGCCGATATGCTGCTAGTGCAAGCCGGCAGCGGTGTCGCCACCCTTGGCCTGCCTGACAGCCCCGGCGTGCCGCCTGCCGTCGCCGCTGAGACGATCACCGTCGAGTACAACGATCTCGACGCAGTAGCAACCCTCTTCGCCAATCGCGGCCACGAGATTGCTGCTGTTATCGTCGAGCCTATCGCCGCCAATATGGGGTTCGTTCTCCCCAAACCCGGCTTCCTCAGCGGCTTGCGCGAAATCACGCAGCGCCACGGTGCCATCTTTATTCTCGACGAGGTGATGACCGGCTTTCGCGTTGCCCCCGGCGGCGCGCAGGCATTGTGGGGGCTTGACCCCGATCTGACCTGTTTGGGGAAAGTGATCGGCGGCGGCCTACCGGTCGGCGCGTATGCCGGCAAACGTCAATACATGCAACTGGTCGCACCGGCAGGGCCGATGTACCAAGCTGGCACCCTCAGCGGCAATCCACTGGCGATGATCGCCGGTTTGACCACACTGCGCACGGCATTCGCCAATGATGGTACTGCGTTCGAACGGGCTGTCACGCTGACTACCAATCTCGCCAACGGCCTGCGCGAACTGGGAACCCGCTACCGCATCCCGTTGCAAGTCGGTAGCGTCGGCACCATGTTCGGCTGCTACTTCCTGCGCCATCCCGACGCCCAGATCACCAACTACGCCGAAGCTAAGGCCAACGCCGACACCCAACGCTACGCCCGCTTCTTCTGGGCAATGGCGGAACGCGGCGTCTACTTGGCACCGTCGCAGTTTGAAGCCGGCTTCGTTAGTACTGCGCATACCAGCGCTGACATCGACCAGACACTGGCGGCAGTGGAAGAGGCCTTCGCGCAGATGTGAAAGGCAACAAAAGATTACGCAAAGGCGCAGAGAGCGCGAAGAAAGGGAAGGTTTTGTGGTAATCACCCAATTGAGGCGGGCAGCAGATTGTGGAGCCACGGTAGGGCTACGGGGTGAAACACCTTCCCACCTTTGCGTTTACAGCATGCCTTAAAGGAGAAGAGAAATGACCGTAACCGACACTCGGATAATCGTGCATGACTTAATGCGCGATGGTCAACAACGGCTCTGCACTGCGTTTGAAGCGACCGATGGTCAACAACGCTTTATTGCCCAAACTTGGGAACGGCCCGGCGGCGGCGGTGGTACGGCCCGTGTTATGACTGAAGGTGCCGTCTTCGAGCGCGCCGGCGTCAATGTTTCGGCAGTCTACGGCGAAGAGGTACCGCCGAGCATCTGGCAGCACCGCCCATCAACTCGCGGCCAGCCCTACTTCGCCACCGGCATCTCGATGGTGTTACACCCGCGTAATCCCTACGTACCGGCGTTTCATGCCAACTTCCGCTACTTCGAGGCCGGCGACGATTGGTGGTTCGGCGGCGGCATGGATCTGACACCGAGCTACGGCTTTGAAGAAGACGCCCGCCACTTTCACGTCACGCTGCGCGACTACTGCACCCGCCACCCAATCGCCGACTATCAAACGATGAAAGAGACCTGTGATCGCTATTTCTACCTCAAGCATCGTAATGAAATGCGCGGCATCGGCGGCATCTTCTTCGACGATCTCCACCCGGAAGGGCCAGACGGCTTCGAGCGCGCGTTTGCGTTCGTCAGCGACGGGATCACCACTATTCTCGACGCCTACCTGCCAATTGTACGCCGGCGGATGCACACCCCTTACGGCGAGCGCGAACGCTCGTGGCAGCTCTATCGGCGCGGCAGGTACGTCGAATTTAACCTGATCTACGACCGCGGCACGCTGTTTGGCTTGCAAACCAGCGGCAACATTGAGGCCATCTTGATGTCGCTGCCGCCGCTGGCCCGCTGGGAATTCAATTTTCAGCCTGAACCCGGATCGCCTGAGGCAGCGATGGCCGAATTCCTTAAACCACGCGATTGGGCGGTCCTGTAGGGCCACACGGCGACGCGGCTCGATCAAGCCACACTGCGGTACCTCTTGGTGGAGCCGCACCGCAGTGTGGCTCCACCATCAATCGCTATTACCTCCTATGCACCAATTTTGCACTGGATTTGTTTATACTTCACCTTGTTGCTTTTTATGCTACAATGTTATTAAAGTCAGTAGTTCCAAATCGGCACTACACCCTGCGAGGAGGCGCTATGCACAAGGCGAGCACCATCCGCGAGGATGGCCTCTACCACTCGTTCTGCGGCTTAGTTAGCGTCGGCTGGCTCTACCAGAAGATCAAGGATAGCTTCTTCCTCATCCTTGGCACCCACACCTGCGCCCACCTGCTCCAAAATACGCTCGGCGTAATGATCTTCGCCCGCCCGCGCTTTGCCGTCTCATTGCTCGAAGAAGCCGATCTCAGTTCGTCGCAGCCTAATATTTCGGCCCAAATCGAAGAGATCAAGCGCGAGCACCATCCTTCGGTAATCTTTTTGCTCTCGTCATGCACACCCGAAGTGATGAAGGTGGAGTTTGAAGGGTTAGCGGCCTCGGTCAGCACTCCCGAAGTGCCGGTGCTGTTCGTACCCGCCTCCGGCCTCGACTATACCTTCTCGCAGAGCGAGGATTCGGTCTTGCAGGCCCTCATCCCGTTCTGCCCGCCGGCCCCGCCCGAAGATAAGCGCGTCGTTTTCCTCGGCTCGGTCAACGACGCGATTGCCGATGACTTTTCGCTCGAAGCGGCCCGGCTGGGCATTCCGGTGGCCGGTTTCTTGCCCGCGAGCCATTTTACCGAGCTGCCGCCGATCGGGCCGGGCACCGTCATCGCTCCACTCCAACCCTACTTGCACAAAACCGCGACCCAACTGCGCAACGAGCGCGGTTGCACAGTGCTTTCCTCGCTCTTTCCATTCGGCCCCGACGGTACCCGCCGCTTCTGGGAAGATTTGGCCGCCCAGTTTGGTATGAAGGTCGATCTGAGCGATCGCGAGGCGGCGGCGTGGGAGCGTATCAAGCGCCATACCGATCTGTTGCGCGGCAAGAAGATTTTCTTCGCCAGCGATACCCTGATGGAGCTGCCGCTGGCGCGCTTCCTCAAGGCGTGCGGCGCCGAGGTGGTCGAGTGCTCGACTCCCTATATTAACCGCCGCTTCCACGCTGCCGAGCTGGCTGCGCTGGAAGGCGTGCGGCTGGTCGAACAGGCCAATTTCCATCGCCAGTTGCGCACCATCGCCGAAACCAAACCCGATCTGATTATCTCGAATATCATCACCACCAACCCGCTGGTTGGTCAAGGCGTGGTCGCCAAGTGGGGCACCGAGTACTGCTTCTTGCCGATCCACGGCTGGGCCGGCGTCAATGCGCTAGTGACGTCGTTCACCCGTGCGCTCGAACGCCACGCCAAGCTCGATCCGCTCGGCGCTGACCCGATCTGGTTAACCGGTATGATGCCTAGCTCCCCCGGTGGCGTCATCTCGTTGCAGTCCTAAAGGAGACAATCCATGCGGCTAGCCTATTGGATGTACGAGGGCACGGCCCATCACGGCGTTGGCCGGATTGCCAATAGCATGCGTAATGTCCACGCCGTCTTTCACGCTCCACAGGGCGACGATTATGTCAATGCGATTTTCGCGATGCTTGATCGCACGCCCAACTTTCCGGCGATGACGACCAGCGTGGTTAGCGGCACCGATCTGGCCCGCGGCACGATCCGCTTGCCCGAAACGCTCAAGCAAGTGGAAGAGCGCGTCCGCCCCGATTTGATCGTGGTGGTGGCCTCATGCTCGACGATCTTGCTGCAAGAGAATCTAGAGATTGCCGCTAAGCATGCTGGCTTGCAGTGCGAGGTCATGGTCTACGACGCCAACCCGTACCGCATGCAAGAGATTGTCGCCGCCGAGAGCCTGTTTACCGATCTGGTTAAGCGGTTTGCCCAACCCCAACCTCGCACCGAGCACCCGACCGTCAATATTCTTGGCCCGGCTTCGCTCGGCTTCCACGCCCGCCACGATCTGATTAGCCTGCGCCGCATGCTCAAGACGCTCGGCATCGAGGTGAATGTGGTTGCGCCGTGGGGGGCCACGATTGATGATCTGCGCCGGTTGCCCGCAGCGTGGCTGACGATCGCTCCCTACCGCGAGCTTGGCCTGCGCGCTGCAACCTATCTCGAAGAGCAGTTTGGCGTGCCGGCTCTGCTCGATGCACCGATCGGCGTCCAACCTACCTTGCGCTGGATCGAGCGTCTGCGCGAGTTGTTGGCCCAAGCCGGCGTCACTATTCCCATGCCGCCGTTGACTGCCTTCTCGCTCGATGGCATGTCGGCTCCCTCCGCTGTGCCATGGCTGGCCCGCACCGCCGATATGGATAGCTTCTCGGGTAAACCAGCGTTCGTGTTCGGCGACGCAACCCACGTAGTTGGGATTACCCGCTTCCTCAGCGACGAGCTAGGTATGCCGATTGCCGGCGCCGGTACGTATGTCAAGCATCAGGCCGATTGGGTGCGCGAGCAGTTGGCCGGCTATGTCGATGATCTGCTCGTGACCGATGAGTTTCAGACGGTGGCAAACCGCATTGCCGAGCTGCGCCCTGAATTGGTCTGCGGCACTCAGATGGAGCGCCATACCTCGCGCCGCTACAATCTGAACTGTATGGTAATTTCGCCGCCGACCCACATCGAGAACCATTTGCTTGCCTATCGCCCCTTCCTCGGTTTCGATGGCGCCGATGTGATCGCCGATGAGGTCTACACGACCTGTACGCTCGGTATGGAGAAGCACCTGATTGATCTGTTTGGAGACGCCGGCCTTGATCTCCCCGAGCAGGCCAAAACCGCTGCACCGCCTGAACCGGCACCGGTGGCAGTTACTGTTGAGAGTCCGAAACCGGTCACTGAGCCGGTTGTCGCGACAGTGGCTGCACCAGCGACGGTTGCCGCTCCGGCCAGCGTCGCTCCGCCACCTGCCCCTGCCGCACCGGTCGATCCGGTTTGGGCCGCTGACGCGGAAGCAATGCTCAAGAAGGTACCATTCTTTGTGCGCGGACGGGTACGGGGGAATGTCGAGAAGTATGCGCGCCAGCACGGCCATGCCGTCATTACCGCCCAAGTGCTGCTGGCCGCCAAAGAGGAGCTTGGTGCATGAGCACTGCCCTTTCACCTAGAGCGCCGCGCCGACCCCAACCGCCGCGCCAGTTGGCCGAGATTGCGCTGCTGGCTCGCGACGAGCGGCTGGCTGGCCGGCCCAAGCTGTGCAGCGATTGCGGCATCTGCACCGGTGAGTTGCGCCCATTTATGGCGCAGAGCTGCGTCTTCGTTAACAACCGCGCTGAGGAGATCGAGCGCCGCTTGCACGGGCGTAACCGGCACGACGGCGACGAGTTGCTCTTCGGGATTTACCGCGAGCTGCGCGTCTTTCGTATGAATCCGCCGGTGCCTGATGCGCAATGGAGCGGTGCCGTTACTAGCCTCGGCGCGCTCTTGCTCGAACGCGGACTGGTGGAAGGAGTCGTTACCACCGCTGCCGCTCCCGGCACCCGCTTCGCGCCGTTGCCGATCCTTGCCCGCACCCCCGATGAGGTCCGGGCCACGCGCGGCAATAAGCCATGCCTTGCTCCTACGCTCGACATACTCACGCAGGTACGTCAGGCCGGTTTACGCCGGATCGCCTACATCGGCACCGGCTGCCAAGTCCATGCCTTGCGCGCGATCGAGGATCAGCTTGGCCTCGAGCGGCTCTACGTGATCGGGATTCCCTGCACCGACAACACGACCTATCCTGATTTACAACGCTTTTTACAGGTAGTCTCGCGCTCGCCAGAAACAGTCGTTCACCACGAGTTTATGCAGGATTTCCGCATCTGGCTTAAGCACGAAGACGGATCGATCGAGAAGGTTAACTTTGTCGATCTCGATGTTAGCAAACTCGGCGGCGAAATAGGGGTGTTTCCACCAGCCTGTTTGAGCTGCTTCGATTATCAGAACGGGCTGTCAGACTTGACTATCGGCTATATGGGGGCGCCGCTGCCGCCAACCGAACGTTGGCAATGGACACTCATCCGCACTGAGCGCGGGGCCGAATTGTATAACCTCTTGCGGCCCTACGTTGAAGAGCGCGCACCGATTAGTGGCGGCGACCGCACCCGCGGGATGCCGGTCTACATCCAGATGTTGCGCAAACCACCGCGACGGGCGCCGTGGATTATTCGACAGTTGGTTGCGTTCATCCAGCGCCGCAGCGGGCCAAAGGGCCTCGAATTCGCCCGCTCGGTGATTGAGATGAAGTTGCTGCGCAATCTGCAATTCGTGCGCGAACGGCATGGCCGGCTCGAACGTCGGATTGTGCCCGGTTACGTCTACCGTGCCTTGGCTCGCTACGCCGATGTCTATCGGCGCGAGTTTGGTCGTGAGTTAGAACCATCGGCTTAGGTGATTAGATAAGGCAGACGCAAAGTTGTCGCGCGACGGTCCAAGCATAGCATCAGAGCACTGATGATGCACCAAACAGCTATCTGCGCAGCTTTGCGTTATTACCCTTGGTTAGCGTTCGGTATTCGATGCCGGCATTGCCGGCCTACGAGAAGGAGTTGTTCATGTCCCTCATCCTCGCAATTTACGGCAAGGGTGGGATCGGCAAGTCGACCACCTCGGCCAACCTGTCGGCGGCTATGGCGCTCAAAGGCGCCAAAGTGCTCCAGATCGGTTGTGATCCAAAGCACGATAGCACTTTTCCACTTACCGGCCACCTCCAGCCGACCGTGATCGACGTGCTGGACAGCGTGAACTTCCATCTTGAAGATGTCAGCAAAGAGGACGTAATCCACACCGGCTTTGCCGGCGTTGATACACTCGAATCGGGCGGCCCTCCTGCCGGCAGCGGCTGCGGCGGCTATGTCGTCGGCGAGACGGTGAAGCTGCTGAAGGAGTTCGGCCTCTACGACAAGTACGATGTGATCGTCTTCGACGTGCTCGGCGACGTGGTGTGCGGCGGCTTCTCTGCTCCGCTCAACTACGCCGACTACGGCCTGATCATCGCCTGCAACGACTTCGACAGCATCTTTGCCGCTAACCGGCTCTGCCTCGCCATCGCGCAGAAGTCGCAGCGCCATAAAGTCAAGCTGGCCGGTATCGTTGCTAACCGGGTCGATTACGAATTCGGTGGCACTACCCTGCTCGACCAGTTCGCTGAGAAAGTCGGCACCAAGGTGATTGGGCGTGTGCCCTATCACGACCTCATCCGCCGCTCGCGCCTCGCCGGCAAGACGTTGTTCGAGATGGAGGGGCCGGGCAAAGAGGAATGCACCCGCCCCTTCGAGGAGATGGCCGAGTATCTGCTCGCTCAACCGCAGGCTACTGTCCCCAACCCTTACCACGACCGCGCCATCTTCGAGGCAATCGGCGGCTGGCGTTAGGAGCATTTGGCCCATTCGGAAAACAAAAAAGGCCACGGATGAGCACAGATGGTGACGGCTGCTCGCGGATCACTAGCCGTGCTAATCCGTCACATCCGTGCCAATCCGTGGTCTATTCAGAATATTGGCCACAGATTACAACCACTCACCATCCGAGGCGTGTTCGGGAATGAACTCTCATAAATCCCCAACTCGTTCCCCGGCTGCCTGATCGAGCAGCCAAGCCACTTGTCCGTTCACCGGCTGGATCAAGCGGGTTGGTTGTTCGAGTGGGTCGCTCGTCTCCGCCAACGCTGCTGCCACTGCTGCCGCTTTGTCGCTCCCACTAACGACAAACAACACTGTGCGGGCAGTGTTTAATGCCGCCGGCGTGAGACTCAGCCGCAACGGTGGCGGCTTTGGTGCATCGGGTACCACCACCACCAATCGGTCGGCCAACGCAGCTAATGTCGGATGGCGCGGAAAGAGCGAGGCGGTGTGACCATCTGGCCCCATCCCCAATACCACCAGATCAAATTGACCACCGTGCGCAGTCAGCAGTGCCGCCGTTTGTTGTTGGTAGATCGCCGCTGCCTGCTCAGGGTCGCGATAGTAGGTTGGCACCGGAAAAACCTGCTCGGCCTGCACCGGCACGTGATCGAGCAGCGTTTGGCGAGTGGCG
>NZ_CALFBQ010000052.1 GCF_937951745.1 uncultured Chloroflexus sp.
GCGACCGTGGCGTGGTAAGAACGCCACTCGCCGACCTTCCAATTCACCGATGATAAACGCATCGCTGGGATCGCCAAACGGTGTTGTCAGGCGCACCTCTTCCGGATTTTTGAGATCGGGCATTGCATACAGGCCGCTGCCGCCAATCACACCGATCATTACGCTGCTCATAGCCAGTGCTCCTCAGTTCAGAAGACTATGCCTTAATGAGTATACCGTAGGTGGTGGGGACTAGGAAGAGGGGGATGCCCCCCACCCTCAGCCCCTCCCCCACACGGGGGGAGGGGGGGTGCGACACCGTATTCGGCAAACTTGCCGAAGCGTACCCTCCTCCACGAGGGGGTGGCCCCCACCCCCAGCCCCTCCCCCACGAGGGGGTGGCCCCCACCCCCAGCCCCTCCCCCACGAGGGGGGAGGGGGGTGGCTCCTCACTTCCGATCCTTCCCGAAGAAAGGGGAATGCAGATAGGCAGGTTTAAAACCTGCATCTCCCGCTCGCTGCGGTGTAGCATGATTGGTTTGCTATCAGGCAGCGAGCTGTGCGTGTGGAAGATTGCGGCGGGGCTGCGCCTCGTCGCATTGCCGGCAGCTATGCGTCCACACTACTCGCCTCTACGCTTGCAATTTACCATGCGCGTTTGATACAATTATGCTTGTATAGTGCATATGGCACTGCGTATGTCCAACCCCCTGCAAGGAAACATAGTTGCTTTTGTTAGTGCGTCTTCTTGCAACCAGCGACGATTACCGTCATGCGCTGATATCCCTTGAATGGTACCTTGATGAGTTGCTCAAGCTGCGGGTGTTCCTACCGGAAAGGATGCCGCAGCGTGCGCAGCAGCCGATAAGCAATTTGAGGCAAGGGCATCAAGCAGTTGTTAACCGATTAGCAAAGTTCGTTGGCGCGAACGTATGAAGGCACAGCTTCTTGGTGGAGGAAATCGATGACCCCTCGTTGTACAACTATCATAGCCATTTTGCTGACGGTGCTGGTTGCCACGTCCCTGCCCGCGCCTGTGATGGCGAACCATCATGCTGTCCCGCTCGCTATCGGTCCAACGTTCTCAACGAGTCTGTCAGAAGTTTTATCATACACCGCCATCGAGGCTGGTGACATACACACCTGCGCGCTGACCACTGCCGGTAATGTGCGCTGCTGGGGTGCCAACTACAGTGGACAACTGGGGAACGGGACGACAACCGACAGCAGCACGCCGGTGGAGGTGAGCAGGCTGAGCGAAGTGAGCGCCATCGCGGCCGGTGGGTTTCACACCTGCGCGCTGACCACTGCCGGTAATGTGCGCTGCTGGGGGAGCAACTCCAGTGGACAACTGGGGAACGGGACGACAACCGACAGCAGCACGCCGGTGGCGGTGAGCGGACTGAGCGGGGTGAGCGCCATCGCGACCGGTGATACGCACACCTGCGCGCTGATCACGACCGGCAGCGTGCGCTGCTGGGGTAACAACTTCTTTGGACAACTGGGGAACGGGACGACAACCGACAGCAGCACGCCGGTAGCGGTGAGCGGACTGAGCGGGGTGAGCGCCATCGCGGCCGGTGCGTTGCACATCTGCGCGCTGACCACGACCGGCAGCGTGCGCTGCTGGGGTCGTAACTCCGATGGACAATTGGGGAACGGGACGACAACCGACAGCAGCACGCCGGTAGCGGTGAGCGGACTGAGTGGAGTGCGCGCCATCGCGACCGGCGGGTACCACACCTGCGCGCTGACCGAGACCGGCGAAGTGCGCTGCTGGGGTCGTAACTTCTCTGGACAACTGGGGGACGGGACGACGATGAGCAGGAGTACGCCGGTGGCAGTGAGCGGGCTGAGCGGGGTGAGCGCCATCGCGGCCGGTGGGTTGCACACCTGCGCGCTGACCACGGCCGGCGAGGTGCGCTGCTGGGGGAGCAACTTCTCTGGACAACTAGGGAACGGGACAACGACTAACAGCAGCACGCTGGTGGAAGTGAGTGGGCTGAGCGGGGTGAGCGCCATCGCGACCGGTGGGTTTCACACCTGCGCATTGACCGCGGCCGGCGGCGTACGCTGCTGGGGTCGCAACTCCTCTGGCCAACTGGGGAATGGGACAACGACCGACAGCGGCACACCAGTGGCGGTAAGTGGGCTGGCAAGTGTGGTGAGTGTGAGTGCCATCGCGGCCGGTGCGTACCACACCTGCGCGCTGACCACGGCCGGCGAGGTGCGCTGCTGGGGTAACAACTACTTTGGACAACTGGGGGACGGAAGAATTTTTTTCTCGACAATGCCAATGAATGTTTTTTTCTCGACAATGCCGACGAATGTGATCAGGTTGCTCTTCCTGCCGTTGATTGCGAAGTGATTTGAGGGGGTGGCCCCCCACCCCCGGCCCCTCCCCCACGCCGGGGGGGAGGGGGGGGATGGCTCCCCACCCCCGGCCCCTCCTCCACACGGCAGGAGTGACGCATTCCCCCCTCTCCCCGTGTGGGAAAGGGGGGCAGGGGGGTGAGGGGCACCGGGTACCTTCCCCATACACCTGTGCGTATCGTTGGTAGAGTACTTCGTCATCCGTGGCCGGGGGTGAGGGGCACCAGAGGTATCCCCCCACCCCCGGCCCGTCCCCGACGTTGGGGGTGTAGTACCCGGTTGTGACAAACACATCGTTATGCTGGTATAATACGTATTACCATTGATGACCCTGTATGATCATACCGCTATGGCGCGTGAAGAGACAGTGTTGTTGCAGGCGAAGATTGCGCCGCCGCGCCCGCATCGCTACCGGCTGGTGCGTCCAGAGGTTACGGCACGTCTACGCGAGGCGTTTGATTATCGGGTTACTATCGTGCAGGCCGGCGCCGGCTATGGTAAGACGACGGCACTGGCCGAGTTAGCAGAGAATACAGGCGCCGTTTGTTGGTATACGATCGGCGAGAACGACCGTGATCCGGTGACGTTTTTGACCTATCTGACCGCAGCGTGTGGGCCGGTTCTGCCACAGGGTGCGCCAGAGGCGCTAGCGGCACTGCATGCTCGCCCTGCTGACAGGACGGCGTGGACGCAGGCGCTCGATGGGTTGCTGAATACACTGGCCGGCGCTACGCCGCGACCAACGCTGCTTATTCTCGATGACTACCACTTCGTGACAGCGTCCGCCGAGATCCGCGCATTGACCGAGCGACTGATTACCTACGCGCCACCGTGGTTGAGTCTGTTGATCGCTACCCGTTACCCGATTGTCAGCGGCGAGCTGGTGCGCTGGCGCGCGCGCGGCGAGGTGCTGGAATTGCACCGCGAGGCGTTGGCCTTTACCCGCGACGAGATTGCTGCGCTCTTCGCCGAAGTCTTTGGTATGCTGTTAAGCGCTGCCGATGTCGATCTGCTCAGCCACCAGACGGAAGGGTGGCCGATTGCGTTGCAACTGGTCTGGCAGGGGTTGCGCGGCGGGCAGGCGCGGAGCGTGGCTGAATTGCTGGCGAACGGCCCGGCTTCACTGGCGGCGTTGTTCGATTTTCTAGCTTCTGATGTTCTTGATCGCCAGCCGCCAGAGATTGCCGCCTTTTTGCGCGCAACCGCGCCGTTGCGGGTGCTGACTGCTGCTGCCTGCGATGCGGTGCGACAAGCTGATGACAGCGCCGAGTTGTTGGCGCAAGTGCGCGATCGTGACCTCTTTGTAGTTGAGTTGGGAACCGATCACTATCGCTACCATCACCTATTTCACGACTTTTTGCGCCAGCAGACGCGCCATGATCCCGATCTGGCTGCACGACACCGGCGAGCAGCCCAGCACTATACTGCGGTCGGCCTCGCTGAAGAGGCGATCTACCATTGGTTTGCCGCCGGCGAAGGTGCCATCGCAGCCAATGCGGTTGAGACAGCCGGTGAAGAAGCGTTGCGTAATGGACGGCTCGATACGGTAGCCGGTTGGATTGATTCGCTGCCGGCTGAGTTGATCGCCACTCGGCCTCGCTTGCAATGCTACCTTGGTGATCTGTACCGATTGCGCGCTCGTTTTGATGAAGCTCGTCGCTGGTATACCCAAGCCGAAGCGACCAGTCGCCAGCGCGGTGATCGGGCCGAATTGGCTCGCGCGTTGTACGGTCAGGCGCTGGTTTACATCGATCAGGTGCAGCCTGCCCAAGCCGAGAGTGTGTTGCAAGAGGCGCTGCGGGTCAGCGAACGGTTAGAAGATCAGGTTGCCCGCGCCCGTGTGCTCGAATTACTGGCCGAGAATAAACTCAATATGGGTCAGCCTGCCGAGGCTGAAGCCTTGCAACAGCAAGCGAGCCAGTTGCGCGCGGCTAGTCCGGCGGCTGATCTCCTTAGTGCGCGGGTCAAGCTGCGCACCGGTCAATTGGCTGCGGCGCGCGCCTTGTTGCAGGCATGGCGCGATCACGAACGGGTAGCAACAGCGCGCGGCGCGACCCCGGCCCCCCGCGGCCATCGTGAAGCGGTGTTGGTGCTGGCCTTAATCGCTGCGTTTGAGGGCGATGTTGATCAGGCGCTCGCATTGGCCAGAGAAGGGGTGCAAGTGGGGATTGAACGCAATTCCCGCTTTATTACCTCGGTTGCTTACGCCCGGCTTGGCCATGCGTGGTTATTGCAGAGTGCCACTGCCGACGTAGCCGCCCGTGATTACGCGCTCGATTATTACCGCAAAGCGTTAGCCGAGGGCGATGCCTTAGGGGTGGATCGGTTGCGGGTGGAACCTCTGTGGGGGTTAACCCGCCTCTACGGGTTGGCTGGCGATCTGGCCGCTGCCGAGAGCGCCGCCGCCGATGGACAGGCATTTTGCCGTTGGGCTGGTGATCTCTGGTTGGGCGCGATGATCCAATTGCAACGCGGCGTGAGTCACGTGATCGCCGGGCACATTGAGTGTGCGCAAGAGATTCTCTTAGCAGCACGCGCCGATTTACGTGCGTGTAGTGATCGATTCGGCCAAGCAGTGGCTGCGCTCTGGCTCGCCCTTGTCTATCATGAACAACGACAGGATGCGGCGGCAATTGCTGCAATTAATGAGGCGTTAGAACTGAGCGCCACTCACGGCTACGATTATTTGTTCACCCGTCCAACCTTTCTCGGTGTCACCGAACCGCGCCGGCTATTGCCGATCCTTCTTGCTACCCGCGCCCGTGGTCACCATCGCGACTATATCGAGCGGTTACTAGCTACGCTGGGGTTGCGTGGCCTAGAAGCCCACCCCGGTTATCAGTTACGGGTGCAGACGCTGGGAGCGTTTCGGGTTTGGCGTGGCGATCACGAGATCGAGGCCCGCGAGTGGCAGCGCGACAAGGCGCGTCAGCTTTTGCAGGCGTTGATTGCCTATCGCAACCGCTGGTTGCAACGCGAAGAGCTGGCCGAGATGCTGTGGCCGCACCTCGCCCCAGAAGCCGCGATCCGTGACTTCAAGGTGGCCCTGAGTGCGCTCTATCGGGTGCTCGAACCGAGTCGCAGCGAGGCAACCTCGTCGTTCATCGTGCGCGATGGCAGCGCCTACCGGCTGCGCCCCACCGCCGATATTTGGCTTGATTGCGCCGAACTGAGCGCCGGATGCACCGATGGGTTGCGCTTGCTCGATCAAGGCCGCACCGAGGCCGGCATTCAGCGGCTGCAAGCGGCCATCCAGCTCTACCAAGGTGACTTTTTACCCGACGTGCTCTACGAGAGTTGGGCTGAAGCCGAGCGGGAACGGCTGCGCAATACCTTTTTGCGTAGCGCCGACCGGCTGGCACAGACGCTGGCCGAGCAGGGACGCGACGAAGAGGTGATTGCCCTTGCCGAACGCATGCTTGCTCACGACAACTGCTGGGAGCGGGCCTACCGGCTGTTGATGCTGGCGTATGCTCGCCAAGGCAACCGCGCCGCCGCCTTGCGCGTCTTCCAACGCTGCGTCGATCATCTGGCCCGCGAATTAGAGGTTGAACCGTCGCCGATCACGCTCGCCTTGGCCGAACGGCTACGTACCGGTGATACTACACTCCCGCCTGTTACCGATTTGTAACCGCCACGCAACCCCCTTCTGCTACCCTCAACCACAAATCCCCGGCTACACGTTGCGCATTTGCGCGTATCGCGGCGGCAACGCCGCATAGAACACATGGACGTGATGAACCTTGGCGACTGGCTTGGTCGTCGCGCGCAGTTGTCACCGCATAAGGTGGCACTGTTCGATGCCCAGAACGGGATGCGCCCGATTACCTACGGCGAGTGGCATGCAACTGCTAATCGCACGGCCAATTTGTTGCGCGAGTTGGGAGTCGAGCAGGGCGATCGAGTGGCTACGTTGGCCCAAAATTGCGTCGATCTGCTCGATTTGTGGTTTGCCTGCGCGAAACTTGGGGCTATTTTGCAACCGCTCAACTGGCGGCTGACCCCCGCTGAGCTGAGCGATCTGATCGCCGATGGCGAGCCGAAGGTGCTGGCCTACGGCCCAGAATATGCGGCAATGACGCTCACCCTGCGCGCGCAAGCCGCATCGGTCACCCACTGGCTAGCAATTGACGGCGCGTCACCCGCCGATCCGTCCGATCCCACCATTGCCCAACGCGACGCCTTGCCCGCCGAATGCGCTCCAGTCACACTCGGTTGGAATGACCCGTGGGTCATCTGCTACACCGGCGGTAGCACCGGCTTGCCGAAAGGAGCCATCCTCACCTACCGCAGCATTGCCGCCAACGCGGTTAACACCGTAATGAGCTGGGGGCTGCGACCTGATGACGTAGCTATTTTGAACGCACCTTTGTTCCACACTGGCGGCCTTAACGTCTTTACTGCGCCACTCGTGCAGATTGGCGGTGCATCGATCGTCTGTCGTACCTTCAACGTTGATCAAGTCTTTGACCTGATCGACCACGGCCCGGCTACACTCTTTTTCGGTGTACCGACAATGTTCATTGCGATGCAGCACCATCCACGTTGGCCGACCGTTGATTTCAGCCGGATGCGGATTGTGATTAGCGGCGGTGCGCCGTGCCCCGAACCGGTTTTTCATGCCTTCTGGGAGCGTGGCATTGACTTCAAGACCGGCTATGGCCTCACCGAAGCCGGCCCCAACACCTTCTGGTTGCCGCCGGAATTGGTGCGCACCAAACCGGGAGCGGTCGGCTACCCATTGATGTTTATCGATGTGCGCGTGGTAGCTAGCGATGGCCGCGAGTGTGGCCCTGATGAAGTCGGTGAATTGCAGATCCGTGGCCCGCACGTCTGTGCTGGCTACTGGCGCCGACCCGCTGAGACAGCAGCCGCGTTTGTTGATGGCTGGCTACGCACCGGCGATCTGGCAAGCTTTGATGCCGATGGATGTTATCGCATTGTGGGCAGGTTGAAAGATGTAATCATCTCTGGCGGCGAAAACATTTATCCCGCCGAGGTCGAGAGCGTCTTAGCCGGGCACCCGGCTGTCGCGGAAGTGGCACTGGTGGGGATGCCTGACCCGCACTGGGGCGAAGTGGGGTGGGCGGCAGTGGTGGTGCGCCCCGACATTGACTTCTCTGACCAAGATCTGCTCGCGTTTGCCGGCGCGCGTTTGGCCCGCTATAAGCTGCCGAAACGGATTGTCACTCTTCCCGAATTACCCAAAACTGGGGCCGGCAAGATTGATAAGCAGGCGTTGAAGCGGATGTTTCAACAACACGGAGGGAACGCTATGAATGCTAAGGGGTGAGGCCATTCCTCTGCGGCAAACATACCCCACCCCTAGCCGGGGAAGGGGGCCGCGTCAGGTAGGAGTAGGGATGGGAAGTGAGGCTCATCAGCCCGCACAGCAGGCTTCGTAAGCGTAGCCCGGCTTCAGGACCGGGGGAGGTGGGCAGACCGCGTCATCTCGTGGTTCTTCCCTCTAGGCGTCCTCGGCACCTTTTGCGGTAAGCATCCTCCCGTTGGAAAAGGGATAGGTGTATCGTCTCATTACGAATGGAGCATAGCATGAGCAAGATTCCTACCTTGCCCGGAATTACATCCACCATGGTTCAAACCCCACGTTTGCAAATGCACCTCCTCAGCAGCGGCCCGGCTGACGGCGAGCCGGTGCTCTTCGTGCATGGCAATGCGTCGTCGGCAACGTTTTGGGAAGAGACGATGCTGACCTTGCCGGCAGGTTTTCGCGCGATCGCACCTGACCTGCGTGGCTACGGCGAGACTGAAGACCGCTTGATCGACGCTACTCGCGGGTGCGGTGACTGGGTGGATGACCTACTCGCCCTGCTCGACACGCTTGGCATTGAGCGTTGTCACGCAGTAGGACACTCGCTCGGTGGGGTTGTGCTCTTTAACCTGATTGCAACTGCGCCGCAGCGGATCATCACCGCTACGCTGGCCGCTCCCGGCTCACCCTATGGCTTTGGCGGGTGCAAAGGGCTGAATGGCGAACTCTGCTGGCCAGACGGGGCCGGATCGGGTGGCGGCACGGTCAATCAGGCGTTTGTTGAGCGGATGGCGGCGGGTGACACTACCGAAGAGGCGGGGGTAGCTGCGCCACGGGTGGTGATGAATACTTACTACTGGAAACCACCCTTCCGCCCGGCCCGCGAAGAGGCGCTGCTGCTCTCGATGCTGAGCGAGAAGGTTGGACCGCAACGCTACCCCGGTGACTTTAAGCCATCACCCAATTGGCCGGGGGTTGCGCCGGGAGTATGGGGGCCGATCAACGCGATCTCGCCGTTGTACGTGGGCGACTCGGTCGAACGGTTCGTTGCTGTCAATCCCAAGCCGCCGATCTTGTGGGTACGCGGGGCTGATGATCAGATCGTCAGCGATATGTCGCTATTCGATGTCGGCACACTCGGCCAGCTCGGCGTCTTGCCCGACTGGCCCGGCCCAGAGGTCCATCCACCGCAGCCGATGATCAGCCAGACCCGCGCCGTGCTCGAACGCTACGCTGCCGCTGGTGGCACGTACCGCGAAGTGGTGTTCGAGAACTGCGGCCACACGCCGTACATCGAATATCCAGAGCAATTTAATGCAGCCTTTCATGCGCATTTGACGGGTAAGGGGTAGGGAAGAGGAAGGAGGGCCGTATGCCCACTATCAAAGCCGGTGATCTCGATGTGCATTATCTCGATCACGGTCAAGGTGAACCTGTCATTTTTGTGCATGGCAATTGGGCCAGCAGTGGTTGGTGGCTGCGGGTGCTGGAACGGTTGCCCGCCGGCTACCGTGGCCTAGCCCCTGACCTACGCGGACGGGGGGCGACGCAAGGGCCTGACAACGACTACACCATGCCATCGTTGGCCGCTGACCTCTGGAACTTCGCCGATGCGCTCGGTATCCAGCGCTGCCATCTGGTCGGCCATTCGTTGGGAGCGGCAGTTGTGCTGCAAGCCGCCCTTGATCGGCCCGATCGCGTGCTGACGATTGCTGTCCTCGCGCCGCCGTGGGTCGATGGCATGCCCGACGAAGTGTATCAACCTGACCGGCAGCAACTCCTCAAAGATAACCCCGACTTCTTTGCACAAGCGATCAAGGCGATGGCGCCAACTGCGCCGGAAGATGACTTCTGGCGTGAACTGGTTGCAATCGGGCACAG
The DNA here is from genome assembly GCF_937951745.1 of uncultured Chloroflexus sp. Classification (GTDB taxonomy): domain Bacteria; phylum Chloroflexota; class Chloroflexia; order Chloroflexales; family Chloroflexaceae; genus Chloroflexus. Next base: position 9,506 of record NZ_CALFBQ010000052.1, read on the forward strand.
CCAGCGATTGAGCGCAGCCAATGGCGCAATTGACGCATTACGTGCATGGAAGCCGGGCGACCAACTACGCACGATTGGCGTGCCGGCGCTGGTAATGGGTGGCGAACTTGATCCACTGGTCACCGCCGAGACAGTCAAACGCGCCGCCGAAGCATTGGGGGTCGCACCGCAGATCATTACCGGCGTCGGCCATTCGGCCAACCTCGAAGCGCCCGACCGATTTGTCGCATTATTGACAGCACATTGGCAACACATCCCGTAGTGACACAGCGTGCTGTGTGACTATAACCTACGCCAAGGAACATCCGTATGACGCCGATCCCAAGCGGTACCCGTTACGACCGTACTCACACCGTCACCCAAACGGACATCGATCGCTTTGCGGCGGTGAGCGGCGACACCAACCCGATCCATACCGATCCGGCGGTGGCGGCGACTACCCGTTTTGGCCGCACCATCGCCCACGGCATGCTGCTGTACGGCTACATCCGGGCCGCGCTGCACACGCTGGCGCCAACCGGTGTGCAGCGCCAACAGACCCTCAGCTTTACCAACCCGGTGTTTGCCGGTGAAACGATCAAGATCATCGTCGAGGTACTAGAAAGCAATGGCAACCAGCTTCGTTGTGCGGTGAGTGTCGCGCGCAGCGATGGCAAAGTGGCGTGCAGTGGCGAAACCGTGCTTGAGATACCGCATGGATAACGTTGTGACAATCCAACCTAACGGCCCGATGGTGGCGATCACGCTCAACCGGCCAGCGCAGCACAACTTGCTCACGCCAGAGTTGCTGGCCGCGCTGCTAGATGCGCTAGCCACTGCGCGCCACCACCATGGCGTGCGCGCAGTGATCTTACAAGCCGCCGGGCCGTCGTTCTCGCGCGGAATCGACATTGCCAGCTTAGCCAGTCACGCTGAGCGAGAGTTGTACGCCGATGGATTACTGCGGCAATTGCACCGGGTGATGCTAGAGTTGATCGATCTGCCGGCGCCGCTGATCGTCGCCGTGCAAGGGCAGGTTAATGGCAGCGCCATGGGGCTGGTGCTGGCCGCCGATGTGGTCGTAGTCGCGCCAGAAGCGAGCTTCACCGCTTACACCACCACCCTTGGCCTTAGCCCGGAGGGTGGTTGGGCGACGCTCTTGCCACGCTTGATCGGCCAACGGCGTGCAGCCGAGGCGCTGCTGCTCGAACGATCGATCAGCGCTGAAGAGGCAGTGGCGTGGGGCTTGGCCAACCGGCTCGTGCCAGCCAGCCACCTCGTCGAAGAGACACAAGCCGTGGCTCATCAGATGGCGGCGCAGTTGCCGGGGAGTATCGCCTGTACCCGCCGGCTGCTCTGGAGTGAACGCGATCGGTTGGTTGCCGAACTGGATCGCGAACGGGAATTGTTTTGCGCGCAGATCCGGTCAATCGAAGCCAGCATTGGCCTTAACGCTTTTCTTGACCGGCAGCGCGCCATGATGACGGAGACAGACCTGTGAAACAGCTTGCCGTTGGTATGCAAGCCACGACGCAACGCGTATTCGACGACCAACTGATCGCCGAATACGCTGCGCTCTGTGGTGATCAGCCGGGCGAGACCGTGCCAGAGCCGCTGATCGGCGCGCTCTTTTCTTACCTGCTCGGCGTCGAGTTGCCCGGTTCTGGTTCAGTCTATCTCAAACAAGACCTCATCTTTACTGATAGCGCGCGTGCCGGCGAAGTGTTAACTGCGACGGTAACGATTACCCACATCCGCGCTGACAAGCCGTTGGTGACATTCCAGACCCGCTGTACTGGTGCTGATGGGCGTCTGATTGCCGACGGCGAGGCAATCGTGATGGCGCCGAGGTAGGGAACAGATAAGCAGCGTGCACGATTTGTTGTCCGGGCAGACCGAGGGAGCAAATGAAACCGGTGCGGAGGAGTAGCAACCCGCTCTGGAAACCGCATTCACCCCTCAGCAGCCCGCTGGTGATAAGAGAAGGTTAGTCAAAGGAGACCGTTCAATGCAGAGTACCCATCTTGTCCGCCGTTTTGCCATCACGATAGTGGTGATCCTTGCGCTGACGCTAAGCGCATGTGGCGGTGGCCAGACCGCACAGCCGACCGCTGCGCCGCAGCCAACTGTCGAACCGACTGCTGCGCCCCAACCAACCGCCGCGCCTGCGGTGGCCCCCCAACCGACCGCTGTACCAACAACCTCAGCCACTACCGGCGAGCCAATTGTGGTTGGCTTGATGACCGACAACTCTGGCTTGCTCGCCATCTACGGCCCCATGCTGGAGCGTGGCTTTACGCTCGGTTTGGAGTATGCGACCAACGGCACGAATGCGGTGGCAGGCCGCCCAATTAAGGTGGTTGTCAAAGATACCGCTAGCAATCCAGAAACGGGTGTCTCGTTGGCGCGGGAAGCAATCGAAAGTGATGGCGCAGATGTGCTGGTCGGTTCTCCTAGCTCGCCGGTAGCGCTAGCGATCTCGGCTGTTGCTGCCGAAAACAAGATTATCTACATCGCTGCGCCGGCAGCGACCCCCGCCCTCACCGGCGATAACTTCAACATCTACACCTTCCGCGCCGGGCGTACCAGTGTGCAAGACGCGCTGACAATGAGTGCCGCACTCTTGCAGACTGGCAAGAAGTTTATCCAGATTGCCCAAGACAACGCCTTCGGGCGCGGCTCGGCAGGCGCGTTCTACCTCACGGTGAAGGCGCTTGGCGGTGAATTTGTCCTCAACGACACTGCTGAAGGCGCCGGCACCGTCTTTGCCCCGCCAGATACCACCGACTTCACGCCATACATCAACCAGTTGCTCGATTCGGGGGCGGAAGTGTTGATCGTCACGTGGTCAGGCACTGGCTTCGTGCCGATGTTCCAGCAGATGCAACAACTGGGTGTGTTCGATGTAATGACCGTCGCGACCGGTTTTGGCGACAACCAGACCATGGTCAACGGCTACGCTGATGCAATCGGCTCGGTCGGCGTGAGTGTGTACCACTACAGCCTGTTTGACAACCCGGTCAACCAGTGGCTCACCGAGCGTCACAAAGCGGCTTACGGTACGCCGCCCGATCTCTTCACCGAGAGCGGCTTCAACGCGGCGATAATGCTGGTCAAGGCGTTGGAAGCGACCAATGGTGATCCAGCGGCTGAGGGGATGATCGCCGCGCTCGAAGGCATGACCTTCGACGGGCCGAAGGGTAGCTACACCGTGCGCGCATCGGATCATGTGCTCTTGCAGCCGATGACGCTAGTGCGCCTGCTCAACACCAACGATCCCGACTTCAAGTTCTTCGAGCTGGTGACGCTGTTCACGCCTGAGCAGACCGCACCACCCTGCATGGTGCCGGCGGCAATGAACCGGTGCCCATAGGAGCGCAGCGCACATGTGGAGTGCGGCAGTTAAACCGCCGCACTTCCACCAACTCTCTTGAGGCTTGGAACAGATGGTGACAAGCCGCTGCGCACATCACCGGCTTCTGGTTGATGAACCCCTACACGGAGCAACGCAATCGGAGCGAGGGTAACACCCCGAGGAGTCTACGTGAGCGATTGGATTATCGAAACTCACCGCCTTACCCGCGACTTCGGCAGCTTGCGCGCCGTCGATCAGGTTGATCTGCGCGTGCGCACCGGCAGCATTCACGCCATTATTGGCCCGAACGGCGCTGGGAAAACCACCCTGTTCAACCTGATCAGTGGTTATCTCAAGCCAACCTCCGGGCGAGTACTGCTGCGCGGGCAAGATATTACGCGCGTGCCGTTGCACCGCATGGCGCACCTCGGTATCGGGCGTTCGTTCCAGATCACCAACATCTTCCCGACGCTGACGGTGCTGGAAAATGTGCGGCTAGCGGCGCAGGCGCGCGGGCATGACAATTTTCGGCTGTGGACGAGCGCCGCCAAGCTGCGAGCCTACACCGAGCGGGCGTTAGCAGCATTGCACCAAGTTGGCCTCCACGAGCGGGCCTTGCAGATTGCCGCCACCCTGCCGCACGGTGACAAACGCCGGCTTGAACTGGCGATTTTGCTGGCCGGCGATGCCGATATTCTGCTACTCGATGAACCGACTGCAGGTATGGCAACCGAACAGGTGCCGATGCTGCTCGATCTGTTGCGCGGCATCCGGCAAGGAACGAACAAAACCATCTTGATCGTTGAACACAATATGGCTGTCGTGATGAGTTTGGCCGAGACGATAACCGTCATGCATCAAGGGCGCGTGCTGGCAGAGGGTACTCCGGCGGCGATCAGCGCCAATCAAGCGGTGCGCGAGGCATATCTGGGCACGGCTTTCGCCGGAGGGCAGCCATGAGTGACGTGTTGCTTGAAGTAGACACCATCCACACCTTTATCGGCCAATTTCACATTCTGGAAGGGGTCTCGCTAAAGGTGCGCACCGGCAGCATAACCGCGCTACTTGGGCGCAATGGCGCCGGCAAAACGACCACACTGCGCTCGATTATGGGTCTCAACCCACCGCGCAGTGGCAGCATTCGTCTCGCCGGTGAACCGATTAATGGTCGGCCAGCCTACAACATTGCCCAGCTTGGCGTTGGCTATGTGCCTGAGCATCGGGCCGTCTTTCGTGATCTAACCGTCGAAGAGAATCTGCGCCTCGCCGAGCGCAAGCGTGGCGATTTAGCCCGACGAAGTGACTTCATTATGTCACTCTTTCCTGATCTCAAGCGGTTTTACCGCCATCCGGGCGGTAAGCTGTCGGGTGGCCAACAGCAGATGCTGGCGATTGCGCGCGCGTTGGTAGCCGATAACCGGCTCTTGCTGATCGACGAACCGAGCGAAGGGTTAGCGCCGATCATCGTCGAGCAGATTGTGAGTGCATTACGCCAAATGTCCGCAGAGACGACGATCTTGTTGGTAGAGCAGAATTTTGCGATGGCAGCGCAATTGGCCGACGAATATTACATTCTCGATGATGGGCGCAGCGTACAGCACGGGCGTATGGCCGATCTAGTGCATGACCATGCCACGATTGATAAATATCTCGGCGCAGGTTAACGCAAAGGCGTAAAGGAGGCAAAGACGCAGAGATGCTAAACGCAAAGGACGCGAAGCTGTTATGGTTGAAGGTCTTAGCGTATTTGTGCCAATCTCTCCAAACCCTTTGCACCTTTACGTGTATCACCTTAGCGTCTTGGCGTTAAAGGAGTAGTGGATGATCGAATGGATCCAGCGCCGGCGCGGATTGATCGCCGGCATCGTCGCGGCGATTCTCTTCGCCATTTGGGCCTCGAGCCAGTACGAACCACGAGTCTTAGCCAGCATCTTGCTGTCGGGTCTCACGCTCGGCGCACTCTATTTTTTGGTAACATCCGGCCTCTCGCTGATCTTTGGTTTGATGGACGTGCTCAACTTCGCGCACGGCACCATCTTTATGATCGGTGCGTATATCGGCTTTACGCTCTACGCCAATCCGCGCCTGCTGCTCAATATGCTGCCCTTCGTGCTAGCGTTTGTGGCCGGCTGGCTGTTGGCGCGCTGGCTGCCGTTCAGCAGTTTGCCCACCGGACATCGCCGCCCGCTGTGGGTGGTTGCCGTGCTGGTCGGGGTGTTTGCGGTCTGGGGATTTGAGTTAGCGCCGCTCGCGACCACTGCCCTTAGTTCGGGCGGGCGAGTGCCGACCGAGCAGGCTCAAGCGCCAATCGGCATCTTTATTGCACGCACAGTAGGGCTGGCGATTGCCGGTCTGATCGCGGGCGCAGCCTTCATTATCGGTAATGAGCACACACGCCAACCGGCACCACGCGATCTGGTGTTGTCGAGTGGCCTGCTTGCACTCGCAATCATCATTGCACCGCTACGCCTGAATGCCGAAGGTTGGATCCTCGCCCTTGACTCGAATGCGCGCTTTTTGCTGGCGCTGGTGGCCGGCGCTAGCGGCGGCGCGGCGTTGGGTGGATTGATGGAGTGGAGTCTCATCCGGCCACTCTATAGCCGTCCAATCTATCAAGTGTTGGTCACGCTCGGCTTGGTCTTCGTCGGCACTGAACTGGTCAAAGGCATCTGGGGGCCGGGCGGGTATTTTATGGAACTACCGGCATGGTTTAGTCGGCGCGGCCCGAGTTGCCCGTCGCCGAACCTCATTGCATGGCTGCAAGACAACTGCGCCAGCATCGACGTGCTGGGCCGGCCCTTTCCCAGCTACCGTATCTTCATTATTGCCTTGGGCATTGCGATGTTCATCGGCATTGCCGTGCTCTTGCGTTACACCCGGCTTGGTATGATCATCCGCGCTGGCGTCCAAGACAGCGAGATGGTACAGGCGTTAGGCATCAACGTTCGCCGTGTCTTTACCCTCGTCTTCGCACTAGGGGCAGGACTAGCCGCACTGGGTGGCGTCGCCGCCGCACCGTTCCTCGGTATTAGCCCCGGTCTTGGGCAAGAGTTTCAGTTACAAGCCTTCATCGCGGTAGTGATCGGCGGGATGGGCAGTTTCACTGGCGCGGCGATCGGCGCATTGCTCGTTGGCCTTGCCCGCGCGTTCGGCGACCAGATCGTGCTGACCGGCATTCAACTGCCGTGGATGAGTGAAGCGATGACGTTTTCGCCGTCGATTGCACGGGCTTCAACCGTATTGATCATGGCCTTGGTACTGCTATTGCGACCAGCCGGTCTGTTTGGCAAAAAGGAGTAGCCGATGCGGGATCGTTTCACCTCGTCACAGTGGGCCGGCCTTGCCCTCATCGGCGGCCTGATCATCTTTCCGTTTGTGATCTCGCTGCTCACCGGCCAGCCGGTTGAGTCTGGCGTACCCAAGTTCTGGCAAGGCATGCTGATTCAGGTCTTTATTCTGGCCGTCTTCGCAATGAGCTACGATATTCTAATGGGCTATACTGGGATTCTGTCGTTTGGCCATGCCCTCTTCTTTGGCACCGGCGCATACACCATCGGCATCTTGCTCAAACATGCCGGCTGGGACATCGGCTCGGCCCTGCTGTCCGTCATCGTGATCGCGATCATGCAGAGCTTAATCGTTGGCCTGCTCTCACTGCGGGTGAGCGGCGTCTACTTCGCGATGGTGACACTCGCGTTTGCGCAGATGTTTTTCCTCTTGGCCGAAGCAACCGACTTCCGCCAATGGACCGGTGCCGAGGACGGGTTGCAGAGTATTCCGGTACCGGCATGGATGAGTCCCACGACCGAACGACTCCGATTTTATTATGTCACGTTAGGTTTTGCAACAATCATGTACCTACTGGCACGGCAAGTCGTCAACTCACCGACCGGGCGGGTTATGATGGCTATTCGCGACAACGAGATGCGAGCAAGCGTGTTAGGCTATAACACGCTTACCTTCAAACTCATTGCCATTACAGTGAGCGGCGTAATGGCAGCGCTTGCCGGCGCATTCAATGCTCTCTGGAACCTCAATGCTAACCCAGCGGTACTTGGCGTTGGTACAACGATCAACGCACTGCTGATGACGATCATCGGCGGCGTTGGCTCGCTGATCGGGCCAATGCTAGGCGCTGGTGTGATCCAATTGCTCGGCTACTGGCTCAACGTCTTCTTCGGGCCAAGCTGGCCGCTCTTGTTTGGCATTGTCTACATTTTGATCGTGCTATTCCTCCCCTACGGCATCGTCGGCACGTGGCGATTGCGCAGCGCCAGTTGGCTGGCGATGTGGCGCGAGCGATCGCGATCACTCATCCGGTTCTTCAACCACCCATGATTGCACGCCGTGGGTAACAAACGAGAACGGGCGCACGATCACCCCAGCTTCGGTCAGAGCGCGCTCGATGGCCAGCCGGCGGTCGAAGGGACACGCAAACACCATAAAGCCGCCACCGCCGGCGCCCGAAATCTTGCCACCCCACGCACCATGCTTACGGGCCAGCGCGTAAACCTCTTCGACGATCGGCGGCGCGATGTGGGGTGAAAAGGCCTTCTTGACCTCCCACGCATCGTGCAGCAGACGACCAAAATCGGCAATGCGCTGTTCGCGCAACAGGCGGGCTGCAATATCGACAAACGCTTTGGTCTCGTGATGGAGGCGCAACGTATCACCTTTAACTAACCGCTGCACCTGATCGGTCATCAGATGGCGAGTAAGCAATTGGCGGTCACCGATATAGCCGATGATCAAGCAGCTTTCCAATTCGAGCAACGCCGTCGGATCACTCAGCACCGGCTCGACAATCACCCGGTCGCGCCCAAAGTGGTAGACGCACATCCCGCCAAACACTGCCGAATACTGATCTTGTCGTCCACCGGGAATGCCAAGATCAACCCGTTCGATCCGGTAGGCCAATTCAGCTAGTTGGTGTGGATCGGCGTTCTGACCAGCCACAGCGTAGAGCAACTTGAGCATACTCACCACTAGTGCCGACGACGAACCGAGACCAGAGCCGGGTGGGGCATCACTGAACATGGTAATCTTGTAGCCGGCACTCGCCGGTCGTAGTTGTGGCAAGGCATCAAGCACTGCTTGAGGCAAGGTCAGTTTGCCATCCCATTCGCGGTCGCTCACCAGCCGACTGACCTCTTGCAGATCGAGCGAGCGGATCGTAATGCCGGGTGTACTGCTGGTGGTCAGCATACAACGCACATAAAGGTTAATCGTACAGTTGAGCACTTTCCCGCCGTATTCTTCGGCGTAGGGACTGACATCGGTACCCCCGCCGAAAAAGCCGATTCGCATCGGCGCACGTGCTTTGTAGATTTTCATTGGTTCCTCCGGCCATCGTTCAGTGCCGCGGCGCCAGTATACCAGAAAGAGCAATAGGATAGGGACAAAACACTCTCTACCGGCACTTCGCGCCCATGCACTGCTACGAGTACGCCCACCCCTCCCCCCTCGTGGGGGAGGGACCGGGGGTGGGGGCCACCCCCTCGTAGGGGAGGGGCCGGGGGT
>NZ_CALFBQ010000053.1 GCF_937951745.1 uncultured Chloroflexus sp.
ACTCGGCACCCACGGAAACATCCGGCGCGCGAGCGTTTCAATGCTGTAGAATGGGCTTTCAAGAATGAGCAGGCTGGGTTGATGATTGGCTGCCAGCCACGAGGCAAAACCGGTTCCTAACGAACTGCCGTAGAGGACAACCTGCGATTCTGGGTAGCGCTCCAGCACCCAAGCATAAACTGCTTCTGCGTCGGCGAGCAGTTGCGCTTCGCTGCTGATCGAACCGCTGCTCTGGCCATACCCGCGATAATCTACCATAACCACCTCGTAGCCGCGGATAATAAAATCAGGCGCTACTGCGCCCCAACTCCGTAAACTGCCGCCGTTGCCGTGGAAGTAAAGGATAACACCTGTGGGGTTGGTGGTGCGAAACCAGAGCGCGTGCAGGGTTGCGCCTTCAACCGGAATAAACACCTCTTCTACTGGCCAGCCAAAATTGTATTGTGTGCCGGGCGGGTCATATTCAGGAAAGAAGAGCAGCCGTTCTTGCGCCACGTATGCTGTAGCGCACAGTAGGGTATATCCGAGCGCCATGACGCCAAGCAGTTGCACCATTAGTTTCAGCAATGGTGAATCTCTTGAGCCGGTAGCGACTAACGTTCCAATAAACCCATCACCTGCATGATACTGGCTTGCGGGTGGATGACCAACAGTGGCGTCGCATAGCCGTGCGACGCCACCATCCGCCGGCCTCACCATCCGAGCACGAGCGCAAAGATCAGCGGCGCCACAATCGTTGCATCCGACTCAATAATAAATTTGGGCGTATCAACTGCCAGCTTACCCCACGTGATCTTCTCATTAGGAACAGCGCCAGAATACGAACCATAACTCGTCGTTGAGTCGCTAATCTGGCAGAAATAGCCCCACACCGGCACCCCCTCCCGACCCAAATCTTGATGCAGCATCGGCACTACACAGATCGGGAAATCGCCGGCGATACCACCGCCGATCTGGAAGAAACCGATCGAAGATTCGGCGGACGTGCGTGTATACCAATCGGCCAGATCGATCATGTACTCGATGCCAGTGCGCACCGTATGCACATTCTTGATCTCGCCGGTGATGCAGTGGGCGGCATACATATTGCCGGTGGTCGAGTCTTCCCAACCCGGCACATAGATCGGCAGATTGCGCTCCATTGCCGCGTAAACCCACGAATCACGCGGATCGATCTGGTAATACTGTTCGAGTTTACCGGTGCGCAAAAGGCGATAGATAAACTCGTGCGGGAAATAGCGCTCGCCAGCGCGGTCGGCGTTCAGCCATTCATCGAGCAGGGCCTTCTCAAGCCGCCGCATCGCCTCTTCTTCCGGGATGCAGGTGTCGGTTACCCGGTTCATGTGACGTTCGAGCAGTTCTTGCTCTTGCTGGGGGCTAAGGTCGCGATAGTGCGGTACTCGCTCGTAAAAATCGTGTGCGATAAGGTTAAAGATATCTTCTTCCAGATTCGCGCCGGTGCATGAGATGGCATGCACCTTCTCTTGCCGGATCATCTCGGCCAGCGAAAGGCCTAGTTCGGCGGTGCTCATTGCTCCGGCCAGCGTGATCATCATCTTGCCGCCCTGCTCAAGGTGAGCGCGATAGCCATCGGCGGCATCGACGAGCGCTGCCGCGTTAAAGTGGCGAAAATGGTGACGGATGAATTGACTGATTGTGCTATTGGTCATGGGTCTGTTCCCTTCGTTCGTATGGGCATTGCAAGGTGATACGAAGCCTACGGCTGATTATAGCATGGCAAGAACAACGACCGGATCGTGAAGGGTATCACCCGAAATAAGGGGATAATTTACCAAAACTTTACACAAAACTTAACCTGCACTGAAAAAGGGTTGCTACAATCATCGTACCGCGATATAAGATGCATAGCCAGCGTGTTGCGAACATTGCGCTGTTTCGATTGCCGACCCTGTCTGTGGCTTCTCTCACCATGTTCGTGAGATTAGCGTTCTGTTCGCAACAATATTGGATATGCATCGCCTTGGAGAAGCACAGCGTCTGTGAAGGAGGTCCTATGTCGGATCTGGCGAAGCTCCCGGCGGCGGAGCGTAATCGGCTGTACTGGAAGGAGAACCTACGCCTGATCTCGATTCTCATCGCGATCTGGTTCGTCGTCTCGTATGTGCCGGTTCCATTTGTTGAAGCTCTAAATAACATTGTGATTGCTGGTTTTCCCTTCGGCTACTACATGGGTAGCCAAGGATCGTTGATCGTGTTCGTGGTGGAAATTTTCTATTACGCCTATGCCATGAACAAGTTGGATGCGAAGTACGGTTTGAGTGATCGCGATCGCTAGTTTGGTATCGGTTTCCGTAGTTGCAGAGGAGAAACGCGCATGTCTGCTTCGGCCCAGAGCCAGAGCGTCTTCCGCAATCGGATGGCGCGCTATTACGGCTACTTTACGATCGGTTTCATCGTCGTGAGCTTGGTTATGCTCATGCTTGAGGTCTTTGCCGGTCTGCCCACGCAGATCATTGGCTGGGTCTTCCTGCTGCTCACAATGGCGCTCTACGCGACCATCGGCATTCTGTCGCGCACAAAGGCGCTCGATGAGTACTATGTTGCCGGGCGCAATGTGCCGGCTGTCTTCAATGGGATGGCTACTGGCGCTGACTGGATGAGTGCGGCATCGTTCATCTCGATGGCCGGTACGCTCTGGCTGCTCGGTTACGATGGTCTGGCCTATATTATGGGCTGGACAGGCGGTTACGTGTTGCTGGCGCTGCTCTTCGCCCCGTACCTGCGCAAGTTTGGCCAATACACCATTCCCGACTTTGTCGGCGCGCGCTTCGGTGGCAACACCGCCCGCGTGGTAGCGGCGATCTGCGCGATTATCGTTTCGCTGACCTACGTAACGGCGCAGGTGGTCGGCGTCGGTCTGATCATGCAGCGCTTCGTCGGCGTTGACTATACGATCGGTGTGGTGCTCGGCCTGTCGGGTGTGCTGGTCTGTTCGTTCCTCGGTGGAATGAAGGCAGTGACGTGGACGCAGGTGGCGCAGTACATTATTCTCATTATTGCCTACCTAATCCCAGTAACAGCGCTTTCGATCCAATTGACCGGCTTCCCTATCCCGCAGTTGAGCTACGGACAAGCGCTCCAGCGTATCCAAGTGCTTGAGAAAGAGCAAGGTCTGGCAAAGACCAGCGAGTCGCCAGTGGTGCCGGGGAAATTCGTTACCAGCGGTTACATTCCGCCCTTTAATGAAAATTTGAGCAACGCAGCCGCAGTTGATGCCGTCAAGCAGTTGAACACCCAGTTCGGGTTGAATCTGACGCCACCGGCGCTGCAGACCATTCCCGATGCCAAGAAGCCTGAACTCGGCGACTGGCGTGGCACGCCGTGGAACTTCCTCGCCTTGATGGCATGTCTGATGCTAGGTACTGCCGGTCTGCCGCACATTCTCATTCGCTTCTACACGGTGCCGAGCGTGCGTGAAAGCCGGATGAGCGTCGGTTGGTCGCTCTTCTTCATCTTCTTGCTCTACTTCACTGCGCCGGCCTATGCTGCCTTCTCGCGCTGGCAGATTCTTGAGAATGTGGTTGGCAAGGAGATTAGCCAGTTGCCAGCGTGGACGAAGACGTGGGCCAGCAATGGTCTGATTGTGATCCGCGACCTGAAGGCAATTGATGGCGTCGAAATTGGTAAAGAACCGGGCTGGGTGAAGAATTTGATCAATGCGAAGTCGTTGGTGGTGGAAGACACCAATGGTAACGGCAAGATCGACCTTGGCCCGTGGGAGGATCTAGGTGAGGGCAAAGGCCGCGCGGGTGAGATTTCGGGCACTGTAGTGACGAAGGCTCGCACGGACGGCATCTTGCAACTCAATGAGCTGGGCCGCGCTGCGGCTGATGGTATTGACGGCGACCTCGTGGTGCTCTCGACGCCGGATATTGCTGGTCTGCCCTTCACTATCGGCGCGCTGATTGCGGCCGGTGGCCTTGCCGCGGCGCTCAGCACCGCTGATGGTCTGCTGGTGGTGATTGCGTCGGCCATTGCCCACGATATCTACTTCCGCACCATTAACCCCAAGGCAAGCCTCAATACCCGCATTGTGCTGGGCAAGTCGATGATCGTGGTGGCTGCTGTCATTGCAGCATTGTTGGCACTGCCGCGCCTTGCCCTCATTACCCAAATGGTGGCATGGGCCTTCTCGATGGCCGCCGCGACCTTCTTCCCGGTGATGCTGCTCGGTATCTTCTGGAAGCGAGCCAATGGCCCCGGTGCGATTGCCGGTATGATCGGCGGTTTGGGTGTTACTCTCTTCTACATGTTCAACAACTATATGAACCCGGCGTTTAATGTGCTGGGCATTTCGCACCTCGGTTCGGGCATCTTCGGTCTGCCGGTGGCGATCATCTTGATTGTGGTCGTGAGCCTGCTGACGAAGGAACCCTCGAAAGAAACGCAGGATCTGGTCGAAAGCTTGCGCAATCCCATCACTGACGATGAGGGAATGACCAAGATGCTCGATAAGGTGGCGACAGCGAAGTAGGTTGGTTGTTCAACGGCAGTCACGGCGCGGGCACGTTGCTCGCGCCGTGTTTGTGTTTGGGTAAACCGCCGGCTGGTGCTTGATCGTGCTATACTGCCAGTGTATGGATACGATCAAGACTCTGCTAGTGCGTCTACAATCGTTTATCGCGGTGACGCTGCTCGTTACCGTAGCTGCCTGTAGCTTGCCGCCGCCTGCTGAGCCTACGCCGGCAGTGTCAGCAACAGCAGTGCCTTCGCCAACCAACTCAATCTTGCCAACCCCACCGGCGGCCACCACAGTTCCCCCAACTCCGGCCCGGCGCAGTCCGCCGCTCGGCACGTTTTTTTTCTACTGGTACAACTGCCCACAACAAGAATGTAATGCTGACCAACTGCGCGCAGTGCCACCCGGTTGGTTGACACCTTTGCCTGACGATCCTGACCCGCGTGATGGCTTAAGTTATTCATCGTACAACTACGACTGGTACGAACAAGAGCTACGCACAATGGCCGCTACCGGCATCGACATCGTGTTTCCGGTAAGCTGGGGTGATCACCCTCATCCGTGGTTTCAACAAGATCGGATTAATCTGCTGGTGCAAGCGAATGGCGTACTTGACCGCCCATTACAAATCGGTATGTTTCTCGATACAACGGCACAACAGGGGATGTACCAAGAGTTTTTGGGCAACGGGTACCGGTTTGGGCCGAATGTGCCGCGCTTACCGCTCAGCGATCCGCGCAGTGGGTATTTCTTTTACAACCTGCACATTCGCGATTTCTTTCAGCGGGTGCCTCGTGAGATGTGGGCAATCATTGATGGCCGCCCGATCATCATTACCTATACGGCTCTGTGCTGCGATCATATCGAATTGAGTGGCGCTTTATGGCGGGCAGTTAAAGATGCCTTTCGTGCCGATTTTGGTGTCGAGCCGTGGTTGATCCTCGAAGAGACGTGGCTTAACCCACAGGCGCTGGCCCCACCGGCGGGTTTGCCGAGCAGTGCCGAGGTGGCTGATGGCGTCTACCGCTGGGGGACGGCGCTAGTCGGGCCGTATACCGGCGAATTGCGCGGGTTTAAGGTGAGCAGCGTCGGGCCGGGGTTCGATAACTCGCGCATTCCGGGGGTAAGCGACCCGCGGGTGCAGCCGCGTGATGAACCTCCCGGCGGCGGTCCTGTCGCTCCCGGCGCATTTCTGCGCGCCAGCCTTGCGGCCATCCCGCCCGATACCGATCTGGTACTGATCGAGACGTGGAATGAATGGCCGGAGAATACCGCAGTGGCGCCGGCGACGTACACTGACCGCGATGGTCGCCCCCTGCCGCCCGATTTCTACCTGCAAATCATTCGTGAATGGCGAGCAACCTTTGGGTCAGCGCCGTGAAGTCGCTCACGATTGAGGCGTGTATCCTTTCCCTCGCTCGCAACCAATAACGCTGGTACAATATTATGAAACGAGAATTTGCATTCTACGTCTAGAAAGACGATCGTATGAGTTGGACATTCTTGACCAACCATGCGCAAGTCTTGCTCTGTATTGCCCGTAACCCGCGGGTGACAGCGCACGACATAGCGCAGACGGTTGGAATTACCGAGCGGGCTGTACAACGTATTTTGCACGATCTGCACGAGGCTGGCTACATTTCGCACGTGCGCGAGGGCCGGCACAACCGGTACACCATCTATGCCGATCGCCCGTTGCGCCATCCAGCCCAGCAAGGTTTGGTAGTGCGCGATTTACTCGCTATCTTGCTGAATGGGAAAGCGACCGAAACTGGCGAGGTGGCAACCGCAGTAGGTTCTGAATAACACAAGCCGGGGGTGAGTAAATGCTCACCCCCGGCGCATAGCGGGCTAACAAACGTCTTTAAATAGCTCGATCAGCTCGTTGATCGTTTCGGCGCGGCAACGTTCGCTATCGCTCAGGCAATTTTGCGCATAGCATTCGAGCACAACGCTATTGGCGCTGGCCAATGCCTGCCGGATGGCCGCGATCTGATGAACAATATCGCGGCAGTCACGACCCTCTTCCACCATGCGCTGAATGCCGCGCACTTGGCCTTCAATACGCCGTAGACGGCGCACCAGTTCGTCGCGCCGTTCAGGCGCCAATGGATGGTAACCGGCGTTCATAGGCCGTTCACCTGCCGGGTCTGGCGTTGGTGGTGGAGTGCTCACGCCATTGCCAGCACTTTATCGAAGATCTCGCGATACATCGCTTCCGGTCGCGCGCCGATCAACCGCCCGACTTCTTTGCCGTTCTTAAAGATGACTAGCGTCGGAATACCTTGAATGCCGAGCTGGGAAGCGTACTGCACATTATCATCGGTATTGACCTTGGCAATAGTGAGCCGGCCCTCATACTCGTTGGCTAGCTTGTCAAGGATAGGGGCGATGACACGGCACGGCCCGCACCACGGCGCCCAAAAATCGACCACGACCGGCGTGCTCGATTGCAAGACCTTCTCGGAAAAATCGGAATCGTTGACGACGATGGGCTTAGCCATTGATTCTATCCTCCTCATTCATTCGTAAGTAGCGGTTGCTTTGCCGCAGTGCGGGTAGTAAACATACCCCCCGGGGGTATACTATACCTAGCACTGGGCCAGTTGTCAAGAGGATGATGCTCTGTGTTATACTGAGAGCGTGATCAGCACCATCTAGAGCTTTCATCGGCCCATAAGTAGTTCGTGTTTTGTGACCGGAAGGAGGCAACCTTGGCAACGCTAGGGCGTGATGTTACGATTACCCTGATTGGTCATGGCACCTTCCACTTAACGACGCCGGAGGGCCGCAATATCTTGATCGATGCGTGGGTTGACGGTAATCCGGCCTGCCCTGAGCCGTGGAAGGCACGGGTGCGTGAGAACTTGGCAGCGATTTTTGTGACGCATGGCCACTTTGACCACATTGCCGATCTGGTGGATATTGCCCGTGAAACCGGGGCGACAGTCGTTTGCCAATACGATATGGTGGCCTACCTTGAAGGCGAAGGCATCCCGGCGGCGCAAATTGTCGGCTTTAACAAAGGCGGCACGGTGACAGTCGCCGATGTGCGGGCGACAATGACGACAGCCCACCATTCGAGCACGATCTACGAGAATGGCCAAATTGTCAGTCTGGGCACGGCAGCCGGTTATGTGTTACGGTTTAGCAATGGTTTTACCATCTATCACACCGGCGATACCTGCGTGACCATGGACATGCAGATCATCGGCGAATTGTACCGTCCTGAGCTGGTGATCTTGCCGATCGGCGATCACTTTACGATGGATCCGCGACAGGCGGCGTATGCCTTGAAGTTGATCGGTGCCAAGTATGCGATCCCGGAACATTTTGGCACGTTCCCTATTTTGAGCGGGACGCCAGAGGCTTTGGTCGAACATTGCCGCGAGTTTGGCGTAACCACTGAGGTGATTGCGCTCAAGCCCGGTGAGTCGGTAAGTTAAGCGAGGAGCGATGATGGCACGTTCGTTCTGTTTGCCGGTATCATCCGGCAAACAGAACGGCTTTTTCACTTTTACACGACATAAACACAGGGAGAAGAGACGATGCTTGAACATTTGCGCGCAACTGACCCGATCATTGCCGATTTGATCGAGCGTGAAGCGCAACGCCAGCGCCAAGGGCTTGAGCTGATCGCTAGCGAGAATTACACCAGCCTCGCCGTGATGGAAGCGCAGGGTTCGGTGTTGACCAACAAGTATGCCGAGGGCTTGCCCGGACGGCGCTACTACGGTGGCTGTGAGTTTGTCGACGCAATCGAGCAGTTAGCGATCGATCGCGCCTGCCAGTTGTTTGGCACGACGCACGCGAATGTCCAGCCGCACAGCGGGGCGCAAGCCAATATCGCGGTGTTCACTGCTCTGTTGCAACCCGGTGATACCATTCTCGGCATGCGGCTTGATCACGGCGGCCACCTCACTCATGGCAGCCCGGTCAATTTTTCCGGTAAGTGGTATAACGTGCAGTTCTATGGCGTCGATCCGCAGAGCGGCCAGATCGACTACGACGATTTAGCCGCCAAGGCGCGTGCAATCCGGCCCAAGTTGATTACATCAGGTGCAAGCGCCTACCCGCGGATCATCGATTTTGCTCGTATGCGCCAGATCGCAGATGAAGTCGGCGCATTGTTAATGGCCGATATTGCCCATATTGCCGGGTTAGTGGCCGCCGACGAGCATCCGTCGCCGGTGGGGCACGCGCATATCATTACCACCACGACGCACAAAACGTTGCGTGGGCCGCGTGGTGGTCTTATTTTGATGGGGGAAGAGTTTGCCAAGCAGATCAATTCCAGCGTCTTTCCGGGGACGCAAGGCGGGCCGCTGATGCATGTGATTGCCGGCAAAGCGGTTGCCTTCGGCGAGGCGCTGCGGCCTGAATTCAAGCAGTATGCCGTCCAGATCCGGCTTAACGCACGGGCGCTAGCGGAAGGGTTGCGCGGGCAAGGGTTAACGTTGGTGAGTGGCGGTACCGATAATCACCTGATGCTGGTCGATTTGCGAAGCACCGGCCTGACCGGTGCGCAGGCGCAGCGGGCGTTGGATAAAGCGGCGATCACGGTCAATAAGAATGCCATCCCCGACGATCCGCAGCCGCCAATGAAGACGAGCGGTATTCGGATTGGGACACCGGCAGTGACGACGCGCGGCATGCGCGAGCGTGAAATGGTGCAAATTGCGGCGTGGATCGGCGAGGTATTGATGTATCCTGACGACGAAGCACGGTTGGCGCGAATCGCATCTGAAGTGGGCGAGTTGTGCCGCCATTTTCCGGTGCCTGCCGATATGGTACAGGTGCGCTAACATCCATTTGTTTTGTTGGCGGGCCGCACCGCGGTATGACCCATCACCACGCTTCAGGCGCGGGCCACAATTGGCGACCAATGAACCGGATTGCCAGCCCAGCCGCGCCAAAGAAGAGTAAAGCAGCGGCGAGAGTACGCTGCTGTTCGGCAAGGCTGCGGCGCAGCGCTAGAGCGTTATCGCGCCGCACCTCATCACCCAAAGCGGCAAACTCACGCGCAGCCGCTTCAGCATTTGCCTGTGCGCCAAAGATATCGAACCGGCGGGCTTGTGCATCAGCCCGGCGCAGTGTCTCACCGGCTTGTAACCCGCGCGCCACCCGCGATCGATACTCGGCGAGCACGTTTGCTTGACGGCGGTCATTGATCTCGCGGTAGGCTTGCTCGGCTTGACCAATGAGGCGCTCGGCCTGTTCATAATCTCCGTTAAGCAATGCGGTACGAGCCGCCTCAGTTAATTGATTGGCGCGCTGCCCGATCTGTGCCCGCGCTCGCAGCGCAGCGATGCGGTTTTGCGTCTCGGCGCCGGCAATTGCACTAAGGCGTTCGAGTTCGTGCAAGGCGCGATCATAATCGCCGGCGGAAAGCAATGCCTGTGCCGGCGCTAAATCAATCATCGTCGAGGGAATGGCAGCCGGTTCGAGCTGCAAAAAGGCAGGCAGCCATGCCCGCCATTCGCTTTCGAGGGTGGTGGCCGAGACGCCATAGATCGCTGCCATTGCCGAACGGTAGCCGCTGCTTTGGGGCAATGCGGTGAGAAATTGGCGAAACTGCTCGAAGCCATCACGCTCGATCAAAAAGGTAACAATTGACCATGTTTGCGGGTAGCTCAGTTCGGGTTGGCCGTAGATCGCGTTACGGTCATCTAACATGGCCCACGACCACAACGCCCCGCGCTGAGTGAGATCGCGCAGAAGAGCGATTTTGTCGTCGCGATCCGGCCCCGGCAATTCCATGTACTGCGCAATTCCCTCTTGCAAACCGACATTCAACCGGCCATTGCTGAGCTCGGCGGCGAAGATGTGGGTCAACTCGTGGCGCAAGTTGTTGATCTGAGCCGTCTCACTCTGGTGGCGCGCCCGCTCGACAATGACCACCACTTCGCGGCGGCGAAAATCGGCGTGGGCGATCACGCCGGGGACATTGCGCGCAGCGGGGTTGGCGGTAAAGTAGGACACGCTAGTGGGGTAGAGGCGTAAGGTCAGCGGTGTAGGTGGTTGAAAGGCGAAGGTGGTGCTTAGTTCGTTATACAATGTATCGATAATAAGAGCGTATTCGTCAGCAATCGCCTCATCTTCGGGCGCATAGACGAGGCGGAAATAGGCCGTGCTTTGCTCGATCCACGTTGGTTGAGCCAGCGCCACGCCACCAGCCAGCCATGCGCATAATGCTGCCAGCGTGATCAGCCAGAGCCGTAATCTGATCATAATCTTTGTAGTAAGGCAATCCATAACGATGATAGTGTACCATGGTCATAGGGGATATGCTAGAACATTGCTGGCGGAAGTGAGCTCCTGCTTTATTGCCGCCAGCGCTTGTACCAAGGTAACGAACTTCATTGCCATCCTAACTAAACGTCTATGACAACATCTTTTTTCGCGCAACTGCCACTCTTGACCAAGTTCAGCGATATTGCTGATTTGAACGCTTACCAGCCGTTGCCTGATGATTGGACGGTCATCGTTTGCGATGTGCGTGGATCGACGCGCGCGGTGGCCGAAGGCCGGTATAAAGAGGTGAATATGGCCGGGGCCGCCACAATCACTGCGGCGCTGAATGTGGCTGGTGACGTCGAGATACCATTCGTGTTTGGCGGTGACGGTGCGTCGTTGGCAGTACCGCCAGAATTGGCTGAGGCGACGTTACGGGCGCTCAGCGCGGTCAGCGGCTTGGCCCAGCAGGCGTTTAACCTTGAGCTGCGGGTTGGGGCCGTGCCAGTGAACGCGATCGCGCAGGCCGGTTATCGGGTGTTAGTTGGGCGACTAGCGCTGAACCAACAGGTCGCGCAGGCGGTGTTTAGCGGTGGCGGAATGAGTTATGCCGAGCGGTTAGTGAAAGATGAAGAGACGGCGGTAGATGTGTTGGTTGCTCCCGGCAATCCTGATGAAGCGAACCTGAACGGTCTCGAGTGTCGTTGGAACACCATCCCACCAGCGCATGGAGCGGCTTTGTGCCTGATTGTACAGGTCTTGCCGCAGGCTGATTCGGCGGCTACTATGGCGGTGTACCGGATGGTCATCGACGCGATTGAGCAGATCTATGGTGGCGATCAGGCGTATCATCCGTTGCACTATTCACGAATGCAAGCCAGTGCCAAGCCGGTGGCGCTCTGGCCAGAGGCGCGGCTACGCGGCGGGTTGGGCCGGATGGCGCAACTAGCGTACTGGGCGCAGATTTATAGCCTCAATTTAGGTGTACTCGGCTATCGGTGGCTGCAACAATTGCGCGGCGAAGATCCATGGTGGGATCGTTACCGGCAGCATGTGGTGACGGCAGCCGACTATCGCAAATACGATGATGTGCTGCGGATGATCATTTCGGGCGATGATGAGCAGCATGCACAACTACTCGCATGGTTGGAAGCGCGCGCTGCAGCGGGTGAGCTAGTGTTTGGTGCGCACCGCTCGCCAGAGGTGATGCTCACCTGCGTGGTCTTCGAGCGGATGGGGCGCCAGATTCACTTTGTTGACGGCGCTGATGGCGGTTTTACCCTTGCCGCGCTTGACCTCAAACGGCGGCTGCGCCAGATGGCTCCGGTCAGCAGCCGGGAATAATCCGGGCCGGGTCTTGGCTATCGATCACTTCGTGGCCGTTGGGTGTCACCCGCACGTAACGGCCATCAGGTTGCAGTTCGCGGGCGCGCACATTATCGGCCAGATAGGTCGTCAACAACGTCTCGGTAACGTAATGCACTGCTGCCGGATCGGTCAGCGGGAAGAGTTCCTCGACACGGCGATCGAGATTGCGTTCCATCATATCAGCGCTGCCGATGTAAATCTTGGGTTTGCCCCCGTGGTAGAAATAGTAGATCCGGCTATGTTCGAGATACGGGCCGACAATCGACCGCACGCGGATGTTGTCGGATAGACCGGGCACTTGCGGGCGGAGCGAGCACATCCCGCGCACGATCAGATCGATCTGGACGCCGGCTTGCGAGGCGGCGTAAAGGGCATCAATGATCTTGCGATCGACCAGTGCGTTCATCTTAAAGATAATCCGGCCATTGCCGTGCAAGCGGTGGAGCGCAATCTCTTCTTCAATCAGTTCGATCATACGCCGGCGCAGATTGACCGGAGCGACCAAGAGGGTGCGGTACTCCTTCTGCCGGCTGTAAGCGGTCAAATAATTGAACAGATCAACCACATCGGCGGCAATTTCGGGCCGGCAGGTGAGCAGGCCAAGGTCGGTGTAGACTCGGGCTGTCACCGCGTTGTAGTTACCGGTGCCGAGATGGACATAACACCTAATGCCATCGCTCTCTTGGCGTACAACCATGGCTAGTTTGGCATGCACTTTGAGGCCAACCAAGCCATAGACGACATGCACACCGGCCCGTTCCATTGCCCGCGCCCATGTAATATTGTTTTCTTCGTCGAAACGGGCTTTGAGTTCAACCACTACCGTCACCTGTTTGCCCTGCTCGCGGGCATGCATGAGCGCCTGCACGATGGGCGAATTGCGCCCCACGCGGTAGAGGGTTTGCTTAATCGCCAGCACATTTGGGTCTTCGGCAGCAGCCTGAATAAAATCAATGATTGGCGTAAACGAGTGGTACGGATGGTGGAGCAAAATATCACCCTGTCGGATGGTATCGAAAATATTATTCCCGTTCTTCAGCATCGCTGGCAGCCGCGGCACATACGGCGGATCCTTCAGATCGGGGCGATCAAGGCGCGTCAATTGCATTAAATCACTTAAGCCGAGCGGGCCGCGCACCGAATAGATGTCTTCGGGGCCAACCTTGAGATTGGCGGCGAGCAACTGGCAAATCCGTTCAGGCATGCCATCGTCAATCGCTAAGCGCACCACTTCGCCGAAGCGACGCTGGCGCAGGCCCTGTTCAATGGTTGCCAACAAATCATCTGCTTCGTCTTCTTCAATCTCGACATCGGCGTTGCGGGTAACGCGGAAGGGATAGACCTCAACTACATTCATGCCGGGAAAGAGTTGTTCGAGATGATCGGCGATCACCTGTTCAAGCCAGACGAAGCAATGACAACGGCCGGGCGGAATATCGCCTTTAGGCGGGCAAAGTTCGGTGGGCAAAGGAATAAGCCGCGGCAAGACTTCGGGTACCTTGATGCGGGCAAAGAGCTCGCCTTTGGCCTGATCGCGGATGACCACAGCCAGATTGAGGCTCAAATTCGAGATAAAAGGGAACGGCCGGCTCGAATCGAACGCCAACGGCGTCAGCACCGGGAAGATCTGGCGACGGAAATAGTCGGCGACCCATGCCCGTTGTGCTTCGTTGAGGGCGACGGTATTCAGGATCGAAATACCATGTTCGTGCAGCGCCGGGAGCAGATCGTTCAGCAGCAGATCGCGCTCTTGTTCAAGAATCGGCAACAGGGTGCGGCGAATAGCGCTCAACTGCTCGCTGGGGGTTTGGCCGTCGGGCGATCGTTTCTGAACGCCGGCGCGGATCTGTTGCTTAATGCCGCTGACCCGGATCATGAAGAACTCATCGAGGTTAGAGGCAAAAATAGCCAGAAACTTCACCCGCTCGAGCAGCGGGTTACGCGGATCCATCGCCTCTTCGAGCACGCGGCGGTTAAACTCGATCAGGCTTAATTCACGATTGAAATAGCGCGACTCAAGAACTGGCTGCACATCGGGCAGCGGTGCTGATGGAACCGTCATAGGCATGACCGTAAAAATATGATCAACCCGTCAGCTAAGCAAATACGGGTCGGGTGAGACTTCGGGCTGCGATGGAACGAACGAGCAGCAGATGAACGTTCAATGATCGGCAACAGCTCTGTATGAGCATAGTATAGCTGGGATCAGTGATTTGCACAAACCGGCCAGATGTGCTATACTCTTCGCCAGAACGCGGGCGATTAGCTCAGTTGGTTAGAGCGCATCGTTCACACCGATGAGGTCACTGGTTCGAGTCCAGTATCGCCCACCACCCCACTTGCGCGGCCACGTGGCCGCGCACTGATTTTCACACCGATCGAAGATCGCTCACCGCGGAGTGTGAGCCGATCAAAGGCAGCAGCAGCATGCGACCGCTCATCTCGCGCGCCGAGTTGCGCGCGCTGGTACGTCCAACCGATGTCACTGAACGCAATATTCGCAACGTGCTGATTGATGGCATTGGGGTTGGGATCGTCACCGGGGTGAGTGTGTTTTTGCCCGTCTTTTTAGCCCGTTTGGGTGCATCGAGCTTGCTGGTAGGCATGATTACCTCGCTGCCGGCGCTGGCCGGCGCGCTGTTTGCCTTGCCGATCGGGCGGTTCCTCGAACGGCAAAGCAACATTGTGGTCTGGTATTCGGGCATGCGGTTCTGGGTGCTGGCCTCGTATGCGGTATTCGGCCTATTGCCGTTCATTTTGCCGCTCACCGCAGTGCCGTGGATGATTATCATTATCTGGGCACTCGTGACGATCCCCTCAACCTTTGTCAATGTCGCGTTTACGATTGTGATGGGCGGGGTGGCTGGGCTGCAGCGCCGCTATGCGCTAATGAGTATGCGCTGGTCGATGCTGGGCTTGGCGACGGCAGTAACGGTAGCGTTGATCGGCAGAGTACTTGATCAAATACCCTTTCCGCTCAACTATCAAGTCGTCTTTATCGGCTCGGTCGCTGGCGGATTGCTGAGCTTTTTCTTTTCGCGGGCGATTACGTTGCCCGAACGCACCCCGATAGCGACTCAGCGCGGTGATAATTCGTTACTTGTGGCGCTGAAGCAAGCGCCGCCGGCGTTTATGCACTATGCGTGGAGCGCATTTGTGTTCCGCAGCGGTGTGGCGATGGCGATCCCCCTGTTACCGCTCTACTACGTGCGCGAGACCGGGCTTAACGATAGCTGGATCGGCTTGATTAGCATGGTCGGCAATGGAGTGCTGCTGGTCGCATACGCGGTTTGGTCGGCGGCGGCGCCACGGTTGGGCAATAGCGGCGTGTTGCTGGCGAGCAGTCTCGGCATGGCGTTGTACCCGTTTGGGGTGGCGCTGACCGATTCACCGTGGTTGCTGGCCGTGCTGGCCGGACTGGTAACGTTCTGTGTCGCCGGCAACGATCTAGTCAATTTTGATTTGGTGTTGAGCACGATTCCCGCTGAGCGGCAGGCGACGTATGTTGGGCTGTTTCAAACCTTGCAAAACCTTGCGCTGTTTGTGATGCCGCTGGTGGCAACACTGTTTGCTGACGTGATCGGGATTGTGCCGATGTTGTTGGTGGCCGGCGTGATCCGGTTGCTAGGGGTGACCTTGTTTGCATTGCTGCGAGTGGGGAAGTAGGGAGTAAAGGGTGGGGAATAGGGAGTAGGGGAGGTAGGTGGAGTGCGGGATTTGATGGCTGGATGTTGGTGGCGGTTCGCTACATTCCCACCCCCGTTGGACACTTTGCGGCTTGGATTCGTTGATCAAGCGAGGTAGCAATTACGCATTGGCAAACATTTAACATTATTATGGCACAACCATCCCTTCGCACCATTTCAGTTATCCGGCGTGGGTATGGCCGGCGGTATACCGATTTGCCGGTTGATGAGCTGAGCCAGCAACGGATTGTGATTGATTGTGCTGGTGGCTATTTGCGTCCGGCGTTGATCGATTTGCGGCAAGGCGATACGGTCTATTGGCGCGAGCAAGAACGTTATGTGAGCGGGCAGATCAGTCAGGTGCGGCGCGATGATCAGCGGGTGATCGCGATTTTGAAGGATGTGCAGGTGATGCCAGAGGACTTTTTTCCGTATTGAGGCTATCGATTGCGGCAGTCACACTGCGGCACTCGATGTTGTACTGGGCATGCCTTATCAGGGCGAGCCGCCGGCGGCGGTGAAGCAATCTCCTGCGCGGGCGAGAGGAGGCGCACAGCGGTTGTCTTCGCTAAAGCAGGGGGTTGCTGCGGGTGCTACGCGCCCTCGCAATGACAAGCGGTGGCGGGAAGAGAATCTGGTGTTGCAGCCCCTCGGCGTGGGCCTATATCTACTCGCAATGACAAGCGGTGGCGGGAAGAGAATCTCTACGCTTGCTCTGCGTCTAGCGTTCGTGTACAATGCCTGCGACTTCGATAAACATATCACGGCGTGCTGAAAACTATGTCGATGCCTGAAGCCGTTACACGGCGCTGGACTCCTACAGTTGAACAGGTGGTCTATGCGGTGATCGCAGTGCTCGCGATTGTGAGCCGGTTGTGGGCATTGGGTGATCGCGCGTTGCACCACGACGAAACGCTGCACGCCGCGTATTCATGGTACCTCTTCAGTGGGCGTGGCTATATGCATGACCCACTCTTGCACGGGCCGCTGCTCTACCACCTTGGCGCATTCTTTTTCTTTCTGTTTAGCGATAATGATACGACCGCACGTCTCAGTGCAGCTTTGTTCAGCATTGCCCTCACCCTTAGTCCAATCTTGCTACGGCCGGTGATTGGGCGAACGGCGGCGCTGATTGCAAGCCTCTACTTGCTGATCTCGCCAGTAGCGCTCTATGTAGGGCGCTTTTTTCGCCACGATATTTACTCGGTCGTCTTTGAGATACTCGTTTTGGTGGCGATCGTGCGCTACGCTGCTGATCCTCGTCCGCGCTGGCTCTATCTAGGAGCGGCGGCGTTGGCGTTGATGTTGACCAATCAAGAGACGACCTACCTCTATACCTTGATCATAGCTGCGCCACTGGCAGCGATCTTCTGCTGGCAAGTGTACCGGCCGGGATTAGCGATCATTGGCGGGTTGGGCGTGGCGTTGGTGTTGCTGATTTTTGTGTTGCCCGGCACTGCCGTGGTTGATGGCGGGCACCATGCCCAGCGTGACGTGAACGGCGTGATTGTGGTTGATCAGCCGGGGCCGATCTTTGGTTGGCCGCCGCTGGAAACTGAAGACAACGGGTATGCGCTGTTAGTGCGTAACCGGTCGGATAGCGATGGCGGACGTACCGTGTGGGAGAATGCTGTGCGCTATCTAGCCGACATTGGCCGGTTTGTAAACCATCCGGCGGTGATCAGCGTGGTGATCCTGCTCACTGGTGGGTTAGCGCTGCTGATCTGGCTGATTTGGTGCCGGCGCGATGCGAGCGGCGCAACGCCGTGGGAACGAGCACTGGCACGCGACGATCCGGCGGCGACGGTGGTGGCGAGTCTGGCGGCGGATCGGCGTTGGTACGTGGCGTTGGCCATTGCCGGCACGATCTATACATTGCTGTTTACGGCAATGTTCACCAACCTGCTCGGCCTGATTTCGGGGGTGGCCGGTTCGTTGCTCTATTGGTTGGCGCAACATAACGTGCAGCGTGGCAGCCAACCCGGCCATTACTATGCCGTGATCCTCGCTACTTACGAGCCGTTGCTGCTGTTAGGCGCGGCGGTCGGTTTGCCGCTGGCGATCCAAGCGGTGCGCCAGCGTTGGCCAGAAGCGTTTGCGATTGGCTTGATCGCATGGTGGTCAGTGGCCGCGTTTGGCATCTACACGTGGGCCGGCGAGAAAATGCCGTGGCTGACGATCCATCTTACGCTACCGCTGACTCTGTTGTTTGCATGGGCGTTGGCGAAGCTGATTTCACTCGCCCAACAAGAGGTGGCTCGTTGGTCAATGGGGTGGCACGAGACGACGGCAGAGGTGGAAGCACCGGTAATGACTGACCGGAGTGGTGTGGCCGGCGCTGGTGATGTAGCACCAATGCCGTCTGGCAGCTGGCGCTGGCTGGATGAATGGCGTCCGGGAGCGTTGGGCTTGCCGAAAGGGGCGCTCCTTGGTTTTGGTCTCCTCTTTACGCTTATTGTTTGCCTTGGTTTTTTGTTGCTCTCGATCACGGTTGCCGCTGGGCCAGCCTCACCGATCCAGCCGTGGATGGTAGTCCTCTTCACAATGACGCTCTTCATCCTGCTGGTGATTGGCGCTGGTTTGCGCTGGGGATGGAGGGTGATGGCGGCGATTACGGCCATTTGGCTCGCTGTTGTAATTGGCCTGTACACGGTGCGTAGCAGCGTCCGCCTTGCTTATCAGACCGGTGATGTCGCTCGTGAGATGATGGTCTATACCCAGACTTCCCCTGACGTGATGCGGGTGATCAGGCGATTGGAAGAAGCGGCGATGCGGCGCGGCGGCGGTACGCGCTTGCCGGTGATGTACGATAACGAGACGGTGTGGCTCTGGTATTTGCGCGATTGGCCGGGAGCGATCTATGTTCCGGGAGGCCGCTTAAACGGGCCGCCGGCAGAAGAGGTGCAAGCAGTATTGCTCTTGCAAGAGAACCTCGACCGCTATCCCGAAAATCGGGCGTACTTAGAGGAGTTCGTGGTGCAGCGCTACCCCCTGCGCTGGTGGTTCCCCGAAGATCAAGCGTATCGGTTGAATGGCAATTCGCTGCTCGACCGGCTGCTGCGGAACCCGTTTGATTATGAAACGTCGGCGCAATTGTGGCGCTACTTGATGTTTCGCCAGCCGCCGGCTGGGTTGGGTTCGACCGATTTCGTCATCGCGGTGCGCCCGGAGTTGGCGCGGCAGATTGGGGTGGGGTTGGGTGGATCGCTGCGGATGCCGGAGCGGTAGGGGTAGGTCTGTTATGCCCTATTCCTAGGGTACAGTAGTGCTGTGACCGTGTAGGATTGAGCTGGATGAGCAGGTAGGCGGGTGGCCCGCGCTGTAAAGGATGATACGAGCGAATTGGTGGCTCTTGCATTGATGCTATGGCGATACAAACCCTGACAACTGATACGTTGCTCGACCGGCGCTTGCGGGCCGGTTGGCTGCGGTGGGAGACGGCGCTTTATGCGTTGATCGTCTTGACCAGCGTGATTGCCCATCTGTGGGGGCTTGAGCGCATGGCGCTCCACCACGATGAGTCGATCCATGCGTGGTCGAGCTGGCGACTCTACAGTGGCGCAGGAGCGTTTTCGTGCTGGAGCGGTCTGGATGAAAACGGCAATCCTCGTGGGAATGTGTTTCACGAGACCTATTGTTACGATCCGGTTTACCACGGCCCGTCGCTCTACTTCCTCACTGCGCTGGTCTATTTCCTATTTGGTGACGGCGATGCACAGGCGCGCTTGCCGATGGCGCTGGCCGGGATTGGGCTAGTGGCGTCGGCGTGGTGGCTGCGGCCGTACCTTGGTCGCGCTGGGGCGTTGATTGCTGCACTGTTGCTTGGCTTTTCACCGACGTTGCTCTACTATACCCGCTTTGCTCGCCACGATGGTCTGATGGTATTGTGGGAGCTGTGGATGGTAATCGGGGCGCTGCGCTGGATCGACACTGGTCGGCGACAGTGGCTATATTTGACGGCAGCCGGGCTGGCGTTGGCGATTGCTACCCATGAGCTGTACTACATCCTGCTCTTTATCTTTGGTATCTTTGTGCTGATGCGATTGCTGGCCGAAAGCCGGTTTGCCCGGTATCTCAACATCGTGCTGCTGGCAGTGATCGGCATCTGTGTCGCGCTGATGGTTATCAACCCGCCGTTGCCGTTTGGCCGCGGCTTATACGTCGGTGAAAAAGCCTTCTTAGTTGCTTCGGCCTTGGTATTGGCATGGCTCTGCCAACGATTGTGGCCGCCGGAGCCGATCTTGACCACTCGCTTGATCCAACTCTGGCAACAAGAGCGGTTCGTCCTGTGGACGGCATTGGCAATTCTCGGTGGTATTTATCTGGTGCTCTATACAAGTTTCTTTACCTATTTGCCCGGTGCCATTGATGGTATTACTGCCGGTCTGATTTATTGGTTGGGTAGTCAGCAAGAGTATGCCCGCGGTGATCAACCGTGGTATTACTACCTGATGTTGCTGCCGCTGTACGAACCGCTCGCAGTGCTCAGTGGGATCGGCGTGGTGGTTGCTATGATGGTAGCGGTTGTCCGGCGGTGGTTGGCGGGCCGGCGCGCGGTGCAGCCGGCGCCGAAGGAAACTGAGCAGGATGAGACTGATGTTGACGTAGTGGTGCCTCTCACCACGTTCGCGCCGTGGCCACTCTACCCCTTGCTGGTAGTGTTTTGGTTCTTTACCGCGATCATCATCTTTTCGTGGGCCGGCGAAAAGATGCCGTGGCTAGTTGTACATATGGCGTTGCCGGGGAACTTGCTGGCCGCGTGGGTGATTGGGCGGATGATCGATCTGATCCGGCGTGAGCGGTCGCCGGCGCAAATCTGGTTGATCCCGCTCATCGTGATCTTGCTAGCGGCAGCAATCGGCGTGACTTTCTGGCGGTTGGGCAGCGGCAGTCAAAACGCATTTCTGCAAGCGATTATTCCGCTGCTGATCGTATTTGGCTTGATCTATGCGCTGCTCACCTTGATTGGGCGGTTGGGGGTCAAGCCGATCCTTGTAGCATTGGGGCTGACGGTCGCAACCGTGCTGTCAGCATATATGATCCGCGCTTCGTGGTTAGTAGTCTATGACCATCCTGACGTGCCGGTTGAGCCATTGATCTACACCCAAACCGCTCCCGACGTACCGCGGTACGCTGCTGATATTCGCGATTTGGCGATCAATTTGACACGGGGCAATCGTAGCCCGCAAGATACCACTGGCGGCTTGACAATGCCGCTCATTCTCGATGGCGGTGACCGTACTGCCGAGGGATCGCTGGCATGGCCCTTACAGTGGTATCTGCGCGACTTTAAGAACATCGTCTGGGTGAATGGCAGCGAATTGGGGCGCGTGCCGTCGGTCGATCAACTGACGGTAACGATGCCTGACGGTAACCGTGATCTGGCGCCGATGGTGATGCTCTACCGGCCGTATGTGACCGATCGGCTACGCGATATATTACGCGAGTCGTATGTGCAGCCCTACGGCAAAGCGGGCGTATTCAATTGGTGGTTCCCTGAAGGTAGCAAATGCGCCCCGCGCAGCCCCGGTTATAAGCGGTTTTACTACAGCACGTGGTCAGCCGCAGCGGCGCAAGAGGATTGTGGGCGCGACCTCAGCAGCGAATTGAACGGGCCATTTGACGCGCTGTTGTGGCCGTTCCGGAGCGAGAACTGGCCGGCGTTAGGCCGCTATCTGCTCTTCCGCCAATTGCCGGAGCCGCTCGTGCCCGGCGCGCGCGAAGTGGAGGTGTGGCTGCGGCGCGATCTGGCCGGCGGCGTCGGGCAGGCGACCACGACTGTGACTGCCGCGCCGTCGCTCCGCCTCGCCGCGCTCAACGAGATCAGGTTGTCGAGCGGAAGCGGTGGCGCTACCGGGATTGCTATTGATCGGCAGGGGAATATCTACGTGGCCGATACACTCAATCACCGGATCGAGGTCTTTGCGGCGGATGGTACCCTGCTGCGCAATTTCGGCACGCAGGGTAACGGGCTTGATCAGTTCTACGAACCGCGCGGCTTAGCTTTCGATGCGCAGGGTAACTTATACGTCGCCGATACGTGGAATGCGCGGATTGTGAAATACGACGCCGGCTTGCGCCCGGTAGCGAGCTGGGGCAGCGGCGATCTCGATTTGGGCGACGGGCGGCGGGCGACGATTACTGAAGGCGATCCGGCTCGCAATGCTACCGCGCCGCTCGGCTTCTTCGGGCCGCGCGGAGTGGCGGTTGACTCCACCGGCAACGTCTATATCGCTGATACCGGCAACAAGCGAATCGTCGTCACCGACAGCAACGGCAACTTCCTGTACCAATTCGGCGGCGCCGGCAGCGCCCCCGGCCAATTCAACGAACCGACTAGCCTTGCCTTCGACGCCGCTGGCAATCTCTATGTGGCCGATACGTGGAACGGGCGGGTGCAGGTCTTTACCCGCGCCGCCGATGGCCGGATCGATCCTACCCCATTGGTGACATGGCCGGTGGCGGGTTGGCAAGCCAATACTTACGACGACCCCATGCTGACGGTCAGTACTGACGGGATGGTCTACGCAGCAGTGCCGTCGCGCCAGCACGTGCTGACAGCGAACGCTGGCGGTGAGGCGCTATTGCGTTGGACGGGGGTGGGCAAGGATGGTGTGCCGATTGTCAGCCCCAGCGGGTTGGTTGTCGCGACAGACGGCAGCATCTGGATTGTGGATCGGATTGGCGGGCGAGCGGCTCGCTTTAGCTTACCGGCACTAGCGCCAGCAACGCCATGATCGTCACTGACTTTCGCCATCTCAATCACTTTATCTCGCCAGCGGCAACTGAGTTGAGTGAAGCGTGGCAGCGCAGCTTGAGCCGGTTGGGTGACTATACCGGCATGGTGGTGCGGGCATTAAATTTGCGCCCGCAGGCGGCGACGCTCTACCGGCAAACTGAGCGCCATCTGCTAGTACGGTTGACCTTGCCCACCGAGCACGTTATCTTGCGGGTCGCGCCGGAAGATGATCTGGCTGCGCATGTGGCTTTCTTGCGGGGAATGGCGCTGGAAGGAGTGCCGGGAGCGCGTATCATTCATCGCGATCTGAGCAAAACCTTCGTGCCTTTTGCATATACGGTCGAGAGTTTTATTGCTGGCCAGACGGCGGCAGAGCTGGCTGATGACCACTTGCTCCACAGCATTGCCCGCCAAGCGGGACGAGCCTTGCGGCGGCTGCACCGGCAGCGCATGCCGGGGGCGGGCCGGCCAACCATCAGTGGGAGGTGGCCGCGGCTAAGCTGGCAGCACGTCTTAAAAGCGATTGGTCAGCGGTTGGCCAGCCCGCCAGCGCCGCAGTTGGTCTTTAGTGCCGAAGAGGTGCAGGCATTGCAGACGGCGCTCGCCGATCCGCGGCTTGATTGTCCAACGCCGGTGTTGATCCACGGCAATCTTGGCCCGCAGGCGGTGCGTTGCACAGTAGGCGGCCAGCACGTCCACTTAGAGGCATTGGAAGAACCGGGTTGGTTCATCAGCGGCGACGGCCTCTTTGATCTGGCGTTTGGCCTGCGGGCGCACTTGCCGGCAGCGTGGTGTGAGGGCTTGTATGAGGGCTATTGCAGCGCCGGCGCCTTGAGCCAAGCTGAGAGCGAGCGGTTACAGATGTTGCGTCTGCTAACCTGCGCGTGGAGCGCCTGCGATCGCTATGTGCGCGGGTTGCCGCACGAGGCTGATGCGGAAGCAGCGCGGCGCATGCTGGCCGAGCTTGTGGTCGTGGGATCATCGACGCCGTAGCGTTGCGGCATTGGCAGGTACATGGCCGAAATTCGCTGATCGCCTCTCTCGCCACGTGGGGTAGGGGTGAAGGCGGAGATAAAAACATTCCCCAACTGTTTAACCGTAACGGCGGGATAGCAGAAGGGATACCACAGCGGATGCAGAGGGGGGATTATCACTCGGCGTTCTCTGCGTTCTCGGTGGTAACGCACTCATCGCGATCCCGCACAGGAATAGCGCCTCAGCTATACCACAAGGAATGGCACTATGACTCCACAGCGCACCATTGAGGTCTACGACAGCGCCGATGAGCTGTACCGGGCAGCGGCGGCGCTGGTGGCCACGCAGTTGGCGGCAGCGATTAACGAGCGCGGGAAGGCGCTTGTGGCACTTTCAGGAGGTAGTTTGACGACGCGCCTCTACCCGCTCTTGGCTAACCCGCCGTTGCGTGAACAGATCGACTGGGGCACAGTAAGTGTGCTGTTTGCCGATGAGCGGTATGTTCCGTTTGACGATACCGAAAACACCTACCGCGCCACTCGCCAAACGCTGCTCGATCACGTGCCGGTGCAGGCCGAGCAGGTTTTTCCGGTGCCAA
This sequence comes from uncultured Chloroflexus sp., assembly GCF_937951745.1. Classification (GTDB taxonomy): domain Bacteria; phylum Chloroflexota; class Chloroflexia; order Chloroflexales; family Chloroflexaceae; genus Chloroflexus. The sequence goes on from NZ_CALFBQ010000053.1 coordinate 24,081, forward strand.
CCTACTATCGCGACCCTGAGCAGGCAGCGGCGATCTACCAACAACAAACGGCGGCACTGCTGACTGCGCACGGTGG